>JBNKDG010000007.1:0-210974 GCA_050288165.1 Thiohalomonadaceae bacterium | reverse complement strand
CTTTGCCATTGGACACCTCCCAAGGGTATTATCCCCTAAAGTTGGTGTCCGTTTTATCCGGGGCATGCCAGATGAAAAACTCTCACACACTTACTATTCACGCTTCTTCGGCCCCCGCTTCAATGTTTCAACTCTCCTACCAGCCAAACGCTCAATCTCTTGCTTAAATTTGTCACTGCCAAGCGCCATACCCTGGTTCGATGTTTGCCTAAGTTTGCTTAACATCTCCTCATCTATCTGCCCTTTAAACAATTCACGATACGCACTAGCCCGCTCCATCGCTGTATCCCCAAGCCTCATATAGATATCGTGCGGTTTCCATAGCGCCGACGGTTTCCCTAAACCATTTGACCTGTAACTTGACCATACGTAATCAGATGGTGCTTCTACCATACCGGCTCTAACCGGATTCAACTCTATATATCGTTGGCAAAGTAACAAATAGTTCTCAGCTTCAACAACACATGATTTGAAACGCCCTTCCCATAAGGTGCCGCTCCTTCTGTATGCATAATTAAAGTAGCGCACATAGCGCCTACCTATAGCCTGCATCATTTGTGATATGCCATCTTCTAACGCTGGTGTTGCCAACAGATGGACATGATTTGTCATGAATACCCAGGCATGAACTTCCACGCGAAATTCACTGGCATATTCATTAAGCCAGTGCGCATATGCAGCAAAGTCTTCGTCGGATGCGAAACAGGCTTGCCGGTTATTGCCGCGTTGAATGATATGTTGGGGAATGCCCGGCAGACATATCCTTGGTAGCCGTGCCATTGTTCTTCCCTGATGATTTTAATGGTATGTCAGTATAACTATGGTTACCTGAATGAGAAAAGGTTTTTCATCTGACCCCAAATAGAAACGGATAACAGCAATGGTGCAAACCACTCACGCTCAAGTTTCTCTATCAACTCTGGCGTAAACTCATTCGGAGAGGGGGTAAAGGCAATCAGCTGCACGCCGTCCTCTGCCTGGGAAATACATGGCTCTGGCATCTCAGGTACGTTGTATGAGGCAATCCCGTTCAACAACGCCAAACCTTTCGCCATTGGCAGATTGGTCCATACGGATTGCCACTGTTTTTTTTCTGCTGCTTCAGGCAACTCACCCACACCCCACAACCAGACACCATTAACAGTTATATTTCCTTTCTCCTGCCTGATTGAGTTAACCGAACTGGAATGGAAGAGCATTTGCATTTCATTCAACACCCGATGCCACTGCAGTGCATCAACACCTTGCGGCAACTTGTCGTGAATGGGTTTGCCATTTACCGCACGCAGGGGCGTGGTACGAATATCAGGTCGCGCAGGGATATGCAGATACCAGTGGGTGCTGGTGTGTTGTACAAATTCCCAACCGTCCTCGCGATAAACTTTATTCAGTTCATTGATGAATTGTTCCGCTTCTTCTTCGCTTAGTGCGGTTTCATCAATCGCATTCAGATAAACCCGCGACTGGTCAGCAAAAAGGTGAACCGGTGCAGCGCAGAGCCATACACCTTCCGGTTTTTCACCGGTTTGCGCGTAACGACTGAGTGCGCCTTCCGGTACATCACTATCCGGAGATTGAAGTTGAGAGAAGAGTTCCATCAAAGTGCGTTCGTAACCGGCAGGAATGTCACTGCGATAGTTGCCGCGGGACAGCAACTTTTCCAGTGCGGGAAGCCGGGGAACAGGGTCTGGCAGATTATCGAGCAGACCGGGAATGAGCAGGGTAATCGATTTGGCCATGGGCTTTTATTTTGACTGGCTTCCGGCCTGCGCCGGAATGACGGTTTCTATGGCCCAACAAACAACAGATGTTGATTCGTCACAGAGGTGCAAAGTGGTTTCACTCAGCGCCTCTGTGACAAACAATCACTTGGCCATGTTATCCAGGATAGAGCGCTTCACCGCATCCAGGGTGGCGTCGATGGTGTAGACACCTTCGTCCTTGCATTGGGCGATGGCGGTATCCGGATCTTTCAGGCCGTTACCGGTAAGGGTACAGACGATCTTGGAGCCTTCCGGGATCTTGCCCGACTTGATGTCGCGCATGGCACCGGCCAGCGAAGTGGCGGAAGCCGGTTCGCAGAACACGCCCTCTTTCTGTGCCAGCAGTTTTTGCGCGGCGAGGATTTCTTCATCGCTACATTCGTCGAACCAGCCACCTGACTGCTTCTGCACATCCCACGCCTTGTCCCAGGATTGCGGGTGGCCGATACGGATCGCGGTGGCGATGGTCTCCGGGTTGTCGACCATGGCGCCGCGCATAAACGGCGCGGCACCTGCGGCCTGATAGCCGACCATGGTGGGAGCATTGCCGACGATGCCACTGTCACGGTATTCGCTGTATCCCATCCAGTGGGCGGTGATGTTACCTGCGTTGCCTACCGGGATGCAGTGGTAGTCCGGTGCACAACCCAGCTCTTCGACGATTTCGAAGGCGGCGGTTTTCTGTCCTTGCAGGCGGAACGGGTTGATCGAGTTAACGATGGTCACTGGCGCTTCATTGGCTACTTCTTTCACCAGGCGCATACCGTCGTCGAAGTTGCCACGAATCTGCAGCGTGGTCGCACCATACATCATCGCCTGTGCCAGCTTGCCCATAGCGATCTTGCCATCGGGGATCAACACAAACGCTGTGATCCCTGCACGTGAAGCGTAGGCAGCGGCAGCCGCAGAGGTGTTACCGGTCGAGGCACAGATGATCGCTTTGGAGCCCTCTTCCACCGCTTTGGTCACCGCCATGGTCATACCGCGGTCCTTGAACGAACCGGTCGGATTGAGACCTTCGTATTTGACGTAGATGTCTACTTCCTTGCCCAACAGTTTCGGAATGTTGTGCAGACGGATCAGCGGCGTGTTGCCCTCGCCGAGAGAGATGATACGGGTGTCGTCATGTACCGGCAGGCGATCACGGTAGCGATCGATCAATCCGGTGTAACGGGTACGAAACGGCATGGTCTTTCCTCGATTAACAAATCAATTCAGTTGTTCGACGCGAATACGGGTCACGTCGCCAAAAATGCTGTCCAGTTTTTCAAAACGCGCCAGCGCCTGCAGCATCTGTTTCTCCTTCATCACGCGGGTGAGGAAAATGATATTGACCAGGGTCTCGCCTTCGGCGGGTTCGCGCTGGATCACTGCCTCGATGCTGATATCAAGTTCAGCAAAGATGGCGGTTAACTGCGCCAGTACACCGGGGCGATCCACCACCTGCATGCGCAGATAGAAGGCGGTCTCCACCTCCTCCATCGGCAACAGGTTGAACTCTTTCAGTTTGTCCGGCTGGAATGCCAGGTGCGGTACCCGCGCTTCCGGTTCGCAGGCCAGCGAACGAACCACATCCACCAGATCCGCCACAACTGCCGAAGCAGTCGGCTCGGCACCGGCACCGGCACCGTAATAGAGTGTCGCACCAACGGCATCGCCATGAACAAGCACCGCGTTCATCACGCCGTTGACGTTGGCGATCAGGCGGCTCTCCGGGATCAGTGTGGGATGAACGCGCAGTTCGATCCCCTGCGGAGTGCGACGCGCAACACCAAGATGCTTGATGCGATAACCCAGCTCTTCGGCCACTGCCACATCTTCACGACTGATGCGCGAAATCCCCTCGGTGTGTACCGCGGCAAAGTTGAGCGGCATGCCGAAGGCGATGGAGGCGAGAATGGTCAGCTTGTGTGCCGCGTCGATCCCTTCCACATCGAAGGTAGGGTCCGCTTCGGCGTAACCGAGACGCTGCGCCTCGGCCAGTACATCACCAAAATCACGACCCTCGTTACGCATCGCGGTCAGGATAAAGTTACCGGTACCGTTGATGATCCCAGCCAGCCAGTTGATCTTGTTGGCGGAGAGGCCTTCACGGATCGACTTGATGATCGGAATGCCGCCGGCTACCGCTGCCTCGAAGGCGATCATCACGTTCTTCTCGTGGGCAGCGTCGAAGATTTCGTTACCGTGCTTGGCGATCAGCGCCTTGTTGGCGGTGACGACATGTTTGCCGTTGTTGATCGCCCGCATCACCATTTCGTAGGCGAGCGTGTCACCGCCGATCAACTCAACGACCACCTCCACTTCGGGATCATCGACCACCTCTGCCGGATTGGTAGTGAGCTTGATCTTTCCGGTGTCGCAGATGCGCGGCTTGCTCAGATCCCGCGCCGAGGCATGGACGATCTCAATAGCGCGGCCTGCACGGCGAGTGATTTCGCTCGCGTTACGTTGCAGTACGTTGACAGTACCACCGCCGACGGTGCCCAGTCCCAGCAATCCAATTTTTACAGCGTTCATGACAGCCCTTGTGTTGACGAGTTGATGCGCCTCAGGCGTGGCGCTTGCGATAGTGATCGAGAAAACGTTCGAGACGGCTCACCGCCTCCTGCAGGTCATCGCCGTTCGGCAGGAAGACCATACGGAAATGATCGGGCTCGATCCAGTTAAAACCGGTCCCCTGCACCACCAGCACCTTCTCTTCCTGCAACAGCTCCAGCACAAACTGCTGGTCGTCGGCGATAGGATACATCTTCGGGTCGAGGCGGGGGAACAGATAGAGCGCCGCCGACGGCTTGACGCAGCTGACGCCGGGCAGGGAATTGATCATCTCCCAGGCCATGTCACGCTGACGGCGCAGGCGACCGCCCTCGGCCACCAGGTCATTGATGCTCTGGTAGCCGCCCAGGGCAGTCTGGATAGCGAATTGCCCTGGCACATTGGAGCAGAGGCGCATCGAGGAGAGCATGTTCAGCCCTTCGATGTAATCGCGGGCATGGCCCTGCTCACCGGAGACCACCATCCAGCCAGCGCGATAACCGCAGGCACGGTAGTTCTTCGACAGGCCGTTAAAGGTGACAAACAACACGTCGTCGGCCAGCGAGGCGATGGAGGTGTGCTCGCCGTCGTCGTAGAGCATTTTGTCGTAGATCTCGTCGGCGTAAACGATCAGCTGGTGCTGACGGGCGATCTCGACCAACTCCTGCAACAGTTCCACCGGATAGAGCGCGCCGGTCGGGTTATTCGGATTGATGATGACGATGGCACGGGTGTTTTTGTTGATCTTGCTGCGGATGTCATCCAGATCCGGCAACCAGCCGGCACCCTCGTCACAGATGTAGTGGCGCGGCTTGCCGCCGCCGAGGCTGACTGCCGCGGTCCACAGCGGGTAGTCGGGAGTCGGTACCAGCACCTCGTCACCGTTCTCCAGCAATCCCTGCATCGCCATCACGATCAGTTCCGAGGCACCGTTACCGATGTAGATATCGTCGAGGGTGACGCCGGGGATCCCCTTCGACTGGGTGTAATGCATGATTGCCTTGCGCGCGGCGAACAGCCCCTTGGAATCGGAGTAACCCGAAGAGTGCGGCAGATTGTGGATCACATCCTGCTGGATCTCTTCCGGTGTTTCGAAGCCGAACGGCGCCAGGTTGCCGATGTTGAGCTTGATGATGCGATGCCCCTCCTCCTCCATCAACCGGGCGTGGGTCATCACCGGGCCACGGATGTCGTAGCAGACGTTGGCGAGTTTGGAGGATTTATGTATCGGGCGCATAAGCTCAGTGTTGGGAGAAGGGTTGCTCACAGAAGACCATCCTTGCGGAACATGTCGCGGATCCCGCGGATCGCCTGACGGGTGCGGTGCTCGTTTTCGATCAGACTGAAGCGTACATGGTCGTCACCGTATTCACCAAAGCCGATACCGGGGGAAACTGCCACTTTGGCTTCTTCCAACAGCCTCTTGGAAAACTCCAGCGAACCGAGATGGCGATAGCGCTCCGGGATCGGTGCCCAGACAAACATCGTCGCCTTAGGCCGCTCCACTTTCCAGCCAACCGAATCAAGGCCATCGCAGAGCACGTCGCGACGGGCCTGATACATCTCGCGGATTTCACGCACACATTCCTGCGAACCTTCCAGGGCGCTGATCGCCGCCACCTGGATCGGGGTAAACATACCGTAGTCGAGATAGGATTTGATCTTCGCCAGGGCGGCGACCAGTACCGGGTTGCCGACCATAAAGCCGACCCGCCAGCCGGGCATGTTGTAGCTTTTGGAGAGGGAGTAGAACTCCACCGCCACCTCTTTCGCCCCTTCGACCTGCATAATCGACGGCGCCTTGTAGCCGTCGAAGACAATATCGGCATAGGCGATATCGTGAATCACCCAGATTTGGTGCTCGCGGGCAATCGCGACGACTCGCTCGAAAAACTCCAGCTCCACACATTGCGCGGTGGGGTTGCCGGGGAAATTGATCACCAGAAATTTCGGTTTCGGCCAGGAGTCGCGGATCGCCTTTTCCAGCTCAGCAAAGAAATCGCGGTCCGGCACCAGCGGCACGTGGCGGATATCGGCACCGGCGATGACAAAACCGTAGGGATGGATCGGATAGGCCGGGTTGGGCACCAGCACCGCATCGCCGGGACCGGTAGTCGCCAGCGCCAGGTGGGCGAGCCCCTCCTTGGAACCGATGGTGACGATCGCCTCCTTCTCCGGGTCGAGCTCGACCTCGTAGTTGTCCTTGTACCAGTTGCAGATCGCCCGGCGTAGACGGGGGATACCCCGGGACATGGAGTAGCGGTGGGTATCGTTGCGCTGCGCCGCTTCCACCAGCTTGTCGACGATGTGCGACGGGGTCGGCTGATCCGGGTTGCCCATGCCGAAATCGATGATATCCTCACCCCGCGCGCGCGCCTTGGCCTTCAGCTCATTGACGATGGCAAAGACATATGGCGGTAAACGCTTGATTCTCTGGAAATCTTCTATCAAGGTGACGGTATCCACACTCTGCCCGGCAAAGCCGGAACAGGCGCTCAATTCGGCGAAATGAAGGTTGCTAACATTACTGGCGCCTATTATACCTGTCAATCGGCGAAACGCCGATAAGCGATTCATTTTACGGAAAATTGTTATGCAAGTCCGACGTGAACAGAACGATGGTATCTACACCGTCCACGCCTACCGCAGCGACGAGGTGATCCTGAACGGCCCGCGCCCGGGTGAACTGCTGGCGCTACGCCACAGCTTTGTCATTACTCCGGAACAGCTGCTCGACGAATGGACACCGACCTCCATGGCGCAGATCCGTGGCGATGAACTGGCTGCACTGTCCGAACTGGATGTCGAGGTATTGCTGCTAGGTACCGGCCAACAACTCCATTTTCCCGGCACGGAACAGCTGGCGGCACTGATTAGCCTCGGTATCGGCTACGAGGTGATGAACTCCGCTGCCGCCTGCCGTACCTACAACATCCTCGCCTCGGAAGGACGCCGGGTGGCCGCGGCGGTGATCATCGAGAAATAAAAGCCGAACGCGCAAACAAAAACGCCGCCATAATGGCGGCGTTTTCATTTGCGGAGATTTTTTCTAGAAGCATCTCAAAATTAGAGCTCGTGCCCGGAGACAAGGCGCAGAGCCTGCGAGGAGCGCAGTTTACCGGTAGTAAATGAGCACCGGAGCAGGCTTTGCAACGCAGTATCAGGGTGCGAGAGCCATTTTGAGATAGCTTCTACAATGCGTCTCCGCTGTACCCCTGACTCTCCAAAATCTCACGCAGGCGGCGCAACGCTTCGATCTGGATCTGACGTACCCGTTCGCGGGTCACGCCGATCTCGGCACCCACCTCTTCCAATGTAGAGACATCGTAGCCGTGCAAGCCGAAGCGGCGTTCTACCACCTCGCGCTGCTTATCGCTGAGTTTGCTCAACCAGAGATCGATATTGCCGCGAATATCCTCGTCCTGCAGCAGGTCGGAGGGGTCCATGTTGTTCTCGTCGGGGATCGCGTCGAGCAGCGACTTGTCCGCATCGCGACCCATCGGCACATCGACCGAGGTCACACGTTCGTTGAGCCCCATCATGCGCTTCACATCGTCGATCGGCTTGTCCAGCATCTCGGCGATCTCTTCCGGGCTGGGTTCGTGATCCAGATTCTGCGCCAGATGACGTGCGGCACGCAGGTAGACGTTGATCTCTTTCACCACATGGATCGGCAGACGGATGGTGCGGGTCTGATTCATGATCGCCCGTTCGATGGTCTGGCGTATCCACCAGGTAGCATAGGTGGAGAAACGGAAGCCGCGCTCCGGATCGAATTTTTCCACCGCGCGGATCAGACCAAGATTTCCCTCTTCAATCAGGTCCAGTAACGCCAGACCACGATTGAGATAACGCCGAGCAATCTTCACCACCAGACGCAGGTTACTTTCGATCATGCGCTTGCGTCCGGCCTCTTCGCCGCGCTGCGCCATGCGTGCGTAATAAACTTCTTCTTCCGCGCTCAATAGCGGCGAGAAACCGATTTCACTCAGATAAAGCCGTGTCGCATCGAGTTGTCCATCGGGGATCGCCCCGGCCTCAAAGGTCTCCTCTTCCTCTTCAGCGTCCTCTTCGACCTCTGCCTCATAATCGAGTGCCTCTTCTGCGACCTCATCACCTGGCTCGACGGCCTCTTTTTCAGTTTCGTCGACAATTTTCTCTTCATCACCAGGTGTCTTTTTTCTACTCATAAACGCTTCCTCAGGACCCTCGTTTCGGCAGGTAACTTAAAGGATCCACCGGTTTGCCATTCCGACGAATCTCGAAGTGAAGCATGATGCCATCTTTGCCACTATCGCCCATCTCGGCGATCACCTCACCCTGTTTTACCGTTTTACCTTCCTCGACAAGCAAACTGCGATTGTGTCCGTAGGCGCTAAGGTAACTGTCGTTGTGTTTGATGATCACCAGCTTTCCATAACCGATTAAACCGCTCCCACTATAGACCACTGTTCCGCCCGCTGCTGCACGAATCGGCTGCCCAATAGTGCCCGCGATATCCAGCCCTTTCTTGCCCTTGCCAGGCGCATAGCCACTGATCAACTTTCCTGTCGCAGGCCAGGCCCAATGGACGGTACTGTTTTTAAACCGCTGATAGGTGTCTTCAACCTTGCTCCTTAGTGTGTTGACCACCGACGCCGATGATGGGCGCGTGGGCGTTTCCATTTCACCACTACCTGTATCGACCGATGCAGCCGATGCTTGAGCTGATATCTCAGTTCCCCGATCTCGCGGCAGGTTATCACGTAATTCCGTACCGGGAGGTATCAGATAGATATGGTCGCCGGGATGGATAATAAATGGCGGCGGAATGTTATTCCACGAGGCTACTTCCTGGTGATCGTAACCGTAGCGCCAGGCGATGGAGTAGAGCGTATCCCCAGCACTGACCCGGTAATCAATCATTCTGCCATTGGCCGCAAGTGGCTGAAGTTCGCCACAGCCGCTCAACAGAGCACTGCAGAGCAACACCGCTACGCCCTTACGCCATATGCTAACCATTACCACCACTACTGATAAGGAAATAGAGCACAATTAGCACCACTACCAGTGACCAACTGATGCGATCGATATAAAGACGCAGCGATTGCTCCATTTTCTCCCCGCCCCAACGCATCAATCCGGCAACCAGGAAAAAACGACCACCGCGACCGATCGCCGATGCCAATACGAAGGGGAAGAAGGCCATACCGAGCACACCGGCGCTGATGGTAAAAAGTTTGTAGGGGATCGGCGAAAAACCGGCAAGGAACACCGCCCAGAATCCCCAGGTGGAAAACCACTCGTTGACCCGCAGATAGGCAGGCCAGTAACCCGCCTGATGCAACCACGGCTGTACCATGTCGAAGGCATAAACACCGATCAGATAACCCAGCATGCCGCCCAGAACTGAAGCAACGGTGGTCAACAGGGCAAAACGCCACGCCCGTAGCGGTTGCGCCAGCGACATCGGCGCCAACATCACATCGGGTGGAATCGGGAAGAAGGAAGACTCGGCAAAGCTCAACCCGCCCAGATACCAGGGGGCATGGGGATGGCGTGACCAGTTGAGCACCCGATCATAAAGTTTGGAGAAAATCCTCATCGTGATCCTTTGATGTCTGTTCCAGCCAGCATCGGCACAAAGGTGACCATATCGAGCAGCTGACTGCTGAACTCGCCATCCTCTCGGGTTATACGCAGCAACTCCTGACCGTTACCGGCTCCGACCGGAATAATCAGCTGGCCGCCCTCGGCCAGTTGCTGAAGCAGCGCCTCCGGCACATTCGGTGGCGCGGCGGTGACGATAATCGCATCGAACGGCGCTTCGCTCTTCCACCCTTCATAGCCGTCGCCGTGGCGCATACGCAACGGTTGGTGTTTGATCTCACCCAGAATGCGCCGCGCCTTGTCGTACAGGGCCCGGATTCGCTCGATGGTGTAGACCTCCAGCCCCAGGCTGACCAGAATCGCGGTCTGGTAGCCGCAACCGGTGCCTACCTCCAACACCTTGCGTGGCTTGTTTTGCAACAGCGCCTCGGTCATCCGCGCCACCACGTAGGGCTGGGAGATAGTCTGGCCGCTGCCGATAGGCAGAGCGGTATCTTCATAGGCGCGTGAAGCCAGCGCCTCGTCGATGAACATGTGGCGCGGCACGGCGCGGATCGCGCCCAGTACCTGCTCGTTATTGATCCCCTTATCCATCAGCCGCTGCACCAGCCGCTCGCGGGTGCGTTGCGAGGTCATACCGATGCCCTGAATACGCTGCGGCGCCATCTCAGTCGATCCCTCGCAGCCAGTCGGAGACGTTATCCAGCAGATTGTGGCGGGTCAGATCGACCTGGATCGGCGTTACCGAGACCCGCTGCTGACGGATGGCGTAAAAATCGGTGCCGGGACCGGCATCCTGTTCCACCCCGGCCGGACCGATCCAGTAGATGGGGCGACCGCGCGGGTCAGTGTCATGGATCACCGCCTCCGCCTTGTGGCGGTGGCCCAGGCGGGTGACCTCGTAACCCTGTAGCTGTTCGTAGGGCAGGTCCGGGACATTGACGTTGAGAATGGTATCCGCGGGCAAGGGGTTCTCCTGCAGACGCTGCAGCAGACGAATCGCCACTTTGGCGGCGGTGTCGTAATGGGTGAAACTGTGGCCGGAGGCGGCGCAGAGCGAGACCGCCATCGCTGGCAGGCCGAGGAAGCGCCCCTCCATCGCCGCCGCGACCGTCCCGGAGTAAAGCACGTCATCCCCCAGATTGGCCCCAGCGTTGATCCCGGAGACCACCATATCCGGCTCATCCTCCAACATCCCGGTAATGGCGATATGCACACAGTCAGTAGGGGTACCGTCGACCCGATAGACCCGTTCACGCACCGGTTGTACCCGTAACGGGATATCCAGGGTGAGGGAGTTGCTGGCGCCGCTGCGATCACGCTCCGGAGCGACCACGGTCACTTCGGCAATAGCCGCAAGGTGTTCCGCCAGGCAGTTGATTCCAGGGGCGAGATAACCGTCGTCGTTGCTTATCAATATTTTCATTATTTCCGTCAGGCGCCTGGCAATGCGGTGGTCTACTGGTTGATTTGCCCGCCCAACTATACCAGCGACTGTCCACCAGTATGAAGCCCAAAAACGTATGTTAGACTCGCCCGGAGGATCAAATCTAAGTCCATGAGCAGAAAAGACAAAATCAGTAGCGAAGATAAGGCGTTGTTCCGCGAGGCGGTAAGCGGTGCCATACCGCTGGAGCAGCGCCATATCGTGCCGCATCGCGATCCTCCGCCGCCCCGCCCGCTCAAGCGTGAAGAGGACGAACAGCAGGTCAAGGACGACATGCTAAGCGGAGATATCGACCCGGCAGAACTGGAGACGGGCGAAGAGCTGTTCTATTGCCGTGCCGGGCTACAGCACAGTGTGCTGAAAAAACTGCGCCGTGGGCACTATGCGGTTGAGGCGGAACTCGATCTGCATGGTCTGCGCGTCGAAGAGGCGCGTCAGGCCCTCACCACCTTTCTCCATGCCGCCCTGGAACGGGGGCTCAAAACCGTGCGCATCATCCACGGCAAGGGGCACGGTTCACTGCACAAACAGCCGATACTCAAGGGCAAGGTCAACCACTGGCTACGACAGCGCAACGAGATACTCGCCTTCTGCTCTGCACGCCCGATCGATGGTGGTACCGGCGCCATCTACGTCCTGCTGCAAAAGCGCCGCCAGTCCACACCTGTCCGCTAACGCCACACTCTGCCCAGCGGGACACCTACTGCGCCATCATCTCAAGCTCCTACTCGGCTCGCCGATACATGGAATTACACAGTGTGCACAACCATACTTGTGTTGTTTCTAAACTCAGCGAGTCCCCGGACATGAACAGGTTTCTCTCATCCATACGCGCCAAGCTGCTACTGATTACCGGTACCGGAACGACGCTCCTGCTCGCTGCAGCCCTCTACGGTATGTGGGGTGCTTATCACAGCCAGCAGCATTACCGTGAATTGCTCGACCAGGCATTTTCCACGGAGCGAAACATTCTGCATGTCCAGAACCATTTCACCCAATTGGCACAGCTATGGATACATGCCGATAGTGAGGGCGACCTTCTAACGTCGCAGTTCTCAACACTGAAACAACAACTCGCCAACCTGAGCCAGAAGCAGCATAGCGAAAGTGTTTCTGCCGCGGCCCAACGTCTTGCCAACATACTTGAGAAACTTGAAACGACTTATCGATCGGGAAATATTACTGGAACAAAGATTGAAGCTGTAGAACGTGAGCTTATCAATCCCGCGCTTGATTTACTGGGAAAAGAAGTCGAGAAAGTCAGTCACCTGGTTTCCCAACTCAGCATAGAATCTTCCCGCCATACCCGCGACACCGTCATTACCGGACTGAGTGCGATGGGATTCGCCATACTCTTCGCCTTCATACAGTTCAACATATCCCTGAACCGATTCATCCTTAAACCATCGCGTGAACTGGTCGAAAATCTACGCCGTATGGCCGCACATGATTTCAGTGTCCCGATACAACTCCATACCAATGATGAACTCGGTGACATTGCCAGAAGTGCCGAAACCATTCGTGAAGCGATGCTCGGCATGATCCATGAATTACGCAGCGCCAGCGAACGACTGGATTCCTCCGTCAGCCAGTTATCCGAAGTCATTGAGATCACCCGCAACGGCGTGGAAAAACAGTTGCGTCAAACCGAACATGTCGCTTCGGCAATCAGCGCCATGACCAACTCCATGCAGGAGGTTGCCTCACATGCAGGCATTGCCGCGGAATCGGCAACTAACGCCGACGGCGCAGCACAGGATGGACGCAGAATCGTTACTCACACCATTGAGGATATCGAGTCATTGGCACTGGAGATGGACAGTGCTACCGACGCCATTGCAGGACTGAAAGAAGAAAGTGAAAGGATAGGCAGTGTACTTGATGTCATTAAAGGGATATCGGAACAGACCAATCTACTGGCATTGAATGCCGCCATTGAAGCCGCACGTGCCGGGGAACAGGGGCGAGGTTTTGCTGTGGTGGCTGACGAGGTACGTGCACTGGCAACTCGCACCCAGAAATCCACAGAAGAGATCGAAGCAATGATAGAACGACTGCAGGCCGGTGCTGCCGGTGCAGTAAAAGTTATGGAGAAGAGCCGCCAGCATACCCAGTCAAGCACCGAACAATCCGCCAATGCAGGCACTTCACTGGAACACATTGCAGTTGCTGTCACACAGATCACTCGTATGAATGCTCAAATCGCCGAGGCCGCAATGGAGCAACAGCAGGTAGCTGAAGAGATCAACCGCAACATTATCAATATCAGTGAGATTGCCGAGCACTCATCAGAGGGTGGCAAACGGATTTACGAAGCCAACTCGAATTTAACCGGAATTTCAGAGCAACTGAACGGACTGGTTAATACTTTCAAAGTCGACTAGAAACATCTTCAAAGACCGTCAGCTCACGTAGCACACTGGTAGCATAGGCACCTGCTGACAAAGCAAATTCCAGTTGCAACACCTCCGGTGAGATGAACTGCCACTGCAATCCTTTTACGGGCAGACGCAGTGCGCGACGCTCCTGCTCCATCCCGGCCTTTTCCAGACCTTCACGCAACACCATTTCATCGGTGAGAACTGCTTGTTCGAGTGCCAGCACATCGGCGAGACAGGTGGGTTTGCCACGCCCCCATAGCGGTCCACCCGGGTGAAGCTCACCGGTAGCAACTTTACGTTCAATCTCGCTACTCAGGATGCGCACGGTAAAGGTGCTGGTGGTGTTATTCATTAGTAGCGCTTCACCGGGCAGAGCACGATTCCAGCTTCCCGCCGCAACCCGTGCGCTGAGTACCTGATTGAACAGCCAGGAACGTGCTGCGGAAAGATAGAGTCCACGTAGATGGCGATCCGGTTCGCGCAGTTCGCCACTGAACAATGCCCGCGCTTTATCCAGATTGCCGCCTGCATGGCCGAAGCGTTGCAGCCCGAAATAGTTGGGCACACCCTGTTCACGAATGAGTTGCAGACGTTGCTCCAGGTCGCTGCACTCCCCGTTCAATCCTCGCAGAGTGATCCGAAACCGGTTCTCCAGCAAATTGCCGCGCTTCAGTTTTCGATGGTGACGATCCACATCAAGGATGGTGATCTCATCTGAGGCCAACGCCTGCCACTCCGGTTCAACCTTGCCACTGAGATTGACGCTGAAGAATTGTGTCGTGACCGCGTGACGGTCCTTGAGTCCGGCATAACCGACTTCACTCAATGGCACGCCAGCTAACTCAGCCAATTGTCGCGCCAGCCACTCGGTGTTGGTGTTGCGTTTACGGATATGTATCAGGGCGTGATTACCGTCGCCGTCGGGATCAAAACCCAATACTTCATCGACGATAAAATCTTCCGGGGTGGTACGAATGGCGGCGTGACAGCCGGGTTCACCAAAGGCGTAGGCCCATGGCGGGGGAAAAACCAAATCACTCATTGATCAGGAGAACAACAGCGTGGGCAGCTATCCCCTCTTCGCGCCCGGCAAAACCCAATTTTTCTGTGGTCGTCGCCTTGACGTTAACCTGACCGATTTCGGCCTGGAGATCCTGTGCCAGATTTTCGCGCATGGTATCGACGTGCATATAGAGCTTCGGTGCCTGGGCGATGATGGTCATATCGGCATTCGCCAAACGATATCCCTGCTGCGCTACCAGTTCCACTACCCGCCGCAACAGAATGCGACTGTCGATACCGCAAAACTCTTCACTGCTGTCAGGGAAGTGGCGACCGATATCGCCCAGCGCCAGGGCACCGAGCAGTGCATCGCAGAGCGCATGGATCAGCACGTCGCCGTCGGAGTGCGCGGCAAAGGCATGATGATGAGCGATCTTCACCCCACCAAGGACAATGTGCTCGCCTTCGGTAAAGGCGTGTACGTCGTAACCGTGTCCGATTCTCATAGGACGGCTCCTGAATCAGTCAATGTGTTCGTTCTGCTGCGCCAGATAGAGTTGCGCCAGCGCCAGGTCCTGCGGTCGGGTAATCTTGATGTTATCGCCATGGCCTTCGACCATCTTCGGCGCCTTACCCACCAGTTCCATCGCCGAGGCATCGTCGGTCACCAGTTGTCCATTCTGCAACGCCGCTTCGAGTGCTTCGCGCAGTTCACCCAGGCGAAACATCTGCGGGGTCAGAGCGCGCCACAGGTGTTCACGCGAAACCGTTTCCACTACCGCATCATTGCGATCCGAGCGTTTCATCGTATCGGCCACTGGCAGCCCCAACAGGCCACCGACCGAATGCCCCTGCAGCACGTCGATCAGATGATCAAGGTCTTCGCGGCGTAGACAGGGGCGCGCCGCGTCATGCACCAGCACCCAGTCGTTTTCATCTGCCTGCGACAGTAAGCCCTTCAGCGCATTGAGTACCGAGTGACAGCGCTCTTCACCACCCAGCGCGGTAAACAGCTTTGTATGCTGCAGCGCCAGCTCGCGCCACCACGGGTCGTTCTCGCTCAGGGCAACTACCACACCATCGATCTTCGGATGATCGAGAAAACGGGCCAGGGTGTGTTCCAGTACGGTCTTGCCGTGCAGCGGCAGGTACTGTTTCGGCCGATCCGCCTGCATCCGACTGCCGACGCCCGCGGCCGGGATCACTGCCCAGTATTTCGTCAACTTAACCATAAAAGCATCTACCACGAAGAACACGAAGCTCACGAAGAAACGAGAAAAAATGTGCCGATCGCAGGCTACTCACCCTACCTTTCATTACAACCATTCCCGGAGACATACTCTATTACCTTCGTGCTCTTCGTGTGCTTCGTGGTGAAAAGTCACTCTTCAACCACCTGGTAGAAGGTTTCGTCTTTCTTGATCATGCCGAGGTCGGCACGGGCGCGCTCTTCGATCGCTTCCATACCCTGTTTAAGATCACGCACCTCGGCCTCAAGTGCCTTGTTACGCTCTTTCAGTTTTTCGTTTTCCGCCTGCTGTTGTTCGACTTTCTGCTCCAGTTGCCAGCCGCGCAACAGGCCGTTGTTGCCGAACCATAACTGGTATTGCAGCAGCAGTAACAGGGCAAACAGAATTCCGGCGAGCCATTTCATGTTCTGGATAATATCAGGCCCGGGCAACCTTGTGGTTGACCGGGCCTGTTAGTGTGAAGCGCGTCGCCACTAATCCTTCAGATTGTAAAAGGCTTCCATCCCAGGATAGGTGGCCTTGTCACCCAGCGCCTCGGCGATGCGGATCAGACGGTTGTATTTGGCGATACGGTCAGAACGGGACATGGAACCGGTCTTGATCTGACCGGCATTGGTCGCCACCGCCAGGTCGGCAATAGTGGTGTCCTCGGTTTCGCCGGAACGGTGAGAGATCACCGCGGTATAGCCGGCATCCTTGGCCATCTGGATCGCTTCCAGGGTTTCGCTCAGGGTACCGATCTGGTTCACCTTAATCAGAATGGAGTTACCGATACCCTTTTCGATACCTTCCTTGAGGATCTTCGGATTGGTGACGAACAGATCGTCACCGACCAGTTGGATCTTCTTGCCCAGACGTTCGGTCAGCAGTTTCCAACCGTCCCAGTCACTCTCATCCATGCCGTCTTCGATGGAGATGATCGGATACTTCTCCACCCAGTCGGCCAGCAGGTCGACCAGTTCAGCGGAGGTCAGCTCCTTGCCTTCGGAAGCGAGCACATACTTGCCGTCCTTGTAGAACTCGGAACTGGCAGCGTCGATGGCGATCATGATGTCTTCGCCTGCCTTGTAACCGGCCTTGTCGATCGCTTCCAGGATCACCTGAATCGCCTCTTCGTTGGAAGAGAGGTCCGGGGCAAAACCGCCCTCGTCACCCACCGCGGTATTCATGCCCTTGCTGCTCAATACCTTCTTCAATGCGTGGAAGACTTCGGAACCGTAGCGGATCGCTTCGTTAATCGAAGCAGCACCCACCGGCACGATCATGAACTCCTGCAGGTCGACACTGTTGTCGGCGTGCTCACCGCCGTTGATGATGTTCATCATCGGTACCGGCATGGTGAATTCTTTTGCCTTGCCTTCCGCCAGGTAGCGGTAGAGCGGCAGTTCGCTGGCCATGGCGGCGGCCTTGGCGCAGGCAAGGGAAACGGCAAGGATGGCGTTGGCACCCAGTTCGCCCTTGTTTTCGCTACCATCCAGTTCAATCAGAGTCTGGTCGATAATCTTCTGGTCGGTCACGTCCATCCCGTTAAGGGCCTTGGCGATGGGACCGTTGACGTTGGCTACTGCATCCAGCACGCCCTTGCCGCCGAAACGTTCGGCATCGTTATCACGCAGTTCGATCGCTTCACGTGAGCCAGTTGAAGCACCTGAAGGAACGGCAGCGCGCCCCATCGCGCCCCCTTCCAGAATGACGTCGGCCTCTACCGTGGGATTGCCACGGGAGTCGATGATTTCACGGGCACGTACGATTGCGATTTGGGTCTTGTTGTCACTCATTGATAATCACTGTCCGGATTTATTGATAGTTGTCGAAGTTAGGTTAAGTCGTTTTCGATGAAGCCCTGCGCCTTGACCGTATCATCCAACGCCTTGAGCGTTGCAAGCAGTGGCTTCATTCTGGCCAGCGGCCACATATTGGGACCATCGGAGAGTCCCTTGTCCGGGTCTGGATGGGTTTCCATAAACAGTCCGGCGATACCGCTGGCTACTGCGGCACGTGCCAGCACCGGCACGAATTCACGTTGTCCGCCGGAGCGGCCGCCGAGTCCACCCGGCTGTTGTACTGAATGGGTGGCATCGAATACCACAGGGCAACCGGTGGCGCGCATCACCGCCAGGCCACGCATATCACTAATCAGCGTATTGTACCCGAAGGAGACGCCGCGTTCGCAGACCATGATCGCGTTATTGCCCACTTCACGGGCCTTATCCACCACGTTGGCCATATCCCAGGGGGCGAGGAACTGACCCTTCTTGATATTCACCGGCTTGCCCTGACGGGCCACATCCTGAATGAAGTTGGTCTGACGGCAGAGAAAGGCCGGGGTCTGTAACACGTCGACCACCGCCGCGACCTCATTCAGCGGGGTGTCCTCGTGTACATCGGTGAGCACCGGCAGGTCGTACTGTTTTTTTACCTTCTCCAGGATCGCCAACCCCTGCTCCACACCCGGGCCGCGGAAGCTGGCGGTAGAGGTACGGTTGGCCTTGTCGAAGGAGGATTTGAAGATGAAGTTTATCCCCAGTTCATGACACAGGGATTGCAGCTCACCGGCGGTATCGAGCACCAGTTGCTCGCTCTCGATCACACAGGGACCGGCGATCAGGAACAGGGGATGGTCGAGGCCTGCCTCGAAGCCGCATAGCTCCATCAGGAGTGACTCTCCCGGTACTTGCGCGCAGCGGCAACGAAGCCGGTGAACAGCGGGTGGCCGTCACGCGGCGTGGAGGTGAACTCGGGGTGGAACTGACAGGCGACAAACCAGGGATGGTTCGGCAATTCCACCACTTCCACCAGCGAGTTGTCTTCGGAAAGACCGGCAAACACCAGTCCCGCTTTGTTGAGCGGTTCGCGGTAGTTGTTGTTGAATTCGTAGCGGTGGCGATGGCGCTCGACGATGGTCTCCTTGCCGTAGAGATCGCGCACCTTGCTGCCATCCTGCAGATGGCAGGTCTGACCACCCAGGCGCATGGTGCCGCCGAGGTCGGACTGTTCGTTACGGGTCACCACGGTGCCGTCGGCTTCGACCCATTCGGTGATCAGGGCGATAACCGGATGGGCGGCCTCTTTGCGGAACTCGGTGCTATGGGCACCGGCAAGGCCGGCCACGTTGCGGGCATATTCAATCACCGCCACCTGCATACCGAGGCAGATGCCGAGATAGGGAATGTTGTTCTCACGGGCATAACGCACGGCGGCGATCTTGCCTTCAACACCGCGCTCGCCGAAACCGCCGGGGACGAGGATCGCGTCTTTGCCTTCGAGACAGCCGGTGCCTTCCTTCTCCACATCCTCGGAATCGATGTATTCGATCTTCACCTTGGTGCGGGTCTTGATCCCGGCGTGGATCAACGCCTCGGAGAGAGACTTGTAGGCTTCGGTCAGGTCGACGTATTTGCCGACCATGGCGATGGTGGTTTCGCCGGTAGGGTTGTACAGCGCGTCGATCACCGCATCCCATTCGGAGAGGTCTGCCGGTTTGGCATCGATACGCAGTTTTTCCACCACAATATCGTCCAGCCCCTGCTTGTGCAGTTCAGCGGGAATACAGTAGATGGAATCGACGTCGATGGCGGAGATAACCGCTCGCTCTTCGACGTTGGTAAACAGGGCGATTTTGCGTTTTTCGTCTTCCGGCATCGGACGGTCGGCGCGGCAGATCAGGATATCCGGCTGGATACCGATGGAGCGCAGCTCCTTGACCGAGTGCTGGGTCGGCTTGGTCTTCAACTCACCCGCGGTAGGAATGTAGGGCAACAGGGTCAGGTGCATGAACAGCACGTTGTCCTGTCCCAACTCCACCCGCATCTGACGAATGGCTTCGAGGAAAGGCAGCGATTCGATGTCACCGACGGTACCGCCGATCTCCACCATCGCCACGTCGTAGCCCTCGGCACCCGCCTTGACGCTACGCTTGATCTCATCGGTGATGTGCGGGATCACCTGCACTGTGCCACCAAGGTAGTCGCCGCGGCGCTCCTTGCGGATCACGTTTTCGTAGATGCGACCGGTGGTGAAGTTGTTACGCTGGGTCATGGTGGAGCGGATGAAACGCTCGTAGTGGCCCAGGTCCAGGTCGGTCTCTGCGCCGTCCTCGGTCACGAATACCTCGCCATGCTGGAACGGACTCATGGTCCCCGGATCGACGTTGATATAGGGGTCGAGCTTGAGCATGGTGATAGAGAGACCGCGGGCTTCGAGGATGGCCGCAAGAGAAGCGGAAGCGATGCCCTTCCCAAGAGAGGAGACCACACCGCCGGTAATAAAGATGTACTTCGTCATGAAAACGTAAGAGCCTGAGTTCAGGAGAAAAAGTTTTCGGCGCTGGGCCGGGCTAATTGTCGTTGTTTTGCCCGTCGTTTTCAATGGCGAATAACGACCAATCGAGTTCGATCCCCTCTTCATCGTTGCCCGCGACGTATTTTGCTGCCGTCCACAACCCCGCCACCTGTGCCAGCTCGCCATCGATGTAGAGTAATGGCCGACGTTCCCGCTCCCAGGGTGGTACCCCCGCCTCCTGATAGAGCTTTTTCAGATCGTGATGTCCCTGCCGTCCCGGCAGTACCAGCGACTCGCCGCCACGGCGCAGGCGTAGCTCACCGCCACCACGCAGTTTCTCTAACGGCACCCCCCGACCGCGCACAGGCTTCACCCTCAGTATCCCCAACGTCTGAGGCCATGCCGGTGTCTCCGCCCCATTCCAGTGCAGCGAGATCGGTTCATCGGCTAGCGGCGACAACGGCGACATAAACCAGACACCGTCACGATAACGGCGCACCTCGGCACCGGGCCAGGCGACGACCGGCATCGCATCCTCCGCCGCGGTGAGCAGTTCATCCACCACCTGCTGTAACTGACTCACATCGGGCAACGGCAGGCCGAGTTGGCGGCAATGGAAGCGCAGCAGGTTACGGCAACGCGCCGGACTTAACTCACGCAAGAGAGTCAGCGAAAGCACCCCGCCCGCCTTGAGTGCCGACTGCCGATCTGCCTCGGCCAGTTCATCCAGCAGTTGCGCGCTTTCGGCAAAATTGGCTGCGCTACGCGCCAGCACCTTGTGCATCCCGGCACGGCGCTGTTCCAGTTGCGGCAACAGGGTGTGGCGCAGATAGTTGCGTTCCAGGGTCGTATCGAAATTGCTCGGATCGTCGATCCATTTCAGACCATGCTCACGGGCATAGGCCTCCAGATCGCTGCGGGGAACATCGAGCAAAGGGCGTAACAACGTGCCTTTACCCAATGGCCGTTGCAACGGCATCGACGCCAGACCGTGCACCCCACCACCGCGCAGCAGTTGCAGCAGCAAGGTCTCCGCCTGGTCGTCACGATGCTGGGCGCTGAGCAGCGCTTCACCCTCGCCCAGCATTTTTTCAAACACCGCATAGCGGGCATGGCGAGCTGATGCCTCCAGCCCCTTGCCGTTACCGCGTTCCACCGTCACCTGTTCCACAGTAATCGGGACCCCTAGCGCGTCGCAGAGATCGCGGCAATGGCGCGACCAGTCGGCGGAGTGTTCGGAAAGCGCGTGATCCACATGCAGGGCCGACAGCGGTACATTCAATTCATCACGCAATGAGGCCATCAGATGCAACAGCACGGTGGAATCGAGACCGCCGCTGAAACCGACCCAGTAGTGGGATGCTTTCGGCAAGGCCTGAAGGGTGTTGCGGAGATGTTGAAGAAGGGATTGCTGCATCAGGTTATTCACCACAGCGGCACAGAAAAAAGAGTTTTACCACGAAGCACACGAAGGGCACGAAGTTAAAAAGGGCCATGGTTTACGCACTTCGTGTTCTTCGTGCGCTTCGTGGTGAATGATTTATTACTTGGTTTCGAAGTTACCGAACGACATCAGCTTCTTGTAGCGGTGGCTGAGCAGTTGGTCCATATCGAGACGGTCGACCTCTTCCAGCTTACCCAGCAGGGCGCGCTTGATGTTGGCGGCCATCACTTCGACATTGCGGTGGGCACCACCCAGCGGCTCGGCGATGATGTGGTCGATCAGGCCCAGTTCCTTGAGGCGGCTGGAGGTAATACCGAGTGCCTCGGCGGCATCGGAGGCCTTCTCCGCACTCTTCCACAGAATGGAGGCGCAACCTTCCGGCGAGATAACCGAATAGGTGCTGTATTGCAGCATCATCACCCGGTCGCCGACACCGATGGCCAACGCACCACCGGAACCGCCTTCGCCGATCACGGTGCAGATGATCGGGGTACGCAGCTTGGACATTTCCAACAGGTTGCGGGCAATCGCCTCGGACTGGCCACGCTCTTCCGCGCCAACACCGGGATAGGCACCGGGGGTATCGATGAAGGTGAGGATCGGCAGGCGGAAACGCTCGGCCATCTCCATCAGGCGCAGCGCCTTGCGGTAACCTTCTGGACGCGGCATACCGAAGTTGCGCAGTACCTTCTCTTTGGTATCGCGGCCTTTCTGGTGACCGATCACCATCACCGGGCGGCCATCAAGACGGGCCACGCCACCAACGATCGCCTTGTCGTCGGCAAAGGCACGGTCGCCGTGCAGCTCTTCGAAGTCAGTGAAGATCGCATCGAGGTAATCGAGGGTATACGGACGCTGCGGGTGGCGCGCCAGTTGCGAAATCTGCCAGGAGTTCAGGTTGGAGAAGATCGACTCAGTCAGGCTCTTGCTCTTGGCCTGCAGGCGTGCGATCTCTTCGCCGATGTTGATCTCAGCGTCGTCGCCCACGTAACGAAGCTCTTCAATCTTCGCTTCCAGTTCGGCGATCGGCTGCTCGAATTCGAGAAAATTCATGTTCATAACGTTCGGATTCTATTCGCGTTTTATCTGTAATTGGTAGCGAGTTGGGGATTATACGTGAATGTTAAGGGGTTTGTCGCCTGTGGCGATTCGGCCATCCTCAACGACCATATTCGACCCGCACCTGCTCCTCGCCGACTAAATGACGCAGCCGTTTCAGCAGTTCATCGGTGGGCCGCACCCGCCACTCATCGCCCAGGCGCACGCGGCTGACTGCATCGCTGCCGCGGTAGTTAATGGCGATGGGGCAGCTGCCATCGCGGAATGGCGACAGCACGCGCTCCAGATTCCCGGCAAAGCCGTTAGTGGCCTGCTCCTGCGACAACTCCAGCACCAGATTGCGGGCATAGTGTTCGCGTGCATGCTCCATGTCGCACAACTCCTGGCAGCGCATCACCAGGCCACCGGAGTAGTCGTCGTGGCGCACCTCGCCACTGACCACCACCACCTGATCCGTGAGCAGCATATCCTGATAACGGGCGTAGACATCGCTGAACAGGGTCACCTCGATCCGCGCGGTACGGTCGTCGATGGTGAGAAAGGCCATCTTGTCGCCGCGCTTGGTCGGACGGGTACGCAGGGCGATGATCAGTCCCGCCAGGGTCACGTTCTGCGCCTTGTCGCCGTTGAGATTGGCGATGCGACAGGTAGTGAAGGACCTGATCTCGGCCTCATATTTATTGATCGGGTGGCCGGTGAGGTAGAGGCCCAGGGTCTCCTTCTCGCCGCCGAGACGGATATCCTCGTCCCACTCCGGCACCACCTCGTAGACCGCCGGACTCTCCTCCAGTACCTCGCTGTCGAAGCCGAACATATCGCCGGTGCCGGAGGCGACAGCGCGACTCTCCTGCTCCGCCATCTGCAACGCCTGGGGCAGCGCCGCCATCAGGGTGGCGCGGTTGGGGCCGAGCTGGTCCAGCGCCCCGGCGCGGATCAACGACTCCAGCACCCGGCGGTTGGTCTTTTTGGTATCGATGCGGCGGCAGAAGTCGAACAGATCTTTGAAGGCGCCACTCTCCTGCTTTTCGGTGACGATGCCTTCGATGGCCCCCTCGCCCACCCCCTTGATCGCGCCAAGGCCGTAGACAACCGCCCCATTCGCATCGACGGTGAATTTGTAGTCGCTGGTGTTGACCGAAGGCGGTACCACCTTGAGGCCCATCTCCTTGCACTCCTCGATCAGGGTCACCACCTTGTCTGTGTTGTCCATATCGGCGGAGAGCACCGCGGCCATGAACTCCGCCGGGTAGTGCTGCTTGAGCCAGAGGGTCTGGTAGGAAACCAGGGCGTAGGCGGCGGAGTGGGATTTGTTGAAGCCGTATCCGGCGAACTTCTCCATCAGGTCGAAGATGTAGGTGGCGGTAGCCTCCTCCACCCCGCGCTCCACCGAGCCCTTGGTGAAGGTCTCGCGCTGCTTGGCCATCTCTTCGGGTTTTTTCTTACCCATGGCGCGGCGCAGCAGGTCGGCGCCGCCGAGGGAGTAACCGGCCAGCACCTGGGCAATCCGCTGCACCTGTTCCTGGTAGAGGATGACCCCGTAGGTCGGCTTGAGCACCGGCTCCAGGTCCGGGTGGGGATAGGCCACCTCGGCCCGGCCGTGCTTACGGTTGATGAAGTCGTCCACCATCCCCGACTGCAGCGGGCCGGGGCGGAACAGCGCCACCAGCGCGATGATGTCCTCGAAGCAGTCTGGCTGCAGGCGGGTGATCAGCTCCTTCATGCCACGTGATTCGAGCTGGAATACGGCGGTGGTTTTGGCCGCCTTGAGCAGTTTGAAGCTCTCCGCATCGTTGAGCGGGATGGTGCTGATGTCGGGACAGTTCTCCACCGACTCGCCGCGCAGGCGCAGGCTGTTGCGAATATTGCCCAGCGCCCAGTCGATGATAGTCAGGGTACGCAGGCCGAGGAAGTCGAACTTCACCAGGCCCGCCGCCTCCACGTCATTCTTGTCGAACTGGGTAACGATGGACTGGCCGCCCTCCTCGCAGTAGAGCGGCGAGAAGTCGGTCAGCTCGGTGGGGGCGATGACCACGCCGCCCGCGTGTTTGCCCGCGTTGCGTGTGATCCCCTCCAGCTTCATCGCCATGTCGATGAGGGCGGTCACCTCTTCGTCCTGCTGGTAGCGATCCTTCAGCTCCGGCTCCTGCTCCAGCGCCTTCTCCAGGGTCATGCCGATCTCGAACGGGATCAGCTTGGCGATCTGGTCGACAAAGCCGTAAGGATGGCCCAGCACCCGGCCCACGTCACGTACCACCGCCTTGGCCGCCAGGGTGCCGTAGGTGATGATCTGCGACACCTTCTCCCGGCCGTACTTTTGCGCCACGTAGTCGATAACCCTGTCGCGACCTTCCATGCAGAAGTCGACGTCGAAGTCGGGCAGCGAGACCCGCTCCGGGTTGAGGAAGCGCTCGAACAGCAGGTCGTAGGCCAGTGGGTCGAGATCGGTGATGGTCAGGGCGTAGGCCACCAGGGAACCGGCACCGGAACCACGGCCCGGCCCCACCGGCACGCCGTTGTTTTTACCCCACTGGATAAAGTCGGCGACGATGAGGAAGTAACCGGGGAAGCCCATCTGGATGATGACGTCCAGTTCCATCTCCAGCCGCTCGTCGTAGGGTTTCCGTTTCTCGGCAAAGTCGGGGGCGTTGCGGTCCAGCAGCACGTCGAGACGTTTCTCCAGTCCCTCGCGGGAGAGCTGGCGGAAGTACTCGTCCATGGTCAGGCCGTCGGGCACCGGGAAATTGGGCAGGAAGGACTCGCCCAGAGTCAGTACCAGGTTGCAGCGTTTGGCGATCTCGACGCTGTTCTCCAGCGCCTCGGGGATGTCGGCAAACAGCTCGGCCATCTCCTCCGGGCTGCGCAGGTATTGCTGCTCGCTGTAGTGGCGGCTGCGGCGCGGGTCGTCGAGGGTGCGGCCGTCGTGGATACAGACCCGCACCTCGTGGGCCTCGAAATCGTCCTTGCCGATGAAGCGCACGTCGTTGGTGGCGACCACCGGAATGCCCATGGTCCCGGCCATCTCCACCGCCGCGTGGAGGTAGCTCTCCTCGCCGTCGCGGCCGGTACGTTGCAGTTCCAGATAGTAGTTGTCGGCGAAGAGGCGCAGCCAGCCGGTGAGCAGATCCGCGGCCAGTTCTTTCTTGCCGTTCAGTAGCGCCTGGCCCACATCCCCTTCGCGACCGCCGGAGAGGGCGATCAGCCCCTTCACCTGGCCCTGCAACCATTCGCGTTTAACAATGGGGATACCGCGATGCTGATTTTCGATGTAGCTGCGGGAGACCAGCCGGGTGAGGTTGCGGTAGCCGGTCTCGTCCTTACACAGCAGCACCAGACGGCTGGGACGGTTGGCGTCGTCGGGATTATCGATCCAGACATCCACGCCGATGATCGGCTTGATCCCGGCCGCCTGCGCCGCGGAGTAAAATTTGACCATGGCAAAGAGGTTGCACTGGTCGGTCAGCGCCACCGCGGGCATGCCCAGCTTGCGCGCAGCCGCCATCACAGGCTTGACCCGCACCAGACCGTCGGTGAGGGAAAATTCGGTGTGCAGGCGGAGGTGGATGAACTGGGCGGACATGGGTTGGAACGTTACCCCGGGTTACCGGGTAGAACAAGTCTTGACAGAAATGAAGAAGACTTAATGGCCACGGAACACACGGAAGGCACGGAAAAGAGCGGGTAAGTCGCTAATAACAATGGATTAATTATTGCGTGGTAAGTAGAAAAAGAGTTAGCCATAGACGTACGATGCCGTCATTCCGGCGCAGGCCGGAACCCAGTGAACGAAGCCTGGATGCCGGAGCAGGTCCGGCATGACGGGAATGGGGGTATTAATTCACTTCCGTGTGTTCCGTGTCCATCTCTTTTGTGGCTGTTTCTTTTCTTCCAACGCTCTCGCCACCGGGCCAAAACTGCGCCGATGGATCGGCGTCACCCCAAGCCGCTGCAACGCCTCAATATGCATCTTGCTGGGATAACCCTTGTGCCCGGCCAGGCCGTAGCCGGGATAGAGCTTGTCCATCTCCACCATCTCCCGGTCGCGGGTTACCTTGGCGATGATCGACGCGGCGCTAATCGCCGCTACCTTGCTATCCCCTTTCACTATCGCCTCAGCGGTACACGGCAGTCTGGGACAACGGTTACCATCAATCAGCGCATGCTGCGGCTGAGGGTTGAGTCCGGCCACCGCCCGCTGCATCGCCACCATAGTCGCCTGGAGGATGTTGAGTTCATCGATCTCCTCCACCTCACAACGACCAATGGCCCAGGCCAGCGCCTTCTCCTTGATCTCGTCGAAGAGCTTATCGCGCTTCTTCTCCGAGATCGCCTTGGAATCGGCCAACCCGGCGATGGGCTTTTCCGGATCGAGGATCACCGCCGCAGTCACCACCGGCCCGGCCAATGGACCACGCCCTACTTCGTCGACACCGGCGACGAGAATTTCAGTGGAAGAAAAATCGAAGGAAGTTTGCATGGTGGGGATTATCCCGGCTGGACCGGTAAAAGAAAAGGCCGCATTCGCGGCATTTTCTCTCACCACTATTTTCTACGTGATATCGGAACGATACGGTAGAACAGCGGCAACAATATCAGCAGCAGATAAGCACCCAGCGCACCGCCACCGCCACCTGAAGGTGCAACGGGTGTCGTTGCCGAAGCACTGCTGCTGGTAGAGGTAATTCCTCTGCTGTTGGCAGCCACAATTTGATATGAATATGTGGTTTCAGAAGTAAGTCCCGTGTCGGTATAACTTGTGCTGTTTGCTGCCAGTGCCGTAACAGTAATGTACCCGCCACCAGTGCTGCGCATGACACGATAGTTTGCCTCAACCGAGGAGTTATCAATCCAGGTGAGCGCGATAGTGCTGCTGGAAGTTGCCGTTGCACTCAATCCCGTTGCAGCCAGTGGCGAAGAAATTACGGTTGCGGTATTACTCGCCAGGGTTGTGGCACCAACAGCCCTCACCTGATATGTCACCGTTGTTTCACTCGGAATAGTGTTATCCGTATAGCTGGTACTATCCGCCGCCAAACCAGTAGCGATATTGGAAAAAACGGCCCCTTCACTACGCCACACCTCATAAGATGTCTCGCTCGTAGCGTTGTCCGTCCAGCTGAGATCGGCAGAGGTCGCGGATGTTGAACTAGCACTCAACCCGCTGGGTATACCGGTGGGCATACCGTTATTCAGATTGAGACGTTTACCCGAAGCAACGAAACTGGCGAGAGCAGGCACGGGGTCGCCGCTAGTGATGACCAAGGTGCGAATTTCAGAGGCCGTCAAATTCGGTTGCGCCGCCCACAGCAGAGCGGCAACACCGGATACGTGTGCTGCAGCCCGACTGGTACCATTGAGAAAAGTGTACTCGGTACCAACATGCGTCGTACCAGGAATAGTTACAGACACATCATCGACATGAACACCGTCGGCCACAGCAGACGCATCCGTTTGCAGTATCCAGCCAACACGTGCAGTTGAGGTATTATCCCACTCCGTCATATCAAAACTATCAGACACCCATCCACCACTGTTCCCGGTATAACCGGTCAGTGTTTTCTTTGTGGTGCCATTGAAAACGGCCGGATAAAAACCATCTGGAGAAACCACATCCAGATTAAACGCCATCTCCAGCACTGCCCCTTCCTTACCAATCAAATTGCAAGCAGGCGCCCATGCCTCATACTGCATATTATTGGCGTAATTTGTCGCCCACGGACTATCTGCAATACTATTGGAAGGAGAACTGGCATCTTCTGTTGTAACACCGATGGTATCGCTCACACTCCAACCTTGAGTCGTTCCATCATCAAAATTCCAACTGCAACCGGAGACCGTAGAACGCACAGGTAATCTTGCGTTGTAAATATTGACACCTGGTGCAGCTATATCGACAGACGTAACACCGTAATTGGAAGTACTTGCCAATACATCATTCTGATCGGTCGCGGCAACAGAAATGATATTGGACTGATTATACGAAGCAGGATAATTCGGCGTAATGCCGTTGTCTGTGCCATCATTACCGGCAGCAGCGACAACCAGTACACCGGCAACATTTGCTCTGGCAATCGCATCATAAAGTGGCGTACTAGACCCTATACCGCTGAAACTCATGTTGATAACCTTGGCACCATTGGCTACTGCATAATCAACAGCCAATGCAATGTTCTCAGCCGTACCTGAACCAACGCTATCCAGCACACGTAGCGGCATAATGGTCGATTTCCAGCAAACACCGACACCGCCAACACCATTATTACCTTCTGCGCCGATGGTACCTGCCACATGGGTACCATGCTCATTAAAATCCATCGGTTCATTGTCGTTCTGGACAAAATCCCAACCACGGACATCATCAACATAGCCGTTACCGTCGTCGTCAATCCCATTACCGTCAATCTCATCAGCATTGTTCCAGATAACCGAAGAGAGATCGGGATGGTTATAATCGACACCCGTATCAATAACAGCTATGACAATGGATGAGCAGTCGGTCAAATTATCCCAGGCGGCTACTGCGCCGATATCGACACCGCTGGTACCAGTCGTGGCATTTACGGTTTGACCTGTATTCTGTAATCCCCAGTATTCGGCAAAAGAGAGTTCGTTAGGCAGCGTCGCATTAGCGTGATAAATGTAGTTTGGCTCCGCATGCAGAATCCCTGGGGTGTTATCGAGCGCCTGCACCGCCTGCTCGACAGTTTGTCCCGGTTCAACCTTCAGCTTGCTGAAACTGGTTCGCCTCACGTGCGTTTTCAGGACACCCATCCCTCGCGCCTGCACGGCGGCGGCCTGGAAAGTAGTTTCCGGGATAATCAGCACTTCGCCTGGAACATATTCGGGTTGGGCCGCAGCAGCCCCCACCGAAGTCGCTGCCAGCGCACTGGCAACACAATATCGAAAGATTGTTACAAATTTCACCAGATAACTCTCGATAGAAGGTTAGTAAAATCGATGCAGATTATATCGCAGAATTAAAGGAGCTATTCCCTGTATGAAAGAAAATCCACACAGAGGGGTGATAATTCATACTTAATAATGAGATTTTAGAAAATAACCACTTTCGCTGTCTTCTGGAAAGAGTACGGCAACTCACATCAGTAAAATCCGGTTTGAGAAGCATCTACCAAACCAAAATTTTACGTCCCACTAATATAACCATAGAAACAGTGAAAAAGGTCTTATGCGGCAGCTTGGCGATATGAATACAACACTCTGACTTCGTATAAAGTTCTGCAAAACAGAAAATAACGCCCTGTGGTATGCAGGGCGTTATCGCTCCAGTTTATGGATAGTTGATACTACCTACCTCCAGCAGTTCGCCGTCTATCACCCATATTCACCTCTTTCAGCGCATCCTGCATGGCATCGTAGCTCATGCCGTCAAAGCTGCCGTGCAGGGCGTACTGGCCTGCCAGATCGCCACCAACGATGTCGTCTTCACTGTTGTGGTGTTCGAGGTGATGCTTCAGCTTCGCTTCGGTCAGTGACCAGTGGTCGGTGACGCCGGATTGAGTAAAGCAGTCCGTCAGGGCACTGAAGTCGAGGCTGAGCACATTGGGTTTGCGTTGTTTGTCATGGTGTGACTCATGCTCACGCCCATGGTGGTCGTCGCAACTCGTTGCTTCGCTGATGATTTGCAGGGTGACGATGTTGTGGTTGTCATCACTGCTGTACCAGTCGCTCAGGGTGATGCTGTCGCTGCCTCTCATTTCCAGCACCAGATCGTTGCCCGATTTGCTAAAGCTGAGGTCGGAAAGGTCGATACCGCCACCCAGGGAGAGGGTGTTTTCCGCTTCGGCATTGGCCAGCACGGTGTCATTGCCGTCGCCCAGGTTGAAGGCGATGAGGTTGTGGCCTGCACCGGTGTCGATGATGTCGTTGCCCGCTCCGCCAATCAGGATGTCGTTACCGGCACCGCCGTAGAGTTTGTCGTTGCCGGCACCACCGTCGAGCAGATTGGTGGAGGGATGGTTGTCGTCACAGCCATCGTGACTGCCGCAATGATTATCACCATCGCCCTGATGGTGGTCATCGGTTTTTCCGTGATGGCCGTCATCGTCTTTGTCATGATGGTCATTATCGTCACAGCAGTCCGGCTCGGCGAGCAGTGGAGCACCTTCCAGTTGCGCTGCATCGGCCGGGGTTTCGGCGATAAGAATGTCGTCGCCTTCCCCACCCTGAAGGATGTCCTGGCCTGTACCACCGATAAGGACGTCGTCCGCACCGTTGCCTACCAGGATGTCTTCGTCGCCGAAGCCGTAGATCACGTCGCGCAGGCCACTGCCAATGAGGGTGTCTTCTTCACAGGTGCCCTGAATTAAATCAGCCACGTCCAGTTTGAAGTCTGAGTAGGCCGAGGCACCGTGTGGATCGGTGGCGGTGACACGGATCGACCAAATACCTGCCGCCTCACCATCCGGCAGGCTGCTGCTAAGGGTCTGGGTTGTCGGATCAAATGTCAGCCACTCAGGCAGCGGATCGCCATTAGCCAGGGTGGCGCTGTAGCTAAGGGTGTCGCCCTGATCGATGTCGATGAAGGCATCCGCCGGGATCTGGTAGCTGAAGGGGACCTCTTCATAAGCTTCCTGATCGGACAGCGGGACATTGACCATCGGCGCATCGTTGGTGCCGGTGATGCTGACGGTTAATGTGGATGCCGTTTCTGCCATGCCATCCGTTGCGGTATAGGCAAAGCTTTCGGTGACCACCTGCCCTTCAGCTAGCGATTGCACGGTCATGGATGAATTATCCAGCGCATAGCTGTAGCTGCCGTCGGTGTTGAGGGTCAGTGTGCCGTATTGGCCGACGTAGGTGCCGGCGTTGGCGACGCTGAGGATGTCGCCCTGGTCGATGTCGTGGTCGTTAGCAAGGACGTTGCCGGTGGCCGTCAGGGTCACATCTTCTGTTACCGCCGCAGTGTCAGCCACGACGATGGGGGCATCGTTGGTGCCGGTGATGCTGATGGTTAATGTGGATGCCGTTTCTGCCATGCCATCCGTTGCAATGTAGTCAAAGCTTTCACTAACGAGTTGGCCTTCTGCCAATGACTGCACGGCCATCGCGCTGTTATCCAGTGCGTAGCTGTAGCTGCCGTCGGTATTCAGGGTCAGTGTGCCGTATTGGCCGACGTAAATACCGGCATTGGCGACGCTGAGGATGTCACCCTGGTCGATGTCGTGGTCGTTAGCAAGGACATTGCCGGTGGCCGTCAGGGTCACATCTTCTGTTACCGCCGCAGTGTCAGCCACGACGATGGGGGCATCGTTGGTGCCGGTGATGGTCATGGTGACCGTCGCCGTGCTGGTGGCTCCGGCAGAATCGACGATGGTGTACTCGAAGGTATCGGTAGCAGTCTCTCCTTCCGCCAGTTCCTGGAACAGATCGCCGATAGTGTATTGCACATCGCCGTTTACAAGGCTGACCGCAGCACCCGCCGCTGATTGCGCCGAGACGGAGGCGATGCTTAGGGTATCACCCTGATCGATGTCGTAGTCGTTGGCCAGTAGCTCGGCGGCCGTCAGGGTAACAGTGGGACCGTCTTCCACCGCAGCACCAAAGTCGACATCGGCGACAGGACCATCGTTGGTACCGACGATGGTGACAGTTACAGTGCTGGTAGAAATCCCACCATTACCGTCACTGATGGTGTAATCAAAGGTATCGTATACCACCGCACCCGCTTTCAGTTCCTGGAAGCGATTACCGATATCGTAGTGAATTTCACCATTAACCAGAGTAAGCGCAGCATCTATCGCTGAACCACTTAGTGATTCCACCGTCAGCACATCATTAGGATCAGGATCGGTATCGTTATCCAGCAATACTGAGGCAGGAGTAATCACGATACCACCGTCTTCAAACGCGGTCAGGCTGTCCGGGTTGGCGGTGGGAGGTAGATTGGCCAGTTCTTCCAGAACCCCTTGATCCAGGGCACTACCATCACTGAAGACAATATGCTGGACACCTTCGCTGTTGAGATACCAGTCTTTAAGGGTAATTGTGTCACCGGTAGTGATGAGTGTAAGCACGGCATCATTGCCGATGCGATTGCACTCCAGATCGCTGGCTACCACCCCATCGGCAATAAACAGGATATCTGTGCCCTGACTGTCGTCGATGATGTCATGGCCATCACCCGGGCGGAATACGTAGCGATCATTTCCAGAGCCGCCTGCAGAAACATCATCGCCACGACCACCGACGATGATGTCATTGCCAGCACCCGCATCAATTACATCATTACCATCAAGACCAGTAATGTAATTAGAACATGCAGTTCCACTTAGTGAATCGTCCGCATCACTCCCTGAAATTCCCATTGATTGGTCATAATCAACCTCTTCAGGGGTCTGCCCTACCAAGGCATACTGCACCGCATAATCCCCACCAGCAATTTCGGCAGTATCGGATATATCGAATTGGCTCATGAACTCCGGCGTAAATAGCTGCACAGCCCCTTCTGCCAGCATCAACTCATCCCACCGCGCCTCAATAAGCCTCTTGAAGTCATACACGCGCATACAGGAATCTGAAATAAACTGTACGCGTTCTATGGCACCGTCACTTTCATAGGTAACCACACCATCTTGAGTTACACATTGATACCATTTAATAATTACAAGCTCGTCAGGAAGACCAAGATCCAGGGAGACTTCCATAGTTTCCCGAACGTAACCATTATTGCTCCATGTATAGTGCGCGACAGAAGCAGTGATATCGTCAGGCCTGATTCCGGAACCAAATGAAATCGTGTCCACACCCGACAAATCCTTCGCGGCACCCACGTTGGGAGCATCATCCCCATCATGAATCCCCAACCGATCGGTACTCGGCACTGTAAAGCCATGGTTTACTAAATAAACATCACTACCTACTCCGCCAGCAAGGTCGTCACCACTCCCTTTTGTTGTAATAAGAATGTCATCACCGGCTCCTCCGTAAACATTGTCATTTACCCCTGAATCAGACCCCATGACAATGTCGTTACCATTTCCGCCATAAACCGTGTCGATCACTTCAGTCGTGACTGATTGATCATTTAATAAACTGCCACCCGAAATAAAATCATCACCATCTCCGCCAAACAGTGAGTCATAACCATCACCACCATATATGACATCCCGATTAGCGGTACCAATAATGCTGTCGTCACCACCGTCACCCAGGATGCGAGAAACATTTGTAACTTCAATAGCAGAACCAGCTTCAGGATCACTGGAAAGGTCAATAATGTCATCACCTCCAGTTCCAGAAATCGTATTCTCACCCGCACCGCCATCGATTAGTTCAATACCACTTGTCCAGTCAAAGGAGTTCACCCTTATGACATCATCACCCGCACCACCCTGGATTGAATCAAACCCATCACCACCAAGGAAAGTGTCATAATATGGATCGTCTCCTTCGACGATAAACATATCATCACCAGCTCCACCCTGGAATATATCAATCCCGGCACCACCAGTGAGAGTGTCATTACCGTCACCGCCATCCAGCAGATCATCGCCCGCCAGACCAATTAGCGTATCGTTTCCTGCAAGACCCTGTAGCCAGTCGTCGTAACCCGTACCAATCAGGGTATCGTCCTGATCAGTACCAGCAATTTCGTTATATAAAGGCAGGGGTTCAGCAGGCAATTGACCAGTCAGAGCATATTGCATTGCTGTGTCACCACCAGCAATCTCAACTGTTCCTGTTAGTTCGAATTGAGAAACCGCAACACTATCAATGAGCGCGATAGGTGCATCCATGGATGCCGCCGCAAACTCATCAAATCGTGATTCAATAATTGCTTTAAGATCGAAAATTCTTGCCCCTGCATCGCTCAGGAACTGAATTCTCTCTATTCTGTAATCATCTGAATAGGTTACAACGCCGTTCGTTTCCTCAATGTATTGCCAGTCTATATCAATAGCTTCAGCAGTCGACTGGATATAGAGTGTGAGCCACGATTCACTCCATGAATCCGAGCCGTTACTCCATCCATCAACATTCATGTATGCATAGACATCGTCAAAGTTGATCCCACCTCCAAGTGAAACCGTATCGGTATCCAGAGACGGTGCACCATCTTCAGTCATGGAATCAAAATCGCTGATATAATCATACATATCATCAGCAGCAAGACCGCTGTCACCGGCATTTATCAAATAAACATCACTGCCAGCGTCACCTGACAAATAGTCACTACCTGCGCCACCGACCAGGACATCACCTCCATTACCGGCAATCAGGTAATCATCAGAGGCGCCACCAAGCAGAAGGTCCTTCCCATCGCCGCCATACAAACTGTCATAGCCATCCCCACCATCCAGGTAGTCATTATCGGCACCGCCATCCAGGCTATCATTTCCCGCACCGCCAATGAGTACATCGTTACCCTCCGCACCCGACACATAATCGTCGCCGGCAAGTGCGTCGATTACATCATCACCGACGGTGCCTTCAATGTAGTTATCACCGTCTGTCGGAGTGGAAATCTGGGAAGTGATCTGTTCAGCCGACCAGACCGTACCATCAGAGAATTCGAGTCTCTCGACCTGATACTGGTTACCACTGAACCAGTTAGCAACCTGCAGCCTGTCGCCTGTACCAATAATCTGAATTTGAAGCGAAGTACCAGAGCGCGTGAGCACCACGTCAGCCGGAGAAACATCAGACGTTATACGAATGACATCAATTGTTCCAGCAGTTGCATCATTTTCATAAATAGTGTCGTAATTAAACCCACGACCGAAGAGATAGGTATCACTACCTGCACCACCATACAGGTTGTCATAACCTCTACCACCACTCAGGAAGTCGTCACCCGCATACCCATACAGATTATCGTTATAGGCGAGACCACGAAGTTCGTCATTAGCATTGCTGCCGTAGAGATAATCATTAGCATAATCATTACCAACAAAGTGATTACTTGCTTCCGGATCCACAGGGAATAGGGTGTTCAGATGTTCAGCATCCCAAACAGTTCCATCAGAAAACTCGATCTTTTCAACCTTATATTTATCATCTAAAAACCAATTCGATATGCTTAGCTTGTCGCCAGCCCCATCAATATATAACTCAAGATTATTTCCAAATTTTTTGAGAACAACTTCATCAGGATTGACGCCAGACAATACTTTTATCGTATCAATATTTCCGGCAGTAGCGTCACTTTCGTAGATACTGTCCGATCCAGAACCACGACCAAATAGATAGACATCATCACCGGCACCACCTTGCAAGTAATCATTTCCTTCACCCCCATCCAGAGTGTCAGCGCCAGCATCGCCATACAACTGGTCATTACCTGCCCCACCAAACAAAATATCATTACCATCATTGCCATGCAGGACGTCGTCACCTACACCACCACCTATGGTGTCGTTCCCAGCATCGCCATACAATCGATCATTACCTGAATTACCGTCCAGGGTGTCATTGCCGTCATTGCCAATCAGTATGTCATTTCCACCTAGACCATTCATGACGTTGTCGCTAGTATCACCTACGAGATAGTCATCACCCTCGGTCGCAACTGACGTTTGTGCGATAAGCTCCGCCGCTGTCCAGACTTCTGTGCTATCTGCAAAGGTGACTTGCTCTACCTGGTATCGTTCGCCCGAGAAGAAACTGGAAATAGTCAGGCGGTCACCGGTTTCGGCAATCGTGAGATAAAGATCGTTACCACTACGACCTACTGACACATCAGTTGGCGCAACACCTGCTGCAAATTCGATCTTATCAAGGTTGCCGATCGTTGCATCACTATCAAAGATGGTGTCAGACCCGGAACCATGACCGAATACATAGACATCATCACCGGCACCACCCTGTAAGAAATCATTCCCTGCTCCTCCATCCAGGGTGTCATTGCCTGCATTACCAATAAGCGTGTCATTCCCACCTAGGCCATTGATGACGTTATCGCCAGCATCACCGACCAGATAGTCATCACCTTCGGTTGCAGTAGAGAGCTGCGCGATAAGCTCCGCTGCCGTCCAGATTTCTGTGCTGTCTGCAAAGGTGATTTGCTCGACCTGGTATTGCTCACCAGAGAAGAAGCTTAAAATGTTCAGCTGTTCACCAGTAGATACAATCTTCAGATACAGATTGCTGCCAACGCGACTTACAGATATATCAGCAGGCGTGACACCCGCTGCAAATTTGATCGTATCAAGGTTACCCACCGTGGGATCATTATCAATGATAATGTCAGACCCGGCGCCATGACCGAATACGTAGATATCGTTACCGACTCCACCTTCCAGCCTGTCATTACCCGCACCACCATCCAGGGTGTCATTTCCCTCGTTGCCTATCAATGTGTCGTTGCCACCCAGACCATTCATAACGTTGTCTGAAGCATCGCCCACCAGATAGTCATCACCCTCGGTTGCAGTAGAGAGTTGCGCGACAAGCTCAGCTGCCGTCCAGACTTCTGTACTATCTACAAAGGTGATTTGCTCAACCTGGTACCGTTCACCCGAAAAGAATCCTGAAATAGTCAGGCGTTCACCGGTTTCGGTAATCGTAAGATATAGATCGTTGCCATTGCGCCGTACTGACACATCTGCAGGCGCGACACCAGCGGAAAACTCTATCGTATCAAAGTTACCGATCGTGGTATCACTGTCAAAGATAGTGTCATACCCGGCACCACGACCAAATCGGTATACGTCGTTACCGACACCACCTTCCATACGGTCATCACCTGCACCACCATCCAGAGTATCATTACCCTCATTACCTACCAGTGTGTCATTGCCACCCATGCCATTGATGACGTTATCGCCAGCATCACCAACCAGATAGTCATCACCCTCGGTCGCAACTGACGTTTGTGCGATAAGATCCGCCGCAGTCCAGACTTCTGTACTGTCTGTAAAAGTGATTTGCTCGACCTGGTATTGCTCACCGGCGAAGAAGTTTGAAATAGTCAGCTGGTCATAAGTGCCAATAATCCTTAGATTAAGATTGTCACCACTGCGACGCACTGACACGTCAGCAGGTGAGACACCTGCGGCAAACTCGATCGTATCGCGATTGCCAGCAGTGATGTCATTTTCAAAGATAGCGTCATATCCGTAATCACGCCCAAATTTGTAGACGTCGTTACCGACTCCACCTTCCAGCCGGTCATTACCCACACCCCCATCCAGAATGTCATCACCCTCACTACCTATCAGTGTGTCATTGCCACCCAGACCATTGATGATGTTGTCGCCAGCATCACCGACCAGGTAATCATCACCTTCGGTAGCAGTGGAAAGTTGCGCGACAAGCTCCGCAGCGGTCCAGACAACTGTACTGTCCGCAAAGGTGACCTGCTCTACCTGATATTGTTCACCTGAGAAGAAATTGGAAACAGTCAGCAGATCATTAGTTCCAATAATACTTAGGTAAAGATTGTCGCCACTGCGGCGCACTGACACGCCTTCAGGCATGACGCCTGCAGAAAACTCTATCGTGTCAAGATTGCCCGCTGTGGCATCGTCTTCGTAAATAGTGTCATTCCCGGAGCCAACTCCAAACTTATATACATCATTGCCAATACCGCCATACAGGTAATCTGTTCCTGCACCGCCATCAAGGGTATCGTTGCCAACTCCTCCTTGCAGGAGATCATTCCCTACGCCACCATCAAGGTGGTCATCACCAGCATTACCCTCCAGGGAATCATCTCCCGCACCGCCATCAAGGGTGTCATTGCCCCCATTACCCAAAAGTCTGTCGTTGCCACCCAGGCCGTTGATGACATTGTCACCCGCATCACCTAGCAGACAATCATTAATTTCAGTTGCAATGGAACTCCGTGCAATAAGTTCCGCTACTGTCCAGACATCCGTTCTACCAGCAAAGGTGACTTGCTCAATTTGATATCGTTCATCACGGAAAAAGTTGGAAACAGTTAGTTGCTCGCCAGTATCAGCAATCGTGAGATACAGACTCCCAGTGTCACCACTGCGGCGCACCACGACATCGCTTGGCATCACATCCGCAGCAAACTCGATCGTGTCGCGATTGCCTGCTGCGATATCATTCTCATAAACAGTGTCAGACCCGGCACCACGACCGAATTTGTAAACGTCGTTACCGACTCCGCCTTCCAGCCGATCATTGCCCGCGCCACCATCCAGAGTGTCATTGCCTGCATTTCCTACAAGCGTGTCATTCCCGCCCAGACCATTGATGATGTTGTCGCCAGCATCACCCACCAGGTAATCGTCACCCTCGGTCGCCGTAGATATCTGCGCTATAAGCTCTGCCGCTGTCCAGACAACAGCACCGCCATTAAAGCTGAATTGCTCTATCTGATACTGTTCTTGGGAGAAGAAGTTGGAAATAGTCAGGCGGTCACCAGTATCGGTGATCGTGAAATACAAGCTATTGCCCCTGCGATGTACTGACACATCAGTTGGCGCAACATCCGCAGCAAATTCGATCGTATCAAGATTGCCGGCCGTGATATCATTTTCATAAACAATGTCAGACCCAGAACCACGGCCAAACATGTATATGTCACTACCAGTGCCACCATACAAAGAGTCATTCCCCGCACCACCATCAAGGGTATCGTTGCCTTTATCTCCTACCAGCGTATCATCGCCACCCAAACCATTAATGACGTTGTCGCCAGCATCACCGACTAGGTAATCGTCACTCTCGGTCGCCGTAGATGTCTGTGTAATAAGCTCTGCCGCCGTCCAAACCACAGCACCGTCATTAAAACTGAATTGCTCTATCTGACACTGTTCACCAGAGAAGAAGTTTGAAATAGTCAGGCGGTCACCTGTGTCGGTGATCGTGAGATACAGGTCATTGCCGCTGCGGCGCACCACCACGTCAGTGGGCGCAACATCCGCAGCAAATTCGATCGTATCGGAATTACCTGCAGAGGCATCGTAATCGTAGATACTGTCAATCCCGGAGCCACGACCAAATTTATAGACATCGTTACCGATTCCGCCTTCAAATCGGTCATTACCCGCGCCGCCATCCAGAGTGTCATTGCCTGCATTTCCTACAAGCGTGTCATTCCCACCCAGACCATTGATGATGTTGTCGTCAGCATCACCGACCAGGTAATCATTCCCCTCAGTTGGAATATTCGCAAATGCTTCAAGTTCAGTGGGTGTCCAGATATCGGTAGTTCCGGCAAAGGTGATTTTCTCGATCTGATATTCCACACCAGAAAAAAAGTTGGCAATAGTCAACTGATCACCGGTACCTGTAATCGTGAGAATCAGGTTGCTTAAGTAACGGTGCACCGTTACATCACTCGGTAAAACATCTGCTGCAAATTGGATTACATCGACATTTCCTGTCGTCAGATCAGGATCATATATAGTGTCCTGTCCATAGCCTCGCCCGAACAGATAGACATCATTGCCGCCCCAACCTTGCAATGAATCGTTCCCGGCACCACCATTCATGACGTCGTTACCTATACCACCTTGCAGCAAATCGTTTCCCGCACCACCGTTTAGGATATCATTGCCAGCATTACCAACCAGCGTATCATTACCGCCCAGGCCGTTGATTACATTGTCACCTGCATCGCCGACAAGATAGTCATCTCCTTCAGTTGGCGTTATTACCAAGGCTTCGATCTGCGCTGCAGTCAGAACAGCGCCATCGTAAGCAAACTCTATTTGCTCTACCTGATATTGACTACCAGAGAAGAAATTGGAGACAGTTAATCGTTCACCAGTATCTGTGATCGTGAGGTACAAACTATCATCGTTGCGGCGCACGGCAACATCACCCGGCATAATGTCCGCTGCAAAACGGATTACATCGAAGTTACCTGCCGTGGTATCTGATTCTAAGATAGTGTCATTACCCGAGCCTCTGCCAAACAGGTAAACATCACCTCCAGCACCTCCCTGCAACGAATCATTCCCGGCACCACCATCAAGGGTATCGTCACCCATCCCACCCTGCAGCGAATCATTCCCCGCACCGCCATCCAGGGTGTCATTCCCTTCATTACCTATCAGCGTGTCGTTGCCATCCAGGCCATTGATGATGTTGTCGCCAGCATCACCTGCCAGGTAATCATCGCCCTCGGTTGGAATATTCGCCAACGCTTCGAGATCTACGGGCGTCCAGACATCTGTGCTACCCGCAAAGATGACCTGTTCAACCTGATATTGCGCATCCGAGAAGAAATTGGAAATGATCAGACGGTCACCTGTATCGGTGATCGTGAGATACAGGTTATTGTTGCTGCGACGTACTGACACATCAGTTGGCGCAATATCCGCGGTAAATTCGATCGTATCAAGGTTGCCGATCGTGGCATCACTATCAAAGATAGTGTCAGACCCATCACCACGACCAAACTTGTACACATCGTTGCCCGCACCACCCTGCAGGGAATCATTTCCGGCACCACCATCCAGAGTATCGTTACCCTCATTGCCTATCAGCGTGTCATTACCACCCAGACCATTGATGATGTTGTCGCCAGCATCACCGACCAGGTAATCATCATCCTCGGTTGGAATATTCGCCAACGCTTCGAGCTCAACGGGCGTCCAGATATCCGTACTACCCGCAAAGATGACCTGTTCAACCTGATATTTTGCACCCGCGAAGAAGCTGGAAATGGTCAGTTGGTCACCCGTATCGGTGATCGTGAGATACAGATTATTGCCGATACGGCGTACTAGCACATCACTCGGTGCGACATCCGCAGCAAACTCGATCGTATCAAGATTGCCTGCAGTAGCATCGTATTCGTAAATAACATCAGAGCCATAACCACGACCAAACTTGTACACATCATTGCCCGTGCCGCCTAGCAGGTAATCACTTCCCGCACCGCCATCAAGGATATCGTTACCTATACCACCCTGCAGCGAATCATTTCCGGCACCGCCATCCAGGGTGTCGTTGCCCTCGTTGCCTATTAGTGTGTCATTACCACCCAGACCATTGATGGCGTTGTCACCAGCATTACCTAACAGGTAATCATCACCCTCGGTTGGAATATTAGCCAACGCTGCAAGCTCAACGGGCGTCCAGATATCCGTACTACCCGCAAAGATGACCTGTTCAACCTGATATTGCGCACCCGCGAAGAAGCTGGAAATGGTCAGTTGGTCACCCGTATCGGTGATCGTGAGATACAGGTTATTGCCGCTGCGACGGACTGACACATCAGTTGGTGCAACATCCGCCGCAAACTCGATCGTATCGAGATTGCCTGCTGTGGTATCGTAATCATAGATAGCGTCAGCCCCGGAACCACGACCGAACTTATAGACATCATTACCCGTACCGCCTTGCAGGGAATCACTTCCCGCACCGCCATCAAGGATATCGTCACCCATCCCACCCTGCAGGGAATCGTACCCTGCACCACCGTCCAGAATGTCGTTACCCTCGTTGCCTATCAGCGTGTCATTGCCACCCAGGCCATTAATGACGTTGTCGCCAGTGTCACCAACCAGATAATCATTTCCCTCGGTTGGGATATTCGCCAGCGCTTCAAGTTCTGCGGACGTCCAGACATCAGCACTACCCGCAAAGATGACCTGTTCAACCTGATATTGCGCACCCAAGAAGAAATTGGAAATGATCAGATAGTCACTGGTATCGGTAATCGTGAGATACAGGTTATTGCCGCTGCGGCGTACTGACACATCAGTTGGTGCAACATCCGCCGCAAACTCGATCGTATCGAGATTGCCTGCTGCGGTATCGTAATCATAGATATTGTCAACCCCGTAACCGCGACCAAACTTGTATACATCATTGCCAGTACCGCCTTGCAGGTAATCATTCCCTGCACCGCCATCCAGAGTGTCATTGCCCTCGTTGCCTATCAGCGTGTCTTTGCCGCCCAGGCCATTAATGACGTTGTCGCCAGCATTACCCGCCAGGTAATCATTACCCTCGGTTGGAATATTCGCCAACGCTTCGAGCTCAACGGGCGTCCATATATCCGTACTACCCGCAAAGATGACTTGCTCGACCTGATATTGCTCACCCGCGAAGAAGCTGGAAATAGTCAGTCGGTCACCAGTATCGGTGATTGTGAGATACAGGTTATTGCCGCTGCGACGCACTGACACATCACTTGGTGCGACATCCGCAGCAAACTCGATCGTATCGATATTTCCAGCTGTGGTATCATGATCATAGATGTCGTCAACCCCGGAACCACGACCGAACTTGTACACATCATTGCCCGTGCCACCCTGGAGTGAATCATCCCCTGCACCGCCATCAAGGATATCGTTACCAACACCGCCCTGCAGAAAATCGGACCCTGAACCACCATCAAGGGTGTCATTGCCTTCATTACCTATCAGTGTGTCATTACCACCCAGACCAGTAATGACGTTGTCACCAGAATTACCTACTAGGTAATCATTGCCATCGGTTGGAATATTCGCCAACGCCTCAAGCTCTACGGGTGTCCAGACATCAGCACTACCCGCAAAGATGACCTGTTCAACCTGATATTGCGCGTCAGCGAAGAAGTTGGAAACGGTCAGTTGATCGCCAGTATCAGTAATAATCAAATGCAGATCGTCATTCACTCGGCGAACCGATACATCAGCCGGCAGTACATCTGACTCAATGCGAATAGTATCTACGTTACCTGGCTTGTAATTATTTTCATATATTATATCAGAGCCATAACCACGACCGAAAATATAGGTATCATCACCGATATCACCACGCAGAACATCATTCCCGGCACCACCATTCAGGGTATCGTTTCCAGAATCACCATATAAACGGTCATCACCTTCTCCGCCGCCAAGAGTATCGTTACCATCACCGCCGATCAGGGTATCATTACCACCTAAACCGCTTATCACATTATGGTTTATATCGCCGATCAGATAGTCATCAGCATCAGTCGGCAACATAACCATCGATACAATATCAGCGACAGCCCACACTGTACTGTCATCAAATACAATTTCCTCGATCTGGTATTGCTCACCATAGAAGAAATTGCTGACGGTAAGTTCATCATCTGTACCAACAATACTCAAACGCAGATCATTACCACTGCGAATAATCACAATTTCATCCGGCATTACACCAGAAGAAATTTTTATGGTATCAAAACTCTCGAAGGTATAATTTCTTTCACTGATATAATCTTTCCCGGAACCTCTGCCGAACAAATAAACATCATTGCCGTTACCGCCACTAAGACGATCATAACCTGCACCGCCACTGATAGTATCATTACCTGAATCACCGAGAATTATGTCATTACCATCAGAACCGTTGATAATATTATCATTAGCATCACCTACCAGATAATCATCACCATCAGTCGGCTCGAGAGCCAGCAACTCTAAATCTGCTGCCCCCCATGTAGTGCCATCACTGAATGAAACAGCCTCAATCTTCCACAAGGCGCCACTAAAGAAATTATTGATAGTAAGGCTATCACCAGTATCAATAATCGTAAGAACAAGTGAATTGCCGCTATGTCTTACCAGGACGTCAGAAGGCAGTACATCACTAGCAAATTCAATACTATCAATATATCCTGCTCCAGAACTTATATCGGAAATAATGTCAGCACCACCCCCCCTTCCGAAGCGATAAATATCATTTCCATCACCACCCTGTAACGAATCATTACCCGCACCACCATCAAGAACATCATCACCGGAAGAACCGTTCAATATGTCATTGCCACCCAAGCCGTTAATAACATCATTACCTGCCGTACCCATCAGGTAATCATCACCTTCAGTCGGCATAAGCGCGATGGCATCAATATCAGCCTGAGTCCACACAACACCATTATCAAATGCAACGCGTTCAACCTTATACTGTCCCCCCTGATAGTATCTATAAACGGTCAGTTGATCTCCCGTTTCTGAAATAGTGAAATACAAACTATGATTATCGCGTCGCACAGATACATCTTCAGGCAGGATATCTGCTGAAAACTGAATCGTATCAATGTTCCCAGTGGTTGCATCATATTCATATATAATGTCTTTACCGGAACCGCGCTCAAACAGATACACATCATCACCCAAACCACCATGCAATGAGTCATTACCAGAACCGCCGTCCAGCGTGTCATTGCCGGAGCCTCCGTTCAAATAATCATTCCCCGCATTACCGTTTAGGGTGTCATCTCCGCCATTGCCAGATACTGAATCATCACCGTCCATGCCGCTAATGACATTGGCATCCTCATCACCAATTAAATTGTCATTACCATCGGTCGGAGTCGATACAAATGCAATAATATCTGCTGCGCCCCACACAGTTGAATCAGAAAACAGGAGGCGCTCAATTTGGTAGCGCTCACCTGAAAAATAATTAGGTATGTAGATTTGATCATCAGTGCCGATAATTGTGATATAAAGGCTGTTACCCGATCGTCTTAATGATATTTCGGCAGGAGATACATCGTCAGCAAACTGAATTGTATCCAGATTAGCTACCGTCACATCATCATCGAGTATGGTGTCATGCCCATAACCACGCCCGAAGATATAAGTGTCATCTCCAATACCACCTCGCAAATAATCGTATCCAGCACCTCCATCCAGCGTATCATTGCCAGCATTACCGATTATCTCATCCGCACCTCCCAACCCGCTAATCACATCATCTCCCGCACCACCTAGCAGATAGTCACTACCATCAGTTGGGGTCAGCGCAAGCGCTTCGAGTTCGGTCGGTGTCCATGAGGTACCGTCAGTAAAAACTACTCGCTCTATCTGATAGGGAGAACCGGAGAAAAATCTGGACACAGTCAATCGGTCATTAGTATCAGTGATCGTAAGATATAGGTCGCCATTTTTATTACGCTGTACTAGAACATCACCCGGCGAAACATCTGCCGCAAAACGGATCACATCCATACTGCTCGAAGACGTGTCATATTCATAGATAACATCGTAGCCGTAACCTCTGCCGAAGAGGTAGGTATCATCACCAGCTCCACCATATAGCGAGTCGTATCCCGCACCACCATCCAGTACGTCATTACCATCATTCGCGAACAGCGAATCATTCCCTCCCATACCTGTGAGTACATCATCACCTGCGCCGGCATACAGGTAATCATCGCTTTCTGTCGCAACAAACGTCATCACTTCAAGGTCTGCTGGCGCCCATGTTGTCCCGTCGGTGAATAGAAGTTGCTCTATCTGGTTCTTTTCATAAAAGAAATTACTAATTCTTAATTGCTCACCGGTGTCAGAAATAGTAATAAGCAGATCATATTGAATACGTTTTACGGTTAAATCAGACGGCTTAATATCGGGTGTAAAACGAACAACATCGAAATTCCCAACATTCGCATCCGTATCAGAAATCCGATCATAGCCATAGCCTCGACCATATATATATGTATCATTACCCAGGCCACCTACCAGATAGTCATTTCCTTGACCTCCATCCAATAGATCATTGCCATACCCGCCAAAGAGGCTATCTACTCCTTCATCACCGTATAGAACATCATCACCAGCATCACCGACCAGATAATCTGCACCCAGGTTCCCATGCATTAGGTCATTACCAGCGGCACCATAAAACGCATCCGCACCTAAAGTGCCTTCGAAAACATCATCCGCATCTGTTCCATCTATTTTATTTGCTGGTAATGATGCAATCAGACCTGACACATAACTTGAAACAGCAACATCAAGTTGGCGTAGTTGGTCCAAGGCTCCAGACATATCAGCCGTATTGAAACGATTGGAGCTTAATACAACCCTTGAAAACTCACGTGCCAGTTCTATAGCGTACTGAGGATAGTCAGCATAAACATCCACTATTTTGGAAATTGCACCAGCCGCATCAACTGATACACTATTCGCATCTATATCGAAGGAAACAGAGACACTTCCGAACAAGTCCTGCAAATGAGTTTGAACCATCAAACTCGAATACATTTGTTCGAAAATCGCATTATATGCGGAATTAAGATGAACAACAGACTGGGGTATCGGGTCATATTCTATATACCCTGAATCCGCAACAGTATTTATGTATGTGGCACCATAGAAAGATTCGATGACATTAAGTTTCTGTGCGTCATAATTTGTGCCATAGTGTGGATTCTGTCTGCTAGACGGATCAATCCCAACACTACCTGTCCATTCAAGCAGAATTTGGTGCATTAAGTTCTCGCGCTGCCCAACGCTGCCTGCCGTCAAAAAGCTTTCTACTAACTTTTTTAGCTTACCAGTCTCATCCTTAGAGATTGCCTGATGTAGATTCTCGACGACACCATAACCTTCCAGACATGGCAGCGCAGCCACATCTGACAAAACTTCAACAGAGGATGCAGACACTGTATCCCATGGGACAGAAGTAAAAAATGCATCATCTACGATGTTTGATGTGCTACCATCCATTTTAGTATATGTGCTCGTTGCAGTAGTTCGGTAACCTCCTGGTTGACTGTATGCAAGATTAATTGACGCAACATCGAAATCACTTAGCGCATGCAACTCATCTGCCTGAGATACACCATCACTATTAACGTCCTGCCAGATTTGCAAGTCACTCCAGATCAGGTCCTGAGCGTCTATAACACCATCCTGGTTGTCATCATATTCTTTTAATACTTCGAAACCATTCTGGGCCGCCAAGCCATTCTTCATTATTGTTTGATCGCCGAATAATTCATTACCCGTCGTAATCTTCCCATCACCATCAAGATCGCGAACAAGCAGGCCGTCACCACTTGTTAACCATGCTGTTCTCTCTGCAAAACCATCGCCATTATGGTCGAAATAGACACCTATCTCAGATGGAACAACCGCAGCACCATTACCATCCAGATCGAGGACAACCGGACAAACAGCGCGCTGTGCATCATCAAATGGATCGTTCCACGGTGGCTCACCATTAGAGCCATCGCCAGGGCCATCAGAAGGAGGAGGGGGGGTATCCTTTTTATAAGTGATTAAAGTAATCCCCATACTAGGGATACCGGTTTCGACGTATGTCTCGTATTCTACTCGGTGGACCTCTGTTACCGCATTGACAACAATATGTTCACCATTTAGCCATACATCAATCCTGCCGCCCGACTCTGTGTAGACGGCACTCTTATCCGAACTAATAAAATACTGCTCTCCTTCATTACGGCTTGCACCTGAAAGTGTCACCCCTCCAAGCTGAATGCTTCCATAATCGTCAACATCCGTTACAACATCACCATCTCCAACTATGTATGTATCATATCCACCACCACCAAATAACTGATCTTCGCCACCAAGACCAATCAAATAATCATCACCAAGACCTGAAGTAAGTAGTTCTGCATTAGCACCACCAATCAGCAAAACCGGTACATCTGAACGGTTTCGTGAAAGTGAAGAAAGTCCACCACCAAAATTATCAGCAACCAAGATATCAAGAGGGGAAACTCCGGCGCCAGGCGCATATTCTGAAATCAATGCGTTCGCAAATGGCCTTAATGCACGAACAAGACTGTCAACACCACCATTATCAAGATCAGCTGCATACATCTCCTCGCCATAAGTTGTATACATCTCGTAAACAGAGAGGGCTTCATTTGTTGAAACCGCATGAGGGCTCCCATACAAACCAAAAAGCTCTGACTCTCTGTACCGTCTATCCCAGAGTTGATCGGCATGAACATATCTAATTTGTCGCCACGCCTCTGCTCTCGCAGCATAAGGATCGGTGAATGCCAATGCATTCCTGATACCAGGACCAAATAAACCGTTGTATTGAACAGAAACTAGTGCGATTAATTCAACATTGTATTGCGCATCATCTAGTCCGAGCGCCTGTTTCACTATTGACACACGATCCGTAATAGTTTTGGTATAAACCTCATCAATTTGAGATTGGGTCATCTCAAATACCTGTCCATATACCTCCGCCAATGCTTGTTGCATTTCTGCAGTAACTTGATATAGTGAGGTCCAATCCTTAGCGTCTGCCGCAGCTTGAGCACGATCAACAAAATCTTGCCGCGTCATGACATCATACAATGAGTTGCCTAACGGTGAACCAGCTACTATCCCCATAGACTCATACACGTATTGTCGCATTGTAGAGTCTGTAAGATTGTATCCGATTCCGATTGTTGCTATTCCTGCTGTATCATAATACGGAAGCGTCCTACCCGCCTCTTCACCTAGAAGAAACGCGCGTAATTGCGTATTAAACTCTTCGGCCGTGAGTGAGGTTGTATCAGTGATCGGCATGATATTTCCTTTCATCAAATGGAAAAATAAGTGGTTTAAATTGACACAGAGGCGGATAGTTACTGAATTCAAGAAGATTATCTTGACCTGTTTTATCGGCAACTACATATTCTGATGCATACATGGTTATCTCTGGCGCACTAATGGAAACAACACTATTATCCTCATTACCATCATCATACAGACAATATTCGCCATTAGTTTTGTTCAGATAAAATGACCTAGTTGGCCAGTTTATTTTTATTAGGTATAGTCCATGAGTACCAACAAAAACAAAGCCAGATCCATAATACCGCAGTTTTTCGTTCGCGGTTTTTTCCTCCAAATTTTGAGCTAAAAATATAGCTTCCCCATTTATACTCCATACTGAGTTTTTTTGGGCAGCAGGATGTGCAGACAAAGGCACTAAACTATCTTCAATATTCGCAAAGTACTCGTGACTCATATCTGAACCATTCATTGATAGAACCTGCGACCTAAATCCGGCCAAGCAACGCTTGCTATCACGTGTATAAGTCAACACAAATGTCTCGACACCATTCACTAAAACTATTGCTTTTTTTAGCCTTGGCGAAATCTTCCCTGCTTCCAACTCATTACGTAAAGTTTGAAACCATACATCAAATGCAGGATGATTGTATCCTTTCGTTACTGATAGAATCATTCTCTCTGCTTGATATACTAACTCTGGGTATTGTAAAACATTCATTTCAACCCATTTTAGCTTTATGTATCCATGAGGCACGGAGAACGAGCAAGCGGGGAATGATGTTGTATAGGATTGAAGATGGCGAAGATATTCTTCACATACTGATTCATTCTCACCTGCCCCTCCAGGGCAAGGCAAATATTGTGCATTGTTGTCACAATACTCAAATTTAAGAGTAGGTTTCTCAGTAGAGCAGAATTGTTGCCTTTGTATGTATTCTTTCGTCCAGCCCGCAGGCTTGCCACCACGAAAATCCTCTATGCGTGATTCATAGCTCCCTTTTACACATATGGGATCACGGCAGCTGTTTCTGAAACGCAACCAGTTCCGCTGTGCTTCTCGTATAGCGTCGACATTCTCGTCGTACCGTACTGCAAGACCATATATATCGCTCAGCTTTTCGTCTAGTTTTGATAGTTCTGGTATATCACATATCATGCGCTCAACTTTGCTATTTGCCTTTGCGCAATCAAAACTCGCTGCACATACCACACACGTATGCGTTAACAAAAACGTCCCAGCAACCAGGATTACTCTCAAATATCTCAACGCTCTGTCCCCGCCTCCAAAACCGCCTGTTGGATCGGTGAAAGCAGATACTCCATCACAGAGCGTGTACCGACTTTTATTTCCGCCACCACCATCATCCCTGGACGCAGCTCAAACGACTTCCCTTCTTTTTCAAGGAACTGATTCGCCAGGTCAAGTTGGGCGCGATAGTTGACGGCATTCTGCACGTCCCCCTGTTGCTGTGTTACGGTATCCGCACTAATCATGGCTACTTCTGCATCAAGTAAGCCATAGCGCTGAAATTCATAGGCCTCCATTTTTACCTTTGCAGTTTGTCCTTGTTTAACAAAGCCGATATCCCTGTTATCCAGGTAGACTTCGGCCTTGAGCGGTTCATTCGCCGGAACAATGCTCATCAACACCGTACCGGACGGCACCACCGAACCCTCGGTATGGACAGCCAGTTCCTGTATATAGCCATCCTGCGGCGCCTTGAGTTCCATAAGTTGGTTTCGGTGTTCCTGTTTGACCCACTCCTGCTCCAGTTGCGCCAGGGTGTTGTTCAGTTCGGCCCGGTTATCCAACAGCGCCTGGCGGTTTGCCGCCTTGATTCGACCGAGCTTTGTTTTCGCTTCCTCGATTCTTGCATTCAGCGACTCAATGTTTCTTTCCTGGGCACGCATATCCTGTTCTGCAGCAATACGCTCCTTTTGTTTTTCTAGAACATCGAGTCTATTGACGTAGCCTTTTTCCACCAATTTCAACATCGCCTTTTCACTCTCTTTATACATAGGCAATGTCTCTTTAAGTTTCTGCAGAATCTCCATTGCTGAAGCCTTGTCCTGCTTCGCCTGTTTGAGAACGGATTGTTGTTCGCTCACTGATTCTTTTATAGCTTGCCTATTCGCCTCATATTGTTGGGCGACTTCTCTAAATATCTTCTGGTCATCATCGGGAAGTGCCTTGAATTCTTCGCCAGTAAGCTCCGCCTCTATTCTGCGTAGCTGGATTTTTGTTTCGTCCAGTTGGGATTTCAACTTCTCCGTGTCCGCCTCAGAAAAATGGGTATCCATAATCAGAAGTGTTTCACCCTTTGCTACCCGTTTCCCTTCGGATACGAGAATGCGCTCGACTCGCCCTCCTTCCAGTGGCTGCACTACTTTAATGCGCGTTACAGGAAGAAGTTTACCCTGAGTGCGGACGACGATATCCAGTTGGCCAATTAGCGACCACAAGATCAATATCACGAGAAACCCAAAAAGAGTCATAAGCACTGCACGTGGCAGTGGCGAAGGCGGATTTTCCTGCAGAGCCAGAAGACGTGGCGAAAAGTCCTGATTAACTGTCACCGGAGACCCTTATTCAACACTCGTTATATTTTTTGTGAATGCACCAAGTGACACACTGTGATCCACACGTAACCGTTCCGGCATCTGGTGAGTGATAAACACCACGGTCACCTTTCCTTGCAACTGATTGACGGTATTGGCAAATTGTTCAGATGTTTCACTATCAAGGTGCGCAATAGCCTCGTCGAAGATTAATACCTTTGGTTGCTTGAGTAATGCCCTTGCAATCGCCATCCGTTGCTTCTGTCCGCCAGAAAGACCGCTTCCATTTTCACCGATTTCAGTTTGGTAACCTTCTGGCAAGGCTTCAATCACTTCATGGATTTCCGCCATTTTGCAGGCATTGCTTATCTGCTCGAACGTGGCGTAAGGGTTTGCGAGGATAAGATTCTCATATATTGTTCCGGAGAAGAGCACACTTTCTTGTGGAACCACACCAAAATGACGGCGTAGTTCATTGGCGCTGAGATGGCGGATATCTCGTCCATCCAGCAAGATGCGCCCTTCGGAAGGTTGGTAGAAACCCTGTAGCAATTTAGTTAGTGTGCTTTTACCGCTACCTGACTGCCCCAGAATTGCAACAGAGGTACCTGCTGGTATTGATGCATTGAGATCCTGATAAAGAAAAGGCCGGTCTTCGCCGTAGCGAAATGCGAGTCCTTGAATTTCAATCTTTCCTGAGCCTGTTTGTGTGCGTGCAGGTATCAATGCATAGGGCTCAGTCGGGGCATCCATAATATCGCCCAGGCGTTTAACCGAGATATTGGCCTGCTGGAACTGTTGCCACATGCCTACAATTCGCATAACTGGCTGAGATAAGCGACTGGCAAACATCTGGAAAGCAACCAACATACCGATAGTGAAGGTATCGGTACTCATCACCAACCAGGCCCCCACAGCTAGTACGGCGAGAGTTTGTACCTGCTCAATTGTTTGAGCCGATACGTTGTAGGTATTCCCAAGTGCACGACTTTTAAACCCTGCTTCCAGATAGGCGGCGAGCATGTCGCCATATTTGTGATTGAGCTGCGGCTCCATTTGCAGTGATTTAACTGTTTCCACACCTGAGAGGTATTCGGTGAGAAATGCCTGGTTTTTTGCGCCACGTTGAAACTGTTCGTTCATGCGCTGGCGTAGTAACGGTGTAATGGCAAGACTGATAATTGCGATAAGTGTTAGGCAGACTAAAACAATGGAGGTTAGCTGCCAGCTGTAATAAAACATAATAGCAAGGAAAATTACCAGGAACGGCAGGTCCAACAACAGGGATACCGCAGCTCCACTGACAAACTCACGGATACTTTCAATCCCCTGAATCCGTGCCACCATGGTTCCCGTTGACCTTTTTTCGAAATAGCGAATAGGCAAATGGAACAGGTGGCTGAATACCTTGCTCCCCAATACAGCATCTATTCGATTACCTGTGTGTATTACCAGGTATTGCCGAATCCAGGTCAATCCCGCACTAAAGAGCATAAACATCAGTAGCCCGAACCCGACCACATAAAGAGTGTTCATCGCATGGTGGACGATAACCTTGTCAATAACGACCTGGGTAAATAGTGGCGTGGCCAATGCAAAAAGCTGGATGGCTAACGAAGCAAGCAATACGTCTTTCCATAGACGCTTGTGCTTTAATATTTCAGGGATAAACCAGCGGAAACCAAATTCTGGGGCCTTGTTACCCTCCTCTTCCTCAGCAAGTTGTTCCGGCCAGGCGGTCAACACGGTGGGCTCAATCCGTTCAAGAAAATCTTCCGCGTTCTCCAGTTGAGGAGTATTGGAGCCAGCTGAAAACCAAAGGATACGACCCTCCTCAAGACGGGCAATTAGTACCAGATTGACGGATTCCGGGCCTTCCTCCTCTGTTTCATCATCCCCATTTCCTTCTGTAATATTTTCTTCAGTCTTAAGTACAGCGAGACAGGGGAGTTGAAAGGTAGGCATGCCAGTTGCACTTAGTTGCGCATAACGCAATTCGAGACCCATTTTCTGCAGCGAGGCTATGAGGCTAGCGACAGTATGAGGGGGAGGGAAATTGTGCTGGAGAAGCTGAGGTTCAAAGGGAATTCGATGAACATGGGCTAAACTACCAACAGCCCACACAAAGGACTCGCGTGAAAGAGGTTTTTCAGTTTCCCAAGATGGTGCTATATCCGGCTTCTTTTTACTTTTGAAGCGGGCTATCCCTTGTGCAAGCACAGGGTACCTCCGTGTATTATTATGTGTGGTGTCGTCCCCTGAGGGACACGGTGTCAATCTAACTGGCAGTGTTATAACTGTCAATTACAAAATAATACTTATCTACTACACTCCCCAACCTATCTTCTTGATTTTTATTGCATTAAGTGCGATCATTTGCGCTCGTTTTCGACCTAAATTAGTCAGGTATTTTCATTGTGACAACTCCACTTAAAACCGCCGTGATCGGCGTCGGTTATCTGGGGCGCTTTCATGCCCAGAAATACGCCGCCCTGCCCCAGGCCGAACTGGTCGCTGTCGCCGACAGCAATATCGAAAACGCCCAACGTGTCGCCAACGAATGCCATACCCAGGCAGTAGGCGATTATCGGGAACTGTTCGGCAAGGTCGATGCGGTGAGCATCGTGGTCCCCACCCAGCTCCACTATCAGGTGGCGAAGGAGTGCCTGGAAAACGGCATCCATGTACTGCTGGAAAAACCGATGACCGTCACCGTGGCCGAGGCGGACGAGTTGATCGCCATCGCCCGGGAGAAATCGCTGGTGCTACAGATCGGTCACCTGGAACGCTTCAATTCGGCGGTACTGGCACTTGAGCCGGTGCTGACCACACCGCAGTTCATTGAGTCGCACCGTCTGGCGCCTTTCAATCCTCGTGGCGCCGACGTCAATGTGGTACTGGACCTGATGATCCACGACATCGACATCATCCAGAACCTGGTGCGCTCCCCCATCAAGCAGATCGACGCTAACGGCGTTTCCGTGCTGACCAAAGAACACGACATCGTCAACGCGCGCATCACCTTCGAGAGCGGCTGCGTCGCCAACGTTACCGCCAGCCGGGTGAGCATGAAGCCGCAGCGCAAGATGCGTATCTTCCAACCCGACGCCTATATCTCCATCGACTTTCAGGACAAGGTCCTTAGCGTGCACCGCAAGGGCGAAAAAGAGATGTTCCCGGGCATTCCCGAGATCACCTCCGAGGAGAGCATCTTCGATAACTCCGATGCGATCCTGGCCGAAGCAACGGCCTTTATCGATGCGATAAACAACAAGAGTGCGCCGCCGGTTACCGGTGAAGATGGCCGTCGGGCACTCGATACAGCGATTCGCATCAGCGAAATCCTGGCCTGAACCGAATTCAATAAATTTACCCAGAGGTAACGACACATGATCCCAATGGTGGACCTCAAAGGTCAGTATCACGCGATTAAAGACGAAATCGATCAGGGCCTGCTGCAGGCACTGGAAGCGACTCAGTTCATCCTCGGCCCCAACGTCAAGGCGTTCGAGGAAGAGGCCGCCACCTACCTCGGTGTAAAACACGCGGTCGGTTGCGCCTCGGGTACCGATGCCCTGCATCTGGCACTGATCGCTGCCGGTATCGGCGAAGGCGACGAAGTCATCACCACCCCGTTCACCTTCATTGCCACCGCCGAAGCGATTCTCTATGTCGGTGCGGTTCCGGTCTTCGTCGACATCGACGAAAAGACCATGAACATCGACGTCAACCAGATCGAAGCAGCGATCACCAAAAAGACCAAAGCGATCCTGCCGGTTCACCTGTTCGGTCAACCTGCCGATATGCCCGGCATTCAGGCCATCGCCGACAAACACGGTCTGATTGTGGTGGAAGACTGCGCCCAGTCCTTCGGCGCCGACATCGGTGGCAAACAGACCGGCAGCCTGAGCGCCGCCGGTTGCTTCAGCTTCTTCCCCAGCAAGAACCTGGGCTGCTTTGGTGACGGTGGTCTGGTGACCACCAACGACGATAAAGCCGTCGAGCATCTGCGCGTACTGCGCAACCACGGTAGCTGGCAGCGTTACCACCACTCAGAGCTGGGCTTCAACTCCCGCCTCGATGAACTGCAGGCGGTCATTCTGCGCGCCAAGCTGAAGCGTATCGATCAGTACAACGAAGGCCGCCGCCGCGTCGCCCATCGCTACTCCGCCGCACTGGCACAGATGGATGGCACCACTCCGCCGCACGAAGATGGCATCGGTCGTCACGTCTATCACCAGTACACCCTGCTGAGTGAGAAGCGCGATCAAATCATGGCTGCATTGCAGGCACAGCAGATATCCTGCGCGGTCTACTACCCTATTCCGCTGCACCAGCAGGAAGTCTTTGCCGAAATGTGCAAAGGCGTGACGCTGCCAGTGACAGAAAAGATCGCCAGCCTTTGCATGTCCCTGCCGGTCTATCCTGAACTGGAAGATGAGAAGGTGGACATGATTCTGGATGTGATTCGCTCAGCGCTTTAATTTCGTACCTGCAGTCTGTGTCCAATACACCTAAACAGGTTTTGATCGTCGCCGGAGAGGCCTCCGGCGACCATCATGCGGCACGTCTGGTAGAAGAGCTGCATCAAATCGAGCCAGCGGTGCATTTTGCCGGTATCGGTGGCGAGCGGATGAAAAAGGCCGGTGTCGAGATTCTGGTCGACTCTGCCGATATGGCGGTAGTGGGTCTGGTCGAAGTACTGGCCAACTACCGCTTTCTCAAAGGTGTACTGGACAGAATGCGTAACGAGCTGCGTGAGCGTCGTCCGGACATGCTGATCCTGGTCGACTATCCCGACTTCAATCTGCGCCTGGCAAAAACCGCCAAAGAACTCGGCATCAAGGTGCTCTATTACATCAGCCCGCAAGTATGGGCCTGGCGACAGAAACGGGTTTACAAGATCAAGAAGCTGGTCGACATGATGGCGGTGGTCTTTCCCTTCGAAGTCCCATTCTACGAACAGGCTGGTGTGCCGGTGCGTTTTGTCGGTCATCCGTTGGTGGATGAAGTCACCAGTCGCTTAAGCCATGAACAGGCAGAGCAGGAATTCGGTCTCGATCCCTCTCGCCCGGTACTGGGACTTTTCCCCGGCAGTCGCCGTAGTGAGATCAAACGGCTGTTACCCATCGTGCTGGAGAGTGCTGCGCTTATCCACAGGCAACGCCCAGATGTGCAATTTATTCTCCCGCGAGCCTCGACACTCAGCGAAGAGTTTCTTACACCCTATCTGGCGACAACGTATCTCGATATTCGCGTCATACCCGGTCGTTCCTACGACGTCATGCGCGCCTGCGATGCTATCGTCAGCGCCTCAGGCACCGCGACACTGGAAATTGCCCTGATGCAGGTGCCGCTGGTGGTGATCTATAAAATTGCCTCACTCAGTTACCGCATCATGTCACGCATGATCAAGGTCGATCACATCGCCCTATGTAACATCGTCGCGGGGGAAAGGGTTGCACCCGAATTGATTCAGCACGACGCTACGCCGGACAAAATCAGCCAGGCAGCACTTGAACTGCTTAACGATAACGCCAGGGCCGACGCCATGCGTGAGCGTCAACTGGCGGTCAGGGAAAGGTTGGGGGGCAGTGGTGGTTCAAAACATGTCGCCGAGCTGGCGCTGGAATTACTGCACAAATAAAAAAGCCACGCTAAGCGCGGCTTTTCTTTCTGCTATTAACGAATAATACTGCGCCGCGAATCGCCAAGGAAATCGGCAAAGCGCTTCACTTCCTCATGCTGCTCACCCATCGCGTTGATCTGTTTGGTCGCCTCTTCCAGGCTCAGACCTTCCCGATAAAGGATCTTGTAGACCTTGAGCAAGTTGCGAATCTGCTCGTCGCTAAAACCACGACGCTTGAGACCGACCTTGTTCAGACCGTGCGGCGCAGCGGGATTTCCCGAGATCATCAGGTACGGCGGCACATCTTTGGAGATGGCACTGCCCATGCCGGTGAACGCATAGTCACCGATGGAGCAGAACTGATGTACCAGGGTAAAGCCACTGAGGATCACAAAGTTACCAACGTGTGCATGACCTGCCAGCGACGCGTTGTTGGAGAAGATCACATTGTTGCCCACCTGGCAGTCGTGGGCGATGTGAATGTAGGCCATCAGCAGGTTATCGTTACCGACGCGGGTAACACCTCCGCCACCGGGAGTGCCGCGATTGACGGTGACAAATTCACGGATGGTGTTGCGATCACCGAGCTCCAGGCGGGTCGGCTCACCGTCATATTTCAGGTCCTGCGGCGCTTCACCGAGTGAAGCGAATTGATGAATTTTGTTATTGCAGCCAATGCTGGTCGGCCCATTGATCACCACATGTGGTCCGATCCAGGTGTTGGCTCCAATTTCCACCCCGGCTCCGATAACGCTGTAGGCGCCGATGGTTACCCCTTCTGCAATCTTGGCTGAAGGATCGATAATCGCTGTGGAGTGGATGTCGTTCATATTATTTAATGACCTGTTCTGCACACATCAGTTCAGCACTGGCGACAACCTTGCCATCGACGCTGGCTTCGGCACTGAATTTCCAGATACCACGTTTCTCTTTCAGTACGGCCACTTCCAGTACCAGCTGATCACCCGGCAATACCGGCTGCTTGAAACGGCAGTTATCGATACCGGCAAAATAGTAGAGCGAGCTGCCGTCGGGTTTCTTGCCCTGGGTTTTGAATGCCAGAATCCCGGTAGCCTGTGCCAGCGCTTCCATAATCAGGACACCAGGAAAAACAGGGCGTTCAGGGAAGTGACCGGTGAACATCGGCTCGTTGACTGAAACGTTTTTAATCGCCTTGAGGCGCTTACCCGGTTCGCACTCCAACACGCGGTCTACCAACAGGAAGGGATACCTGTGCGGCAAGTGTTCGAGGATTGCCTGAATGTCCATCTTTTCCACTATCGTTAACCTTCTTTTGTTTTCTCAGCCAATGCTTTCTCCAGCATCTTGATACGGCGAGCCATATCGTCAAGCTGTTTAAAGCGTACGTAATTCTTTTGCCACTCCGCCTTCGGCTCCAACGGCGTACCCGCGGAATAGACCCCACTCTCCCTGATTGAACCGGGCACCATCGACATGGCAGTCACGGTCACACCATCGACAATCTTCAGATGCCCCAGAATACCGACGCCACCGCCGATGGCACAGTTGGCACCGATATCGGCACTACCCGCCACACCGACACAGCCAGCCATGGCAGTGTTATTACCGACCTTGACGTTGTGTGCGATCTGTATCTGGTTATCCAGCTTTACCCCGTCGCCAATCACGGTATCTTCAATCGCACCGCGATCGATACTGGTGTTGGCGCCGATCTCGACATCATTGCCGATGATCACTCTGCCCAACTGGTGGATCTTGATCCATTCCCCTTTGCTGTTGGCGAAGCCGAAACCGTCGGAACCAATCACCGCGCCCGCATGAATCACGGCGCGCTCACCGATACGACAGTCATGATACACCGTCACGTTGGCATAAAGGGTTGAACCTGCGCCAACTTCGCTACCCTCGCCAATGACTGTTCCAGCACCGATGCTGACGTTGTCGCCAAGACGTACAGCTTTGCCGATCACAGCATTGGCGCCGACACGGACATTTTGTCCGATAATTGCCTCGGGGTGGATCACCGCACGCTCATGCAGCAGAAGCTCATCGCCAGGCTGAGGTGCAAACAGTGCGGAAAGACGTGCATAACTGAGGTATGGATTGTCCGAGATCAGGGCATTGCCTTCGCAATACTGCCGATCGGCCTCACGCAGAATGACCGCACCGGCCTTATTGCCCTGCAGGTATTTACGATAACGGGAGTCCGCAAGAAAGCTGATGCTCTCGGCATCAGCATTAGCCAGTGTGGCAATACGATGGACGACATAGTCAGCCTCCCCTTCAAGTTGAAGGTTCAGCTTTTCTGCCAGTTGACCGAGTGTATAGTGCAAGCCCGTCGCGCCTACTTTTTCTTGTTGTCGCTCTTGGCGAAATCCTGCTTCAGCCGCTCGATCACGACCTTGGTAATGTCAACGCGCTCACTGGCAAAGATCACACCGGTTTCCAGAATCAGGTCGAAACCTTTTTCCTTGGCCAGGGCGACGATGGAGGTAGCGATGTCGCGCTGCATCTTCGCCAGTTCTTCATTGCGTCGAATATTGAAGTCTTCGGCAAACTCATCGCGTGAGCGTTTGAGGTCGCGTTTCTGTGCCAGAATCTCCCGTTCCAGTTTACTCTGCTCTTCCTGACTCATGGTCAGGCTATCACGCGCCATTCTGTCTTCCAGCGCTTTGATCTTTTTCTGTTCGCCCTGCAACTTGGTATCACGAGCGGAGAACTCGTCCTGCAGGGTTTTACGTACAGCCTCTGCCTGTGGTGCCTGCTCCAGCACCTGGGCAGTATTCACAAAAGCGATATTGGCACCGCTCTCCGCAGAGGCGATACCAGTACAGGCGGCCAAACCGAACAGGAACATGGCAAGGCGAGATGTAATTCTTTTCATGACGATTTCCTGTAGTAAACCATCGTTACTGGATGCCCAGCGTGAACTGGAAGCTCTCCGTTTCGTCACCGGTTTTCTCGTTCAGCGGTACGGCATAACTGAAGGTCAACGGCCCGACCGGGGTCATCCAGGACAGTGTCAGGCCAGTAGTGTAGCGAAGTTCTGACAGGTCGGTGCTTTCACTGGTGTCGTATACGTTACCCGCGTCGACGAAAGCCTTCAAGCGCATTGACTGGCTGTCCGGCTCCCAGGGTGGCGGGAACACCAACTCCATACTGCCCAGCAGGCGGGCATTACCGCCAAACGGGTCGCCAGAGGTATCCAGGGTAGACGGTGTCGAGAACATGGTATTGGTGCGATAGCCGCGCACGGTAGAGACACCGCCAGCATAGTAGCGTTCATAGGGCGCCAGGATTTTACTAGTGTCGTAGACATCGGCGTAGGCGACCTCCCCTTCCACACTAAAGGTCAGGTATTTCGCCAGCGGGAAATAGTGCTGCTCGTTAACCCGCAGTTTATAAAAGCGGTGCGAACTGTCCGTAGCGGGCAGACCCACCTCGCCACCCAGCGACAGTTTGCCGCCGGCATCCGGGAAGATCGCGCGGTTACGGGTATCATGGGTCCAGCCAACATCGATGCTGTAGGTATCGTATTGGCAGTCATATTGAACACTGGATGTTGTGGCATCGGCACAGAAGTCGAGCACCTCGGTTGAGGTCGCGCTGTCCACGTTCATTTTCGAGTGTTCGTAACGCAGGCCGTAACTCATCGTATCGTATTCACTCACCGGTACGCCAAAGCGCAGCGAACCACCATAACTATCACGGGTGTAATCCGAGGTATTGGCCGCACCGGAGTCGGTGGTGCGGTAGTAAAGACTATAGGTACGACTGACCCCATCCTTTGTCCAGTAGGGGTCAGTAGAGTTGAAACTGTAGGTAGTCGCGGTGGAACTGTTGTCGAAGTTAATCGACATCTTCTCGCCGGTACCGAGAAAGTTTTCCCAGTTGATGCTGGCGTTGATCAACATCCCCTGCACGTCGCCGTAACCGATACCGAAGTTGAAGCTACCGAAAGAGTCGCGTTCCACTACGTCGAAATTAACATCGACCTGATCCGTCGTCCCCGGCACCTGCGGGGTTTTGACGCTGACATCATTGAAATAGCCCAAGCGGTTGAGACGGGTCACCGAACGCTGCACCTTGCTGGAAGACATCCAGCCGCCTTCCATCTGACGCATTTCACGACGCAGCACTTCGTCATTGGTACGCAGGTTACCGGTAAGGTTGATGCGGCGAACTGATACCCGCTGTCCCGGGTCGATCATGTACGTGAGGTTGACCTCAAGCTTCTCTTTGTCGACTTCCGGAATGGGATTGATGTTGGAGAAGGCGTAACCGATGTTGCCCAGCGCATCGCCAATACGTTTATGACTCTCGGTAATCTCCAGACGCGAGAAGGTATCGCCGGGTTTGACCGAAATCAGTTTTTCGATCTCCGCCCTGGGGACGATGGTTTCGCCCGCAACAGTGACTGAACCGATTTTGTACTTCTCGCCTTCGGCGATGTTGATGGTGATGTAGACATCCTTCCTGTCCGGGGTAATCGTCACCTGAGTGGAGAGGATGTCGAAATTGATATAACCGCTGTTCATGTAATAGGAGCGCAGTGTCTCCAGATCGGCAGCCAGTTTCTGCTTGGAATATTGATCGCTGCTGCTAAACCAACCCGCATCCGGTCCAAGTTGAAACTTCCTGGTCAGTTCCGCCTGACTGTATGCCTGGTTACCGATGATGTTCAAATGCCGAATCGCCGCCACATCGCCTTCGGCGATCTCGATCAGTACCGCAACCCGGTTCCGCTCCAGTGGCGTGACGGTGGAACGCACCTGGGCATTGTATTTACCCATCGCCAGATAGGCCTGCTTCAACTCCTGTTTGACCTTGTCCAGCATCGAGTAGTCAAACACATGGCCTTCGCTCATACCGACCAGCTTGATGTTGGCCTTCAGGGTATCGGTCGGAATATCGTCATTACCTTTCAGCTCGATACTGGCAATCGCCGGACGCTCGGCAAGAAATACCACCAGTACCTTGCCATCACGCTCCAGCACCACATCGCGGAAGAAGCCAGTTTTGTACAGCGCATGAACTGCGGCATCGGCAGTCTCTTCATCCAGGGTATCGCCCTTTTTCAACGGCAGATAGTTATAGACCGTACCCAGGGAGATACGCTGCAACCCCTCTACGCGGATATCTGAAATCACAAACTTCTCGATGGCGACAGCGGCCGAACTCCAGGCCAACAGTGCGACAAGACCGACACGTAACAGCAAAGACATTTTCTCTCGTTTATTAATCGTCAATTACTCGGCAAGACGAACCAGGTCGTTAAAAATAGCCAAACAGGTCAGGGCCAGAATCAATGCCAGACCGATGCGTTGCCCCAGCGCCTCGATCTGCTCCGGCAGCGGACGACGAATCACTCCCTCAATGAGGTAGTAGAGCAAATGCCCACCATCCAACACCGGGATCGGTAACAGATTCAACACCCCGAGGCTGACGCTGATCAGACCAAGAAACTTGAGGAAGTGGCTGATCCCCGCATCGGCAGACTGCTTGGCATACTGGGCGATACCGATGGGCCCGCTGATATTCTCCACCGAAGCACGGCCCATAATCATTTCGCCGATCATCTTCAATGTCAGCGAGGCCATCTCCCAGCTTTTGTTCAAAGCGGCGGGCAGCGCCGCTAGCGCATCATACCGTAATTCCGCACGCAGCGGCTCAAACAGGCTGCGATCGAAATAGACGGCAGCGCCGATCTTGCCCACCGACCCCTTGTCGCCAGTAACGGCCTGAGGACGCAGGTTGAGTGTCACGTCACTGCCATCGCGCTGAACCCGCAGCTCAAGCGGCATATCGGGATGCACCTCGATGATCGACACCAGTTGTTGCCACTCATCTACGGACTGTCCCGCCGCCATAATCACCCGGTCACCGGTCTTCAGTCCGGCCTGTTCAGCCACCGAGCCGCTAACCACCTTGCCGATCACCGGCGCGATGCGTGGCTGGTATACGTTCAGTCCCAGCTTGCGGTAAAGCTCCTGAGGATTGCTGTCGGCCGCCACATCGTTAACTTCGAGCACGGCCTCGCGGCTAACGCCGCCCTCGTAGACGGTCAGCTTCACCGGCAGGTTGAGCAACATCTTGGGCAGGATCGCCTCAATCGCCGACTGCCAGGTCGGGGTCGGCTCGCCATCCACCGAGAGGATCTCCTGACCGCTGTGCAAACCCGCCGCCGAGGCGATCGTATCGGGTGCAATATCACCGATGATTGGCTTGATGCCATTGATACCGATCACAAACATCAACCAGTAGGCGACGATGGCAAAGGCAAAGTTGAAAAACGGACCGGCCAGTACGATGGAGCTACGCTTTAACACCGGCTGACGGTTAAAGGCGCGATGCAGTTCCGCCTCGGGCACCTCGCCCTCGCGCTCGTCGAGCATTTTGACGTAACCGCCCAGCGGGATCGCCGCCAGCACATATTCGGTCTGGTCTGCACCGGAGGTTTTCTGCCATAGCGGTTTGCCGAAACCGATGGAGTAGCGCAGTACCTTCACTCCCATCCAGCGGGCGACCAGAAAGTGACCCAGTTCGTGTACGGCAATCAGCAGGCTCAAGGCCACCAGTAGCGACACGACGGTCAACAGAACATCCATCATCAGTGCATTACCTCTACATCATCCATCAGCGCGGTGGTCATCTCTCTGGCTGCCGCATCGGCGGCAAAGATCGTCTCCAGCGAGTCGGCCGCCGCAATGGTCATTCGTCCCAGTGTCGCTTCAATAAGTTCCGGGATCGCGGTGAAACGGATACGCTCCTGCAGGAACGCCTCGACGGCGATCTCGTTGGCGGCATTGAGAATCGCCGGTGCGGTACCGCCCGCCTCGATCGCCTCCATCGCCAGCCGCAGGCAGGGAAAACGCTTTAAATCCGGTGCCTCGAAATCGAGCCGCGCCACCTCGAACAGGTTGAGGCTCGGCACACCCGACTCGATCCGCTCCGGCCAGGCCAGAGCGTGGGCGATGGGGGTACGCATGTCGGGATTGCCCATCTGCGCCAGCACCGAACCGTCGTTGTACTCCACCATCGAGTGGATCACGCTCTGCGGGTGCAGCACCACCTGAATATTCGCGGTAGTGGTATTAAACAACCAGCACGCTTCAATCACTTCCAGCCCCTTGTTCATCATGGTGGCGGAATCGACCGAAATCTTCTGTCCCATCGACCAGTTGGGATGGGCCACCGCCTGGGCCGGGGTCACCGACGCCAGTTGCTCGATGGGGGTGGTACGGAACGGGCCACCGGAGGCGGTCAGCAGGATACGGCTAACCCCAACCTCACTCAGGCCGCGGGAGAAATCGCCCGGCATGCACTGGAAGATGGCGTTGTGTTCGCTGTCGATGGGCAGCAGTTCGGCGTTGTGGCGGCGCACCTCATCCATAAAGAGCTGGCCCGACATCACCAGCGCCTCTTTATTGGCCAGCAGAATACGCTTGCCGCTACGCGCCGCGGCGAGTGCCGGGGGCAACCCGGCAGCACCGACGATGGCCGCCATCACGTAGTCGACCTCATCCAGCGCGGCGATCGTTTCCAGTCCCGCCACGCCGCTCAATACCTCAACCTCGGCGCCCTGCGCCGCCAGTTTGCCGCGCAGTTGCTCCGCCGCCGCTTCGTCGACCATCACCGCGTAGCGCGGACAGAATTGCAGACACTGCTCCAGCAGACGCTCGACCTGGCGATTGGCGCTCAGTGCCACCACCCGATAGCGCTCGGGATGGCGTGCCAGCACATCCAGCGTGCTGACGCCGATGGAGCCGGTGGCACCGAGGATGGTGACGCCCTTTACCGACTCAGCCATAACAGTCCCAGAGTGAAGATCGGCGCGGCGGCGGTGAGGCTGTCGATACGATCCAGCACGCCACCATGCCCCGGCAGCAGACCGCCGCTGTCCTTGACCGCGGCGATGCGCTTGAACAGACTCTCCAGCAGGTCGCCGAGCACCGACAGGGCAACGGTCAATACCACCAGAATCAGATAGGCTGCCATCCCGTCCACCGGGGGCAGCCAGATTGTCGAGATCTGGGCGATCAGCAGGGCGAACAGCATCCCACCGACTACCCCTTCCCAGGTCTTGCCCGGGCTGACATTCGGCGCCAGCTTGCGCTTGCCGAAGGCGCGACCGGCAAAGTAGGCGCCGGTATCGGCAGCCCAGATCAGCATCACCAGCAGAATCACGAAACCAGGACCGAAACGCTGATGCAGCAACGACAGTGCTGCCCAGGCAGGCACCATCACCAGTATCCCGGCCACGCCGCGTACCGGAGCGAATTTCCACAAGGCCGCGCTACGGGGGTAGGCCAGCACCGAGAGCAGCGCCACGCCCCACCAGGCGGCCGCAGCAAGCAAAATCATCATTGACCACTCACCGGAACCGGCAAAGCGATAGACCACGAAGATCGACGCGGCAATCAGCGCCACATAGGCCAGTCTGCCGGGCATGGTGTTCAGACCGCAAAGGCGCGCCCACTCCCAGGCACCCATGGAGACGATCAGGGCGACACCCAGAGCAAAAGCGGCGGGAGAGCTGGACCAGATCGCCCACAGCGCCAGCGGCGCCAGGATCAGGGCAGTGATAACGCGTAGTTTAAGCATGACGCATCTCCTCAACCTGATCGCCGGTGCGACCGAAACGGCGCTGACGGGAGGCGAACGACTCGAGGGCAGCGTTGAAAGCGGTCTCGTCGAAATCGGGCCACAGCAGATCGGTGAAATAGAGCTCGGTATAGGCCAGTTGCCAGAGCAGGAAGTTGCTGATGCGCTGCTCGCCACCGGTGCGAATAAACAGATCCGGCTCGGGCAGATCGGTCAGGGAGAGATGCTTGTCGATCAACTCAGGGGTGATCGCCTCACTGACAAGCCTGCCAGCTTCCACCTCTGCCGCCAGGGCACGACAGGCCTGGGTGATGTCCCAGCGACCGCCGTAGTTGGCGGCGATGTTGAGATGCAGGCGGGTGTTGTCGCGGGTCAGCGCCTCACTTTCACGGATACGCTGCTGCAGTTCGGGGGAGAAGGCGCTGATATCGCCGATGACACGCACACGCACGCCGTTCTGGTGCAGCTTTTTGACTTCATTTTGCAGTGCGGTGAGAAACAGATTCATCAGCACCCCGACCTCGTCCTTGGGACGACGCCAGTTCTCGCTGCTGAAGGCGAACAGGGTCAAAACCTCGACCCCGGTTTTAACACAACTATTGATGGTGCGACGCACCGCTTCCAGACCGACCTTGTGACCGGCCACACGCGGTAAGTGGCGTTTGCGTCCCCAGCGGCCATTACCATCCATAATGATGGCGACATGACGGGGGACATTGCCCTGGGTGAAGTTGGAATCGTTTTTGTCGGCCATACCCACCGAATCCGGCATCGCTGTGGAAAAAAGCAGCGGCCTTACATAGAGGCCGCTGCGTTGTTATTGCGCCCTAGATGGACAGCAGGTCCTGCTCTTTGGCAGCGACCACCTTGTCCACTTCAGCGATGTACTTGTCGGTGATCTTCTGAATGCTATCCTCGCCACCACGGGCCTGATCCTCACCGATCTCCTTATCCTTCAACAAACCTTTGATGTCGTTATTGGAATCACGACGGATGTTGCGGATAGCCACCTTGGCCTGCTCGCCTTCGTTCCTGACCACCTTGGTCAGATCGCGACGGCGCTCTTCGGTCAGCGGCGGCATCGGTACACGGATCACGGTACCGGCACTGGAGGGGTTCAAACCCAGATCGGAGGTCATGATCGCCTTCTCCACCGCCGCGACCATCGGCTTTTCCCACGGGGTCACGGTCAGGGTACGCGAATCTTCCACTGCGATATTGGCCACCTGGCCGATCGGCACTTCGGAGCCGTAGTAGTCGACGGTGATATGGTTCAGCAGACTGGGATGGGCGCGACCGGTACGGATTTTGGTCAGTTCGGTCTTCAGCGCCTCGATGCTCTTCTGCATACGTGATTCGGCAGATTTCTGGATGTCGTTAATCATCACTTATCTCCACATTCCACCAGAGTGCCTTCATCCTCGCCCAACATAATGTCGCGCAGGGCACCCGGTTTGTTCATGTTGAATACACGCAAGGACATGTTGTGGTCACGGCACAGAACGATAGCGGTCAGATCCATCACACCGAGCTGTTTGTTCAGCACCTCGGTAAAGGTCAGGCGACTGTAGCGGGTCGCCGTCGGGTCCTTGACCGGATCGGCGTTGTACACGCCATCCACCTTGGTTGCCTTGAGCACCAGATCGGCGTTGATCTCGATAGCACGCAGGGTCGCCGCAGAGTCGGTGGTGAAGAACGGGTTACCGGTACCGGCGGCCATGATCACCACCCGCCCCTTTTCCAGGTGGCGAATGGCACGACGACGCGCATAGTCTTCACAGACCTGATGGATCGGCAGTGCCGACATCACCCGTACGGTAACACCCGCTTTCTCCAGGGCATCCTGTACCGACAGCGAGTTAATCACCGTCGCCAGCATCCCCATGTGATCCGCGGTGGCCCGTTCAATGCCACCGGAAGCCAGACTGACGCCACGGAAGATGTTGCCACCACCGATCACCAAACCGACTTCCACTCCATCCTTGACGATTTCGGCGATCTCGGCGGAGATGCGCTGCACCACCGCCGGATCGATACCGAAGTCCTGCTCGCCCATCAGCGCTTCGCCGCTGAGTTTGAGCAGGATACGTTTATATGCCAGTTTGCCCTTGGCGGCACCCATCTCTTAGCTACCTTTGACCTGGGCCATAACCTCGTCGGCAAAGTTTTCCTGTTTCTTCTCGATACCCTCGCCCACCTCAAAACGGGTGAAAGCAACAACGGTTGCACCTGCGCCCTTGAGCAGCTTCTCTACGGTGGTATCCGGGTCTTTAACGAACGGCTGACCCAGCAGGGTGATCTCTTTCAGGAACTTGGCGATACGACCGCCGATCATCTTCTCGATGATCTCGGCAGGCTTGCCGGATTCGGCGGCCTGAGCGGTAAATATCTCTTTTTCCTTCTCGATCAGCGCCGGGTCAACTTCGGCGTCAGAGACCGCGGTAGGACGGCTGGCAGCGATGTGCATGGCGATGTCGCGACCCAGATCCAGATCGCCGCCTTCCAGGTTAACGACCACACCGATGCGGCTGCCGTGGGAGTAGCTGGCCAGCAGGCCATTGCTTTGCAGCAGAGCAACGCGACGTACATTCATGTTCTCACCGATCTTGGCGATCAGCGTCTTCAGGGTGTCAGCGACGGAAGCACCGCCGGACATGGTGCAGGCCATCAGCGCATCGACATCAGCAGCGTTGTTGTCCAGTGCCAGTTGCGCCACTTCGTTGCTGAAGTTCTGGAAGTCGTCGCCCTTGGTGACGAAGTCGGTTTCGCAGTTAACTTCGACAATGGCGACCTTTTTGTTGTCAGGGCTAGCCTTGATCACGATCAGGCCTTCCGCAGCGGTACGACCGGCTTTCTTGTCGGCCTTGGCCAGACCGGTCTTGCGCATGTGTTCGATGGCGGCTTCGATGTCGCCGTTGCACTCAACCAGGGCTTTCTTGCACTCCATCATGCCGGCGCCGGTGCGCTCGCGCAGATCCTTTACCATAGAAGCGGTAATAGACATGTTGCTGTTCCTCTTAACCAATCATCTAAAAACGAAATCGCGCCGCCGGGACGGACACGAGTAGTCATGTTCCAAAAAAGGGGGCAATGCCCCCTTTTCGTTTCAGCTCAAGGCGATTTAGCCAGCCGCCTTTTCGCCGGAGTCTTCGCTCACCTCAATGAACTCATCCTTCACACCGGCGGTGGAAGAAGAGGCACGGCCTTCCAGGATGGAGTTGGATGCGCCCTGAACATAGAGGGTGATGGCGCGGATGGCGTCATCGTTACCGGGGATGATGTAGTCGATGTTGTCCGGGCTGCAGTTGCTGTCGATAACGGCGATAACCGGGATACCCAGGGTACGCGCTTCGTTAACAGCGATCTTCTCGTGACCCACGTCGATAACGAACAGTGCGTCCGGCAGGCCGCCCATGTCCTTGATACCGCCCAGGCTGCGCTGCAGCTTTTCCATTTCACGACGGCGCATCAGCGCCTCTTTCTTGGTCAGGCGATCCAGTGAGCCGTCCTGATCCATCGCTTCCAGATCTTTCAGGCGCTTGATGGACTGCTTGACGGTTTTGTAGTTGGTCAGCATGCCGCCCAGCCAACGGTGGTTGACGTAGGGCATACCGCAACGCTCGGCTTCCTGACGGACGATGTCACGGGCCTGGCGCTTGGTGCCGACGAAAAGGATGTTGCCTTTCTTGGAAGCCAGCTTGGAGATGAAGTTCATCGCCTCGTTGTACAGCGGGAGGCTCTTCTCCAGGTTGATGATATGAATCTTGTTACGGTCGCCGAAGAGGAACGGAGCCATCTTGGGGTTCCAGTAACGGGTCTGGTGACCGAAGTGAACACCGGCCTCCAGCATTTGACGCATGGTCATATTTGCCATTCTATATACTCCTGCTTGGGTTAGTCCTCCATGTGCAGACGGTGACCCAACCCCTCGCGGGGCACCCGGGTAACCGAAGAACCTCGAAAGGTACCTTCAGCACATGTGTGGATTTCAGCCCCGACGGACCATCCGCTGGGTGCTGATTTTTGGTTTGCCTATAAAAGCCGCCCTTTATACCATAAGCCCCTTTATTCAACAACGTTCATCCCCCAATTTACGGGGAGTAGCGCAGCCCGGCCTGGATCCGAGCCTCAACCGACAAATGCAGGAAAATCAGATAGATGAGCATAAAGATCAAGACCGCGGCTGAAATCGAGAAGATGCGCGTTGCCGGGCGGCTGGCCGCCGAGGTACTGGAGATGATCGCCCCCCATGTGGTGCCGGGCGTGACCACCGACGAGCTGGATCGGCTCTGCCACGACTACATCGTCAACGAGCAGCAGGCGATCCCGGCGCCGTTGAATTATCACGGCTTCCCCAAATCGATCTGCACCTCGATCAACCACGTGGTCTGCCACGGCATCCCGAGCGACAAGAAACTGAAGAAGGGTGATATCGTCAACATCGACATCACCGTGATCAAGGACGGCTACCACGGCGACACCAGCCAGATGTTCTTCGTCGGCGAACCGTCGATCAAGGCGCGCCGCCTGGTCGAGATCGCCCGCGAGTGCCTGCTGATCGGCATCCGCATGGTCCGCCCCGGCATACGCCTCGGCGACATCGGCCACGCCATCCAGCATCACGCCGAATCCAACAACTACTCGGTGGTGCGCGAATACTGCGGTCACGGCATCGGCGCCGAATTCCACGAAGAACCGCAGGTGCTGCACTATGGCAGCCCCGGCACCGGCGCGATGCTTGAGCCGGGCATGATCTTCACCATCGAGCCGATGATCAACGCGGGCAAGCGCAACGTCAGCCTGCTGCCCGACGACTGGACCGTGATCACCAAGGACCGTAGCCTCTCCGCCCAGTGGGAACACACCATCCTGGTCACCCCCGATGGCGTCGAGGTGCTGACCCTGCGCAAGGGCGAAACCGTTTAATGCTTTTTGCGGTTAAAGAGCTATTCGACGCGGAGCGCTTCGAGGCCGACCTCGCCGCCGCAGCCGTTCCGCTCAAACCGTTCCGCGACGCGATTCGCCAGGGCGACGACGCGCTGGAGTATCGCTTCCTCAACGGCGAGTCGATCGTCTCGCTGGTTACCCACCGCGCCGCCTTCATCGATCAAATCCTGATCCACGCCTGGCGCTACTGCGTCCCCGCTGTCGACGATATCGCGCTGGTCGCCGTGGGCGGCTATGGTCGTGGCGAACTCCATCCCCGCTCCGACATCGATATCATGCTGCTGGCGGAACCGGAGGCACTGAAACATCACGGCCCGGCGCTGGAAAAATTCCTCATGTTCCTCTGGGACCTGGGACTGGAGATCGGCCACAGCGTACGCACCCTGGCCGACTGCATCGAGCAGGGGCGCGCCGACATCACCGTCGCCACCAACATCATGGAGGCGCGCCTGCTCTGCGGCCCGGAAGCACTGTTCCAGGCGATGCGCGAGCAGACCGACAAACACCACATCTGGCCCAGCCGCGACTTCTTCCAGGCCAAGTGGCAAGAGCAGATCGCCCGCCACCACAAATTCCACGACACCGCCTTCAACCTGGAGCCCAACATCAAGGAAGGCCCCGGCGGCCTGCGCGATATCCAGATGATCGGCTGGGTCGCCAAGCGCCACTTCGGTGCCGAAACCCTCGCCGATCTGGTGGAGCACGGCTTCCTCAGCAGCGAGGAGTACCACGCCCTCTACGAAGGGCAGAACTTCCTCTGGAAGGTCCGTTACGGCCTGCACCTGCTGGCGAAGCGACGCGAGGATCGACTGCTGTTCGATCACCAGCGTTCGCTGGCAAAGCAATTTGGTTACAACGACGAGGACGGACGTCTGGCGGTGGAACAGTTCATGAAGGACTACTACCGCACGGTGATGGAGCTGCGGCGGCTCAACGAGATGCTGCTGCAATATTTCCAGGAAGAGATCCTCTACGCCGACGAGAGCGACGAACCGGTGGCGATCAACCGCCGCTTCCAGGCACGTCACGGTTTCATCGAGGCCACAAACGCGCAGCTCTTCATCCGTCAGCCCTTCGCCATGCTGGAGATATTCCTGCTGCTGGCGCAGAACCCGGAACTGAAAGGGGTACGCGCCGGTACCATTCGCCTGCTGCGCCACCACCGCCACCTGATCGACGACAAATTCCGCAACGACCTGCGCTGCCGCAGCCTGTTCATAGAGCTGCTGCGCCAACCGCAGGGCGTGACGCACCAACTGCGACGGATGAATCGTTACGGCATACTCGCCGCCTACATTCCTGCTTTCGGCAAAGTTACCGGGCAGATGCAACACGACCTGTTCCACGTCTACACCGTCGACGAACACACCCTGTTCGTGGTGCGTAACATTCGCCGCTTTACCGTGCCGGAGTTTTACCACGAATACCCGCTATGCAGCCGTGTCAGTCAACGACTTGCCAAACCGGAACTGCTGCTGATCGCCGGACTGTTTCACGATATCGCCAAGGGGCGTGGCGGCGATCACTCGATCCTCGGTGCAGAGGACGTGGAGCAATTCTGCAAACAGCACATCCTTAGCGATTACGACACCAATCTGGTCACCTGGCTGGTGCGCAACCACCTGTTGATGTCGACCACCGCACAGCGACAGGACATCTCCGATCCGGAAGTGATCAACAACTTCGCCGCCAGGATCGGTAAACAGGAATACCTCGACTATCTCTACCTGCTCACCGTCGCCGACATTCGCGCCACCAGTCCCGGCGTGTGGAACTCGTGGAAAAACGCCCTGCTGGGCGAGCTTTATCTCAGTACCAGTAACGCACTGCGTCGCGGCCTCTCCAACCCGGTGATGGAGGCTGAGATCATCGCCGAACACCAGGAAGAAGCCCGCCAACTACTGGAACAGCAAGCCATCGCGGCGGAGACCATTGACCAGTTCTGGGGAAGATTGAGCAAAGAATACTTCTTGCGCTATTCAGGGCAGGAGATCGCCTGGCACACCCAGGCCGTCACCGAACACGGCGACAACAAAGAGCCGCTGGTACTGTTACGCCAACAGACCGAACGCGGCGGCACCGAAATTTTCTTCTACACCCCGATCCGCGAACACCAGTTCACCATCACCACCAGTCTGCTGGATCAACTTGGCCTCAACATCGTCGATGCGCGTATCCTGCCGTCGAAAGACAACCACACCCTCGACACCTACATGGTGCTGGAAGAAGACGGTAAACCGATTCAGGGTGAAAACCACCTCAAAGAGATCGGCGAGATGTTGCAACGCCTGATCAGCCATCCGGAAGAGGCGCCGCAAAAGATCAACCGGCAGATGGCGCGACAGCTCAAACACTTCAACATCAAAACCCAGGTGGTATTCCACGAAGACCAGCGTAACCAGCGCACCGTGATGGAAGTGATCACCTCGGACCGACCGGGATTGCTATCGCATATCGCCCGCGCCCTCGCCGCCTGCAAGGTACGCCTGCTCAACGCAAAGATCGCCACCTTCGGCGAACGGGTGGAGGATATTTTTTTCCTTACCGATCTGGACAATAAACCGCTGGATAATGACGAGCAGAGAATCTGTTTAATGGAGAAGATTGTGGAGGCGTTGGAGGGTTAGTGATCAGTATTCGCCAGCATGAGAAACCGTTGTTCTCAGACCTGTTTTTCTCGACGTTGCCGCTCTCGATCGCGCATTTGCTCTAGTCTTTCCTCTATAGAATTAAGGCCAACCGACCTCCTTCTTTCATTGACTGTCGCAGGATCAGCAATAGAAAATGGAATTGGCCAGCCGTCTTTATCAACATCAAACTGAGTCCCATATAGCTGTTCCTTACCGGACATCGTTCGCACACGATCCTCAAGGAATGCAAGTTGCCAGCCTTCAACATCGTCCACCGCCACAGCAACTTTTAGTAACTCAACGCAATCCGACATAAACCCGACATCTGAAACGGCATGCTGCGCGATCAACCAGGCTGATTTTGCGCCATCAGTTCCTACTAAAGATATTCCAGGCCAGCCATATTTCTTAATAACTTCCTTTAGTACAGATGCATTGCTTTCATGTAAAGTCCGCATCCTTGGGTGATACTCTTCTGACGGCAGCTCTCCTGCCTCAAATAATTCTTGAAGCAGCCCCTGATCTCTACTAGCCATCTCTTCAAGCTTTCGAGCTAATTCTTTATTCATAGAGGTTTCCATTCTGACCACAAATATCGCTAGGCCCCACCACGTGAAGCTAGGAAATCAAGGTTCGGCAACACACGAGTGATTGCTACTCCCTGGATAGTGTTGGTAGGGATATCGCCGCCGATCACGAGGGCAACGACGTTGCGATTCACGTCAACTATGGGAGATCCACTACAGCCATGAAAGGCGCTGTCCCCGGGGTGTGCGACGGGCAATTTAAAGTGGTGGATTTCACGCTCAGAGTGCGAGTACATCAGCCCTGGATAGACCGCCATATCGGACACGAAAGCATCGGTTCCATGCTTTTCGGTCCGGACTTGGCCTGAGAAACCATAGACTTGTTCAGACGTAGGATCAGAAAGGTTACGGCTGTCAAAGACGTGGTGCGGTACCTTGTCAAAGAGTCCGTGCGGTGTTCGGTACTCGTACCAAGTTTCTAGGTTCGATGAAACCTGTGCGGCACACAAGTCGAGCAGTCGAACTGCACCAAATTTCAGTCTAATCTCTCCAACATAGCTGAAGAAGTTTGGCCGATAGTACTCCATACGTCCTCGTCCGTCTTGCTGGACAACCAAAGCCCATCCGCTCGTATCACGCTTCACAACGTGTTCGACTGCTAGAACAAAACGACATCCGGCATGGTCGAGCATCATTCCGGAACCTATATTCAGGACGGTGTCACCTTCGCCGAGATGAATGAGTGGAATGCTGGTAACACGCACCCACTGAAGCCAGTCGTTACGTTCGGAAGTAGTAAGGTTCATGCGAGGCATAATGATCGAGTTTACCGGCGAAGGTGCGACAACACCGAAGTCTGGTAGAATATTTTGCTATAGCCATTATGGAAGTAGCCACTCCATTACGGCGCCGTGATATGCAACTCTATCACTTCCGTGCCCACGTTCTTTAGCGATTAATAAGTGGGGGGCAGATGAAACTTACTACGCAACCAAAGCGATTTACGTTAATGTAAGATTTCATCTAAAAACCACTTACCCTTATTCATGCTTATTTCTTCGGCCTAAGATCAATCATTGGTATAGAATTACCACCTGCGTAAACAGGCAAGACACCGTTCCACTGCTCAACTTTCCTCAACTCAATGTAGTTGGGTGATTTGGCGAGTGTCTGATTGATTTTATTAATCTTGTAGGCTTCGGCATCGGCTAGCTCGCGAATCTTTTGAGCCTCAAGTTTTGCCGCCTCAAACTCGGCCTGGGCCTGTGCGACCTTTTGCTCCTGTTCCTTTGCAAAACGCTCTAACTCAGCCTGCTGCTTGAGCACATCTTGTTCGCGTTTTTTAGTTTCCTCAATGGCCGTACGAATGACCTTTGGCAGAGTTACCTCGCGAATAAGCACGGAATCAATCTCTATTCCCTTTGGCGCGAGGAACGAAGCCAACCCCTCCTGCAACGTTGCCTGGAGTTGCTGTTGCACCACCTCTTTAAAGAAATCTTGCGAAATTGCAACGCCCTTGCCCTGCTCTCGAAGAATTGAACGAAGCTTAGGAATCATATGAACCTGAATCAAAGCGTCTGTCGTACCGGTATTTCTCAGGATATCAGGCGCCATAGAGCCTATTGTTCGATACTGAACAGAGACATCCATTGTGGTTATCAGCTTGTCTTCGGCAGGGATACCGGCTGTTTCCATATGCGTTTTCTGACGCAAATCAAACTCTGTAAAGTTCAGTAACGGATTTACAAAATGCAGCCCTTCAAGATAGGTAGAGTCCTGCACTTTCCCGAATAACGTCGCCACCTTCACATGGCCCGCCGGCACAGTGACTATGATGCTTGAAATGAGTACAGCCGCCGCAAGCGCAAATGCAACGTAGTGAGGATTTCTAATTGGTGCAGACGCAGTTCTTGTTATTGCAAGAACCAGCCCAATGACAACCAATCCTGCTGCTATTAATAATGAACTCAATGCTCTATCCCTCAAGTATCTAGAAATTATGATTATGCTTCAAAAGCACACCAAAGCCAAAAGCAAACAACAAGAGGCAGACTCGATTGAAATGTGCAGGAAAGAGAAGAGTAACTTGTTCGCTCTCCATTGCTGGCCCATCCGTCCCTCTATTTTTTTGCGATCTTACGCCTTACTCGGCGACAATCAACTCCACCCCATTCCCATCCGGGTCACGACAGAAGATCGCGTTGCGGCCCGATTTGCTTTTATTCAACGCAACTCCCGCTTCGGACAATCGCTGCGCCAGTTCATCCAGCCCATTGACGGCCAGTGCCAGGTGACGGTCACGCCCTACATGATCGGGGCGTTCACTCGCCGCATCAGGGTTAGGCAGTTCCAGCAGGTGCAACTGCTGCTCGCCGATGGCAAGCCATGCACCGGGAAAACCAAGGGATGGACGGTCGATCACTTTCAGCCCGAGCAGGTCGCGATAGAAACCCAGCGCCCGCTCGGTGTCGGCGACCAGCAGGCTGACGTGGTGAATGGCCCTGATTGGCATCGCTGTTCCCCCCCTCCAATGCGTGGTTTATGGCTTTCGTTCAATACCTTATAATGCGGGACTGTTTTTGGCGACCCAGACCGATGAATCCAGACCTCGACAAATTGCAGCCCTACCCCTTCGAGAAGCTCAATGCGCTCAAGGCGGGCATCACACCACCGGACAAGCCGCATATCGCGCTCTCCATCGGTGAGCCCAAACACCAGCCGCCCGGCTTTGTGGTGGAGGAGCTGATCACCCATCTGCACGGTCTGGCCAACTATCCGCTGACCAAGGGCAGTCTGGCGCTGCGCCAGGCGATCGCCAACTGGCTCAAGCGCCGCTTCACCCTGCCCAACGGTTCCATCGACCCGGAGCAGCACATCCTGCCGGTGGCGGGCACTCGCGAGGCGCTGTTCGCCTTCGCCCAGGCGGTGGTCGATCGCAGCCGCGATCCGCTGGTGCTCTCCCCCAACCCCTTCTACCAGATCTACGAAGGGGCGGCGTTGCTGGCCGGAGCCGAGCCCTGGTTCCTCAATACCACGGCGGCGACCGGCTTCCTGCCGGACCTGGACAACGTCCCCACCGAGGTGTGGCAGCGTTGCCAGTTGATCTACCTGTGCAGCCCAGGCAATCCCACCGGCGCGGTGGCCGATATCGCCTACCTGCAAAAATTGATCGCCCTGGCTGATGAACACGACTTCATCATCGCCTCCGATGAATGCTATTCGGAGCTCTACTTCGACGAGGCGAAACCGCCTGCGGGTCTGTTGCAGGCAGCGGCGAAAATGGGCCGTACCGATTACCAACGCTGCGTGGTTTTCCACAGCCTCTCCAAGCGCTCTAACCTGCCGGGGCTGCGTTCCGGTTTTGTCGCCGGGGATGCCGAAGTGCTAGCCCGTTTTCTCAAATATCGCACCTACCACGGCTGTGCCCTGCCGCCGCACACCCAGGCGGCCAGCACTGCTGCGTGGAATGATGAGGCGCATGTAACCGCCAACCGGGAACTCTACCGGCAGAAGTTCGCCGCAGTTTTGGATATATTGCAGCCAGTGATGAAGGTGGAACGCCCCGAAGCGGGTTTCTACCTCTGGGCCGAGACACCGATCGACGAATGCGAATTCAGCCGCCGACTCTTTGCCGAGCAGAACGTGACCGTTCTACCGGGCAGTTATCTCTCCCGCGAAGCACACGGCAGTAATCCCGGCAGCGGACGCGTGCGTATGGCGCTGGTGGCCGAACTGGAAGAGTGCATCGAAGCGGCGGAGCGAATAAGTGCATTTATACAAACAATCTAACGCAAAGGCGCAGAGACGCGAAGAAAACAAAGGACAACACAGCAGTGAAAATTCTTTGCGCCTTGGCGTCTTTGCGTGCAACTGGTTTTAATACGGAGAAAAGTAATGAGCGATATCAAGAGTGTTATTGAAGAGGCCTTCGAGCGCCGCGCCGAGATCACCCCGCGCAGCGTGGACACCCACGTCAAGGAAGCGGTCAACGAAGTGATCCGCATGCTCGACAGCGGCGAAGCCCGTGTGGCCGAGCGCCGCGGCGTCGGCGACTGGGTCGTTAACGAATGGCTGAAGAAGGCGGTACTGCTCTCTTTCCGCATCAATGACAACGAATTCATGAAGGGCGGTTTCACCAACTACTACGACAAGGTACCGTCCAAGTACGCCGACATGAACTCCCGTGAATTCCGTGAAGGCGGTGTACGTGTTGTACCGCCTGCGACTGCACGCAAGGGTTCCTACATCGCTTCCGGTGCGGTGCTGATGCCCTCCTACGTCAACATCGGTGCCTATGTCGATTCCGGCACCATGGTCGACACCTGGGCCACCGTCGGCTCCTGCGCGCAGATCGGCAAGAACGTTCACCTCTCCGGTGGCGTCGGTATCGGCGGCGTACTGGAACCGCTGCAGGCCGCCCCGACCATCATCGAAGACAACTGCTTCATCGGCGCCCGCTCCGAAGTGGTTGAAGGCGTGATCGTCGAAGAAGGCTCGGTGATCTCCATGGGTGTCTACATCGGCCAGTCGACCAAGATCTACGATCGTGAAACCGGTGAAGTTCACTACGGACGTGTGCCTGCCGGTTCTGTTGTCGTCTCCGGCAACCTGCCGAGCAAGGATGGCAAGTACAGCCTCTACTGCGCGGTGATCGTGAAGAAAGTGGACGCGAAGACTCGGGGTAAAGTGGGCATCAACGAACTCTTACGTGATATTTAATCGTGACCACTCTGGTCGGGATCAAAAACTGCGACTCGGTAAAGAAGGCACGCAAGTGGCTGGATAGCCACGGCGTCGCCTATACCTTCCACGACCTGCGCGAGCAGGGCGTGGAGAAAACCGAGCTGGCGCAGTGGCTCGATGCGGTCGGTTGGGAGACACTGCTCAACCGCCGCTCCACCAGCTGGAAGCAGTTGTCCGATTCGGATCGCAGTGATGTGGATCGGGGCAAGGCGCTGGTATTGATGCTGACCAATCCAACGCTGATCAAACGTCCGGTGTTGATCGCCGGAAAAGCGATCCGCGCCGGTTTCAGTGAAGCTGAATACCGATCCATTTTCGGTAAGTGATTCCATCCCCCATTGCCGCTAGAATGAAACCTTAGCGCCAACAAAGGCTTCTCCATGTCCGACACCCTTGAACTCGCCATCGAACTGATCCGCCGCAACTCCGTCACACCGGAAGATGCCGGTTGCCAGCCGTTGATCGTGGATCACCTTGCTCCGCTCGGCTTCCATGCCGAGCCGATGCGTTTCGGTGACGTGGACAACCTCTGGCTACGTCGAGGTACAAGTGGCCCGTTGTTCTGTTTTGCCGGACACACCGATGTCGTCCCCAGCGGTCCGGAAGAGAAGTGGAAACACCCTCCCTTCGGCGGTGTGATCGAAGAAGGCATGCTCTACGGTCGCGGTGCCGCCGACATGAAAGGCTCCATCGCCGCCTTCGTCACCGCCTGCGAACGGTTCGTTGCGGCACATCCGGATCACAACGGTTCCATCACCCTGCTCATCACCAGTGATGAAGAGGGTGCGGCGGTCAACGGCACAGTGAAAGTGATCGAAACCCTGGAGGCACGCAACGAGAAGATCGACTGGTGTCTGGTCGGTGAACCGACCGCCAGCAATCGTCTTGGCGATGTGGTGAAAAATGGTCGCCGTGGTTCGCTCAACGGCAAACTGCGGGTCAGAGGGATTCAGGGACATGTCGCCTACCCACATCTGGCGGATAATCCTGTACATCGCGCTGCACCTGCGCTGGCAGAGCTGTCGGCGGTCGAGTGGGATCGCGGCAATGAACACTTCCCGCCCACCAGTTTCCAGATATCCAACATCCATGCGGGCACTGGCGCCAATAACGTCATCCCCGGCGAGCTCTATGTGGAATTCAACTTCCGCTTCTCCACCGAGCAAACGGAAGAAGGTTTGCGGGAAAAAGTCGAGGCATTGTTGAACAAACATGGTCTCGACTACACCATCGACTGGTCGCTCTCCGGCCATCCCTTCCTCACCGAAGGCGGCGAACTGCTGACAGCCGCGCGTAGTGCCATCGAATCGGTTTGCGGCATTACCCCGGAAGCCAATACTGCGGGCGGCACATCAGACGGTCGCTTCATCGCACCGACCGGCGCACAGGTTCTGGAACTCGGCCCGCTCAACGCCACCATCCACAAAGTGAACGAGGCGGTTTATACTGACGACCTCGATTCGCTGTCGAGTATCTACGAAAACATCCTCGAATCGCTGTTGGCAAAATAAGACAAGATCGCACCACGAAGCACACAGAGAACACGAAGGAAGGCACGATCAGTTAAAACTTCGTGTACTTCGTGCGCTTCGTGGTAAAGATGTTTTACTATCGGTGGTATGAAACGCATCCATCTCATACCACTAGTGTTTCTGTTGCTGCTGTCCGCATGCAGTCGTGATGCACAACGCCTGCAACCATTGGCAGCAGACGCGGTGATCCTCGCCTTCGGCGACAGCCTCACCTATGGCACCGGCGTCGGGCCTGACAACAGTTACCCTGCGGTGCTGAAACGACTCAGCGGTCATAGCGTGATCAACGCCGGTGTACCGGGTGAACTGAGTCAGCAGGGATTGAGTCGATTAGCGGGCGAACTCGACGAATATAAACCGTCGCTGCTGATTCTCTGTCACGGCGGCAACGACATGCTACGAAAACAGTCGATGGAAGCAATGCAGGAAAATCTGGAGAAGATGATCCGGCTGGCAAAAGGGCGTGGCGTACAGGTAGTGCTACTCGGTGTGCCGCAACCGGCACTGCTCGGGATGAAGAGCGCAAAGTATTACGAGCTGGTCGCCGATGAAACGAACGTTCCGCTGGAAGCGGATGTGCTACCCGAGGTCTTATCCGATAGTCGTTTCAAATCGGATCAGATTCACCCCAATGCGGCGGGTTATGAAATGGTGGCGGAAGCGGTTTACCGTTTGCTGGTACGCAACGGGGCGCTTTAATTTATCCCACCACTTTATCGCGTAGATAGATCGGTATCGCCTGCTCGGCACTTACCGCACTGTCGATATCCGCCGCGGCGAGCACGGCGATCTCCGAGGCATGGGGAAATTCATCACCGAGGTATTCACCAACATTAGGGTGGCGATAAGACAACGCCTCGGTATAAGCCTGCCAACCGCTGCCAATCCCATACCAACCGTCGCCATCCAACATCGGTGTTTGTTCCGCGGGGCAGACCAATTCATCGGCCAACGGGCGCATCACACCATCCTGTTCCGTAAACGTTCCCCAATAGACCTCGTTCATTCGCGCATCGATGGTTGCAGCAACTTTGTTCCAACCGCGCTGGGAAAAGCCGCGTTGGGCCATGGCGGCCAGCGTTGAAACCGGTACCACCGGCAGCTCGGCGGCAAAGGCCATGCCCTGAATCACACCGGTAGCGATACGCACACCGGTAAACGCACCAGGGCCGCGACCAAACGCGAGTGCATTCATATCGGCCAGTTTCAGTCCGGCCTCCACCAGCAATTCGTCGGCCATGCCCAACACCAGTTCGGTATGCTGGCGCGGCGCAAGACGAAAAGTCTCCCGCACCTCGCCATCAAGGTAGAGGGCGACGGAGCAGGCTTCGGTGGCGGTTTCGATGGCAAGTAGTTTCATGGTTCGATAATAAGAAAGCCCGTACACCGTGAAGTGTACGGGCCTTGAATTGGAAATGAAACGCTAAATCAGAAACCGATGGATATACCAGCAGAGACGACTGGGTAGACATCGTATTTATTCAATTCGTCCTGCATGCGTTGCTCTTCAGTTGCAACTTCATTATCGGGAGCACCAGGTGCACTCAAATGAACCTTGGGCGCACCACTTTTCAGGATACCCAGCTCAAAGGTAAAACCGATACCCGCATTGGAAACATTGCCATAACCAATGCCCAAATAAGGACCACTACCCAAATCCACAGTGGCATCAACGGTAGTACTATAGGTACCACCACCAATCGGATAGTTGTTTGCTACCGCGGTTCCTTTCAGTTGACTATCGTTGTTCACATAGCCGACGGTCAGGTGCAGACTGCCGTTGGTGAAAGGAGACCAGTCGAGGAAGAGTGCTGTAGATTTCAGGTCAAGATCGGCATTGTAATCGATACCGTCGATGGTCTGGTTGTCGTTGTATTTATACTTGTTCAGCGCCAGACGGGTGGTGAAGTGATCTGAAAGGGTGAGACCCAGTTCTGCGCCTATGCCTAGCGTACCGATCTTGGCACCCACGCCGATAGCATGCGCCGATGTCCCCATCCCCAACATCACGATGCCCGTCGCGAGGGCAATTAGTTTATTTCTCATCGTGTTTCCTCCGGGTGAATAAAAAACCTGATAGCTTGTGTGCAATTATAGGTGACCAACCTTGCTTGTCACCCTACCATAGAAACGCTCAACCACCTCAAAACGTCTCGTCTTTGTCATCGCGGGCAGACTATCGATAAATACCCGCCCGTAGCCCTTACTACCGAGACGCGGGTCGCAGAGCATCAACACACCTCGGTCATTCACATCACGAATCAATCGCCCCACCCCCTGCTTGAGACTGATCACCGCCTGCGGTAGCTGATATTGCATAAAGGGATTGCCACCTGACTCTCGCATGGCATCAATACGCGCCTGCAAAATGGGATCGCCGGGTGAGGCAAAGGGCAGCTTGTCGATGATCACGCAGGAGAGCGCCTCCCCCCGCACGTCGACCCCTTCCCAGAAACTGCCAGTCCCCAACAACACCGCGTTGCCCAGCTCGCGGAACTGATCCAGCAGACGGCTGCGCGGCGCGCTACCCTGTACCAGGATCGGATATTCGATGCGCCCCTCCAGCATCTCCGCCGCCCGCTGCAAAGCGCGGTGACTGGTGAAGAGCAGGAAGGTGCGGCCACCGCTGGCTTCGATGACCGGAATGGACTGTTCCACCACCGCATCGGTGTAGCCGGGACTGTTGGGGTCGGGCAATCCATCCGGCACGTAGAGCACAGCCTGATTGGGATAGTCGAAAGGGCTGTCCCAGCGCAGGGTCAGCGCCTTGTCCAGTCCCAACTGGCGGGTGAAGTGGCTGAAGTTGTCGCCCACCGCCAGGGTCGCCGAGGTAAACACCCAACTGCATGGATGGGTTTCGAGTTGTTTGCTGAAGAGTTGCGCCACATCGAGCGGGGTCAGATTGAGGCTGAAGGAGCGGGTAAAGGTCTCGTACCAGTGGATGAACCCAGGCGGCGTCTCACCGCTCAGTTCACTGAAAGTCCCCATCAATGTTTCGCAGCGCTCCAGACACGACTCCAGCCCCTTCCCCCGTGAGGCCAATGGTTTGAGGCAGTTGTGGAAATTGTTTATGCTCTCCCCCAGCTCCTCTAGTGCCGTCTTCATTGCCGGGCGTTCCCGGTAGTCGTTCCAGGGGCCGCGTGCCGGTTCGGTGGCAAAGACCAGGCGCATGTCGCGCACCGCCTTGTCCAGCTTGTCGGCAAAGGAACGCAGCTGACGGCTCTCACCCGCCTCTTTCAGATCCTCGGCGACCGTATCGCGACTCAGTTCCAGCAACTGGTTGGCGGTAATGGCGCTGCCGAAGAAATTGGAGGCGGTATCGGGAAGCTGGTGCGCCTCGTCGATAATGAAGGCGTTGGCGCCGGGGAGCAGTTCGCCGAAGCCGCCATCCTTTAACGCCAGATCGGCGAACAGCAGGTGGTGGTTGACCACCACCACATCCGCCTCCTGGGCACGACGCCGGGCGCGGACCAGGTGACAGTTGTCCAGATATTCGCAATCGCTGCCGAGGCAATTGTCGGCGGTGGAGGTCACCTGTGGCCAGAGCGGCGAATCCTCCGGCAGTTCGTCCAGTTCGGCCAGATCGCCGCTTTTGGTACGGGAGGCCCACTGGCGGATCGTCTGCAGGTCGGCGACGTGGCTGCGACTGAGGAAGCGTCCCTCACTCTGTGCCAGCTCCAGCCGGTGTACGCACAGATAATTGCCACGCCCCTTGAGCAGTGCCACATCCACCGGCACTTCCAGCGCCTTACGCACCAGCGGGATGTCCTTGTGGAAGAGTTGATCCTGGAGATTGCGGGTACCAGTGGAGATGATCACCTTGCCGCCACTGAGCAGCGCCGGAACCAGGTAGGCGAAGGTCTTACCGGTACCTGTGCCCGCCTCGGCCACCAGCACCTCATTGTGTTTCAGCGCCCGCTCTACCGCCGCCGCCATCTCCTGCTGCTGCGAGCGGGGGGCAAAACCGGGTAACAGGCGGGCGAAAGGGCCGTCTGAGGAGAGGATATCGGCAGCAGAATCCAGGGACACGCACTTACTCCTCGCGGTTGTCCCAGATTTCGTCCCTGACCTCACCCTCGCCTCGCTGCCAGACCAGGCGGGCGATATTGCGAAAACGGGCGACCGACATGGCACCACGCTTGCCGCGATTACCGCCCGATTCGTCCATCGCTTCGAGGATGGTGGCACGATCCGCCTCGTAGATTTCGGAGGCCTCGTACTCCTCGTCGAGCAGCACCAGCAGCACCGCATCCCACTCCTGCTCCAGCTTGAGCTGGCCGATACGATGTCCGCCCTTGCTGTCGTCGAAGATCGCCCGTCCCTTGATCTGGTAACGCAACCCTTCCCGCTCGCCGCTGCGGCCTACCGCGTCGTAACCACCGGGAGCAGGCTGCAGCAATTCCAGATCGAGCAGGTTGGCAGCGTCAAAATTGGCAATTTCGCCGGTCAGTGGCAACGGCTGTCCGGTGGCACGGCGATAGTCGGCGGCCAGTTTACGGGTCTGACTGATGAGTTTGTCGACGGAGTAGAGCGACACGTGTGGAACGATCCCTGCTGCGGTTCAGATACTGCGCCAACTATACCCTGTTAGTCGTGGCAGTGCCTCACTACGCGCTCTGATTGATGAGGCTCCCCTGACCGGATGTCGATGCAGATGCTGTCTGCTGGTACGCCTCAGCCCGCTGCAGGCGCTGGATTTCGGTGCGCGCCTCCTGCGCCATGCGGGAAGCCATGGACGCCACGGCACGGTCCTGGTTGGAGGGTTGGGTCGGCGCCAGCGCCGTTTCACGGATGTGGTAGGCCTTATCTTCGGTAGCCTCGGGGTCACCCGGCACACCAGAAGTATCGATACGCACCTCACCCGCTACCGCATACTGGTTACCGTCTGGGCCTTGCTGATAGGAGAAGCTGGCGCCGCCACGCACCAGATCGCGCCCCACCCGCAGATGCGCCTGCTCATGGGCACGCACTTCACGGTCGCGTTGCTTAAGCTGCTGCAACTGGCGCTGCTCTTCGGTAGTGAGCTGGTTGTTCTGAAGCGACTTGTTTGATTCGAGCGAGGCCGTGCCGCCGCTACTCTGCGGCGATGTCTGGAATACGCTGGATGTGGCCAGTATTTCCATATCGCACCTGCCTTGCCTTTAGGGAGAGTTTAGTCTACCCCAGCAAGTCCGGCACAGCGCACCTATCTGTAATAAACGTAACTTATGTCGCACAGCGGAAGACGAGAGTGATCGATGGACTATAGTTTTAGGTCCGACCCATAACAAAACAGGGGGAACAGGATGTCTACATGGTTACTTGTCGGAAACGCCAGTCGCGCCCGCCTCTTCGAAACCCAGGCCCGGCCAAAAACCCTCACACTCATCAAGGAATTTCTCCATCCACCCAGCAGGGAGAAAGGCGAAGATCTCGCCTCAGACCGCCCCGGTCACTTTCAGGCCGAGGTCAGCGGTATGGAGGGCACCACCCACGGCGCCTTTAATGAGCCAATCAGCCCCAAGGGATTCGAACACACGCGCTTCGCCATGGAACTGGCAAAGGAGCTGAACTCGGGACGAACGCACAACAGCTTCAACAACCTGATGATCGTCGCCTCGCCCCATTTCCATGGCCTGCTGAATCAGCATATGAACAGCCATGTAGCCAGGATGGTGAGTACCCACCTGAGCAAGGACTATACGGATCTGGATGAGAAGGAGTTGATTAAACGTCTCAGGGCGTAAGAAGAACGAGCGACACAAACAAAAAGGCCGCGTTTAACGCGGCCTTTTGCTATTCAATGTCATCAGTTGTGTAGTGACGATAGTCGGATGGCAAGTTAAAAAGACTATCATCCAGTTCCGTGCGCTGCTTGTAGTCGAGCAACATCTGTCCTCTCCCCTGCTCGTCCCACTCCTGGATCGGCAGGCCGAACTCCAGTTGCCATGCCGGGTGGAACGTATTACGAGCCAGATCGCAGGGATCCTGCTGATCGCCAGGCAGTCGCGGCAACAGCTTGGCGTGCTCGCCGGAGAGGATTTCACGAAAAGCGATCAGTGCCTGACGTGTCTCCTCCAGCAATCCCTTGACCGCGACAACGTTGTAGCAAACAGCATCGTTAACAAACAGTCGATAGTGGTGAGGTGCCTGTTTACCGACAGCGGGCGCATTCTCCAGTTTAACTTCGCTGCTGCGGCGATTCAGTTTCATTGGTGGTTGTTGTATCACCTTGCGTGCCGGGATATCCAACACCGTGCCATCGCCGTGGGTGACGCTGCTGATCAATCCCTGCTTGCGATCGAACAACACATAATCCCCGTCGTCCTCATCATCATCCATTCTCATGTAACGCTCTGTTACCAGAATACGGGTGCTATAGGATTCGATACCGGTCTCCTGCTGACGGTAGATCAGCATTGAACCTTCGGCGGCAAACGCGCCTGGCAGCAACAACATTCCGACAACCGCCAGCAAGATGCGCATCATCCAACTCCTTCGAGATAGGCCAACTCTTCTTCGCTGAAACCGGCGGCTCGACGCGCCTCGATATGAAACGGCGGCCGTAACGGTCCCTGCATGTATTCATTCAGCAGACCGTTATAGGTCTGCATCGGTTCCAGACCGCGTTGTTCGCAGAGATAGAGGAACCAGCGATTGCCGATCGCCACGTGGCCAATCTCGTCACGCAGAATGATATCCAGCTTGGCAGCCCCTTCCTCGTCACCACCTTCCAGCAACTTGGCCTTGATGCCGGGATTCACATCGAGACCACGCGCTTCCAGACATCGCGGCACCAGTGCCATACGCACCATCACATCTTGGGCGGTCTTCTGCGCCATCTCCCACAGACCGTTATGCGCGGGAAAATCGCCGTAGTCGTAACCCAGTGTGCGCAGATGATCGCGCAACATCACATAGTGATCCGCCTCTTCGTCCGCAACCTTCAACCAGTCGCCGTAAAACTCCGTAGGCATGTTGCGAAAACGATAGACCGCATCGAGACCCAGATTGATGGCGTTGAATTCGATATGGGTGAGAGCGTGATAGAGAACGGCGCGACCTTCGAGACTGTTTGGCCTGCGCTGCGGCAGGTCGCGTGGCATCACCAACTGCGGCCGCAGCGGTCGGCCTGGTACCTTTACCGGATCAACGCTGCCTGTGTCCTGCGGCGATAACTTCCCTGCCTGCCACGCAGCATAGAGCGCATGGGTAAGCCGAACCTTCTCATCGGGATCAGCGGCGAGCAGTGCACGGTGGGCGGCGCTAAACAGGTTGGTATCGGTCATGGGCCGGGATTGTAGCACCGCCCGTGTGGTTCAGTCCTCACCCACCTTCCAGCCAATCACCAGATCCATCACGTTGGTGCCGGTGGGGCCTGTTTCAATGAGATCACCGCTTGCGGCGAGAAAACTGCCACTGTCCGCATTGGCCAATGCCAGGGCAAGAGAAAAACCTTCATCCTCGCCACGCTGCCGAGTGCCGCCATCCACCAGCGCCCCGGCTGCCTCGCCCGGTCCGTCGCTACCGTCACTCCCTGCCGCCAGCAACATGATCCTTTCATCCCCGTCCAACAGTTCGGCAGCGGCCAACGCCAGGTGTTGGCTGCGCCCGCCATGTCCATGCAGGCGAGGCAACGCCACACTGCTCTCCCCTCCCCAGAGATGCAGGCCAGGTAATCCCTGTTGCAGTTTCTGCACGAAGCGCCGCGCCATAACCTGCGCTTCGCCCTGAAAATGACCAGCATGGAGATAGACCTTCAGCCCCTGCGCTTCGGCCTCTGTCTTTATCGCCTGCAGGGCCATGCGATTGTCGGCAATGATATGGGTTTCGATGGTGGAAAAAGCCGGATCGCCCAGGCTGGGTGGCTCATCTCCTTGCAGCAACAACTGGCTTAGCCACCGCGGCAGAACCTCCGTGGTGGGGATACCGTCGGTAGGCCAGAGGGGAGCGGAACCGATCACTCCCGGGTCATCACCCGGCACATCGGAGATCAGCAACTGTAGACAACGGCGACCACCCAGATGGCGAACCAGTCGCCCCCCTTTGAGCCGCGACAACCTGCAGCGCACGGCATTCATTTCAGCGATAGATAAACCGGCCGCAAGCAACCACTCATTGGTTCGACTCAGGTCATCCAGCGTCACGCCATCAGGCAACACCTCTACCAGGGTAGAAGCACCACCTGAAAGAAAAAACAGCAGGGGAACATCCGGCGGCAGCGCTTGCAGAAATTGCAGCAGAGTATCGCCTGCCTGCAGACTCGACTCATCGGGTATTGGGTGGGCACTTTCAATAATTTGCCAACGACTGCCAACCAGTCGCGGCTCGCTGTAGCCGTGTCGTGTAATTACCAGACCGCTATGGATCCGATCGCCCAGTTGTTGCTGCGCACCCAACGCCATCGCTGCCGCCGCCTTGCCAACGGCCACCACCGCCCACTCGCCAGCTATGGAATTTTGTGCAAGATATTCGCTAACGACTCGCTCACCCTGCACACGCGCCAATGCCGACCGATAGAAGGTAAGCAGTTGGTGCCGTCGATTTAAGACATGATCATCCGTGAGCATAAATGCCTAACGCATACTAAAGAGCGCGTAGATAAAGGGCTGTACCCCACCATTAGGGGTAATGTGTTCCTCCGGCCAACTTTCGATCAGATCGAAATCACTACCAAGCGCCTCTTCCAGACCGGTGGCATCATAGCGTTGTACCGGCAGGCCGTTACAGTATTCGGGACCGTGCTGGGCAAAGGTGGCGAGCACCACGTGGCCGTTGGGTTGCAGTGTAGCCTTCATCACCTCCAGGTAGGCCTGGCGATCGGTTTCATTGACAAAGAAGTGGAACACGGCACGGTCGTGCCAAAGCGCGAAACGCTGCGGAGATTTAAATGTGCGCACATCGGCCACGTGCCACTCGACACTGTCCGCCTTCAGACCCAAACGTTGGCGAGATTGTTTTACCGCGGTTTCGCTGATATCCAGCACGGATAATTTTTCAAAACCTTTCAGCAACAGGTTATCGACCAGCAACGAAGTCCCAGCGCCGACATCCAGCACCGGCTGGTCGATGGCAACACCGGCACTTTCGATGAATTGCAGGGATAGTTGAGGATAGTCCTGATACCAGTTGGCCTCAGAACTAACCTGCTGCTGATAGAAGGTTTCCCAATGCTCCTTCCCGTGTAGATCCATCGCACCCTCCCCAAACCGGGAAACCCGGTATATGCACGATGCTAACGCTAATCAGTTGCCCAGACCACGGCTCAGGTCGCGTTTTAAATCCTCAATATCTTCCAGCCCGACAGAGATCCGTACCAGCCCCTCTACGATGCCTGCATCATTCCGTTGCGCTGCACTAAGACGACCGTGGGTCGTGGTGGCAGGATGAGTGATCGTAGTTTTCGCATCACCAAGATTGGCGGTAATAGAGATCACGTTGGTGCTGTCGATCAGGTTCCATGCACGCTCTCGGCCACCCGCCAGTTCAAAGCTGACGATACCACCGAAACCGCTCTGTTGCTGCTTTGCTAACTCGTGTTGCGGATGCGACGGCAGCCCCGGGTAATAGACTCGCTCCACCCCTGGCTGGGTCTCTAACCATTGCGCCAGTGCCAACGCGCCTGCACAGTGTGCCTGCATACGCAACTTCAATGTTTCCAGACCCTTGAGGAATATCCAGGCGTTGAACGGACTCATGGTCGGCCCCGCACTGCGCAGGAAACTGTAAACCCGCTCACCAACCAACTCGGCATTACCGACCACTGCACCACCGACCGCGCGCCCCTGGCCGTCGATATATTTGGTCGCCGAATGCACCACCACATCAGCCCCCAGCTTCAGCGGTTGCTGCAACGCCGGGGTACAGAAACAGTTGTCGACCACCAGCAGACAACCGCGGCTATGGGCAAGCTCCGCCAGCCGCGCGATGTCGGCCACCTCGGTCAATGGATTGGAGGGCGTCTCCAGAAACAGTAGTTTGGTATTGGGGCGGATCGCTTTTTCCCACGCGTCATAATCGGTGAGCGGCACATAGGTGGTCTCAACATCGAACCTGGCCATGAAGTTATCCAGCAACACCACGGTGCTACCGAAGATCGCGCGGGAGGAGACAATATGATCGCCCGCCTGCAATAAACCCATACAGGTGGAGAGGATCGCGGCCATCCCCGAACTGGTCGCCACACAACTCTCGCCGCCTTCCAGTGCGGCAAGACGTTGCTCGAACGTACGCACCGTTGGGTTGGTAAAGCGGGAGTAGATATTCCCCGGCTCCTCACCACCAAAGCGGGCGGCAGCCTGGGCCGCGCTGTTAAAGGTGAAACTGGATGTGGGGAAGATCGGTTCGCTCTGTTCCCCTTCCGCCGTACGCACCTGTCCGGCGCGCACCGCCAGGGTGGCGAATTCAAACTCATTCCAGTCGTCAGGTGTCAATGGCATGCCCGTTCCTCGGTTAATGCGGGCACAAAAAAACCCGCCAAGCATCACGCTAAAGCAGGTTTATCCTCGCTTTAGCGGCATTTTTAAAGCGCCCGCAAGCTGATTCTCAAATCGGCGCTATGAACAAGAGTAGGTGAAGGACGGTAATGAAGTCAACTCATGAGTTGTTGTACAGATCGATCACCGCATTCTCCTGCTGCTCACGCACCTGTTTGGCATTGTCGTTACGACTGCTCTCAAGGCGTTGCAGGTATGCCTCATTCACATCGCCAGTAATGTATTCACCATTAAACACCGAGGTATCAAAGCGGGTGATGGTGGTTTTGTTTTTCTTGTACAGCACCGCAGAGATCAGATCATCCAGCTCCTGATAGAACAGACGATCGGCACCGATCTCTTTGGCGATCTGTTCTTCGTCACGACCATAGCCGATCAACTCGGCCGAGGTCGGCATGTCGATACCATAGACATTGGGGTAACGTACCGGCGGCGCAGCCGAGGCAAAGTAAACCTTGTTGGCGCCCGCATCGCGTGCCATCTGAATGATCTGCTGCGAGGTGGTACCGCGGACGATGGAGTCGTCCACCAGCAATACGTTCTTGCCCTTGAACTCCAGCTCAATCGGGTTGAGCTTCTGGCGTACCGATTTCTTGCGCTGCTGCTGCCCCGGCATGATAAAGGTGCGGCCGATGTAACGGTTCTTGATAAAACCTTCGCGATAGTTCACACCCAACTGGTTGGCCAACTGGAGTGCCGAGGTGCGGCTGGTGTCCGGGATCGGAATCACCACATCGATGTCGTGATCAGGCCAGACTGCGAGCATCTTTTTCGCCAGCTTCTCGCCCATGCGCAGGCGCGCCTTGTAGACAGAGATACCATCGATGATCGAATCGGGGCGGGCAAAGTAGACATACTCGAAGATACAGGGTGAATGTACCGCGTTTTCCGCACACTGCTGAGCATGGAAGTTACCTTCCAGATCGATGAATACCGCTTCGCCCGGCTCCACATCGCGCAGGCGCTCAAAACCGAGTGCATCGATCGCCACGCTCTCCGAGGCCACCACATACTCGGCACCCTTGTCGGTGGTGCGCTTGCCGATCATCAACGGGCGAATACCGTTGGGATCGCGGAAGGCGACAATGCCGTAACCGATGATCAGGGTAACGACGGCGTAGGCGCCCTTGACCCGCTGATGTACGCGTGAAATGGCGGCAAAGATATCTTTTTCATCGACCTGAACCTTGCCCTGGCGCTGCAGCTCGTGGGCAAAGACGTTGAGCAGAATTTCAGAGTCGGAACTGGTGTTGATGTGGCGCAGGTCTTCGCGGAACAGATCGTCCTTCAACGCCTCGGCATTGGTCAGGTTGCCGTTGTGCGACAGGGCGATGCCGTAGGGTGAGTTGACGTAAAACGGTTGGGCCTCGGCGGAAGAGGAACAGCCCGCGGTGGGATAACGTACGTGGCCGATACCGGCATTGCCCAGCAGGCGCAACATGTGGCGTGTGTGGAAGACGTCGCGCACCAGACCGTTGTCCTTGCGCAGGTAGAGACGTTCTTCGTCACAGGTCATGATCCCGGCGGCGTCCTGACCACGGTGCTGGAGCACGGTCAGGCCGTCATAGATCATCTGGTTGACGGGGCCTTTTGCTACGATGCCGATAATGCCACACATATCTACTCTTCCTCGTTAACCGTATCGGCCGTCAGTAATGAATTAATGTGGCGATGTCATTGGGCAGGAAATCGCGCAACCACAACGCCATATCCTGAAACAGCGGCAGCAATGTGGATGCCTTCCACCACTTTTCCGTCGGCAGCGGTGTCAGTCCCGCCACCATCACCAGCACCGCAACGACGAAACAGCCGCGCAGTACCCCGAACAAAATACCAATCACCTTGTCGGTGCCACCCAGACCGGTGGTTTCAATAAGCTGCGTCGCCAGATGGTTGGCGATCGCGGCCAGCAGCAGGGTTGAGACGAAGAGAATGGCAAAGGCCACGACCAGACGTAGCGACAGCGATTCGATTTGCGAGCTGAGCAGGCTCTGCAGATTGTCGGCGAAGGCCAAACCGACCCAGGCAGCGACGATCCAGCCGATCAGCGAAAACGCCTCTTTGGTGAAGCCGCGCCACACGCTGATGGTGACTGAGACACCAATGATGGCAAGGATGGAGAGGTCGACCCAGTTCATGAAAAGTTATGGTGTCACGCCGCAGGAAAACAGGGAGCGGATCTTACCAGAGCCTATCCTGTGACAAAAGCCGCTAGAGCCTCTAGGAGGAGTAGCCCATCACGATGCCTTTGAGCTTCATCTGCTTCAGCAGCTTGTCTCTCAGACTATCGGCGATCTCCCGCTTCAGCTCAGGACCGACACGGACGCGGTATGAGGCCCCTTCACCACCATCCAGCTTTTCGACAAAGGCCGTGTAACCCTTGGCTCGCAGCTTGTCGCGCAGTTTAAGTGCATTGGCTGAGTTGGAGAAGCTGCCCACCTGGACCACCCAGGCGTTTTCCGCCACCGGCGGTTTCTCCACTGGTGCAGGGGCATCCCCTTTCACTACCAGGGGTTTCTCCTGCGGCTTGACCGGGGCTAGTGCTGCCTGTTGTGCGGGCTTTTGTGGCTCAGGCTTTGCCTTGGGTTTGGGCTCCGGTTTTTCCACCAGCAGCGGCTTCTCAGGCTCGATGGGTTTGACCGGGTCCAGCGGGATGTTCAGCGGCTCGAACTGGTAGTCGGGCTTCTTCGGGATATTACTGCCGAACATGGGCATGCCTCCCTGCTCACCGCTATCAAGCAGCATGGGGATGAAGATCACCGCCAGGGAAACCAGTACCACAGCGCCGACCAGGCGCTGCTTTACATGCTCATTCAACGAAACACCTCTGGGTTAGTCTGTTCTGCAGCAGGGGCCATTATACGGGTCGATGCAACCGCTCTGCCACCGTATAAAAAGAGCCGAAGATCACAACCCGGTCTCCCTGGTGCGCATCGCTCCGCGCCTGTTGCAGGGCAGCGGCGACCTTGGCGAATCTCTGCGGCGCCTGACCGCTCACCGTTTCGACCACGGCAGCGAGAGTGTCGGCATCGCTGCCGCGCGGTACGTCCAGACCCGCCACGTACCAGGCATCGACCACCGGGGTCATGGCGGTTATCGCTGCCGCCTGATCCTTGTCGCCGAGCATCGCCACCACCGCCAGGGTTCGCCCCTCGACCGGCATCTGTCGCAGATTCTCCGCCAGCGCCGCGGCAGACTGTGGATTGTGCGCCACATCGGCAATCTCGACCACATCGCCGGGAGTGAGTTCAAATCGACCTGCCAGCCGGGCATTCAGCAGCCCCTGGCGCAACTGTTGCGGTGCCAGCGGCAAACGTTCGCGCAACAGCTGCAAGGCCATCAGCACGCCCGCGGCATTTTGTAGCTGAAACTCACCGCGCAGGGCCGGTAGCGGCAGGGCCAGCGGGGCCTCATCGCCTGATTGCCACTGCCAGCCCTCTGTGTCTTTCTGCACGCTAAATTCGTGGCCCAGACGGTGCAGCGGTGCGCCGATCTCGGCGGCATAGTCGAGCAGGGATTGAGGCGGGTTCGGATCGCTACACACCGCGGGCAGGCCCTGGCGCATGATGCCTGCCTTCTCCCGGGCGATCGTCTCCCGGTCATTGCCGAGCCAGGCGGCATGATCGAGATCGATGGCGGTGATCAGCGCCACATCGGCGTCGATCAGATTCACCGCATCGAGTCGGCCGCCCAGTCCCACCTCCAGCACCGCGACATCCAGCTCGGCACGGGCAAAAAGATCGAAGGCGGCCAGGGTGCCGAACTCAAAGTAGGTGAGGGAGATATCGCCGCGAGCCTGATCGATACGTTCGAAGCTCTCGCACAGCGCCTCATCACCCACTTCGGCACCATCGATGCGAATACGCTCGTTATAGCGCGACAGATGCGGCGAGGTGTAACAGCCGACCCGGTAACCTGCAGCGAGCAGAATGCTCTCCAGCATCGCCACACTGGAACCCTTGCCGTTGGTCCCGGCGACGGTGATGACCACGGGGGCGGGTTTGCCCTGCCCCATCCGTCGCCAGACCTCGCCGGGGCGTTCCAGACCCAGGTCTATCGCCGAGGGATGGAGGGTTTCCTGCCAGGCAAGCCAGGCGTCGAGGGTGGGGAATTTCACAGGAAGCAGGTAACAGGTGACAGGTAACAGGAGGCCGTGGTTTTTCCTGCCACCTGCCGCCTGTTACCTGAAACCTGCTTTAGGCGGCAGGCTGCCGCGTAAGGATGGTGAGGATACTGGAGATACGGCTACGCATGTCGCGGCGATCGACGATCATGTCGATGGCGCCCTTCTCCAGCAGGAATTCGCTGCGCTGGAAGCCTTCCGGCAGGGTCTCACGCACGGTCTGCTCGATAACCCGCGGACCGGCAAAGCCGATCAACGCACCCGGCTCGCCGATGTTGATGTCGCCCAGCATCGCCAGGGAGGCGGAGACACCGCCCATGGTCGGGTCGGTCATCACCGAAATGAACGGCAGGCCGCGCTGGCGCATCTTCGCCAGTACCGCGGAGGTCTTGGCCATCTGCATCAGCGAGAACAGCGCCTCCTGCATTCGTGCGCCACCACTGGCGGAGAAGCAGACCAGCGGGATGTCGTGCTCCATCGCGGCATTGGCTGCCTGAACAAAGCGCTCACCCACGACTGAGCCCATAGAGCCGCCCATGAAGCGGAACTCGAAGGCCGCCGCCACCAGCGGGACGCCGTTGACCTGACCCATCATGGCGATCAGCGCATCGGTCTCGTCGGTCGACTTCTGCGCCGAACTCAGGCGATCCTTGTACTTCTTGCTGTCGCGGAATTTGAGCGCATCCATCGGCAGGACATGGGCGCCGATCTCAACCCGCGGTTCCGCATCGAGGAAGGCCTCAAGACGACGACGTGCGCCGACGCGCATGTGGTAACCGCACTTGGGACAAACTTCGAGATTGCGTTCCAGCTCGGCACGATAGAGCACGCCATTACAACCGGGGCACTTGGCCCACAGTCCTTCGGGAACGGTCTTTTTGGTGCCGCCTTCGGTACGGATCTGCGACGGCAGGAATTTCTGTAACCAGCTCATGTTCTTTTCCCCCTTTCGGGCAACGCTTCTTATTGCTTAGACCTTGTCCATCGCCTGACGTAGTTCAGCGATGAAGGCTCCGGCCTGTTGCGGAATTTTATCCAGTTCGTTTTGCAGCGCCTCGATGCGGCTCACCAGGGCACTGCCCACGACCACTGCATCGGCGACCGCGGCGACGCGTGCCGCAGAGGCGCCATCCTTGATGCCAAAACCGACGCCTACTGGCAGGTCGGTCTTGCTGCGAATCAGCTCTACCCGCTTTGCCACCTCGTCGGTATCGAGGTTACCGGCGCCGGTTATGCCTTTTACCGAAACGTAATAGACAAATCCACTGGCCAGCGCACAAATACGGGAAATCCTCGCCTCACCGGTGGTCGGTGCCAGCAGGAAGATAGGATCGAGTCCATGCTCGCGCATGATCGCGGTGAAGCCCTCGCCCTCTTCCGGCGGCAGGTCGACGGTGAGTACCCCGTCCACGCCCGCCTCGGCGGCAGCCTTGGCGAAGGTCTCGTAACCCATCACCTCCACCGGGTTGAGGTAACCCATCAGCACCACCGGTGTATCGCTGTTGGTCTTGCGGAATTCGCTGACCATCTCCAGCACCTTGCGCAGGCCGACGTGGTGGAGCAGCGCTCGCTCACCGGCGTGCTGAATCACCGGACCATCGGCCATCGGGTCGGAGAACGGCACACCCAGTTCGAGGATGTCGGCACCCGCCTCGACCAGCGCATGCATGGTCGGCACGGTCACCGAGGGATGCGGATCGCCGGCGGTGATAAACGGGATCAGCGCCTTGCGGCCCTGGCTATGCAGGGATTCGAGGTGTTTCGCAATACGACTCATACCTGATAACCCTCGAGACGCGCCACGGTGTGGATGTCCTTGTCGCCACGACCGGAGAGATTCACCACGATGGTCTGATCCTTGTTCATGGTCGGTGCCAGCTTCGCCGCGTAGGCCAGTGCATGGCTAGATTCCAGTGCCGGGATGATGCCTTCCAGGCGGCTGAGATCGTGGAATGCCTTCAGTGCCTCGTCATCGGTGGCGATGCCGTAGGTGGCACGACCGGTATCCTTCAACCAGGAGTGCTCGGGCCCGACGCCAGGATAGTCGAGACCGGCGGAGATGGAGTGGGTACCCAGGATCTGCCCATCTTCATCTTCCATCAGATAGGTACGGTTGCCGTGCAACACGCCCGGCTTGCCGGCGCAGAGCGGTGCCGCGTGTTCGCCGGAGGCGATACCGTGGCCACCACCTTCGACGCCGTAGATGGCGACGCCCTCGTCGGCGAGGAAAGGATGGAACAGGCCGATGGCGTTGGAACCTCCGCCAACACAGGCGACCAGCGCATCGGGCAACTTGCCAGTCTCAGTCAGCATCTGCTCCCGCGCCTCGCGTCCGATCACGGTCTGGAAGTCGCGCACCATCGCCGGATAAGGATGGGGACCGGCCACGGTACCGATGATGTAGAAAGTGTTATCGACGTTGGTCACCCAGTCGCGCATCGCTTCGTTGAGCGCGTCCTTCAGAGTCTTGGTACCAGAGGTCACGGCACGCACCTCGGCGCCCAGCACCTTCATACGGTAGACGTTGATCTTCTGCCGCTCGATATCCTCGGCGCCCATGTAGACCACGCACTCCATACCGTAACGGGCGGTGACCGTGGCACTGGCAACGCCGTGCTGGCCCGCACCGGTCTCAGCGATGATACGTTTCTTACCCATGCGTTTGGCGAGCAGCGCCTGGCCGACGGTGTTGTTGATCTTGTGCGCACCGGTGTGATTGAGGTCTTCGCGCTTGAGCCAGATCTGCGCACCGCCGAGTTGTTCGCTCCAGCGTTTGGCGTGATACACCGGCGAGGGACGACCGACGAAGTGCTTCAACTCATGATTGAGTTCGGCAAGAAATTCGGGATCGTTCCGGTAGTGATCGTAGGCCTCGCGCAACTCATCGAGTGCCTCCATCAGGGTCTCCGAAGCGAAGATACCGCCATAGGGACCGAAGTGACCGTGCTCATCGGGCAGGGCTAGCAGATCCTGGAAGTTGTAGTTCTCAATCGCCATCGGCGCTGTTTACTCCACGTATAAATGCATAAATCTTTGCGGCATCCTTGATGCCCTTGGCGGCCTCGACGCCGCTGCTCACATCCACCGCCCAGAGGCGCACACTGCGAACCGCATCGGCCACATTGTCCGGCCCCAGGCCGCCCGCCAGTATCACCGGCAATGCCAGGTTTCCGGGTATACGCTCCCAGTCAAAGGTGTGGCCGGTACCGCCCGGCACACCCTTTTGATAGGCATCCAGCAACAGGCCGCGGGCATCGTGATATTCCGCCGCCATGGCGTGCAGATCGATATCCTCGGCCATGCGGATCGCCTTGATGTAGGGGCGGGAAAATGCGCGACAGTAGTCACCATTTTCGTCGCCGTGAAACTGCAACAGGTCCAGCGGCACCTGTCGCATTACCTCATTCACTGTTTCCGCCGCGGCATCGACGAACAGGCCGACCGTGGTCACAAAGGGCGGCAACGCCGCGCAGATCGCTGCGGCCTGCTCCACTGCAATATTGCGTGGGCTTGCTCCATGAAATACCAGACCGATGGCATCGGCCCCGGCGGCAGCCGCAACCAGTCCATCTTCGACACGGGTAATGCCGCAGATTTTGGTCCGGGTACGTCGCTGTTCAGTCGTCTTCATGGAGCCGTGCAGATTACCAGACCGGCGATAACGGGGGAAGTTGCGGGATACCAAAGCCCTCCGGGTAACCGACCGAGGTCAGATAGAGACCGGAAGGATGGGCCGTCACACCACCGAGGGTACGGTCGCGTGCCTCCAGCACTTCACGACTCCATTCCACCGGTTTCTCCCCTTCGCCGATGGCCATCAACACACCGGAAATATTGCGCACCATGTGATGCAGAAAGCCGTTGGCTTCGACATCGATAAAGATAAACGGCCCACGTCCACTCACCTCCAGGCGATGCAGGGTACGCACCGGACTTTTGGCCTGGCAGGCGACTGCACGATAGGAAGAGAAATCGTGCTCACCGAGCAGCAGATTACCTGCCTGCTGCATACGCTGAATATTCAGCTCGCGGTAGTGCCAGGTGACACGCCCGGCAAGAAAGGTGGGGCGCACCTCGCGGGTAAAGATCACGTAGCGATAGCTACGGCGTACGGCGGAAAAGCGGGCGTGGAAATCATCGCTCACCGGTTTGGCCCAGAGCAGCACTACGTCCTTGGGTAGATTGGCGTTGGCACCGAAGACCCAGGCACGTTCGCCGCGCTCGGCATCGGTCTCAAAGTGAATCACCTGCCCGGTGGCATGCACGCCGGTGTCAGTACGCCCGGCACAAACCACCCGTACCTCATGATCCGCCACCTTGCTCAATGCCGATTCGACCGCGCCCTGTACGGTACGCACGCCATCCTCCTGTAGCTGCCAGCCACAGAATCGACTGCCGTCGTACTCGACCCCTACCGCGATACGCATTGAACTTTGTCCACCTGAGAAGCAAAAGCCCCGCAGAGGGTTACCCAATGCGGGGCGGAAGAAGATAATTTTTAGAATTCACTCACACTCGCATGAGTAGAATTCCAAACTAGATACGGCTCAGCAATGCCTCGGCTTGTTGCTTCTGCTTGGCATTCCCCTGCACCACCACTTCATCAAGCATGCTGCGTGCACCTTCGCCGTCGCCCATTTCGATATAGGCCTGGGCCAGATCGAGCTTGGTGGATATCTCATCGCCATCACCGAAGACGTCGTCATCGGCACTGCTACTAGTGTCGGAGGTCAACTCACCAAAGTCATCGCCGCTGTCGAGTTCGCTCAAATCGAGCGAAACCTCTGCAGGTTCCTCAGCAGCAGGGGAACTGCCACCCAGGTCACCGAAATCGAGATCGCCAAGATCCAGGTCACCGAGGCCGTCATCCTGCATATCTGTCAGAGCGGAACTGTCGAGTTCCAGTTCAGCACTTTCAGCAACAGTCTCTGCCGCTGAAGGACCCGCCTCATCACCGGCATCGAGTTCGCCAAGATCAAAATCGAGATCACCCATATCGCTGCTCGCAGCGGGTGCGGCTGTGGCACTGTCATCACCAAAGTCGAGATCGAAATCCAGATCGGAGGCCGCCGCTTCCTGTGTCGAAGCTGTTTTAGTTGCCGGGGAAGAATCGAGGTCACCGAGATCCAGTCCCAGATCCAGACTATCGGAAGTATCGGCATCGCTCTCCATTTCGGCGGAGAGCTCATCCAGATCGAGCCCGATATCCAGAACATCCTCGGTTATCGGCTCAGGCCGAGGTGCCGGTGCGCTGGGCGCCGCACTTGCCTCGGCGACTGCAAACAGCGGGTTCTCGGGAGAAATCTGTTGGCCCATCGCTGCGACACTGGGCCAGATCGAATCATTGCCCTGTACCGCGGCCGCGGAAGAATCGACCAGTTCGTCGAACTTATCCTTCTCACGGGTATTGAAGTAAACCTCAAACAGTTTGCCGATGACATCCGGACGATCCGGGTGCGCTTCGAGTGCTTTCTTCAGCACTTCCTCGGCCTGCTGGTAGCGGCCGTAAGCCATAAACACATCGGCCTCGGTGATCGGATCCACTTCGCCCTCATCGGCGCTGATGGAACCGCCGCCCATACCGCTGATCGCCAGATCGCTCAGGAAAGAGGTTTCGCTACGTGACTCATCTGAGCCGGTGTTCAGCATGGATGAGGTACCACCGGAGAGAATGCTCTCCTGGAAACCACCCTTGCCGCGACGACGGCTAATGACCAGACCCAGCAACAGCAGCAGGACAATCACCCCGCCACCGGCCATCAGCATCAGCTGATCGCCCAGCAGCATATCGATGAAGCTCGGCTCAGGCTGGGGCTGCGGCATGACGCGCGGCTTCGGCTTGGGCTTCTGTGCAGGCTTGGCCGGTGCCGCCGGCGCTGTAGTTTCTGCTGGCTTGGTAGCTTCCGCTTTGGGCTGTTCTTCGGTAACCGGCGCTACGGCAGGTGCAGCTGGCTTCTCTTCCGGCTTGGCTTCTGGAGCAGCGGCAGCCTCAGGCTTCGGTTGAGCAGCCTGTTCAGACGGAAGCGTGACCGCAGTGCCCTGCTCGCGCAGTTGCTTCTGCAGGGTGGCCATATCGCTGTCTTTCAGGGCCAGCAGGCGCTGCATATCCTGCAGTTGTGCCTCGAGGTCATCGACCCGGCCCTGCAACTCTTCATTATCCTTGCGCTGTGCGGCGGAGCTTTCCAGCGCCAGCATCAGCTGTTCCTGCATATCGCCGTCGGCAGCGTCACCACCGGCGCCGGCACCCTTTTGCTTGCCGTTGGGGGCAACCAGGGTCAGCTTCGGTTCGGATTTACCACTGGCGGTGCTGCGGGAAGTCCCGGTATCAGCGGTCGCGCTCTGACGCTCACCAGCCTTGGCGGCCACCGCTTCACGGTAGTCCTGCCATTCGCGGGTCTGTTGTGAGATAGCACGCGCCGCCTCGGCCTTGCTCATGGCGGTATAGAGTGCCGGGTCATCGACACGCAGTACGAAGCCCTTCTTCAGGCGGTTGACGTTGTTATCGATAAAAGCATGTGGATTGGCCTTGAGCAGGGCCATCATCATCTGCGACGCTGAGATATTACTGTTGGGGCGAACCTTGAGGGCGATCTGCCACAGGGTGTCACCAGCCCGGACCGGGCCATAACTCACACCGCCAGGTGCTGCGGTCTGCTGCTGCGGCTGCGGCTGAGGATAATAAGTAACGCTCTCCTGCTGCGGCATCGGCGCAGAGACGGCACCCTGCGACGGCGCCATCGGTGCCTGTTGCGGTGCAGGGGTACTGGCCATCGGCTGACCACCCCCCATGCTCGTCGTCGCGGCATTCACCGGCGCGGCCATCTCGGCGTGGCGGGTCGGTGGGTCGAGTAACAGGGTATATTCACGCAGCACGCGACCTGCGGGCCATTTGGCTTCTACCAGAAAATCGAGGAAGGGTTCGCGGATTGCGTCTTTGGAAGTGGCATGGACGTAATATTTGCCGTCCTTGCCCTGCTTGGTTTCAAACTGAACGAACATCAACACTGAGGGGCGATTGAGACCCAGTTTGGCAAAGGTCTCGGCTGAGGCCAGTGAGACTTCCAGCTCTTCGACATCGCCTGGCTCTACAGAGAGCAGCTCGATATCGGCATTCAGATTCTGATTCAGGGCCGAATGTAGCTTTACTTCCCCAAGACCCAATGCCAGTGCGGCGGCGGGCGCCATCATCATCATTGATAGCAGGGGTTTAATCAGCTTCCGCACCATCCTTAATCCCTCGATCATCGAATTATTCTGTTTCCGGAGCATGCTTTCGCACATTACACACGTAGTTGAGGGCTAAAGTTACCAATGAACTTTAGTTTTTGCAACTAACTACAGCAGTCATATAGCATTTTTCACCCGCAACGGCAAACCAAAGCTGTTTACTCGGGCTTTATTTCTGCTCGACGACGGGGATGATAATGGGAGTGCTGTCACGAAAAAATAGCCAATACGGGTAGTGCTAAAGAGAAGCCCCTGCCAGCAAAGAAACTATTACTGGCAGGGGCTTTATTGAGATTACTGCTCCAGCAGGATGCGCAGCATACGACGCAGCGGTTCCGCGGCACCCCACAGCAACTGGTCGCCGACGGTAAAGGCAGAGAGGTACTCCTTGCCCATGGTCAGTTTGCGCATACGACCAACCGGAACCGTCAACGTACCGGTGACGGCGGCCGGGGTCAGTTGCTCCATGGTGATCTGACGATCGTTGGGCACCACTTTCACCCAGTCGTTGTGGCTGGCGATGATGTCGTGGATCTCATCCAGCGGTACATCCTTGGTCATCTTGATGGTCAGTGCCTGGCTGTGGCAGCGCATCGCGCCAACACGTACGCAGAGACCGTCAATCGGCACCTGGTTATTGGAACGACCGAGGATCTTGTTGCACTCCACCTGCGCCTTCCACTCTTCCTTGGACTGACCGGATTCGAGCTGTACATCGATCCATGGGATCAAGGAAGCAGCCAGCGGCACTGGCCATGCATCCAGCGGATAACGATCAGAACGCAGGAAGTCGGTAACTTTTTTGTCAATCTCCAGAATAGCGGAAGCCGGATCATCAAGCAGACCTTTAACTTCGGCATTGACCGCACCCATCTGTTGGATTAGTTCACGCATGTTACGTGCGCCCGCACCGGATGCTGCCTGATAGGTCATCGGCGATATCCACTCGACCAACCCTTTCTCGAACAGGCCACCGATGGCCATCAGCATCAGGGAGACGGTGCAGTTGCCACCGACGTAGGTTTTGACACCCTTGGCCAGACCATCCTGAATCACACTCTTGTTGACCGGGTCGAGGACGATGATCGCCTCATCCTGCATGCGCAGGGTGGAGGCAGCATCGATCCAGTAACCATTCCAACCAGCCTTGCGCAGTTCCGGATAGATCGCCTTGGTGTAGTCGCCGCCCTGGCAGGTGACGATCACATCCATCGCCTTCAGTTCGTCGATGCTGTTGGCATCCTTCAGCGGCGGTACGTCCTTACCGACATCGGGACCGGGTTGTCCGGCCTGCGAGGTAGTGAAAAAGACCGGCTCGATAGCGGCAAAATCGTTCTCTTCGCGCATGCGCTGCATCAGCACAGAGCCGACCATGCCGCGCCAACCAATCAGACCTACTCGTTTCATTGTTCCAACTCCTCAATAATCATTTTGAGTGCAATTCGAATAACTGTTTTTCGCGCAAAGACGCAAAGTCGCAAAGAAACGCACACACCCTTGGCGCCTCTGCGTCTTGGCGCGAGATTCAACCACGCATGGCTGCAACGACTGCATCGCCCATGCCGCTACACGAAACCTGTTTGCAGCCGTCGGTCATGATGTCGACGGTGCGAATACCCTGTGCCAAAACCTTCTTCACTGCATCCTCGACGCGCTTGGCATTGGCCTCGTCGCCGAAGGTGTAACGCAGCATCATCGCGACCGACAGAATAGTCGCCAACGGATTGGCCTTGTCCTGACCGGCAATGTCGGGCGCGGAACCGTGGATCGGCTCGTACATGCCCTTGTTGTTTTGATCGAGGGAAGCCGACGGCAACATACCGATAGAGCCGGAGAGCATCGAGGCCTGATCGGAGAGGATGTCACCAAAGATGTTGCCAGTGACGATGACATCAAACTGCTTCGGCCACTTCACCAGTTGCATCGCCGCGTTATCGACGTACATGTGGGAGAGTTCGACTTCCGGGTAATCTTTCGAAACCTCCAGCACTACTTCGCGCCACAGCTCGGAACACTCCAGCACGTTGGCCTTCTCCACTGAGCAAAGACGCTTGTCGCGCTTCATGGCGATATCAAAGGCAACTCGGGCAACACGGCGTACTTCCGATTCGGAGTAGAGCATGGTGTTGAAACCGACCCGCTCGCCGTTACGCTCTTCAATACCGCGCGGCTCGCCGAAGTAAACATCACCGGTCAGTTCGCGGACGATCATGATGTCGAGCCCCGCAACTACTTCCGGCTTGAGACTGGAGGAATCCGCCAGCTCTTCATAGAGCAGCGCCGGACGCAGGTTGGCAAACAGGTTCAGCTCCTTGCGGATGCGCAGCAGGCCGCGCTCGGGGCGCAGCGGACGATCCAGCTTGTCGTACTGAGGACCGCCGACAGCACCGAGCAGCACCGCATCGGATTCCTGCGCCAGTTTCAGTGTCGCTGCCGGCAGCGGGTCACCCGCCGCATCGTAACCGGCGCCGCCAATGGCGCCCTCTTCCATCTCGATATCGAGACCGTCGGCCTTCAATACCTCAAGTACCTTCACCGCCTGGGCGACAATCTCGGGACCGATACCGTCGCCCGGTAGGACTGCAATTTTTTTGCTCATCTATTCTACTCCTGAAAAACCTTGTCTCGCGCCAAGACGCCAAGGCGCGAAGTCATCTCAATTCGCACTTGGCGACTTAGCGCCTTTGCGCGGAATATTTGTTATCCAGCAAAAAGCCACGGGGCTTCCTGCTTACGTCGTTCTTCATAGGCCTTGATGTCGTCCACATGCTGCAAGGTCAGACCGATGTCGTCGAGGCCGTTAATCAGGCAATGTTTGCGGAACGAATCAACGTCGAAGTTAATGACTTCCCCACTCGGCGTGGTAATCGTTTGCGTTTCGAGGTCGACCGTCAGTTGGTAGCCCTCGCTCGCTTCTACTTCCTTAAACAACTGATCGACCTTCGCCTCATCCAGCACGATGGGAAGAATGCCGTTCTTGAAGCAGTTGTTGAAGAAGATATCGGCGAAACTGGGCGCGATGATCACCCGGAAACCGTAATCAAGCAATGCCCACGGTGCATGTTCCCGTGAGGAACCACAACCGAAGTTCTTGCGCGCTAGAAGCACCTGCGCACCCTGATAGCGTGGCTGGTTCAACACGAACTCCGGGTTGATTGGACGCTTGGAGTTGTCCATCCCCGGCTCACCGTGATCCAGATAGCGCCACTCGTCGAAGGCGTTGGGGCCGAAACCGCTGCGCTTGATCGACTTCAGGAACTGCTTGGGGATAATGGCGTCGGTGTCCACGTTGGAACGGTCCAACGGCGCCACGATTGCTGTCATCTTTTCGAATTTATCCATAATAAAACCCTTTTCAACGCAGAGGACACGGAGTGCGCAGAGGTAACTATCCCTGCAAACAATTCAATTTACTCCGCGTACTCAGCGTCCTCCGCGTTAAATGTTTTTATAGATCACGTACATCAGTGAAGTGACCCTTGACCGCAGCCGCCGCAGCCATCGCCGGGCTGACCAGATGGGTTCGGCCGCCGTTACCCTGGCGTCCCTCGAAGTTGCGGTTCGAAGTGGAGGCACAACGCTCACCCGGCTCCAGGCGGTCGGCGTTCATCGCCAGACACATGGAACAGCCCGGCTCGCGCCACTCGAAACCGGCCTCGATGAAGATCTTGTCCAGTCCCTCCTCTTCCGCCTGCTTTTTCACCAGGCCGGAACCGGGCACCACCAGCGCCTGTTTCACGGTCGCGGCGACCTTGCGGCCTTTCGCTACCGCCGCTGCCTGACGCAGGTCTTCGATGCGCGAGTTGGTGCAGGAACCGATGAAGATCACGTCCACCGGGATGTCGCTGATCGCCATGCCCGCATCCAGGCCCATGTACTCCAGGGCGCGGCGCATGCCTTCGGCCTTGACCTTGTCCGCTTCGTCGTCGGGATTAGGCACACGGGCGTCGACCCCCACCACCATCTCCGGCGAGGTACCCCAGGTCACCTGCGGTTGAATGGAAGCGGCATCGATCACCACCTCCTTGTCGAATACCGCATCGGCATCGGAGTGCAGATCGCCCCAGGCGGCAACCGCTTTATCCCACAGCTCGCCCTTGGGGGCGAAGGGCTTGCCTTCGAAGTAGTCGATGGTCTTATGGTCCACCGCGATCAATCCGGCACGGGCACCCGCCTCGATGGCCATGTTGCTGACGGTCATACGCCCTTCGAGGGAAAGCTCCTCAATCGCCTCACCGGCAAACTCCAGCGCATGGCCGGTGCCGCCCGCGGTGCCGATCTCGCCGATGATGGCAAGGACGATGTCCTTGGCGCCGACGCCGGGGCCGACGTGGCCCTTCACCGTCACGCGCATGTTCTTCATCTTCTTCTGCACCAGGGTCTGGGTGGCCAGCACGTGCTCCACCTCGGAAGTGCCGATGCCGTGGGCCAGCGCACCGAAGGCGCCGTGGGTGGAGGTATGTGAGTCGCCACAAACCACGGTCATGCCGGGCAGGGTTGCCCCCTCCTCCGGACCGACCACATGAACAATGCCCTGGCGCGGGTCGTTCATCGGGAAGTAGGTCAGGTTGAACTCATGCACATTGGCATCCAGGGTCTCCACCTGAGTGCGGGCGATGGGATCGGCAATGCCAGAGATCCCGGCGCTCTGGCCGGTGGTCGGCACGTTGTGGTCCGGGGTCACTACCACGGTCTCCTTGCGCCACGGTTTGCGCCCAGCCAGACGCAGCCCCTCGAACGCCTGCGGTGAAGTCACCTCATGCACCAGGTGGCGATCGATATAGAGCAACGCGGTGCCATCCGCTTCGCTGCGCACCACGTGGGCATCCCACAATTTGTCGTATAAGGTCTTGCCTGTCATTGACTCATGGTTCCTTCGTTTACGCTTATTTGCTCGCCTCAACTTCAAGGCGAACCATCTTCACATGGGTCCTGCCGAAATCATCGACGGGATGCTTTCCGAGGTAGCTCTCGACCAATTCATCGATAAATGTGTCCTGCATTGCCTGCGGTACCCGCCGGGTATAGGGAAACCAGGTGGTACGAATCCAGCCCTTCAGGCCGTCCACACTCTCATGCACCATATCTTTCGGCACTAGTTGCAGCCGGGTTGGCTGAAAGCCCGCCTCGGCCAACCACGTCGCATACTCCTCGATGCCGTAGAAGGCGTAGGGAAAAACGAAGCCTTCAAAATAGGGTCGCCACTTTGCCTGACTAATCAAACTATCCAGGATGGATAGCGGGCCTGCGGCATTACCCTTGCCGCCCATGGAAAGCACCACTCTGCCACCAGGACGTAATGCCCGATTCATACCGGCCAGCACAGCGCGGTGGTCCTTTACCCAGTGCAACACCGCGTTGGAGAAGATCAGGTCGAATTCAGCCTCAAACTGCAATTCAGCAGCATCCATCTCCCGGAACTTAAGACCGGGTTGTTCCGCGTACTTGCCTGATGCTAGGCCTACCATCTCCGGTGAGCTATCGATACCTACAACCCACCCGGCGTGCTGTGCCGCGATTTCCGATGTTATACGACCATCGCCGCAGCCTACATCGAGGATCGCCTCATCACCGTTCAATGCCAACTGCGCTATCAGCGATTGTGCCCAGGTGTACTGTGCTGTCGCGTTTTGCGCGTAATCGGCAGCATTCCATTTCATCTCGGCCTGGCTCATCGAACGGCTCCTCCGTCATCTGTTGGGGGATGATAGGCTCCAGCCATAGATTACACAAATTCATCTTTTTCATATATTCTATTCCAATATGGAATTAAATAGTCTGAAAGCCTTTATTGCCGTAGCAGAGAGCGGTTCGTTTACTGAGGCATCCGAGCGCCTGTTCCTTACTCAGCCTGCCATCAGTAAACGTATCGCTGCATTGGAAGAGGAACTGGGCGGAGCGCTGTTTGATCGCATTGGCCGGCGCAGCATCCTCACCGAGGCAGGTGCAGCACTGCTACCCAAGGCACGGGCGATTCTGCGCCAGGTGGAGGAGAGCCGCCGGGTGGTGGCCGATCTCGCTGGTACGGTGGCCGGGCAGTTGCACATCGGCACCAGCCACCACATCGGTCTGCACCGCCTGCCAGAACCGTTGCGTCAGTTCAGCCGTGACTACCCCGAGGTGCAACTCGACATCCGCTTTCTCGATTCGGAAGAGGCGTGCCGCGGGGTAGAGAGTGGCAGCCTGGAATTAGCCATCGTCACCCTGCCCAACAACCCGTCACCGGTGCTGAAATTGGAAACGCTGTGGCAGGACCCGCTGGATCTGGTCTGCCATCGGGATCATCCGCTGGCACAGTTAAAATCGGTCTCTATTGCCGACTTGGCGAAGCATCCGGCGATCCTCCCCGGCCCTGGCACCTTCACCCGCGAGCTGATTGAAACGGCTTTCAAGGGTTACCGGCTCCAGGTCAGCCTCTCCACCAACTACCTGGAGACTAACAAGATGTTGATCGCCGTCGGCCTCGGCTGGGGGATACTACCTGCTTCGATGGTGGAAGATAACGGTGAACTGCGCGCCCTCGATTCGCCGTTGAAGATGAGTCGTGATTTGGGACTGGTTAGCCATATCGCACACACGCCCTCCAACGCCGCGCGCGCCATGGGTGATCTATTGCGTAGCTTCGCAGACACCCTATGATGAAGGAATGAACGCACCGTCCGATCTCAATGTTGCCCTCTCCCACCACGGCCCACTGGGCCGCTGGTATGCCGAACCAATTAGTGCGGGTGTAGCGCGTCAGCAATTGGAAGAGTGGATCAAAAAGCGGCAACAGCGGCTACGTCAGGGTCGCGGCGATGCGATCATCCTGCGCCTCGCTTGCGCCATGATACGCTTTCAGTCAGGGGAAAATGTCGACACCGAGATAACGGCGCTGGAAAGACTGTTCCAGCAACGCCGCTCACCCAGAGCACTGGCTTTGCTGTATTTAATTCAGGGTCAGTTGCGTGCCGCGCGACATCTGCCGGGAGCAAAAGATAAACTGGCACAGGGTTTCCGCCTCGCCAACCGCCTGCTCCATCCACAGGACTATTTCAGTCTGCTGCACCGCCATCGTCTTCTGGCGTTACTACCGATCACACATGGGATGGATGTGCAGCCACTGAAAACCCTGTTACAGGCTGCAGCCGTTCAGGAACAGTTGGAGTCAACACACAAACCGCGGCAAACGCCGCGGCCCAACGCATCCTTCTAGCAAAACTTATTTTTTAACCAGAAATAACCCTGCCACCAGCGACACTGCGCCGACAATAAAGGCCCCGATGGTTTTATCGGTCGGCGAGCCGCTAAAGGCGCGGCTGAGTTCGGAACCGAACGAACCGTACATCTGCACTCCCCACGCGATCAAAATCACCCCAACGATCACTAATATCAGGCCAATGAGCTTTTTGTTCGATTTTGCCATTTGTTTTACTCCAGAAGGTGTCGTACTCAACCCAGCCATGCTAACAAACCAGCGCAGGAACGACACCTCTACTTTTGCATTGCCTCGTCGACGGTTCTGCGATCCAGATGCGGCACAAACATTTCGATAAAGGCATACATATAACCTCGCAGATGCGCGCCGCGGCGCAGACCGATTCGTGTGATATTAGGCTCAAAGAGATGACTGGCATCCATCATCCGCAGGCCGGGATCGCGCACCGGGTCGTAGGCCATCTTCGCCATCAGGCCAATGCCCAGCCCCAGTTCCACATAGGTTTTGATCACGTCGGAGTCGATGGCGGAGAAGATCACGTTGGGACGTAACCCGGCATTGACGAAGGCGTTGTTGATCTTGGCCCGTCCGGCGAAGCTGATGTCGTAGGTGACGATGGGATACTCGACGATGGCCTCCAGAGTCAGTGGGGCCTCCTCCAGGATCGGCATCCCTGGTGGGGCGATGAGACAGTGGTCCCACTCGTAACAGGAGAGCACCGCCAACTCCTCATACTTGGACATCCCCTCGGTGGCGATGGCGATGTCCGCCACGCCGCTGGCGACCCACTGGGCGATCTGGTCCGGGTTGCCCTGTTGCACGTGCAGACGGATGTTGGGGTAGGCCTCATTGAAACCGCAGATCACCTTGGGCAGGGCATATCGCGCCTGGGTGTGGGTGGTGGCAATGGCCAGGGTACCGGTTGCCTCGTTGGAGAACTCGTAACCGATCTGCTTGATCTCCTCCACCTCGCGCAGGATACGTTCGGCGGTGGCCAGTACTGCCCGCCCCGGCTGGGTCAGACCAATGAGCCGCTTGCCGTTGCGCTCAAAGATCTGAACGTTCAGCTCCTCTTCCAGCAGCTTGATTTGGTGGCTAATCCCAGGCTGTGCGGTATGCAGGGTATTGGCGGCGATGGAGATGTTCATGCCACAGCGGACCACCTCTCTTATATATCGCAATTGCTGGATATTCATTGTTTATCCCCCGACATCTTTATAAATAAATCATCTGAAAGTAGAAAAATATATTCGTTCTAATTCTATAGCAAGCAAAATATAGTCTCCCTCACAGACCGGCCACTGGGGCCGGTTGCTGATTGAGGGACGGACAAAGGTGGAACTGGCGCAGGCAATCTCGGGCTTCTTCGTCGGCCTGCTGGTCGGACTGACCGGCGTGGGCGGCGGGGCGTTGATGACCCCTATCCTGATCTTCTTCTTCGGTATCCCGCCGCTGGTGGCGGTGGGTACCGACCTGCTGTTCGCCGCCATCACCAAGAGCGGCGGCATCATCGCCCACACCACCCAACGCACCGTCAACTGGCGCATTGCCGGGCTGATGATGCTCGGCAGCTTCCCCACCGCCCTGCTGGTGGTGGCCTGGTTGGACGAATACCGCGCCGCTGGCGGCGAGGTCAATCAACTGGTCAAGGTCCTGCTCGGCGTTGCCCTGCTGTTGACCGCGCTGGTGTTGCTGTTCCGGGGCCACATCGTGAGCTTTGCCCGTCGTCAGTTGGGCAAGTCGCCGTGGCTATTCCGCCTGCGCCTGCCGCTGACCATTTTGGCCGGTGTCGTCATCGGCACCCTGGTACCGCTCACCTCGGTCGGCGCCGGGGTGCTGGCCACCGCCGCCCTGTTGTTGCTCTACCCCTCCCTGCCAGCGCGGATGGTGGTCGGTACCGATCTGGTTCACGCGGTCCCCCTGACCGCCGTCGCCGGCCTCGGCCATCTACAACTGGGCTCGGTGGACGGCCATCTGCTGCTGACCCTGCTGGTCGGCTCCCTGCCAGGGATCTTCCTCGGCAGCCGCCTCAGCCAGATCGTGCCGGAACGAATCCTGCGCCAGGTGCTCACCAGCCTGCTGCTGCTCACCGGCCTTAAGTGCATACAAGTTTTCTGAACGGGAGAAACACCATGAACACTATCCACACGCTCGTAAACCATGATGAGATTGACCGCTTCGAGGAGGCCGTCGAAGCCTTCCGTCGTGGCGAACTGGACGGCGACCGCTTTCAGTCCATGCGCCTGCAGCAAGGTGTCTACGGTCAGCGCCAGGACGGGGTAAACATGGTGCGGATCAAATTGCCGGGCGGAAAACTGACGCCGCACCAGGCGCTGGCGATCGCCGGGATATTGCAGCGACGCTCCAATCACGATCGCATCCACATCACCACTCGCCAGTCGATGCAGATCCATCATGTGCCGCTGGAGAACACCGCTGCTGCGCTGCGCGATCTGGCCGCCGCCGGACTCACCTCCCGCGAGGCGTGCAACAACACTGTGCGCAACATGACCGCCTGCCCGCTGGCCGGTAAATGCGCCTCGGAGCACACCGATGTGCATCCCTATCTGGATGCCGCAGTGACACACTTCCTGCGCCACCCGCTGGCACAGCACATGCCGCGCAAGTTCAAGATCAGCTTCTCCGGCTGCGAAACCGACTGCGCCCAGGGACTGCTGCACGACCTGGCGATGATCGCCACCCATCGCGACGGCAAACCCGGTTTTCGTCTGCTGGCGGGCGGTGGTCTCGGCCACAAACCGCATCGCGCTATCGTGCTGGAGGAGTTCATCCCGGCGGAACAGTTGCTCCAAAGCATGGAGGCGATCCTCGCGGTGCACAATCGCTACTCGGATCGCACCCTGCGCGCCAAGTCACGGATCAAATTCCTGGTCGATCGCTTTGGTGCCGATGGTTTCCGCGAGAAATACCGCGAAGAACTGGCCCGCTCTCTGGTCGCCACTGCAGCGGCTGATGTCGAAGCGGTGTGGCGTCAACCCGCCGAGCAACTGGTACGCGATCCCGGTGCCCCGCGTCAGGTGCTGGAGCAACGCCAGCAAGGTCTGTTCATCGTACCGATCCACGTGACAGTGGGAGATATCTCCGCGGAACAGTTAAAGGGGATCGCCAAACTGATGCTGCGCGAGGATCTCACTGATCTGCGCACCACTCAGGATCAAAACCTGATCATCCTTAACGTGCCGCAGGAGAAGGTAAAACAGATCCAAAGCGAACTGGCGAAGCTGGCACTGGACGCACCGCAGACTGGCGATAACGCCACCGCCTGCCCCGGCAACAGCACCTGCCGTCTTGGGATTACCTCATCCAAGGCACTGGCTGCCAGCCTCAGCGGCGGCAAGCACGATCTGCGTATTCGCGTCAGCGGTTGCCACAACGGCTGTGCCCAACCGGAGACCGGTGATATCGGTGTCTACGGTGAAGGCAAGCGACTGTTCGGCAAGCTGGTGCCCCACTACCGCTTTTTTGTCGGCGGTGATGGTCGCGGCCATGGTGATCTGGCATTAAAAAGTCACAGCATCCCTGCCGGTAGAGTGAAACAGGCGGTGACCCGATTAAAAGAGAGTTACGAAAACCTGTCACGTGATGGAGAGAGCTTTTTCAACTGGGCACAGCGTCTGGGCACGGCATACTTCGATGATCTGTTACACGATCTACGCGAAGTCACCGAAGCGCAACTCCCCAAACTGTTACTCGACCACGGCGACAGCACTACTTTCAAAGTCGAGCAGCTTGGCGGTGGCGAATGCGCCGGTGCGGCACAGGACAAGGTTGCCGCCAACTTCGCCGAGGCGAGCAACGAACGCAACTATCGTCGCTCCTTCCTGCTGCAACGCAAGTTCGACGAATCGATCGAATGTGCAGTAGCTGCGCTACAACTCAGCGGTAACTCGCTGTTGTTCGTACTAGGGGAACCGGACGGCGAAAACCTGGAACAGATCGCGGAGAAGCTGGGGGGACATGTTCACTACTGCGGTGTCGGTTCAGAACTGCTCGCACTGGACCATGCACTACAGCGGCTACAGGAAAATTTCGATCCTGCTACTTACGAGAAGCTGTTGGCCGAAGCCGACGACTGGAGCGCACGGGTAGCCAGCACCTGCCAGTCTCTCGACGGACATCTTGATCTAAGTTCTGCGCTGTCCAGCAGGACAACCCAGGCAAAAACTGTCGACCTGAGCAGCTTCGACTGTCCCCTGCACTTCATTAAGGCGCGCAACAGTCTGCAACAGCAGGGTACAGGCGATGTGATTCGTTTTCTCTTCGCCAACGAAGACCTTGCAACCCAGGCAAGCAAAAGTCTGGAACAGGAAGGACACGAAGTACTGGCTTTCGAAGCGCAGGGCAATAACACCCACGTCACCATCCGCAAAGCGGGCTAACAATTTAAATTGGAGGAGGATAGAAATGGCTCTTGATGACAAACTTATTGAACGTATCGACGATGCGGCGACACTGCTGAAAGAGATCGTCAACACCCACAAGGATGTTGTTTTCGCCAACAGCTTCGGTGCAGAGGATATGGTTCTCACCGATCTGATCAGCAAACACGCTAAACAGATTCGTATCTTCAGTCTCGACACCGGTCGTTTACCAGCCGAGACCTATGCGCTACTGGATAAAACAGTCAGCCACTACGGCATCACCATCCAGACCTACTTCCCTGATGCACAGGCAGTAGAGACTTTTATCACTCAAAAAGGAGCCAACGCCTTTTATAACAGCGTTGAGCTGCGCAAGGAGTGCTGCCGCATCCGCAAAGTGGAACCTCTGAAGCGTGCACTTGCTGGACAACAGGCGTGGATCACCGGACTGCGCCGTGAACAGGCCGCCACCCGCACCGAACTACCGGTTGCCGAGTGGGATGAAGGGAACTGGCTACACAAATTCAATCCGCTCACCGAGTGGAGTCATGATGATGTGTGGAACTACATTAAAGCATTTGAGGTTCCCTACAACGAATTGCACGATAAAAGTTTTCCCAGCATCGGTTGTGCGCCATGCACCCGTGCGGTCGCTGCCGGTGAAGACCTGCGCGCCGGACGTTGGTGGTGGGAAGACCCACTGAGCAAGGAGTGTGGACTGCACGTCAAGAAACAGAGTGCAGCATAGCTCGGCAGAAATAACCGCCACTATGACGACATATAGGTGACACTATCGCAGGGATAAGGAGGCGCAGGATGCCTGAGGCATTCTGCGTTTTTCTGCATGTTATATGCCGATAAGACAAAACGCCGACGTTTTTGTAGCATTCGTTTCAGGTACAACCATCACCGCCTTATCAGCCAAAGCCAGCAGCTCATCGGCTGAATTTGAACAAACAGAGAGTCTGACATGTTCGAGCAGCGCATCGTGCTGGCGACAAAGTGAAGAAGCAATAGAGTCGACAAGAATTTTTCTGATTGAATCAGAGAAGTCATGCATTTTTTCCATAACAACAGTGGGAGACAGATCGCGCATTTCACTCTGAAACCGATTTCGCAAAGGTTCGCTTATCAGCTCACCACCCTCACCTTTCATACCAAGAAGCGCAGCATAGACCGACAATGCCTCCTCAAAGGAAACCGGTATGGCTAGAAAGTTATTGATTGCAACTACCAGTGAGACCTCACCGACATCGGAGACCTCCGTATCCAGGAGCGCCGCGACATTCCCTTTCAGATCATTCGCATACAAATACATTGCGCACCTCCCATATGAATTCCTAATATGACAACCTTTTATTATTAGGCTGCAGCCCAGATAATATGACGCCATCCGTGGCATCGTTTCGACCATATGCCGTAGCGCAATGGTCGCGATCTATCACTAACTGATTACGCAGCCTCTTGCATGCGACGCATCTGATCCATTCCAGTAGTGATATCTATCTCCATGGCTACAACCAGGCAGTCTTCCATCCTCCTGACCTTACCCAATCGTTGCACACTTGCACCAAGTGAGCGTGCCAATCGTTCAATCGCTACTGACGTCACACATACACAACGTTGCACACCTATTTGCAACAGGTAATCCACCGTTGCACACATGATTTTCCTTGTCACAATGGTTGCGTAACGTTTGTTCTGAATATCTAAATCAACAGCAAATCGGCTGATTTCCATCGTATAGTCATCAGCAGGTAGTGGCACGGTGGACAACCCACTAAAGGCGGGCTCCCGCATTAAGTAGTCTCCTGTTGTCGGCAATATCCGCCAACACCCCTGTATCTCTCCATCCTCTTCTGCAATCACCCACAGTGGATTAAGAGAGTCAAAACGATCTATTTCCTGACCGTCAACAACCGACACACTCCATTTCAGCTTTTGGTGGAATATCCGGGCTCGAAAAACGTAGATAGCTTTCAACAACTCGACAGACAAATCACGGGCATGGGACACGATAATTTTCATAACAGTTCTCCGCTAAAGTTGAACTTGCGGGAACTATTTAATTATCTATGTTATTTTCTGGATATTAGAGGAACCTATTGGTTTTGGTGGATTCATAGCGTTATTAAATTGTTCTGAAGGGCAATCGCTACTGCGTGAACGCGGTTTTCAGCGCTTAACTTGCGGAAAGCGCTAGTAAAATGAGCCAGAACGGTCACTTCACTGATACCCAGAAGGGTTGCTATACAACTGGTATCTTTTCCATCTGCAGCTGCCTGTAATACTTCAGACTCTCGTTTGGTTAATTTAACCGGAGGCACCAATGCACGCATGATGCGAGTTAGAGCTTCGTGATAGTGAAGGGCAAAAAGCGTAATTTCGGCCTGGTAGGAATTAAAATAACTCTGCATCTCCTTAGGCCGCAGATCACTATGCATTGAGACGATGCCGCGCTCCTGGAAATATCCCCTAATCGGGGCAACCACTCCTGACCGCATATCAAAATCCGAGGCATCCTTCATCAGCAGGATCCCCTCACGGTCGGCGTGCAACTTGGTAGCATTATCCCAGGTTATAGGTGTATTGCGGGTTAAGCCGTGGCGTACTAGAGGATCGACGGAAAACGCATTCCTTGCTTGGTATTCTTCCATCCACTCTTGTGCATAGTTACTCAAAACGAGTGGTGGCCTGTATTCATATATCGCGCGCCCCTGTTGTGCATACAGGAAACCGTTAAAACCGAGTTCAGCAGCATAAGAAACACCAATAGCGTGAAGTTCCTCCACACTTTCAGCCACAATCAGCTTTTCTATAAATTCTAATGTTATTGACATTAGTGTACGCCGCTAATCTATCGCTGGACTGTATAGCTAGTAAAATATGATTAATACAAATTGACTATAACCCCCCGAATACGAGAAGCATAGGATAGCAATTACCTATCTTGGCAAATGCATATAAATCAGATAGTTAATAAATTGATATGGCAAAAGTATATAAGTATGCACTTCTAAAGATGACCGACCAGGATACATTTGTGCACTATATTGATGCGGGTGAATCCCTGTTGAATTCAAGGTGAAGACGTCAGAGGGTGTGTATCGTCAGAGTTTAACTGCGATGAAATGCCAGCGCGCACATCACTTGGTCTGATAAATTGATGAGGTATGCAGTGTAATCATTCTCTTCATGTTCCACTGCCAGTTCCATAGGGGCGATTTTTTGCACCACAAATGATGGCAGTCGCCACTGCAAACCCATTCCAGTACATTTGGCTGCGGCTTCCTTGGCAAGCCAGAGCTGGAGAAAACGTTCTGAGAACTCTCCCTCCGTCGCACCGGTAAACCACCGCTGGTATTCCTGTTCGCTGCTGATACGTTTTGCCAGCGCAGGCAAATTACCGTGAATGACTCGGGTTTCGATATCGATACCAATTGGATTGCCGGATGTTGCGATCGCAGCAACAGCTTCATCACCGCTATGCGCGATACTGAGGTTAAGCGAATATTCCATTCCATCCAGGCTGAGCCTCGGCATACCGTTAGGATCGTTACTGATCTGGATAGCCTGCCAATCCACAACCGACTTCCCCTGCCCTTCCAGCCAACGACGACAGGCAACTTTGGCAGCATAGCGCCCTAACAACCATTGGCGACAGCGTTTGGCAACCGCATGTATCTTTAACTCTTCGTAGCGAATGCTCTCGGCTTCGGCCAGCCACTGTTGCATTCCTGCGGCCTCGAAATCCGCCAACGTGACATGCTCAACGGCCAGGGCAAACGGCACATCGATATCGGTAAAGATAGCGCTCATCGTGCGTCCCTCCCGACCCAACGTGCGGCAATGGCAAAGGAGAGGAAGGACAGTGCCGCGGCAAAGCTGTAAGCCGCTATCGGCCCCAGGCTATCCCACATGGCACCGGCGTAGTAACTACCGAAGGCACCGCCCGCACCAAAACCAAGGCTGCCATAGAGCGCCTGCCCCTTGCCGTGGTGGCGACCGCGGAAATAGCGATGGAACAGTGCGACGGAAACCGCGTGGAAGATACCGAAGCTGGCGGCGTGCAATAGCTGTGCGATCAGCAGTAGCGGCATCGAATCGGGGAAGAAGCCGATCATCAACCAGCGAATTGAGGTCATGAGCATCGCAGCAAGAAAAAGTCGGCGCAGACTGAAGCACGATTCCAGTCGGTGCATAAAGATAAACAGCACTACCTCGGCGATCACCCCCAGCGCCCAGAGCTGGCCGATAATGCTACGGCTGTAACCGTGACCTTCGAGATAGATGGTATAGAAGGTGTAGTACGGACCATGGCTGGCCTGGTTCAAAAAACAGGCGATGATCAGGGCAACGATCGCGGGATTGCGCAACAAGTTACCCAATGGCGTCGTGTCGTGATGGGGCGGTTCAGGGTGTTCCGGTACCAACAGGCTGGAGATGAAAATAGCCACGTAGAGTAAAAGCAATACTGACGGCAGCAGTTGCGGACCATAGTGCTCCAGCACAACACCCAGCACCGCGACACTGACAATAAAACCGATAGAACCCCACAGCCGGATCATGCTGTAACGGTTAGAGCGTTCTTGCAGATGGTGCAGGGTAATCGACTCGAATTGCGGCAACACCGCATTCCAGAAAAAGCTGAAACCGAACATCACCATGGCAAGCCGCCAGTAGGTGTCGGCCTGAAACACGCCAAGAAAGATCGCCATCGACAAAAAACTACCGATGCGTACCACACGCATACGACGACCAGTGTGATCGGCAAGCCAGCCCCAGATGTTAGGTGAGATCACCTTGGTCACCATCAACAGCGCCATCAATTCACCGATCTCCAGACTGCTGAAACCTAGCGATTTAAGATAGAGCGACCAGTAGGGAACCAGCGCACCAAGGCTGGCGAAGTAGAAAAGGTAGAAGCCGGAGAGGCGCCAATAGGGCACACGCCTCTCCTAGGATTTTTCGGCGGGAATTATCGGTGTGACACTTTGCACATCGGCATTCTGTGCGCGGTGACGCAGGAAGTGATCCATCAACACCAGCGCCATCATGGCTTCGGCAATCGGTGTAGCGCGAATACCGACGCAGGGGTCATGGCGACCTTCAGTGATGACTTCGATCGGCTGGCCATTCAGGTCAACACTTTGTCCCGGTAGGCGCAGGCTGGAGGTCGGTTTCAGCGCAATGGAAGCCGTGATCGCCTGACCCGAGGAGATACCACCGAGGATGCCACCCGCATGATTGGAGAGAAAACCTTCCGGGGTGATCTCGTCGCGGTGTTCGGTGCCCTTCTGTTCGATGCAGTCGAAACCGGCACCGATTTCCACACCCTTGACCGCGTTGATGCTCATCAGTGCATGGGCCAGTTCCGCGTCAAGGCGATCGAAGATCGGCTCACCCAGCCCCGGCGGTACACCTTCGGCGACGACATTGATGCGCGCACCGATGGAGTCACCCTCTTTACGCAGGGCATCCATGTAGCTTTCCATCTCCGCCACCTTGCTTGCATCGGGACAGAAAAACGGATTATTGCCCACCTCGTTCCAGTCGAAGGCCTCCGCCTTGATCGGACCGAGTTGTGACAGGTAGCCGCGAATAGTAATGCCGTGCTGCGCCAGGAATTTCTTGGCAATGCCGCCTGCGGCCACGCGCATCGCGGTCTCCCGCGCCGAGGAGCGACCGCCGCCACGGTAGTCGCGTACACCGTATTTTTGCTGGTAGGTGTAGTCGGCATGACCAGGACGGAAGGTGTTGGCGATGTTGCCGTAATCTTTGGAGCGCTGGTCGGTGTTTTCGATCAACAGACCGATGGGCGTGCCGGTGGTCTTGCCCTCGAACACGCCGGAGAGGATACGCACCTGATCCGCCTCACGACGCTGGGTAGTGTGACGCGAGGTCCCCGGCTTGCGCCGATCCAGATCCGCCTGCAGATCCGCCTCGCTCAGTTCAAGACCGGGCGGGCAGCCGTCGACGATCGCGCCGAGCGCCGGGCCGTGCGACTCGCCGAAGGTGGTGACAGTGAATAATTTACCGAATGTGTTTCCAGACATGAGGGCTATGATAGCGTTTTATTGTATAAAAGTATTCACCACAGAGACACGGAGAACACAGAGAAAAACAAAAGCAGTTTCACCACGAAGCGCACGAAGAACACGAAGAACACGAAGAGAAGAAAGCGTGTTGGTTTTCAGGCGCAGGTACACATCATCACAATGGCGTGACCGAAATCACGAGAGCCCACCTTATATCTGACACTTCGTGCCCTTCGTGTGCTTCGTGGTGTGATCTTTTTACGCTCTTAACGCCTTTCTCTGTGTTCTCCGTGCCTCAGTGGTGAAATCAGATTACCTTGGAGAAACGCTGGTTCTGCTTTTCCCGCAGGTAGCGGTCGAACACCATACAGATGTTGCGAATCAGCAGTTTGCCCGCAGGGTTGACCTCGATACGACCCGGCTCCAGTTTGAGCAGGCCGTCCTTTTCCATCCCTTCCAGGTCCTTCAGTTCGTTGGCGAAGTATTCGTTGAAGTTGATCCCGTGGGCCTGCTCCACCACTGACTTCTCCAGCACGAAGTGGCAGATCAGACGGGTGATCACCTCACGACGCAGTTTGTCGTCGGCACCCAGTTCCACGCCGCGGAATACCGCCAGCTTGTTGGCGTCGATAGCTGCGTAGTAGTCGTCCAGCTCTTTCAGGTTCTGCGCGTAGGAGTCACCGACCATACCGATGGAGGTGGAGCCGATACCGATCAGATCACAGTCGGCATGGGTGGAGTAGCCCTGGAAGTTGCGATACAGGGTACCGTCGCGCTGGGCCACCGCCAGTTCGTCATCGGGCTTGGCGAAGTGATCCATACCGATGTAGACATAACCGGCCTTGGTCAGCTTCTCGATGGTCATCTGCAGGATGTCGAGCTTGACCTGCGGCGCAGGGAGCTCACCCTCGTTGATTCGGCGCTGGGGTTTGAACAGCTCCGGCAGGTGAGCGTAGTTGAATACCGAGAGGCGATCCGGGTCGATCTCGATGGCACGGTCCAGGGTCTTCTCGAAGGTCTCGACGCTCTGCAGCGGCAAGCCGTAGATCAAGTCCATGGAGATCGACTTGAAGCCTTCACGACGTGCGGCGTCCAGCGCCGCCATGGTCTGCTCGTCGGTCTGGAAGCGGTTGACTGCCTTCTGGACCTCGGCATCGAAATCCTGCACGCCGAGACTCATACGGTTGAAACCGAGTTCGCGCAGCAGGGCGATGGTGTCGATCTTTACCTCACGCGGGTCGATCTCGATGGAGTACTCACCGGTATCGTCGTCGTGCAGGGTGAAACACTCGCGGGTCTTGTCCATCAGCGCGCGCATTTCGTCGTGGCTGATAAAAGTCGGCGTACCGCCGCCCCAGTGGAGCTGGTCTACGGTGCGCGATTTGTCGAACAGTTCGCCCTGCATCTCCAGCTCGCGGAAGACGCGCTGCAGATAGGGTGCCGCTTTTGTGCGGTCCTTGGTGGCGACCTTGTTGCAGCCGCAGTAGAAGCAGACGGTGTCGCAGAACGGAATATGGAAGTAGAGCGACAGCGGGTTACCGCTAGCGTTGCTGTTTTTGGCGTATTCGCGGTACTGCGCTTCGCCGAAACCATCGTGGAATTGCACCGCAGTAGGGTAAGAAGTGTAACGGGGCCCGGATTTGTCGTAACGCTTGATCAGTTCCAGGTCGAATAGGATGTTTTGTGTGGTCATTGTATTTATTAGCCTTCGTCGTCGAGTCCATTGCGGTGGGTATCGTTAATCACCGCAAGTATATGGATAAGGGGTTGCTGGCCGGTCAGCTTGTGTGCCAGCTTCATGAATGGCAGATCTTTTTCACTGTCTTCATTTTCATAGCTGCCGTCGGCCATCGATCCGAGCACTGTAAACAGGCTCTCAGAAAGAGCATTCAGCAGTTGCAGCTGTTCGCTCTGTTCTTCCGTGTCGTCTTCAAGTTCGAGGATGAGCTGGTCCACCTCATTGATCGCCCGGTCCACCAGGTGAACATATTCATCGATTGTTTTTGGTCTGTCGTAATTCATTATTAGCGCATTACTCTTAATATCACCTGATAGTAATCGCTTCGGGGCGTACCAGGCGAATCAGCTCATGGTGCTTCTTCACCTGCTCGGCGGTGAGCAGGAATACCCCCTCCCCGCCGCGCTCAAACTCCAGCCAGAGGAACTCGACCTCGGGCAGCAGCTTCTCCAGCGCCTCGCGACTGTTCCCTACCTCGACCACCAGAATACCGCGGGGTTCCAGGTAATACATGGCGTGGTAGAGGATATTGAACACCAGATCGAGGCCATCCTTGCCTGCCTCCAGCGCCTGTTTCGGCTCGTGGCGATACTCATGCGGCAGGCTGTTCATGTCCTGCTCGTCAACATAGGGCGGGTTACTAACGATGATGTCGTAACGCTTCGCCGGAATATCCTTGAACAGATCCGATTGAATCAGGGAAACCTGCTCCTGCGCATCGAAGCGCTCGACGTTGATCTTCGCCACCGCCAGCGCGTCGGCGGAAAGGTCGCTGGCATCAACATGGGCATTGGGAAAGGCTGTCGCACAGACCAGGCCGATACAACCGCTGCCGGTGCAGAGATCGAGAATATTCGCCACCATATCCGGCTCCTTTACCCAGGGGGCAAAGTGGGCCTCGACCAGTTCGATGATCGGCGAGCGCGGGATCAGCACCCGCTCGTCGACATAGAAAGGCAGGCCCCCATAGATAGCTTCATGAGTCAAATACGGAGCGGGCAGGCGCTCCTCGATACGTCGGTTGAGGAGCTTCACCACGGTACGCCGCTCATTGGTGGTCAGGCGGGTATCCAGATAGGCCTCGCCCACCTGCGGCGGCAGGTTGAGAGCGAACAGCACCAGATAAGCCGCCTCGTCGAGGGCGTTGTCGGTACCGTGGCCGAAATAGATCCCCGACTCGTTGAAACGGCTCATGCCCCAGCGGATGAAGTCGCGGATAGTAAGCAGTTCGGCGACCGCCTGGTCCATGGACATGGATTACTCCTTGGTCTGTTTGGCGTGGGCCGGGCGAAAGGCCTTGCACACCGACTCGTTGGTTTCGAGGAAGGGGCCGTAAATCAGATCGATGCAATACGGCACCGCGGGAAAAACGGCGTTAAGACAGTCGGCGATGGCCGAGGGTTTACCCGGCAGGTTGATGATCAGGCTGTTGCCGCGCACCCCAGCGGTCTGCCGCGACAGGATCGCGGTAGGGACAAACTTGAGCGACTCCTGGCGCATCAGCTCACCGAAACCGGGCAACATCTTTTCGCACACAGCCTCGGTTGCCTCGGGGGTCACGTCACGTGGGGCTGGGCCGGTACCACCGGTGGTTACCACCAGACAGCACCCTTCTTTATCGCACAGGGCCTTGAGTACCGCCTCGACATGGTCCTGCTCATCCGGCACCACGCGGGCAATCGCCTCCCATGGGGTGGTGAGCGCCCGCTCCAGCCACTCGCGCATAGCCGGGCCGCCCTTGTCCTCGTACGCGCCACTGCTGGCACGGTCGGAGACGGTCACGATACCGATACGGACGGGCTGCTCTGTCATGAATCCACCATGGTCAAATCGAAAGGTTGGGCATTATAGCGCGCTGTGACGCGTCATGCAGTCAGGCGATAAGGGAATTCTCCCTTGGATACGGAAGGTTATCTGGAATAATCCATCAGATGCACGGTCTGCCTTTTTGGCCCCCAGTTGCCGGGATTTGCTTCAAATACCCCGGCACATGGAGTGCCGCAGCGGTTGCAGCGGCTCTGTGGAGTGATATTCCAGTCGCTAAGGACATACCAGTCGCGACCGATCAGGCGCTGACCGCACTGATGGCAATAGGTACTCTCCCCCGCCTTGTTGTGAACGTTGCCGGTGTAGGCGTAGTGCACGCCGCACCTCATGGCGATCTCGCGGGCACGGGTTAGTGTGGCGGATGGCGTCGGCGGAACATCGAGCATCTTGAAGTCCGGATGGAAGGCGGTGAAGTGCATCGGAACGTCGGGACCCAGTTCGCGAAACACCCAGGTGCACATCGCCTCGATCTCCTCCTCGGAATCGTTCCATCCGGGAATCAACAGGGTCGTGGTCTCCAGCCAGACATCGGTTTCGTGTTTGATGTAGCGCAGGGTGTCGAGCACCGGCTGTAGGTGGCCGCCGGTCAGCTTGTGGTAGAACGCCTCGGTAAACCCTTTCAGATCGACATTGGCCGCGTCCATCCACTGGTAGAACTCCCGCCGCGGCTCTTCGCAGACATAGCCTGCGGTGACCGCCACCGACTTGATACCCCGCGCGCGGCAGGCTTTGGCTACGTCGATGGCGTATTCATGGAAGATCACCGGGTCGTTGTAGGTGTAGGCGACACTGCGGCAACCCAGTTGTTCGGCAGCACGGGCAATGGTATGCGGATCGGCGGCATCGGCCAGGGTATCGGTCTCGCGGGATTTGGAGATATCCCAGTTCTGGCAGAACTTGCAGGCGAGGTTGCACCCGGCGGTGCCAAAAGAGAGCACCGGGGTACCGGGCAGAAAGTGATTAAGTGGCTTCTTTTCGATGGGATCGATGCAGTAACCGCTGGAGCGGCCATAGGTGGTGAGAACGATCTTCCCGCCAAGATTGGCACGCACAAAGCAGAGCCCGCGCTGCCCCTCTTTCAGTTTGCAGAAGCGCGGGCAGAGATCGCACTGCACCCGACCCTCATCCAGCGCATGCCAGTATTGGGTCTCCACCACTGTCCCTTCCGGCAGTTCGCCTTCGACTACCGCTTCATCGCTCATGCGCTCATCTCCGGACCTTAGCGACTATATTGGTAGAAGATAGCACCATGGAGAGACGCCATGCCCAGCATTCGCGAACCGGCCGTTGCCGGTATGTTCTACCCCGACGATCCCGCTACCCTGCGGCGGATGGTCGACGGCTATCTGGAACAGGTGGCCGACAATGACATGCCCCCACCCAAGGCGCTGATCGTTCCCCATGCAGGCTATGTCTACTCCGGACCGATTGCCGCAAGCGGCTATGCCCTTCTGCGTGCAATCCGCCACAAGATTCACCGCGTAGTGCTACTGGGCCCGTCCCACCGCGTTGCTTTCGCCGGGTTGGCCACCAGCAGCGCCGACTATTTTCGTACCCCCTTGGGCGATATCCCGCTCGATCGTGCCGCCATCGATAACCTGACGGGGTTGCCGCAGGTTCGCCTGCTGGATCAGGCACATCTGCAGGAGCATAGCCTGGAGGTCCACCTCCCCTTTCTGCAGGAATCGCTGGAGCGGTTCACCCTGGTACCGCTGGTGGTTGGTGATGCCAACGCTGAGGAGGTTGCCGCGGTACTGGAACAACTTTGGGGCGATGAAGAGACGCTCGTCGTGATCAGTTCCGACCTGAGCCACTATCACGACTACACCACTGCACAACGTATTGATCGAAAGACCGCCGAGGCCATCGAAACGCTCAAACCGGAAGCGATCAGCAGCGACGGTGCCTGCGGCAGAAATCCGGTTAAAGGCTTGCTGCTATTAGCGCACCGCAAGGGGATGCAGGTTGAGACCCTGGACCTGCGCAACTCGGGCGATACCGCCGGGCCTCGCGACCAAGTAGTCGGTTACGGTGCCTGGGCAATCCACTGATGATGGACAAATACCAGCAACAACTGCTCGAGCTCGCCGAGGCATCGATTCGCCACGGTCTGGAGCATGGCCGACCGCTCTCTCCCGCTCCTGAGGACTATCCGGCTGTCCCGACAACACCCGGCGCCTGCTTCGTCACCCTGCACAGCCATGGTGAACTGCGCGGTTGTATCGGTTCACTACAGGCACACCAACCACTGCTCGACGATGTCGCCTATAACGCCTTTGCCGCCGCCTTTTCCGATCCCCGTTTTCCACCGTTACGTGAAAGCGAACTGCCCGGACTGGAGATACACCTCTCGCTGCTCAGTGAAGCGACGCCGATCGATTTTTTGTCCGAAGAAGATTTGCTACAACAACTACGCCCCGGTGAGGACGGACTGGTGCTGGAAGAGGGAAGACGACGTGGCACCTTTCTCCCCTCGGTATGGGAACAGTTACCAACAAACGAGCTGTTTCTGCGCCACCTGAAACAGAAGGCAGGGCTGCCGCCAGACTACTGGTCTGACACGCTGAAGGTGAGCCGTTACACCACGGAAAGTTTTGGCCGCAACGTTACTGCTTCGAAATAATTCAATCAAGGCGATGAGCTTTTTAACGCCGCAATCGCGACTTGAGTGGATTATTTAACGGCGGCCAGGGATACAACGCCCCACCGACTCCGGCATACAGGCAATCTCATCGCTGAGAATGGCATTGCCCAGCCTGGCACCATCCAGAATAGCGCCGTCGATATTGGCATCGGTCAGATCAGCATAGGTGAGATCGACATTACGCAGATTGGCCGATTGCAGATCGGCACGACGCAGACTCGCTCCGGTTAATACCGCACTATTGAGGTTGGCACCACGAAGATTGGCCTGGGTCAAATTGGCGTAGGCCAGATCGGCATTAACCAAATTGGCAGCGCGCAAGACTGCACCACCCAAATCACTGTTACGCAGGATCGCCTCTCTCAAATCGGCATTTTCCAGCCGCTTGCCGGTCATGCGACAGTTACTCCAGTTCACGCCGGGGGCAGTCGGCGCATCACACTGAGGTAATAACAGTTCATGCCCATGCGGTAACAGGTAAGCCAGAACAGAAACCACAAGTGCCAGGACGATGGCGATGGCATAACCAACGATACGCTGCTTGCCACTCTCCTGCTGGCGTGCCGAATGCGCCGAACCCTCCAACATCAGTTCGGCTTCAGCCCCCTTGGCTTCATCCAGTGGCACAAAGAGATTCGGGTGCTCGTCCACCCAACGCTGGGTCGCCTCAAGCTGCTGTTTTTCCACTTCGCTGATACCGGCAGCTTTCAGCCTTTTATCTGGCCAGACTTCGGCCACGTCACGAATGCTGTACCAGTGATCCTTGTCACGACTGATTTTGTCATCGGCCTTCAGCCGCTGTAGCAACAGATAGCGGGCGATCTGCACCGACGGAAACGGCCCCAGCGTTTCATCGTGATAACGCAAATACCACTTTTCCGCCTGTGCTTCTGACATGTTGATTTTCCCGAGGTTTGGCCGCGCCAGCTGCGATATGGCATATACTGCACGGTAGGCAAAATCTTAAGTGGAATCACCACACATTACCAGCACGAATCATGCAGATATCCGGCCCCTATTCACCACCCATGCTTCAGTTGCGTTTACCTGCCCAGGCGATGCAGGGAATCACTCTCAAGCCGGGCGAGCTGATCCAGGCAACGGTGCAACAGAGCGACCCTACAGGAACCCTGACGCTGGAGATTAGTGGCAAATTGTTGCAGGCCATATCCAGTCTGCGACTAGCAGCGGGCATGACCCTGCAACTGCGAGTCGAAAAAACCGTCGACGGCATCGTTCTCCATCTCGACGATGCCGAACAACAGCGGTTGATGTATCAGGAAGCGTTGCGGCGTGACCTGCCGCGACAGGAATCGTTGCGCCCGTTACTGCAACAGTTGGCACAATGGCAGCAGAGCAACACAAAAATGCCCGCACAGGGAACCACGGCCGCCACGGCACAAAGCCACAGTCACGATACGGCCGGTGCTACTCCAACGAACACGACACTCCCTGGCGAACTTCCCAAGCCGATTGCACAAGCCATCGCCCGCCTGCTCGCCATCCTGCCGACACTGGAAAAACTCAGCCAACCATCCACCCTGCAACAGGCCATTGCCCATTCCGGTCTTTTTCTTGAGAGTCAGCTGTTATCCGGTATCCGCCCAACGGAACTGGATCATGACCTCAAGGCAGTACTGCTGCATCTGGCACAGAACATTCGCCAACAACTGGCCAGCGAAGCCGTGCCGCAACAAAGACCCGGGAAAGAAGTGGTACCGCAGGGGTTACAAAACCTGCTGCGCCAGATCGAGTCTGGGATCGCACGCATTCAGTTAGGCCAGCTCAATGCACTAGCAAGCAAGAGCGACGGCGAGACACATCTCAATCTCGCCCTGGAGTTGCCGCTGTATCAGCCGCAAAGCGGTGAGATCGAGATGCTGCGCATCCAGATACGACGCAACGGTAATAAGCGCAAGAACGGTAAAGACGAAACCTGGTCTGTTGTTCTCAACCTGTCGCCACAGGGCTACGGCGAAATCCATGCGGTGGTCAGCCTGGGTGGAGGAAAAATCTCCACCACCTTCTGGTGCGAGGAGGAAACGACAGCACAACTGTTTCGTGAACATTTGCATCAACTGCAGCAGCGTCTAACCGAGCAAGGTGTCGAGATCGCCCAGTGCAGCAGCCGCTGCGGCAAACCGGCGGACGGATTCACCCCAAGCGCAAATCCCTATAACGGATTGATCGATACCCGCGCATGAAAAAGAAAACGCCCCCCAAATCCGCCGTCGCCCTGCACTACGACGAAAAAAGCGCGCCTCGAATCACCGCCAAGGGACGCGGCGAGATCGCAGAGAAGATCATCGCCCTGGCGGAACAGCACAAGGTGCCATTACACGAAGATCAGGAACTTGTCGCCCTGCTGGCACAACTGAATCTGGGGGATGAGATCCCGCGCGAACTCTATATCGCCGTGGCCGAAGTACTGGCCTTTGCCTATATGTTGACCGGCAAGTTTCCCGGCGACAAATCCCGTGATAACGAACCCGGTGACAGCTAAACACGCGCCACTTATACTTGCGCACCGCCCGCCTCCGGGCATACCGCCCGACCTCGATGCACCCTGTTCTCATCTCCATCGGCCTGTTGATCATCAGCAATGTCTTCATGACCTTTGCCTGGTATGCCCACCTCAGGGCACTGAATGAGAAACCGTGGATCATCGCCGCCATGGTGAGCTGGGGCATCGCCATGCTGGAGTACCTGTTTCAGGTACCGGCCAACCGCATTGGCTACACCGTTCTCTCCGCCGGACAACTGAAGATCATCCAGGAAGTCATCACCCTTTCCGTCTTCGTCCCCTTTTCGGTCATGTATCTAAAGGAACCGTTGAAACTGGACTACCTCTGGGCCGGGCTTTGCCTGGTCGGAGCGGTCTACTTCATGTTCCGCAGCAAGCTGGTCTAACCGGCAGCTCTCCCAATCCCGCCAAAGCCGTCTGGTATCACAAAACTTTTTGCGATAGCGTCCACAAATTTTGTAAGTTGTTAAATGTATTCTAATCCGCTAATGTGCGGCCAGGGTGGGGGAAGCCCTCCCGCAACACACATTCAATAGCGCCAGGGCAGGCACCACGCTCGGTCCTGGCAGTGGGGGATTGTATGGCAGGACCGATCAGACCGTTGTGGTCACCCTATTTGGCAGGCGTCGTACTGGGGCTGGTGCTAATTCTGACCTTCATCCTGGTAGGTAACGGGGTAGGCGCATCTGGGACTTTCGCCCGCATCGCCGCTTCAATCGGCATGCACATCGCACCGGAAACCACACAGGCCAATCGCTACCTCGGCCCTCTGGTCGCCAATGGCGCCAACCCGGTTGCCTCCTGGATTGTCCTTGAAGTGGTCGGTATCGCCATCGGCGCGCTGCTCGCCGCGGCCAGTGCCGGGCGCTTCCGCATCCAGCTGGATGGCAGCCACAAAGTTGGCCGCAACCGCCGTATCCTCCTCGCCCTGTCTGGTGGGATCCTGGCCGGATTTGGTTCTCGTGTCGCCGCAGGTTGCACAAGCGGTATCGGCCTGTCTGGCACCGCCATGCTCGGGATCAGCGGCTTTCTCTTCCTCCTGGCCTTCTTCCTCACCGGGCTCGGTGTCAGCTTTATGATGCGGAGGGCCTGGTAATGGATTACGGCACAGCCGGTACCGCCCTCACCTCCGGCATTCTGTTCGGCTACGTCCTGGAACAGGCTGGATTCGCCTCTCCCTGCAAGCTCACCGCTCAATTCCGCTTTCGCGACTGGTCGGTTTTCAAGGTCATGTTCACCGCGATAATGGTCGCGGCCTTTGGCATTCTCCTGCTGCAAATAGATAACAGCTTCGGCTCCACAGGCTTCTATGTCCCGCGGGTGGTGATGGGGGCAGTTATCGCAGGTGGCGCCCTGATTGGTGCCGGTTTTGCCATTGGTGGCTACTGTCCCGGCACCTCGGTTGTCGGTGCCATGTCCGGGCGAATGGACGGTTTTATCTTTGCCGCGGGCATGATCGTCGGTATCTGGCTCTTCTCTGGGCTGTTCGATACCGCCTGGCTGCAGGCGATACTGACCACCGGCAAGATCGAAGCCAGAACCCTCCCCGACCTGCTCGGCATCTCACCCTGGCTGGTCCTGCTGGCCATGGCAGGCATGGCATGGGCTGGTTTTCACTTTGGCAACAAACTTGAACAACGCACTAACGGCGTCTTCGACGCGGAGGCCATCACCAATGGTGACGGTCAACGCAACGAATAGCGCGCCAGTTCTTCTGTGAGGCAAAACATGTACAACAACAAACGCAAAAAATATCGTCGCCTGCTGGCTATCTCGGTTCCAACCCTGGCAGTTGGCATCCTGGGCATTGCGCCGCTGCCTACCCCGATCTCATCGCTGTTGATCCCGGCAGCCATAGCTCGCGGCGAAAATCCCTGTGCGCCGATGTCGCGTGGCGAAAATCCCTGTGCACCGGCATCCCGCGGCGAGAATCCCTGTGCGCCGGCCTCGCGCGGTGAAAATCCCTGCGCACCTGCTTCGCGTGGCGAGAATCCCTGTGCGCCGGCATCCCGTGGTGAGAATCCCTGTGCGCCGGCATCCCGTGGCGGCAATCCCTGCGCCCCCAGCAATCGATAATTACAGCGGTAAGTCGCATGGATTGCCCGGTTGTCGATTACCCGTTGTGGCTCAGATCACTCGATGACGATAGCTTCGAGGTTGTCGCCGATGCGGCTGAACAGTTGCTGGCTATTCACAAGGCGCTGACCAACGATAACCTGACCGTGCAGGGCGAACTTTTCCGCGATCGCGGGGACGCACCTATCTATGCCTGGGCACACTACCCAGCGGATGATTTTCGCGATCCTGAGAGCGGTGCCATGTTCTATTACCATGCGCATGACCCCGAAGACTGGCTGCATGATGAGCATGGCCATTTCCACCTGTTTGTCCGGCCGACGGCTAACGGCGACTTCACCCACGTTGCCGCCCTCTCCATGACCGCGGGCGGCATACCACAGGCACTATTTGCCACCAATGGCTGGGTGACGGATGAGAAGATGCTACCCGCTGATGAAGTACTGCAGCTGCTGGAGAGTCGCTGGGAGATCAACCGCGCTCGCCCCTCCTGGCTGGTGGTGCAGTGGTTGAATGCCATGCTCGAACTTGTCAGCCCCTATATCAGTTCACTGTTACATCGGCGCGATCAGGTTCTACAGCGGGCAGCAGACGGTAAAACTGACACAAAGCTACTGGATGATCGCAACACTCACATATTGAGTGAACTGGCATTCAATTTCACAGAATTACTGGAAAGTGTACAGAAGGAAGCTATCGCCAGGATGGGATAGCAAACCAGGGTGTGTATAACCCTGCATGACGTTTTGTTTAGTGAGTTGTAAACCTCAAAAGGAGCAGGAAATGAAGTACAGAAAGGCACTTGTATCATTGGTCGCGCTGGGTGCGGTATTGGCACAAAGCGCACAGGCAGCAGATAAACTCTCCCCGGTCGTTGATGCCGCATGGCTGAACGCCCATAAAAATGAAGTCACCATCCTTCAGGTAAGTGGTCCTGTTGAATCCTTCACCAAGGCACCTGTAACCGAAATGGTTGATGGCAAACTGGTGGTAAAAAGTGTTTCGGGTCACGTGCCCGGCGCAGCCTTTGTTGATTTCAAAAAGGTTCGTGTTACCCGTGAAATTGATGGCAAAAAAGTCAAAGGCCTGATTCCGCTGAAAGACGAGTTTGAGAAACTGGCACAATCATGGGGTGTCAACAAAAACTCCACCATCATCTTCGTTCCTGCAGGTCTGCAAACTTCTGATGTTGACGAAGCAGCACGCCTCTACTGGCAGTTCAAATACTATGGCCAAAAGAATATGGCCATACTCAACGGCGGTATGGCTGCATGGCTGGCGGCAGGTTACCCTGCTGACACCAGTGCCCCCAAAGCACAGAATGGCGATTGGGTAGCTTCCGGCGAAGACAAGAGCATTATGGCAACCTACGCCGAAGTGAAGAGTGCGCTGAAAAAGAAAAACATCCAACTGGCTGATGCCCGTCCGCAAAACCAGTACATGGGTGTATTCACCAAGAAAGGCGAACTTTCCGGCCACCTGAATGGCGCCAAAGACATCTCACCGGATCTGCTCACCACCGCAGACGGTGCGTCCGCCAATTTCCTTCCTGCAGACAGCTACAAGTCGATCATGAAGGCTAAAGGTCTGAAGAATGGTGCTGAAACCATCGCCTATTGCAACACCGGCCATCTGGCTTCAGGTCTGTGGTTCGTTTCCCACGAAATCGTCGGTAACAAAAAGACCAAACTGTATGACGGTTCACTGGTGGAATACAGCCTGCTTGGCGGTGAAACCGTTAATCCTGCCAAACTGAACTAAGCAACGATTTCTTTTAGCTTCTTTCAGCACAAAAAAGCCCGGGAAAACCCGGGCTTTTTTGTGTAGCAATTTCTCACGCCAGCCTGAACACCATTCAAACCTTGAACTTACCAATCAGTTGCTGCAAATTATTGGACAGCGATGAAAGCTCTTCGGCATCGCTACGCATCTGTTGCAAACTGTCAAAATTATCCTGACTTATGTTGGCGATCTCTGCCATGTTCGCTGCCACTTCACCAGTAGCCACCGATTGCTGATCTGTGCTGCCAACTATATGTGAAACCAATTGACTCACTTCGTGAGCTGAAACGACAATTTGCTGCAGCGCAGTTCCTGTACGCTGATTATAACCAACGCTCTGCTCAGTTTCACTCTGAACATTACCCATTGCTTTAACAGCCAAATCCATATCACGACGGACTGACTCGACCACAGTTGAGATTTCATTGGTGCTAGTTGCAGTACGCTTCGCTAGCTGCCGCACTTCGTCCGCAACTACTGCAAAGCCACGCCCCTGTTCACCAGCGCGTGCCGCCTCAATTGCCGCATTGAGAGCCAGCAAATTTGTCTGTTCAGCAATATCATTGATTACAGTAGTTATTTGCCCGATCTGTTGTATCGACTCACCGAGGCGATCAATAGTTTCTGACGAATTCTTAACCGCAGACGAAACCTTACCTGTAATCTCATTACTTTTATCCATATTGGCATTGCCATCCACGGCATATTGCTCATTACTGCCAACCGCATCCGCCGTTCGTGTAGCAATCCCAGCCACTTCATTGATTGAGGCGTTAAGTTGCTCAGCAGCTGAACTGACCTGCAGTATCCTTGCGTTACGCTCTTCTCCTTGCCGCAACATAGTACTTACCTGATCAAGCAATTGCTCGGCAGCTCTGGTTGTATGAATTGCCGTTTCTTTTGCCCCGCTCACAATTTCCTGGAAGTTCTTGAGCATATCGCGCACCGATATAGTCATCGTATTAAATTCGCTCAAGCGAGTCTTAGCAACCTCAATACCAATATCACCATCCGCTATCGAAGATAGCGCATCAGTTAATACACTTACATCACGCCTAATGGCATTAGATGTTTTAGCAACGGAAAATGTAATAATCAGAATTGCAAAAATGGCCACTGCGCCACCAATCGATAACATTTGCTCACCATGTTGCTGGCTTCTTGCATATGTCAACTTGACTGCAGCCTGCTGCTCCGGAAGTATTCTGGAAATTGGCTTGACGAGGGAGGCATAAATGATAGGCCATTCATCCTCCAACATAATTGTGATGTTTTCCCGCTCCTCCTTGGCATATGCCTCACCCAGGCGGTCAAGAAAGGTGAGGAATTGCGGCAGCTTAGCCTCAATGAGTTCTATATCCTTTTTTGCATCAGCCGAGATACCACCCAGATTGGAAACTGATTTGAATACGCTCCACTGTTCTGGCACGCGTTTTTTGACTTCTAGCAAATGATTTCGCGACCCTACAGCCGGCATCACATCAAGTAGCACACCGGCCATACGGAAACGTACTTCTTTAAGATCACTATCGATTTCCTGGAGAGCGGAGGCCGGTACTATTTGATGTTCGTAGACGTTTGAGAGAGCGCGGTTTCCCTGTTGAATGCTGAAAAAGTTCAGCCCAATCAACACTAACCCAATTACTACAGATACAATACCGAGCAGCATCAGCTTGGATTTCAGGCTGGTCATTGAAGTAACATTCCATTCAAATAATTGTTGCGTACACGACATATGAGGATATACATCCCATATGTACAACAGCGACACAGAGCGACGTCCTGGTGCGTGCTAATGCACCAGGACCACTCGCCATCACTCTTTACTCGACGGGGTAACCTTTAGCTTTCCAGGCAGGAAATCCTTCACGGTACCAGTAGACTTTACTATAACCTGCTTTAGCTGCGACGACGGCAGCTTTGTAGCTTTTCCAGCAACTAGCACCATTGCATTGGGTAATAAAAGGAGTAGCTTTGTCGGCGGGGAGTTTTGAAAGATCGAATCGATCCTGTGCTGGATCAAAATCAGCGCTTTTCGCGCTTTTCTCCTTGTATGGAATACTTACTGCACCTTTGATGTGCGCCTCGACATATTCACCTGCGACACGCGCATCTACCATCAGCACACCACTATCCATCAATGACTTGGCCTTATCGGTGTCAACTACCTCAACGCCTGCAAGGCTTTCAGGAGTATCGACCGCTGCCGCAATATCTGCCTGCGCAAGCAACATCACGCCAAAAAACATCCCATTCAACACCATTGACATACGTCTCAGATTCATCGTACACGTTTCCTTTTTTGTTGTTTATAAAATTCACAAATATTACACCACTATTTTTAGTGTTAAATTCCCACATAGTCAATGCAGAAATATAAATATTTCTCGTGAATTTAATTTCGCAACAATTCTGAACGCAACGACCATATAGTCATTCTATGAATGACTATTCACTACCCAAACGGTGCATCATGGAGACCAGCTCCGCTTCACCACGAGAGAGCGAACAAACATCCATAATTTCTTCTATTGAACGTCCTTTTTGGGCCAATTTAATTGCTTGATCAAATACCCGTTCCTCAGGCTCAGCATAAGTCAGTTGTTCCTGACGCACACCGAGTTCCTGCTGGCGCAATTGAAGTTGCCCGTGATTACGCTCAAGGCGAATGACGCGTTCACCGACATGGACTGCAGCATTACATAATGCACGCAAATCATTTTTGACCGTTTCCAGCTGTTTAACCTGTTTTTCCAGTTGACGCCGTGCGCGCATGGCCGCAAGCATCCAGAATACCGCAAGCAACGCCAGGCCTATTGCCACCAACGAGAGATCAATTGTTATCCCGAACATTTATGTGCCTCATTGTCAGGCATAGTAGTCAATGCCTTCCTGGTTACTCGCATCGTTTCCACTATCCTCTTCCGCAGGATGTTCTTGCTTCTCATCATCCTGCTCCCGTTTAACCCGTCGCCCCACCTCACGCTCTTTACCCACAGGCGGGATCGCCGGACTACCTGGAATGATGGGATTAATGTCCGCCATCAGATTACGGCTACTCGGCCGTCTCCCCGGTCAGCTCTTCACGGGTAAACATCCTGTCCATATCCAGCAGGATCAATAATTCATCATCCTGATTGGAAACACCATGAATATATTTTGAACTTTCGTCATTACCGACGTTTGGCGCGAACTCGATCTCCGACTCGCGCAGGTTCGCTACCTGGGCAACGCTGTCAACCATAATACCCAATACCTGGTCGTCCATCTCAATCACAACAATACGGGTCGAATCGTCCGGCTCGCGTGGCTCCAGCCCCAAACGCTCACGTGTATCAACCACTGTTACCACATTACCACGCAGGTTGATAATGCCGTGGACATAGGACGGCGCGCCCGGCACTGGTGCGATCTCGGTATTCTTTAGCACTTCGCTGACCAGTAACACGTTAACACCATATTTCTCGGCATTGAGATAAAAGGTGACCCACTCACTGACAGCTTCGTTATTCATCGTTTCCGCGTCTTGCATTTTAAATGCCCCCACTATTGTGCCGCGTCGTTATCGAGTGAATCATCTGTCGGCACATCTTCCATCCCGGTCGCTAGCATATCGGCAAAAGCGGGAGGGTCGATTATGGCGCACATGTGTTCAATAACAGTTCCGGCAAGCCAACGTCGTTTGGTGCGACTACTCCGCCACTTCACCTGGTCGTGATTGAGTGTAATCACCTGATCGACGCTATCGCAGGCAAGCCCCCATTGTCCGCCGCCAATGAAGACGATGCGATTGATACGCTCTTCCGGCTTGTCTGTGAGTCGTAGTAGACGCTCTTCCGGCAGGACCAGTTGCGCCGTATCGATAATCGGTACGCTGCGCTCCCGATATGTCATCAGGCCAAGATACCAGTCGACATGTCCTGGCATCGGTGTCACTTTCTCCCCATGCCATACCTGAATGCCACTTAACTCTGAAAGCGGCACCGCCAAACGTAATCCTGCCGTCGTAAATAATAGTGCCTGGAACTCCTGCGCTGCCCACTCAGGCATGGCATCACCGTGCAGTACTGTCTCCTGCGCTACTTCTACTTCAACCATGTCTGGCACCTCAACTGGCACCACCATAGTCGGAGCAATCACCGGCACCTCAAGCACCGGTTCTGGCGCATACGCCACTACTGTTTCTTGAGGCTGTGATTGCAGCTCAGGTTCGTCATTCAGTAACGCCTCGAAGTAGGCGCTGAGAGCCTGATTTTGTTCTACCACTGATGCACGCTTGCCGCTCATTGACCCTGGCCTGCTGCAATATGAGTGGGGGTATGAGTGTCACCGGTTAACGCGTCAAGCAGTTCCATATAGGCGGTAGCGCCACGGGTATGCGGATTGAGATAACTTAATGGCATTCCCTGACGACTCGCTTCACGGAACTGAGTGTCGACCGGGATCACACCACTCCAGGTTTCTTCCGGATGCTCCTGACGCAAACTTCTCAGGCTCTCCAGTGAGGCACGGGTACGCCGATCAAACATGGTAGGCACAATCAGGTAATCCAGTGGTTGCTTGCGCGCACGCAGTATCATTTTCAGCGTGTGTAGCATTCGCTCCAGACCTTTTAAGGCAAGAAACTCAGTCTGCACCGGGATCAATAGACGATTGCTGGCTGCCAGTGCGTTCACCATCAATACACCAAGCACCGGTGGACAGTCGATAAAGACATGATTGTAGCCGCCCGCCAGCTTGAGAATGGCTCTTGCTAACACCAGCCCCATTCCTTCACGACTACCCAGTTGACGATCGAGTGTGGCCAGTGCGGTCGATGCGGGCATCAGGTATAGATTTTCTACCTGTGTCGCTACTACGACATCTTCTGCCGACACCTGCTCGCCGGCATTATTGGGAAACAGCGAATAAACACTGCTTTCGATATTATCCGGATCGAAGCCGAAATAGGTGGTCAGTGAACCGTGCGGGTCGAGATCGACCATCAATACCTTTTCACCGCGCTGCGTCAGCAAGCCTGAAAGGGTAACAGCGGTAGTGGTTTTTCCCACACCGCCTTTCTGATTGGCAATCGACCAGATCTGCATCAGCCGGTCCTCCGCGCTGCTGGATCCACCTGATCACGATCCTGAGGGCGCTTGCCACGATCATCTTTGCGTATAACCAGCACGACTCGACGATTCTTGCGCCGCCCTTCCACTGTTGCATTATCCGCAATCGGCCTGTATTCACCATAACCTATCGCCGCCATACGATCGGGCTGTACATCGGCATTCATGAATAGATGCACTACACTGGCAGCACGTGCAGCAGAGAGTTCCCAGTTGGAAGGATAGAGCTGATTCCTAATCGGCAGGTTGTCGGTAAAACCTTCCACCTGTATAGGATTAGGATAGCGCTTCAACGTCGCCGCCAGGCGACGAAGTATCGGAACAGCATCATCCTCCAGTTCCGCACTACCGAGATCGAACAACAGGCTGGTATTGATTTCGATCTCAATCCAGTTGTCATCACGAGTGATATTGATCAGATCCTTATCGATCATCGGCTGCAATTGCTTCTCGAAATCATCCGCAATCTCGCCCAGAGTGGCGTCATTAGTTCCCCGCTTGGGTAGATCGACAACACTTGGCGGTCCACTGGAGGGTGTTTCGGGTTGAATCAATGCATTCTGATCGCTAACAACCGTCGCATTGGGCAGTTCTATGGGTTGTAGTGTTTTGGGCTGGTCATTGAATGCCTCAACCAGGGTATCGGAAAGTACCCGGTACTTGCCTTCGTTAACCGAGGAGATGGAATACATCACAACAAAAAATGCAAACAGCAGCGTGATGAAATCCGCGTAGGAGATCAACCAACGCTCAAGATTTTCATGTTCCGGCTGTTTGCGTTTGCGTACCATGGGGCATTCTCATTAAGGCCTGGGTTCAGCGCAAAAAACCTTGCAGTTTGGTTTCGATGTTACGTGGATTGTCTCCTTCAGCAATGGAGACAATACCCTCGATCATCATGTAGCGAAACTGACTATGCGCCATGGAGAGACTCTTCAGTTTGTTGCCGATCGGGATCAACAACAGGTTGGCAATACCGACACCATAGATGGTGGCAACAAAAGCGACTGCGATGCCGTGTCCGAGCTTGGAGGGATCGGTCAGATTCTCCATAACCTGAATCAGACCCATGACTGCACCGATAATGCCAAGCGTCGGGGTGTATCCCCCCATACTCTCAAATAACCGTGCGGCACTGAGATCATGGTGTTCACGGGTGTCGGCATCCACTTCAAGGATATTCCGCATCACTTCTGGTTCATTACCATCAACCAGTAATTGCAAACCCTTGCGGGCAAAATCATCATCCTCAGTATCCGAAGCAGCTTCCAGTCCGAGCAATCCTTCCTTGCGTGCGATATTGCTCCAACTGACTATCTTGCCAATCGCTTCATCGGACAGCAGGCGCGGCGGCACAAACACCCAATAAAGCATGCGTACGGCATGCATGAAGGTAATCACCGGCGACTGCAACATAATGGCGCCCAGTGAGCCGCCTGCGACAATAATCAGGGCAGGGCCATTTATCAGTGAGCTGGCATGTCCGCCTTCCAGGAATTGGCCGCCAAGAATGGCAGCAATACCAAGAAACGCACCGATAAGGCTGAGAAAATCCATTGTTATACCCGGGCCAGTGTCGGCCCCACCTCACTGAGTCCAAGCACACCATCGCTCAAACCAGCATCGGCAACAGCCGCTGGCATCCCATAAACCACACAACTTGCTTCATCCTGTGACCAGATGGTCGAACCTCTGCCTTTCAACGTGCGACATCCTTCGCGTCCATCGGCTCCCATACCGGTCAGGATGATCGCTAACGTCTGCGCCGGATAGATCTTGGCAACTGAACTGAAAGTAATATCGACACTTGGTTTGTAGGTCAGACCGGGGTCGCTCTCCATGACCCTTACGCAGGTACGCCCACCACGTGACTCAAGCAACATCTGTTTGCCGCCAGGTGCCAACAGTGCGACACCGGGCATTAATGCATCACCATCAGCGGCTTCCTTCACAGTAATGGCGCATAACTGATTCAGACGCTGGGCAAACGCCGGGGTAAAACTGCCTGGCATGTGCTGAACCAGCAACAGGGGATAGGCAAAATTTCCCGGAAGCTTGGTCAGTACCTCCTGCAAGGCAACTGGTCCACCGGTAGAGGTACCGATCGCAACCAGTTTCAGCGAACCATGTGCGGGCATTTTCACACTGCGCGGTGCTGCAGGCCTTGGTGCTACCGCTGCACTTTCACGATAAGTCGGTGTAGTCGCCGATGTTGTGGTCTGGGTTGGAGTGGTGGGACGTGCGAGGCGTCGTCCCCGGGTCGCAATGGTACTGACTCGATCGCAAAGTGCTTTGGTTGCTTCTTCGCGATTGGTGGAAATATCTTCAAACTTTTTTGGCAGATAATCGACGGCACCGGCGTCTAACGCATCGAGCGTAGCCTTCGCACCATCGGTCGTCAGAGAAGAAAACATCAAAATCGGTCTCGGTGTGGACTGCATAATGCGACGAGTAGCGGTAATGCCATCCATCACCGGCATCTCGATATCCATGGTGATCACATCCGGTCGCAACTTGCTTGCAAGCGCTACCGCTTCGGCACCATCGGCCGCCTCACCAATGACCTCAAGACGAGGATCGCTCTCCAACATCGCCTTGACGCGACGACGGAAGAAACCGGAATCATCAACCACCAGCACCCGTATGGGCATGTGTACACTCCTGGATACCTATTACTATTACAACCCAGTAGGGCTAGTTAATTACCCATTATCTGGCATACGCCTTTAACAAACTCGGTATATCAAGGATCAGCGCAATGCGTCCATCACCGGTGATCGTTGCGCCAGCCATGCCATGAGTGCCATGCAACAATGCACCAAGCGGTTTAATCACCACCTCTTCCTGACCAATCAACTGATCAACCACAAAACCAATCTGTTGTGTACCGATATGCACAACCACGACATGTCCCGTTTCCGGCAACTTCTGACTATGTCCCTGTACAAGCCAGCTGGAAAGATAGTAAAGCGGTAACGCATGATCGCGAATCATGATCACCCTGCGGCCATCGACGATGTTTGTTTTGGTCAGATCGAGGTGGAAAATTTCACTCACGTTCACCAGTGGCAGGGCAAAGGTCTGCTGCGCGAGTTTGATCATCAATGTCGGCATAATCGCCAGAGTCAGCGGTACCTTAATTAATACCCGCGTGCCCTTCCCCTTCTCCGACAGGATCTCGACACTGCCGTTAAGTTGGGTAATTCGCGTTTTGACCACGTCCATGCCGACACCACGGCCAGAGACATCGGATATCTTTTCCTTGGTTGAGAAGCCTGGTGCGAAAATCAACATAAAGGCTTCTCGATCAGTCAGACGTGCCGCGGCATCGTCATCCATCATCCCTTTCTTCACCGCTAGCTTGCGCAGCTTATCCGGATCCATCCCCGCACCATCGTCATCGATGGTCAACAGGATATGATCACCCTCCTGCTCCGCAGCGAGGCGAACAATCCCGGTACGTGGCTTGCCCGCCTTTTCACGTTCGTCCGGCATCTCCACGCCATGGTCTACCGAATTGCGCACCAGATGCACCAGCGGGTCAGCCAGCGCCTCAACCAGATTCTTGTCCAGGTCGGTGTCTTCACCCACCAGCTCCAGATTTACCTCTTTATTCAGGTTACGTGCCAAATCACGTACAACCCGTGGGAAGCGACCAAAAACCTTTTTGATCGGTTGCATGCGGGTCTTCATCACCGAAGTCTGCAGATCGCCCGTCACCAGGTCCAGATTGGAAACCGCCTTGGTCAGCGCTTCGCTTTGAACCTGAGCATTTTCACCATTGGTCAGATTCCACAAACGGTTACGCACCAGCACCAGCTCGCCCACCATGTTCATAATGTCGTCGAGACGTTTGGTATCGACGCGTACCGTGGTTTCCGCCTGTGCCGCTTCCGGCTTTTTCTTCGCCGCATCTGCTGCTACCGCCGACGCTTTCTCTGCCGGTTTGGCCGGAGCACTTTTACTCACTGCAGCAGTCTGCTTCACAGTATCACTGGCAGGTGCAACTGCAGTAGGATTGAATTTACCCTTACCGTGGAGTTGATCGAGCAAGGCATCGAACTCCTCCTCGGTGATGTCTTCGTCACCGGCTGCACCAGCCTTTGCAGGCGCCGGCGCGGCACTAGCAGCGTCAGCCTGCGGGGCATCATGAGGCAGGGCATCAGGTTTAAATTGACCTTTGCCGTGAAGTTGATCGAGTAACGCCTCGAACTCCTCCTCGGTGATGTCTTCATCCCCGGTTGCAGTTGGTACAGCGGGCTGCTGCGAACTCTCTTTCTTGTCGTCGATGGCATCCAGAAGTGCCTCGAACTCTGCATCGGTGATATCGCCTTTTTCTCCACTGGTCGCCGAAACTGGCTCAGCCTGCTCGGGGGCAGGCGCAGCTTCGACTACCGGCGCTGTGGCTGCAGGTGATGCGACACCACCTTCATCGTCGTCATTCCCTGGATGATTCATCCGCCCCAGTGCATCAAGCAATTCGGCGCTGGCACTTTCCGGCTCCTGCATCGCGCGCAGACTATCGAACTGGGCATTGAGGACATCCAGCACCTGCAGGAACACGTCCATCATGGCGGTGGTCAATGTTTTTTCGCCATTACGCAGCAGGTTGAAAATATCTTCAGAGCGATGACAGACAGTGACCAGTGCTTCGAGGCCTAGAAAGCCTGCACCGCCTTTGATGGTGTGAAAACCGCGGAACACCGCGTTAAGCAGCTCATGGTCGTCAGGCGCGTGTTCGAGATCGACCAGTTGTTCGTTCAACTGTTCGAGAATCTCACTGGCCTCAACCAGGAAGTCCTGCAGGATTTCGTCATCCGCATCAAGTGCCATTACCGCCTATCCTCAGAAACCCAAACTCGATAACAGGTCATCTACTTCATCCTGTCCCGATACCAGATTTTCGGTGTCGTCGACACCGGGAACACTGGGGCCTGTCGCCTTGATCTTGTCCTCTTCACTCTCTTTACCACGCAGTGCCTCTTTGGCAACCAGGTTCTGCCCGGAGATACGAACCAGTTCCACCAGGCTGTCTTCCATCTCATCCACCAACTTGATCACCCTTTCGATGATCTGGCCAGTCAGATCCTGGAAATCCTGTGCCATCACGACTTCACTAAGACTGTCTTTCATTAACGCACTATCCGTGGACAGGTCATTAAGGAACTGTCCAAGTTCGTTGCTGAGCGCACGAAATTCATCGGCACTCATTTCACGTCGGGTAAAACTCTCCCACTTTTCTTTCAGTTCCGCAGCGTGGGCATTTATCTTTTCAACCAGTGGCGTGGCGTTCTCCGCTGCGGTCAAACTGCGATCCGCAGCCTGTGCGGTCATGGTAACCACATAGCGCAGACGCTCCCGCGCATCGGGGAAATCTTTTTCTGCATACTGGGCGATACGTGAATCGAGACGGAAGTTGTTCAAGGACTCATGAAACTGACGTGTCAGTTTGCCCAGTTCCTGAAACAGACTGGTTTCACGCAGCTTGGCGATCTGATCCAGCAGGCGATCTGCCTCTGCTTCATTGCCCTCTTCCACAAATCGCGCCAGCTCGCGCACTTGCTCGACGAAATCCGTAGTCAGGGTTGTTGGTATTTTTGCCATCAGGTATCTCTTCTCGCTGTTGCCGCAGCCATTACAGCTCATTACGCATTGATGCGTTCGTAGATCTTTTCCAGTTTTTCCTTAAGGGTGGCGGCGGTGAAAGGTTTGACGATATAGCCGTTCACCCCTGCCTGGGCGGCCTCGATGATTTGCGCTTTCTTCTGTTCGGCAGTCACCATCAATACCGGCATGGAAGAGAGCTTGGGATCGGCACGTACCGCGCGTAGCAGATCGATGCCCTGCATCCCCGGCATATTCCAGTCGGTGATCAATAGATCGTAGCTGCCCGCCTGTAACATCGGCAGTGCCGTCAGACCATCGTCGGCTTCGTCGGCGTTGTTAAAACCCAGATCACGCAACAGATTCTTGATAATCCGCCGCATAGTGGAAAAATCGTCGACCACCAGGATTTTGATGTTCTTGTCCAAATTTACCTCCAAAACTGTCGCGTCATCTCACTCACTAAAGTTTCTGGCGCAACAACCTATCCCCTGTGTAGTTAAAACTATTTGCAGCTGCTCAATAGATTATTGAGCATCCGCTGTATTCAATCGAGCGCGTATCCGCACCAACGCCTGGCTATGGATCTGACATACCCGTGATTCGGTCACGCCCAGAACCTTGCCAATCTCTTTCAGATTCAACTCATCACCATAATAGAGCGACATCACCATACGCTCTCGCTCAGGCAGTGCCTCTACTGCGGCTGTCAGACCGGCACGGCGCTCTTGATGTAGCAGTTCATCGCCCGGCTCCGGCTCCTCGGATGAGAGCAGATCATCAATACCACGTCCTTCGTAGCCCATCTCCTCGAAGCTGAGCACCCGTGAAGTACTGGCATCCTGCAACATACGATAGTACTCATCCATGCTGACGCCCATCTCATCGGCGATTTCGCCATCCTGGGCGTCACGCCCTTCACGCGCCTCCACCTGGCGAATCGCCTCGGCGATCTGGCGCGAGTTGCGATGCACCGAGCGGGGCGTCCAGTCATTACGCCGCACCTCATCCAGCATCGCGCCGCGGATACGAATCCCGGCGTAGGTCTCGAAACTGGCACCGTGGCCCTGTTCAAAATTACGTACCGCTTCCAGCAGACCGATCATGCCGCTCTGGATCAGGTCATCCGCCTGCACCGTGTCCGGCAACCGCGCCAGCAGGTGATAGGCAATGCGCTTAACCAGTGGCGCATGGCGAGTAATCAGGTCTTCCTGATTCTCCGCATAGGCCGCCAGCTTGAGCGCAACGCTGTTCATGCAAGCCCGTCCATCAACTGACCGCTCTGCACCAGCCGCTCGACAAAAAACTCCAACGTGCCGGCGGCAGAACTGGGCATAGGCCATTTATCGGCACGTTTGGCTATCTCCTTGAATGCGCTTGATATCTTGCTGCCGGGATAAGCGTCGACCACTGGCCGCTGCATCTTCACTGCCTTGCGCAGATATTCGTCGTAGGGAACACTGCCCATGAAGTCGAGCATCACATCATCCAGGAAACGTTCGGTTACCTTGACCAATTTGGCGAACAGCTCACGCCCTTCGTTTTCAGTGTGGGCCATGTTGGCCAGTACATGAAAACGGCGAATGCTGTGATCGCGATTGAGTAGCTTGATCAGGGCGTAGGCATCGGTAATCGAGGCCGGCTCGTCGCACACGACGACGATCACCTCCTGCGAGGCGCGGGAAAAGCTGACCACACTGTCGGAGATCCCGGCAGCGGTATCAACGATGAGGATATCCGCATCGGTATTCAATTCGCTGAAGGCGCGAATCAACCCGGCGTGCTCCGCCGGGCTCAATTCAGCCATATTCTGGATGCCGGATGAGGCGGGAATTACCTGAATACCACCGGGCGCCTCGAGGATGATCTCCTCCAGGGTGCACTCACCTTTGATCACATGGGAAAGATTGCGCGACGGCTGCAGGCCGAGCATCACATCGACGTTGGCGAGGCCCAGGTCCGCGTCCATGATCATGACCTTTTTGCCCATCTGGCTGAAAGCGGTACCGAGATTGACCGAAACATTGGTCTTGCCCACCCCACCCTTGCCACTGGTCACTGCGATCACTCGGACCGGTTTCGGTTTGGCCATACGTCTTAACCCCTCTGCTTGGTCGCTCATTCATTACCTCAGATCGATCAGCCAGCCATCCGCCCGAATTCCATCACCAGCCGTTCCTCGGCAGGCTTTTCCGGAAGCTGCTGCATCTGTTGTACACAACGGTTCACCAGGTTATTGCTGCGCCCGGGGTGAAGGTCTTCAGGTACCCGCTGACCGTCGCTGACATAGGCCACTGGTATCCGGTTCTGTACCACCACCGAAAGCGCCTCTCCCGGCACCATGGTCTCGTCCATCTTGGTCAGAATAGCACCTTCGAGCTTGACCTTGCCAAAGCTACGTACGACCTCGTCGAGGGTGCTGCGCTGACTCGATGAGGAGAGTACTGCATAGCTGCGAATCGGCAAACCGCTACCGCGCAACATACCGAACTGTTCGCTGAGGCGAATATCGCGCTGACTCATCCCGGCGGTATCGATCAACACCAGTTGTTTGTCGCGCAGGGTCAGTAGAATGTTGCGCAGTTCATCGCCGTCTTTGGCGACGTGAACCGGGGCACCGAGGATCTGGCCGTAGGTACGCAACTGCTGGTGCGCACCGATGCGATAGCTGTCTGTGGTAACCAGCGCCACCCGATTGGGACCGTGGCGCAGGGTAAAGCGCGCCGCCAGTTTGGCCACGCTGGTGGTCTTGCCCGCACCGGCCGGGCCGAGCAGCGCGACGATGCCGCCGCGATTGAGGATGTCATCATTGGTCACCGCCACCCGCGTAGAGAGCAGGGTCAGGGCGCGACGCCAGTTCTGATTCATATCCTGGGTATAGGGTACTTTGGCGGCGATGCTGCGGCAGAGATCGGGATGCAATCCCATCTGCAGCAGCCGCTCCAGCAGCTTGGCCTGCTGCGGATGCTTGCTCTTCATGTTCTTCCAGCCGATGCCGTTGAGCTGGTTCTCCAGTACGCCGCGCAACATGTTGATCTCGTCGCGCATCGCCACCAGCGCCGGGTCCTGTGACCACTCGATCTTCGGCGCCGGGGTCTTCTCCCGGGGTTCGTCACTGCTGCTGAGGCGCTGGTACATCTTCTCGTCGTAGTCCATGGCGGCGACGATCTCGACCCCACCATCGACCCGGCGGTTGGAGAGGATCACCGCATCCGGACCCTGTGCCTCGCGCACCATCTGGATGGCCTGACGCATATCGGTAGCAAAGTAGCGTTTGATTTTCATGCCTCTAACCCTCGTTCAGCCCGGTGTTCCGGGCATCCGGTCAGCCCGTCTGTTTGCCTACGGTCGCCACGATTTTGAGCTGCTTGTCGTCGGGGATCTCGTTGTACGAGAGCACGTGCAGTCCCGAAATCGTGTGCCTGGTAAATCTTGCCAGCAGTTCGCGTACCGGCGGCGCCACCAGCAGTACTGCCGGTTTGCCTGATGCCTCCTGTCGCTGCGCACTGTCGGCCAGTCCCTGGTGCAGGCGTTCGGCCAGCATCGGCTCGATACCTGCGCCCCCTTCCGCGGAGGCCTGAACACTCTCAAGCAATATGCGTTCCAGTTCAGGGGACAAGGTGATGACCTCCAATTGGTTACGCAAACCGTTGATTTTCTGGACAATCATCCGCCCCAGTGCGACCCGCACCAGCGCAGTCAAATTCCCGGCATCCTTGACCCGAATGGCGCTCTCCGCCAGAGATTCGGCGATGGTACGAATGTCGCGGATCGGGATACCTTCGGAGAGCAGGTTCTGCAGCACCTTGACCACGGTGCCGAGCGGCAGATTGTTGGGTACCAGGTCTTCGACCAGCTTGGGCGCGCTCTTGCCCAACTGCTCCAGCAGCTTCTGCACCTCTTCGTGACCCAGCAGCTCATGGGCATGAGTCTGCAACGCCTGGCTCAGGTGAGTAGCGACCACGGTGTTGGGGTCGACCACGGTGTAACCCAGGCCCTGCGCGTGCTCGCGCTGGCTCGGGCTGATCCAGACCGCATCAAGACCGAAGGCCGGGTCCTTGGCGTTGATCCCTTCGACACTACCGAAGACCTGTCCGGGGTTGATCGCCATCTCCCGGTCCGGATGGATCTCCGCTTCGCCGACGTTGACCCCCATCATGCTGAGGCGATAGGAGTTGGGCGGCAGGTCCAGGTTGTCGCGGATGTGTACCGGCGGCACCAGGAAGCCGAGCTCCTGAGAGAGCTTGCGCCGCACACCTTTGATACGCGCCATCAGTTCGCCGCCCTGGGACTTGTCCACTAGCGGAATCAGGCGGTAACCCACCTCGAGGCCGATGGGATCGACCATCGGCACATCGTCCCAGCTCAGGTCACGACTCTCCGACGGCGGCGGTGCCGCCTGCTGTTGTTCGATCTGCTGTTGCTGCGCCTCCAGCAGCACCTGCTCCTGGATCTGTTTGCTCTTCCACCAGGCAGCACCGCCGGTGGCACTGGCTAGCAGCAGGAACGGCACGTTGGGCATGCCCGGGATCATCCCCAGCAGCCCCAGCACCCCAGCAGTCACACCCAGCACGCGGGGATTGCTCAGCAACTGCCCCAGCACCTGCTCGCTCATGTTGCCGGAGGCGGTAACGCGGGTGACGATGATGCCGGCGGCAGTGGAGAGCACCAGCGACGGGATCTGCGCCACCAGGCCGTCGCCGATGGTCAGCAGCGCGTACACCTGGGCGGCGTCACCGAAGTTCATGCCATGCTGTACCACGCCGATAGCAAGGCCGCCGATGATGTTGATCAGGGTGATCAGAATCCCGGCCACCGCGTCGCCGCGGACGAATTTACTGGCACCGTCCATGGAACCGTAGAAGTCGGCCTCGGCGGCAACCTCCAGACGGCGACGACGTGCCTCGTCCTGATCGATCAAACCGGAGTTGAGATCGGCGTCGATCGCCATCTGCTTGCCGGGCATGGCATCCAGGGTGAAGCGGGCGCTCACCTCGGAGATCCGTCCGGCACCCTTGGTCACCACCACGAAGTTGATGATGACGAGGATGACGAAGACCACCAGGCCGACCGCGTAGTTGCCGCCGACGACGAAATCGCCGAAGGACTGAATCACCTGCCCCGCCGCGCCGGAACCGGTGTGACCGTTGAGCAGCACCACCCGGGTCGAGGCGACGTTCAGCGCCAGACGCAGCAGGGTGGCGATCAACAGAATGGTCGGGAAGACCGCGAAGTCCATCGGCCGCAGGGCGTAGACCGTCACCAACAAAATGATCAGCGACAGGGTGATATTGAAGGTGAAGAAAATATCGAGCAGGAACGGCGGCAGCGGCAACACCACCATCGCCAGTAGCAGCACCACTATCAACGGTGCACCGAGGCCGCTACGGGTCATCTGTGTCAGGGTCGGGGCGAGGCGGTTTGCTTCGGCCATTACTCTTCACCTCGCTCTTCTTCGGGCGGATCGCGACGCAGGTCATCCGGGATCGGCAGGTCATGCATTTCGTGCATATCCTCGCGGCGATAGATCGGGCTGCGCTTGAGTTGATAGACATAGGCCAGCACCTGAGCCACGGCACGATAGAGCCCTTCCGGGATCGGCATATTCAGTTCGGTGCTGTAGTAAAGGGCGCGGGCCAACGGCGGTGCGGAGAGGATCGGCACATCGTGCTCGCCCGCCACCGAACGGATGCGCCCGGCCAGCAGGTCGCTGCCCTTGGCCACCACGATCGGTGCGCCCATTTTGGTCGGTTCGTAGCGCAGCGCCACGGCGAAGTGGGTCGGGTTGGTGACCACCACGTCGGCCTTGGGCACCTCCTCCATCATGCGCCGCTGCGCCATCTCCTGTTGCAGACGACGCTGGCGCCCCTTGATCTCCGGGCTTCCCTCGGTCTGCTTAAACTCCTCCTTGATCTCCTGGCGGGTCATCTTCAATTGACGACGGTAGTCCCATAGCTGGAACGGCACGTCGATGGCTGCCACCAGCAACAGCGCGGCACTTAAAAAGAGGAAGGCCCATGCCAGCAGGCTGCCCGCATGACCCATCGCCTGCTCCAGCGGTTCGCCGCCGAGACCGAGAAACTGATCGCCCTGCAGGCGCAGCAACAGCAAAGCCACCGTTGCCACCAGGCCGAACTTGGCCAGCCCCTTGAGCATCTCCATCACTCCGCGCCAGGCGAAGACCCGACTCAATCCTTTGACCGGATCGAGTTTGTCCCACTTAAAGGTGAGCGCTTCGGTGGAGAAGCTCCAGCCGCCCAAGGCCATCGCCGCGCCCATGACTGCAAGCAATATCAAAATGAAGAAAGGCAGAAACAGCCACAGTGCTTCGAGGATCGAATCGCTCAGGGCCGAGGTCATTGCGCCTTTATCGAAAGCCATGCTGCGAGGAATCAGGAAGTCGTTGTGCAACAGCCCGACCATGCCGCGCACCAGGTGATCGCCCATCGCCAGAAAGGCGGTCGCCGCCATCAGCAGCGCCACCACCGTATTCAGTTCCCGGGAACGGGCAATCTGCCCCTTTTCGCGAGCATCACGGACTCGCTTGGGGGTCGCCTCTTCCGTGCGTTCCTGGCCGTCGCTGTTATCAGCCATCAGCGCGCACCTCCCAGTAACAGGTACTGCACCAGGTCAAAGCCGCGTTCCAGAATCTGGCTGAACTGTGGCACCACGCTGGGCAGGGTGTAGAGGATCACCACAAAGCCCATGATCATCGCCACCGGGAAACCGATGGCGAAGATATTCAGTTGCGGTGCGGAGCGGGCCATTACACCGAAGGCGATGTTGACCACCAGCAGCGAGGCCATCGCCGGTAACGCCAACCACAACGCTCCGGCGAACATCTGCGTGCCCCAGGCGGCGATAGCATGAAAACCGTCGGCACCGATACCTGTCTCACCGATGGGCAGCAGGCGGAAGCTCTCGACCAGTAGTTGAATCAATATCAGATGACCGTTCATGCCGAGGAACAGCAGCGTGGTCATGAGGATGTAAAGCTGACTGAGTACCGGCACCTGGGTACCGTTCTGCGGGTCAACCATCGAAGCGAAGCCGAGACCCATCTGCATCGCGATCAGCTGGCCACCGGTAACAATGGCGGAGAAGACCAGCATCAACGCAAAACCCATCGCCGCACCGATCAACAGTTGCTGCAGGACGATGGCAATGGCTGCCCAGGAGAAGGGAGTCACTTCAGGCACGCTGTCGATCAGCGGCATCACCAGCAGAGTCACCGCCAGCGACAGCATCAACCGCACCCGCACCGGGATGTTGCTGGAACCGGTCACCGGCGCCACCATAAACAGCGTACCAATACGGAAGAACGGCCAGAGAAAACTGCCGATCCAACCGGTGATTTCCGCCATTGTCAGATGCATGGCCGTCAACCTATCAACGTCGGTACGTTGTTAAACAGGCGCTGGGTAAAATCGAGCAGGGTCTGCAACATCCATGGCCCCGCGAGCATCAGCACCGCCAGGGTGACCAGCAGCTTGGGGATAAAGCTGAGGGTCATTTCGTTAATCTGGGTCGCCGCCTGGAACATCGCCACCAGCAGGCCGACGAACAGCGCCGGCAACAGCACGATGAGGATCAGCACCACCAGTAATTCCAGGGTTTGCTGAAAGACACTCATCACGGTTTCCGGAGTCACGTTAGCTCTCCCCTACTGCGTCACGTAGAAACTGGAAGCGAGGGTACTCATCACCAGCGACCAGCCATCCACCAGCACGAACAACATGATCTTGAACGGCAACGAGATGATCATCGGCGAGAGCATCATCATGCCCATCGACATCAATACACTGGCAACCACCAGATCGATCACCAGAAAAGGAATGAACAACAGGAAACCGATCTGGAAGGCGGTTTTCAGTTCACTGGTCACAAAGGCCGGGATCAGAATCGTCAGCGGCACCTCGTCCGGATTGTCGTAACCCTTTTCGTTACCAGCCATGCCGGAGAACAGTGCCAGATCCGGTTCGCGTACCTGATTCATCATGAACTGATGCAGCGGTTTGCTCGCCGCCTTGAGCGCATCGTTCATCTGCATCTTTTCACTGAAGTAGGGCTGGATCGCTTCGTTGTTAATGCGATCAAACACCGGCGCCATGACGAAGAAGGTGAGGAACAGCGACAACCCTACCAACACCTGACCGGAGGGTGCCTGCATCAGACCGATCGCCTGACGCAGAATCGCCAGCACGATGATGATGCGGGTAAACGAGGTCATCATCATCACCGCCGCCGGGATGAAGGTGAGCAGCGTCATCAACAGCAATAGTTGAATACTGAGGCTGTAGGTCTGTTCGCCGTTCGGTGCGGTGGTGACGGTTACCGCATCCAGACCCGGCTGGGCGGCAACACTAATGAGAGGGAAAAACAGCAGCAGAATGGCGAAGAGCTTTTTCATCACTGCTCTCCGCTACGGCGTTTGAGTACCGCGGCCAGGCGCTCGGCAAAATTCTCCGCGCCCTGAGTATTTGTGGATTCCGGCATTACCGGTTTGTCGAACACATGCAGGGTGCGCACGTTGCCCTGCGCGACACCGAGCAGCAATTGGGTTTCACCCGCCTGCACCAGCACCACCCGCTCACGCTGGCCGACCGAGACCGAGGCAAGCAGACGCAGTGTGCCCTGCCCGGCAAAGTTGCCAAGACTCAGGCGGCGGAAAAACCAGGCGGCAACGCCGATCAGCAATAAAACGAAAAGTAGCGCGAAGAAGACCTGCAATACATCGCCCGCGCCAAGCGGTTCACTTAAACGCGCCGCGGTTTTCGGCAACTTCTCCGCCTCTGCTGCGTAGAGTACAGGCGACAGCAGGGAGAGCAGGGAAAACAGCAGTCGTTTGATCATCGGTAGACACCATTATTTGAGTTTCTTGACCCGTTCGGCCGGACTGATCACATCGGTCAGGCGGATACCGTATTTTTCGTTGACCACCACCACCTCGCCGTGGGCGATCAGGGTACCGTTGACCATCACGTCCAGCGGTTCACCCGCCAGTCGATCCAGTTCCACCACCGAGCCCTGATTCAGTTGCAGCAGGTTACGGATGTTGATCTTGGTGCGACCGATCTCCATCGAGATGGTGACCGGGATATCGAGAATGACGTCGAGGTTGACGTCTTCCGACCCGGGACCGGCAGCATCGTCACGCAACTCCTGCATCGGTGCAGGCTTCGCATCGGTACCCTGCTCCGCCATCGCGGCGGCCCAGTCGTCACCGATATCTTCGTCGGTTGTCGTTTCGTCGTTCATCGCTCAACTCCTGATTAACGGCCCGGTTGAAAACGTTCGGCCTGTTTGACGATCTTGATCGCCATCTGCTTATTGGAAACACCCAGCTTGCCGCGAAACACCGGAATCTCTTCGGCACGCAGAGTGACCAGTGCGGGCATATCGATGGGAATAATGTCGCCCGCCTTGATCCGCATGACGTCACGCAGACTCAGCGAGGTTTCCGCCAGAGTACTGCTCAACTCCACCTCGGCATTCTTCACCTCTTCACGCATCGCACCGAGCCAGCGATCATCGATATCGGTACGGTCGCTCTGTACCCCGGCATCGAGGATGTCGCGAATCGGTTCCAGCATCGAATAGGGCATGGTGACGTGGATGTCGCCACCGCCGCCTTCCAGTTCGACATGGATCTTGGAGACCACCACCACCTCGGTAGGACTGACGATGTTGGCAAACTGCGGATTGACCTCGCGGTTGATGTACTCGAAGTTGATGTTCATCACCGGTGCCCAGGCCTCATGCAGGTCTTTGAACGCCAGTTCCATCAATATCTGAATAACGCGCTGCTCGGTCGGAGTAAATTCGCGACCTTCGATTTTGGCGTGGAAGCGACCGTCACCACCGAAGAAGTTATCCACCAGCACGTAAACCAGCTTCGGCTCGAACACCAGCAACGCGGTACCGCGCAACGGTTTCACCTTGATCATGTTGAGACTGGTGGGAACGTAGAGGGTATGGATGTACTCGGAGAACTTGAGCATATCCACGCCGCCCACTGACAACTCGGCAGAACGGCGCAGCATATTGAACAGACTGATGCGGAATGCGCGGGAGAAGCGCTCGTTGACCATCTCCAGCGTCGGCATGCGCCCACGAACGATACGATCTTCGCTGGCGAAATCGTAACGACGCGCCTCTTCCGCAGAAAGGCCATCATCATTTTCAGTCTCAACGTCACCGCCGTTAACACCATGTAGCAGCGCATCGATTTCGTCCTGAGAGAGAAGGTCTGGATTGGCCATGGTCGACTCACTGCATCACAAAGCTGGTGAAGTAAACGGCCTGCAGCTTGTCTTTGCTACCGGCCTGCATTTTGAGAATGCGATTCACCGCATCCAGGATCTGCTGACGTAACGCATCTTTGCCCTCACGGTTATTCACCGCGTCGTAGGTCTGGCTGCCCAGCAGCACCAGAATGTCGTTGCGTACCACCGGCATATTCTCTTCCACCGCAGTCAGTACCTCAGGCTTGTAGGCCATCAACTGGATATCGACCTGCAGGTAACGGGCCGGTTTGGGATCGGCAAAGTTAACCACCATGGTCTCCAGCGGCAGGTAGAGCGGCTTCTTAGGCACATTCTTGTCCTCTTTTTCGACCACTTCGGCTTCGGTGGCCTCGCCCTCGGCGTCCGATTTGCCGCCAAGAAAGAACAGGGTGGCACCAACACTGATACCGATCAGCAACACACCGACCACGGCCATGATAATGATGGTCTTTTTGTTGCTGGAAGCGGGCTTGACGTCCAGGTCCAGATCTTCGTTCTCTTCAGCCATAGGTTGATCCTTTTTCAGGTTACTGGGGGAAATGCAAACTGTGTGCCATTGAAATCCAGCATACGAATTCGCTTTAAATTCATTAAGTTATAGCGCAGCTTCGCTATTCAGGCAGGATTTTGCCCGCGCACGCGACTACAGCGCCAAAAAGCCGTCACCGCTACCGCTGCGCAGGAAATGCTCACGGTAGTGGCGCAGTTCATCGATCGACTCGCGGATATCATCCAGTGCCAGGTGGGCGCCGCTTTTCTTGAAACTGCTGTAGATATCGGGACGCCAGCGACGCGCCAGTTCCTTGAGGGTGCTGACATCCAGATTACGGTAGTGGAAGAAGGCCTCCAGCTCCGGCATGCCACGGACCAGGAAGCGACGATCCTGACAGATCGTGTTGCCGCACATGGGCGACTGGCGCGGGTCGACATAGCGTGAAAGGAATTCGATGGTCTGCGCCTGTGCCTGCTCTTCATCGACCGTGCTTTCACGAACCCGCTGCCACAGACCGGAGGCGCCATGATGGTCGCGATTCCATTGATCCATCCGTTCCATCACCTCTTCCGGCTGATGTACTGCCAGACAGGGACCTTCGGCAAGCAGATTGAGGTTAGCATCGGTGACGAGGGTGGCAATTTCAATGATCCGATCCGTATCCGGATCAAGACCCGTCATCTCCAGATCGATCCAGACAAGGTTATCAGGGTGTTTTTCCATTCTTCGGCTCCGGCGGGGTCAAAAGGCGGTGATGCCGCACTACTGCGGCTTGCCAACGATTCTAGCAAAAGCTAACCTGCTGCGACGCCCATAAAATAATCCCATCATGCATCCATTTACTCTGCTGTTCATCGGCATGTTACTGCTCTCCACCGTGGTCGAACTCTGGCTGCTTCAGCGCCAGATACGAAGTGTCTCCGGTCATCGTAATCAGGTGCCTGATGTCTTCGCCACACAGATTTCCCTGACCGCCCACCACAAGGCGGCGGACTACACCCTGAGCAAGGCTCAGCTGCATCGACTGGTGCTGATCTTCGATGCACTGGTATTACTGCTATTCACCCTGGGTGGCGGCCTGCAACTACTGGATACCCTGACCCACGATATGCCCTGGCCGGCGATTGTCGAAGGTACCGTCTTTATCGTCGGCTTTCTCCTGCTCAGCTATCTGCTGGAATTGCCGTTTGCCGTCTATCGTACCTTTCGTATTGAACAACGCTTCGATTTCAACCACACCACACCAAAACTCTTCATCATCGACATGCTGAAACAGTTTCTGTTGATGACGATGCTGGTCACACCGCTGGTGATGCTGGTGTTGTGGTTGATGGAGAGCAGCGGACAGTGGTGGTGGATCTATGTCTGGCTGGTGTGGAGTGGCTTCTCCCTGTTGATGATGTGGGCCTACCCGGCGCTGATCGCGCCGTTATTCAACAAGTTCACACCACTGGCCGACGAATCCCTGCGCCAACGCATCGACAACCTGTTGCAACGCTGCGGCTTCACCTCCAACGGTATCTTTGTCATGGACGGTTCACGCCGTTCCAGTCACGGCAACGCCTACTTCTCCGGCATGGGCGGCAACAAACGCATTGTTTTCTTCGATACCCTGCTGGAAAGCCTCAACGACAACGAGATCGAAGCGGTACTGGCGCATGAACTGGGGCATTTCCGTAACAAACATATCCGTAGCCGCCTGTTACTTGGCATGGTGCTCAGTTTTGCCGGGCTGGCACTGCTCGGCTGGCTGATTGATCAACCCTGGTTCTTCACCTCACTGGGTATTGATACACCATCGACCCATGCGGCACTGGTACTGTTTATGCTGGTACTGCCGGTCTTTACCTTTTTCATCAAACCGCTGTCATCCTATGCCATGCGCAAACAGGAGTTCGAGGCAGACGACTTTGCTGCGGATCAGACCAATGCACGTACCATGATCGAGGCACTGGTAAAACTCTACGAAGAGAATGCCAGTACCCTGACACCCGACCTGCTCTATTCCTCTTTCCACGACAGTCATCCACCGGCGCCGGTGCGCATCGCCAGATTGTCCGCTAAAATGCAAACAAGCTGAGTATCAGGAGTTGTGACGATGAAAATAACCCTGCAACTATCACTGTTTTGTCTGCTGAACACACTTCCCTACGCGGCGACTGCCGATACCGACAACGGCATGAAGCTGCATGATGAAAACTGCATCGCCTGCCACGCCTCGCGCTACGGCAATGACGGCACCGAAATCTACACCCGCCCAAATCACCGCATTAAAGACCTTGCAGGACTGCGCAAGCAGGTCAATTTCTGCAAGGACAATCTGGGGCTGACCTGGTTCGACGACGAAGTGAATGATGTTGCCGATTACCTCAACAAAACTTTCTACCAGTTCAAGTAAGCATGTCTGAACTGAGCCAGCAGCATTGCATCACCCTGGATCAGGGGCTAAAGCGGCTGGATGACGACGCAATCCGTGGTTATCTGGCACAGCTCGATGACTGGCAACTCGACAATAAAGGCACTGGCATCACCAAAACGGTTCGCTTCAGGGATTATTACCAGACCATCGCCTTCGTCAACGCCATGGCCTGGATTGCCAACCGCGAGAACCACCACCCGGATCTGGAAGTCGGATACAATCGCTGCAAGGTCAGTTTCACCACCCACGACGTAGACGGCCTCTCCATCAATGATTTCATCTGCGCCGCAACCATCGACGCCCTTAACCCATGATCGCCATAACAATGCATTCCGCTTACCGGCAAGATGGCGAAGCGTAAGTTAACGCGTCGCCAGCAGTGGCGTGTCGAAAAAATCCAGCAGGAACGACAGCAACGGGCCGAGCGTAAGTCCGTGCGCCAGCGCGTCGACAGTGATTCTGATCTGAGTCTGGGTGAAGAACAGGAGGGACTGCTGGTCGCCAACTACGGCAGCAGTGTGGAGATCGAAGACAGCACAGGCGCCACACATCGTTGTCTGCTGCGCCAGAACCTGCCGCTACTGGTCACCGGTGACCGGGTCGTGTGGCAAACAGCGCAGGAAGGCGGCGTGGTCAGCGCATTAATACCGCGCCGTTCTGTACTCAGCCGTCCCGATAACACCGGTGAGCAAAAAGCGGTTGCCGCCAACATCGATCAAATTCTGGTGGTGGCCGCACCCGCGCCTGAATTCAGTCCGGAATTGATCGATCAGTATCTCGCCGCCGCTGAGCTGACAGGCATTACGCCGGTACTGGTATTCAATAAAATCGATCTGATCGATAACGAAAAGCAGGCAAGCGTTGCTGAATTGCTACAGCGCTACCGCGGCATCGGTTACGAAATTATCGAAACCAGCACCAAGCAACAACATGGACTGGATGCACTGCGTCAACGGCTCCGAGGATTGATCAGTGTCTTTGTCGGTCAGTCGGGAGTGGGCAAGTCTTCACTGGTCAAAGCCTTATTGCCTGAACGCGAGATCGCGGTGGGGGAACTCTCGCAACAAAGCGGCCTTGGCCAACATACCACCAGCACCGCCCGCCTCTACCATCTGCCCGATGGCGGCGCATTGATCGATTCACCCGGTGTCCGCGATTTTCGTCTCTGGCCGATGAGCCATACAGCGCTGGCACAGGGCTTTCGCGAATTCACACCTTATCTGGGTAAGTGCCGGTTCCGTGACTGCCGCCACGAGGTGGAACCTCAGTGTGCCCTACGTGAAGCGGTAGAACGTGGAGAGATCAGCCAACGCAGGCTGGAGAGTTACCTGCGCCTCTGCGCGCAACTGGAACAGGAAGGCTATTGAGGATTTGAAAGCGCTCGTGACAGTGCGTCCTCGATACCGGGCTCGCTATCGTTGGATGAATTCGCGGGAGCTGGAGATACAGGCGCTGGTTTCGCTATCTCTGTCCGGGGTGGTGGTGCCGCACTTACCGGCTTGATTACTTCGGGGGATGGTGGCGCCACACTGACCGGCTTGATTACTTCAGGGAGTGAAGCCCCGTTATCTTTGGCCGCACTTTCTGACAGACCGATGGCTCTCTCTGTGGCTTTATTCAACACCACGATACTGATGCGGCGGTTGACCGGTGCAGTGGGATCGCTCTTCTCCAGCAACACTGATGAAGCCAGACCGACCACTCGGCCAAACTTGTTTCTATCCAGGCCACCATCGATCAAGGCGCGCCGGGCGGCATTGGCCCGATCCGCCGACAGTTCCCAATTGGTGTAACCCGGCCTGACGCCTACAAACGGTGTCGCATCAGTATGACCGCTGATACTGAGATGGTTTGGAACCAGATTGATGGTCCTGGCCAGTTCATGGAGGATCGCTACGGTGTAATCCTTGAGTACGGCGCTACCCAGATCGAACATCGGCCGATTCTTTTTATCGATGATCTGGATACGCAGACCTTCGCTGGTAATATCCAGCAATAGCTGCTCCTTGAACTCTACCATCGATGGCGTACTCTCGATCTGCTGTTTGATCTCCTGCATCAGATCATCAAGCTTGGCCGCTTCCTGCATATCCTGAGCCATCTCTTCCGGTGTCGGTTTGCGCATCGGCTCACCTTCACCACGCGGCACCTCCATTGCACCGCCGAGTTTAATCATACTGGTGCTGGCGCCACCCGGCCCCTGCACCGCACTGGGATTCTTGAAAAAGTCGGAGATGGATTGTCGATCTTCGGCACCGGTGGAACCCAGTAGCCACATCAACAGAAAGAAGGCCATCATCGCGGTAACGAAGTCGGCATAGGCGACCTTCCAGGCACCACCGTGATGACCGGCGCCGCCCTTCTTGATCCGTTTGACGACTATCGGCTGTTTTTTCTCGTCAATAGCCATGCTACTTCAGCGCCGCCTACTTTTTGATGTTCTTGATGTACTCTTCCAGTTCGGTAAAACCGGGTCGTACATGGCTGTAAAGAGCCTTGCGACCAAACTCTACGGCAACCTGCGGGGTATAACCGTGGAGAGTGGCAAGGATGCAGACCTTAATACATTCGAGGTACTTCCCCTCCTCACGACTGACATGTCCAAGGAAAGTCCCCATCGGACTGACGTAACCATAGGAGAGCAAAATACCAAGAAAGGTACCGACCAGCGCGGCAGCAATATGGTGACCCAACACATCGGGAGGCTCGCTAATGGCACCCATGGTGATCACCACCCCCAGCACCGCAGCGACGATACCAAAAGCGGGTAGACCATCGGCCATGTTGGACACCGCATGACTCGGCAGGTGGGCTTCATCGTGGTGAGTATCCAGCTCCACATCCATCAGGTTTTCCAGCTCCATCGGATTCATGCTGCCACCCACCATCAAACGCAGGTAGTCACGGATAAAATCGAGGGCGTGGTGATCGCTGAGGATCTTGGGATAACGCTTGAATATCTCGCTTTCATTCGGCTCTTCGATGTCGTTTTCCAACGCCATCAGGCCTTCTTTACGCGCCTTGGCAAACAGCTCAAACATCAATGCCAGCAGGTCCAGATAACTCTGTTTGTTGTATTTACTGCCTCGCAGCAGAGCCGGGATATTGCTCAGTACGCCTTTAATGACCGTGCCGGGGTTGGAAGCGACGAAGGCGCCGACTGCCGCGCCGAAAATGATCATGAATTCGTACGGCTGCATCAGTATTTCGAAAGGACCGTGGGATAACATGAATCCCCCCAACACGCATCCAGTCACTATCAGCAAGCCGATGATAAATTTCATCTGGTTATTCTTCCTCTGGCGGGCGCCCGGCCTGTGGTACCGCTAGCCCATAATATCGTTCATATACAGGAATTACTTTAGCAGTAACTCCCGACAGATATTCGCACTGCCTTAATGACGTTGCAAGTATCGCCAACTAGCATCATAGTTAGCCATGATGTCGTTGTCATCCTGTCCGCGGACAGGTGCAACTTGACCTGACTTCAACCGTACAGATTTTAAGGGACTCCCGATGAGTGACACCCTGGCGGCCTGGGTACACAAACTGGATCAAAGTTGCTTACCTGCGCTGAAGGATAATACCGAGCAACTCCGCGCACTGGCCGCCAACGAAAAAGCGGACATCGGCCAGATGGCGGACATCATCGAGTCTGACCCCGGCCTCACCCTGCGACTGATGCGCTACATCAACAATCTGCGCCGTAAGCACCTGCGCTCCGAGATATCCACGGTGCGTCATGCCCTGATGATGCTGGGTATCGATCATGTACAGCAGATCCCAGAAGAAATTCCCCACGTAGAAGCGCAAACACCCGAAGTACAGCAACGCCTGCGCCACCACTTCAACCGTAGTTTCCATGCGGCCTGGCAGGCGCGCACCTGGGCCGTTCTTCTTCGTGACTCAGTTGCAGATGAACTCTATACCGCGGCACTGTTGCACAACCTCGGTGAGATCCTGATGGACCTACATGAACCTCAGGAGATGGATCGGGTACGTGAAATGATGCGTAGCAAGAAGATGCATGCGGATGAGGCGGAATATGTAGTATTCGGCTTCAGCCTGGACCATCTGACTGTGGAACTGGCAAAGCATTGGCAGCTGCCGAGCATTCTCATCGATGCCCTGCAAAGCGAGAACGCCCAGAGCAACCGCGTTCTCAATGTGATGCTCGCAGCTCGTCTTGCGGAACAGGTACAAGATGGCTGGTACAACGCCGCGACTAACGAAACGCTGGGGCAGATAGCCGATTTCATGATGTCTGATACCGCTAGCGTCGCCACACTGGTACATAAAACGGCAGTCGAAGCAGCACACCTTTCTGCGCAGTATCAGGTAGCACATCCGGCAGCAACCCTGCTCTACCCACCAGAGACGGAGGAGGAAGTAAACCAGGAGCAGGATAGCGAAGCGACCGTAGTGGAGAGTGAATCCACCGATAGCGAACTATGCCTGATGCCACAGCGTCAGGTTTATGCGCGCATCATGAAGGCGCTGGCACAGACCACCGCAGAGATACCGCTCAAGGAGATCATCGCCCTGGCGCTGGAGGGCATGCATACCGGCCTGGGTCTGAACCGTGCCGTATTCGCCATGCTCACCCCGGACAAAGGGCAACTGAAAGCCCGCAGTATTCTGGGTAGCGACAAAGACCCGCACTTCAACCGCTTCGTCGTCGATCTCAGCAATCACAACCTGTTCGTGCGCCTGATGGAGAAACCGCTGTCGCTGTGGCTCAATGACGAAAACCGCAACAAGTTCTTTAACCTGATCCCGATACAGTTCAACAAGCTGACCAAAAACGAACACTTCCTCGTCATGTCGCTGTTCGTACGGAATAAGCCGGTAGGGATGTTCTATGCTGACAGACCGCGCGCCTGTCATCTGGACGAGGAAACTTACAAACAGTTCAAACAGATCGTGGCGCAGGTGTCACATACCCTGAGCCGCATTGCTAAATAACCCGACTAGATCTCCCTGCGCCCGTTAAAGGCATGGGAGAGCGTGCCACCATCCACATACTCCAGTTCGCCACCCAGCGGCACACCGTGGGCGATACGGGTTGCACGGATACCACGGCTACGCACCATCTCGCCGATGTAGTGAGCGGTCGCCTCACCCTCCACCGTCGGATTGGTGGCGAGGATCACCTCGGTCACCTCCCCCTCATCAAGCTGTTGCGCAAAAAGATCGAGGCCGATCTCGTTCGGGCCGATGCCATCCAGTGGCGAGAGATGCCCCATGAGGACAAAGTAACGCCCCTTGAATCCGGTAGAGTGCTCCAGTGCCTCCACGTCGGAGGGTGACTCGACCACACAGATCAAACCCTGCTCCCGCTGTGCGCTGGCGCAGATGGGACACAGCTCGCCCTCGCTGAAGGTGCGACAGCGAGAGCAGTTGCCGACCTTCTCTACCGCCTCCTGCAGGGCACCGGCCAGCACCATCGCCCCATCGCGATCGCGCTCGAGCAGATGATAGGCCATACGCTGCGCCGACTTCGGCCCGACACCGGGCAGACAGCGCAGCGCTTCGATCAGGCGCCCGATGACAGGGGTGGTCATATATCAGAAAGGAAATTTCATACCGCCGGGCAGGTTGAGCCCAGCAGTGAGACCGGACATACGCTCCTGCGAAACCTGCTCCAGTTGGCGTACCGCATCGTTCACCGCCGCGGCGATCAGATCTTCCAGCATCTCTTTATCATCGCCCATCAGACTGTCATCGATACTGACGCGTTTGAGATCATGGCGCCCGGTCATCACTACGGTGACCATACCGCCACCGGATTGACCAGTGATCTCCATGTTGGCCAGCTCTTCCTGTGCACGCTGCATATCCGCCTGCATCTTCTGCGCCTGCTTCATCAGATTACCGATTCCGCCTTTCATCGTTTACCTCTTCAATTTGTTCGTTAAGCTCAAAAAATTATTCCAATGGTCGAACACTGCCCTTTTCGATCTCACCACCAAAGTGATCCAGCAGTGACTGCAGCTCCGGATCGTTATGGATGGACTGCTCCGCTTCCTGCTGCCGCGCAGACTGCTTCTCTTCACGTAGCTGTTGTGGTGTCGCTGCGGCAGTTTCAGTCGATTTAATCGTCAGCTTCACCGACTTGCCGAAATGCATATCCAGCGCCTGCTGCAATCCCTGTTGCCACTTCGGGTTCAGCAGGTTATCGAAACCGGGTGCCAGGGCCAATTCCAGTCCATTACTGTCATGACTCACCAGGGCACTATGCTCAGCCAGTTGTCGGGTCATGGCGGTCAACGGCAGTTTCGCCACCAGCGAAGCCCAGGCCGCGGCATCGGTGATCACCGCACCCTGAACAGGCGCAGCTTGCTGCGGCACAGGCGCGGTTTGTTCCATAGCAGGAGCGGGTTCCACTTCATTAACCGGTGCGGCTTTGGTAACTGGCGCCGCCTGCTTTGCAGGTTGCGTAGTGGCCGCTGCCGCCTTGCGCTGCGGGGTGGGCGTCGGCACGGCGTCGCCACCAGCAGGCTGGAATGCCAGCATGCGCAATAACACCATTTCGAAACCGCTGCGCGGCTCCGGGGCCAGCGGCAGATCACGTCGGCCGATGATTCCGATCTGATACCAGAGCTGAACCTGTTCCGGACTCAGTTGCCCGGCCAATGCCAGTAACGCCTCACGGTCACCCAAACTCTCATCGATCGCCTGGGGTACCCGCTGCGCCAGGGCGACCCGATGCAGCAGGGAATTCAACTCTTCCAGTACGCTGGCAAAGTCAGGGGACTGTTCCGCCAGTTGCGCCACTTCGGCCATTAAACCTTCACCATCACCACTGGCCAGATGGCCCAGCAGCTTGATCACCCGATCGCGATCGATGCTGCCCAGCATCTCGCGCACCTCGGCCTGTGTCACCTTACCGCCACCGTAGGCAATGGCCTGATCCAGCAGGCTGAGGGCGTCGCGCATCGAACCGTCAGCGGCACGGGATAATTCGGTCAGCGCTGCGGTCTCCGCCTCAATCCCCTCCTCCTTCAGGATATGGGCCAGATGGTCTCGGATCTGCTCCAGCGGCAGGCGCTTGAGATTGAATTGCAGACAGCGGGAGAGGATCGTCACCGGCAGCTTTTGCGGGTCGGTGGTGGCGAGCAGGAATTTAACGTGCGGCGGCGGCTCTTCCAGGGTCTTCAACAGGGCGTTGAAGCTGTGGCCGGAGAGCATGTGCACCTCGTCGATGAGGTAGACTTTGTAGCGGCCGCGGCTGGGGGCGTACTGCACGTTGTCCAGCAGGTCGCGGGTGTCCTCCACCTTGGTGCGCGAGGCGGCATCCACCTCGATCAGGTCGACGAAACGACCCTCGTCGATCTCGCGGCAGGCGCTACAGACACCACAAGGATGAGAACTCATCCCTTCTTCGCAGTTAATCGATTTGGCCAGCAGCCGCGCTACCGAGGTCTTACCTACCCCGCGGGTACCGGTAAAGAGGAAGGCGTGGTGCAGGCGGTCGTTGTCCAGCGCATTGATCAGCGCACGCAGCACATGCTCCTGTCCCACCATCTGCGGGAAGGTGCGCGGACGCCATTTACGCGCCAGAACCTGATAACTCATGCGGTCGCTCCGGATGTCGGTTTCGGGGTGCCGAGGGGCAAAGGGGTCAGTATAACGCAGCGAGGGAATCAGATGGAGAGGATAAAGGTGGCGGTCCGCACCAGCCACACCCCGGCGCCCGAGTCCACCGCTGCGGCTGCTCCCTTCCGGGCCTGACCGGGTTCACGGTATATCGTCGCGAGGGGACCGATGCGGCCCGCCATTGAACGGCCCCGCGAGTCAGCGGGGATGCGCATCATAGCAGAGGGGAACGGGATGAGACAAAACACGTTTGCCTGATCGCCACGCTCAGGCATGCGGCAGAGTCTGTACCTCGGGAATATCCGGTTCAAAGCGGAAATCTCGCAGCCATTCGGTGAATTGCTCTCCGGGAATCGGTTGCGAGAAATAGTAGCCCTGGAAATAGTCACAGCCTCGCTGCTCCAGGAAGCGAATCTGCGCCTTGCTGGTCACCCCTTCGGCGACTGTCACCAGACCCAGACTGGTTGCCATTGCCAGAATCGCATCGACCAGTGAGTCACCGCCGGGTCCACCCGGAATATCATCAATGAAGGTACGATCGATTTTGATGATATCGATCGGAAAACGCCGCAGATAAGAAAGTGAAGAGTAGCCGGTACCGAAATCGTCGATCGAGAGCCGCAGACCCAGTGTCTTCATGCTCGCCAACCAGCTATTGACCTCATCGTTTTGATCCAGGAACAGGCTCTCGGTCAGTTCCAGCGTGAGACAGGGACCGGTCAGTCCATTTTCGTCCAGTATCGCCTTCAACACCTCTGCCGTCAGGCCTAGCCCACGTTGGCGACTGGAAACATTCACCGAAATGTTATCCAACAGTCCTTCCTGCTGCCACAACGCAAACTGTGCGCAGGCATTGCGTAGCACCCAGAGCCCCAGGCTCCCGATCAGACCACTCTCTTCGGCCAGTGAGATAAACGTCGCGGGAGGAACATAACCATGTACCGGATGATTCCAGCGCAACAGCGCTTCCGCACTGGTCACCTCACCGGTTTCGACACTGATGACCGGCTGATAATAGAGTTCCAAACTCTCCTGTTCGAGCGCCTGGCGCAGATCCTGCTCAAGCTCCATGTTGTTACGCACCTGTTCCTGCATCGATACGTCAAAGAACTGGTAGTTATTGCGTCCAGCATCCTTGGCACGGTACATCGCCAAATCAGCGTGTTGCAGCATGGTATTGGCATCGACAGAGTCATCAGGATAGAGCGTGATCCCTACACTGGCACCGATATAAACATCACGATTGCCGATATGGAATGGACGGCAAATATCACTGATGATCTTGCCCGCCACATTAGCTACGACTTCAACATCGGTCACATCCTGCAACAGAATGACAAATTCATCACCGCCAAAGCGTGCCACCGTGTCGGATTCACGCACTGCCGCCTCTAGCCGTACAGCGACTTCCTGCAATAACTCATCGCCAACCACGTGGCCAAGACTGTCGTTAACTGTCTTGAACAGATCCAGATCCAGGAACAGCAGCGCCAGTTTGCTTGACTCACGCTTGGCAAAGGCAATTGCCTGTTTCAGCCGATCGAACAACAAGGTGCGGTTGGGCAGATGTGTCAACGCGTCATATTCCGCCTGATAGCGGATCTGCTCCTCGTCCTCTTTACGCTGCGTAATATCCGAGAATACGGCCACGTGCTCCTTGATATTACCCTGCTCGTCACGAATCACCGTGATCGATAACCATTCGGGAAAGACACTGCCATCCTTGCGCCGATTCCATATTTCACCGGACCAGAATCCACGCTTCTTCAGCTGTTCCCAGAGTTCCTCGTAGAACATCGCATCATGCTTGCCAGAGGCAAGCATACTTGGTTCCTGGCCTATCACCTCTTGCGGCTCATAGCCCGTAATGCGGCAGAAGGCGGGGTTAACTGTCACAATGCGATTGTTCTCATCAGTAACAATGATGCCTTCCGTGGTGGTATCAAACACGGTCGCATTCAGGCGAAGCTGATCTTCTGCCCGTTTACGCGCGGTCACATCCTCCTTAACGGCAATAAAGTGACTGACGCTACCATCTTCTCCTCGCAACGGAGAGATTGTTGCCGATTCCCAGTAAAGAGAACCGTCCTTGCGCTTGTTCTGAAACTGACCGCGCCACTCTTTTCCTGCGAGGATGGTTTGCCACAAGTCGCTATATTCTTCACGCGATTTGTCGCCAGACTTGAGGAAACGCGGATTTTTCCCCAGCACTTCAGCGGCGCTGTAACCTGAATTTTCCTCAAACTTTGGATTGACGTATTCGATATCACCGTTGAGATCGGTAATCATGATGGCAGCAGGACTCTGCTCCAGAGCAAGACTCAATTTGCGCAGTTCGGCCTCGGCATGTTTTACCTGTGTAATATTGACACGCACACACGCCGTACCGCCGTCACCTGTCTGGCTATCACTGGCCAGATACCACCGGCCATTACTTAGTTGTTCGTAGTAGTTTTGAGCGACATCATCGCTGTCTGAATCGGATAGGCGTGTGCGCTTCACCAATTTCGTTGTATTAGTCACCTGCAGATCGTTATGCCGCACACCAGTATTCAAAATGGCAACCTGCCAGGGATAAAACTCCAGCCATTTGCGATTATTCAGCACCAACCTGCCATCTCTGTCGAACAGGGCAAATGCCTCCGACAGGCTTTCCACGGCATCATGCAAGCGATCCCATGCCGCTTCCGCACGCTCGCGCAAAACATCCAGCTTGTTCATCATCCAGTAAAAAGCGCCGAACAGCAGAATAGTGAGCCCAAGCAGTACCAGACTGAACATTTCAGAACGCTTGCTCGCAACATCGTAATAACGACTATATGCAGCATGCAGTTCATCGAAGATTGACTGGCTAGGGATACGAAGGTATTCATCCTGCAACTCTGCCAGTTTCTGCATCCCGTTAAGACCTGACAAAGTATGGAACTGAAAATTGGACAACAGCTTGCGCTGCTTTCCCGGTAATTTCTGTTTTTCCAGCCGCGTCAACCCGGCGCGAATTTTATTGTTCTGCGATTCTGTGGTGAAGGTGCTGTAAATCAATAAATCGTTCGATAACTCAATCACCATATTGGCGATTCTGTTCAGCTCGCTATGCTGTGTCTCGGTATCCAGTGCGTGAATTTCACGGGCAAGCGTCGGCAGGTAATTAAGTGTGTTGCGTACCAGCGCTGCCTCAAACTTGATTCGTTCCATCACTTCAAGTTTATTGCTCATGGCGGAAAGATAGGCATCAATACCTTTATCAACCAGCCCACCGGTGTGACCGTAGAATTTATTCTCCTCTTCCTTGAGTAGCGCGGTAAGAGCGTTAATCTTTCGCGTGGTCTCGACCAATGGATCGTATTGCAACAACATGAAGGCATTAACCCGGAACACATCCCGATCGAGTGATGCGTCCAGCTCTTTCAGCTGCAGCAACTGGGTCATCCGTTGATTATGCAATTCGAGATCGACAGAGCGGGTAAACAGAAACAACCCGACGACGATCCCCGTCGCGAGAAGTAGCCAGGCCATGCGTAATACGCCAAAGCGGCTATTCACGTTTCATCCTCGGGTGTTCGCCTACCAGGGTATTAAGAAATGCAGCTATAGACTTGATATCCTTTTCCGGAATATCCCGACCAAGTTGGTAGCGTCCCATAACGCGAATCGCGTCATCAAGACGCTTGGCACTGGCATCATGAAAGAAATAGCTGTATCTGGCCGCCAGACGCAGGCTCGGCACCTTGAACATATGCCTGTCCTGCTCACGACCCGTCACATTAAAACGGCCCATGTCCGCAGCCGTCAGTTTCCTTTTACTATCGGCAAAATAGTCACCCATTGCACCCATCTTGCCATACAGATTCCCGCCCACGTTGGCCCCCTGGTGACAGGCGATGCAACCGTAGGACTTAAATAGTTGATAACCGTGTAACTCCTCTTTGGTGATCGCTGCGTCATCGCCAAGCAACCAGCGATCAAACCGTGAGTTACTGGTCACCAACGTGCGCTCAAACGCGGCAATGGCAGAAACAATATTTTTTGGCGTGATGCCGTCAGCATAAACTTCCAAGAAGCGACGTTGAAGCTCCTCGTCCAGCTCCAATTTCCCAATCACCTGATCCCAATCTGATGCCATCTCGATGGGATTGTGCACCGGACCGGCAGCCTGAACTTCCAGCGATGCAGCTCTTCCGTCCCAGAATTGGACAAAATTGAAGCTGCTGTTATAGACCGTCGGGGTCTTGATTGGCCCCCTGATACCACCAATACCTATGGCACTGGGTAAATGGTCGATACCTTCACGGGTAAGGCTGTGACAGGAAGAACAGCTAATCGTGTTATCCGCTGACAGACGCTTATCATGAAACAGCAAGTCACCAAGCTGCGCTTCATCCAGCGAGGTCGTGGCAGGAGGAGGCAAGGGACGGATCGGCTCATGCCATTTAAAGACCGGGTTCTCACCCATCTCGGTCGCAAAGGCATGTGTACCTGACGCAACGAGACCTGCCAGACTGACAAGCAGGATGCCGATTGTTGGATAACTAAGAACTTGCCGCATGTAACAAATTACCCCAGATATCTGCGCTCTAGCATCGCGCTGTGTAGAGCGATACCGCCGCAGCGGTCTCAAGCCTTCTGGTTCCTGCGTAACAAATATTACACTGTTTATGTGTATATGCGATTTACCATACTTTTTACAAGGTTATAGAAAAGCATGGCATGAGTTGTCGCGCTTAACATATATGAAGAAGTATGGGACAAAAAAGCCCGCGTAAGGCGGGCTTTTTCATATTTGGCGGAGAGTGATGCCATCGCCGCAACTACTCGCCCACAAAACCATCGCCTACTGGTACTACGCCACTGAGGGATTACTCGGCACATCCCTGTGCCTCGCCCCTTCGGGGCCAACGCTTTGCGTTGTTCCGAATCGGCTATCCTGCCGATTCGGTCGAACCAAGGGTTCTCACCGAGACTCACATCTCCTGATAAAACAAAAGGGGTCCCATTTATGGGACCCCTTTTGTTTTATTTGGCGGAGAGTGAGGGATTCGAACCCTCGATACGGGTTAGCGTATACACACTTTCCAGGCGTGCTCCTTCAACCACTCGGACAACTCTCCAAAAATTTGGGCTACTGCCCAGATGAAACACCCTGTTTCATCGACGGAGCATGCTCTGCCCCACTTCGATATCAGGGACTAGCCAAAGGTGTTATTTCCGGCGCCCACGAAGGTGCGGAAGATTAAACCAGATGGCCTGAAGGCGCAAGTTTGGCGGTGTTTCGCGCCATGCTTTACTTTGGTACGTCAAACGGGCATAAAATCACCCTCACAAGAACAGAATGGCCATATTTCTGATGCAGACCGGACCGACCCCAACAGCAGACGCCATCCCAATTGACGAAGCGGTGACCCTTAACGGCCTGTTTCGAGCCAGGTTTTTCCGCACCCCTGATGCGGTAGCCTACCGTTACTACGATAAGGACTCCGACTCCTGGCGCGAGAGCAGCTGGCAGGAGATGGCCGCCGAGGTCGCCCGCTGGCAGAACGCCATGCGTTCGCTGGGGCTACAGGCCGGCGACCGGGTCGCCCTCAGCCTGCGCAACTGCCGCGAATGGGTCATGTTCGAGCAGGCCGCCCTGGGACTGGGCCTGATTGTTATCCCCCTCTATACCGACGACCGCCCCGACAACGTTGCCTTTATCGTCGAGGACGCGGGGGTCAAACTGCTGCTGATCCAGGACGCAGGCCGCTGGAAACGACTGGCCCCGGCGCTGATCGAAACCCCATCGCTACAGTCAGTCATCATGCTCAGCGGCGACTGCAGCGAACTGGAGGAGCAGGATGAGCGCCTGATCTGCGCCGACGACCTGCTGGTTCCCGGCGACCACAAACTCTATGCGGTCCCCGAAGACCCCTACGCCCTGGCGACCATCGTCTATACCTCCGGCACCACCGGCAAACCCAAGGGGGTGATGTTGAGCCACAACAACATCCTCTTCATTGCCAATGCCGCGGTTGAACTGGTCGATATCCGCCCCGGTTCGGTATTCCTCTCTTTCCTGCCCCTGTCACACACCCTGGAACGCACCGGCGGCTACTACCTGCCGATGATGGCTGGCGCGACGGTGGCCTTCGCCCGCTCGGTGCAGCAGTTGGCCGATGATCTGCTGATCATCCGCCCGACCCACCTGATTTCCGTACCGCGCATTTACGAACGCATCTACGCCCGTATCTCCACCCAGCTGAGCAACGGCCCGATGCTCAAGCGCCTGCTGTTCCACGCAGCGGTCGCCACAGGCTGGCACCAGTTCGAGCGCTCCCAGGGACGCCGTTTCTGGCACCCCAAGTTGCTGTTCTATCCGCTGTTGAAAAAGCTGGTCGCCAGCAAGGTCATGGATCGCCTCGGCGGTCGTATGGAACTGGCCATCAGCGGTGGCGCCGCACTGCCGCCGGAGATCGCCAGGGTATTCATCGGCCTCGGCCTGCCCCTGTTGCAGGGCTACGGTCTCACCGAGACCAGCCCGGTGATCAGCGTCAACCTGCCCTACGCCAACTTCCCTGCCAGCGTCGGCCGCGCCCTGCCGGGTGTTGAGGTGCGCATCGGCGCCGATCACGAACTGCAGGCAAAGAGCCCCGGGGTGATGATGGGCTACTGGAACAACCATACCGCCACCGCCGAAATGATCAGCCCCGACGGCTGGCTCAACACCGGCGATCAGGTGCGCATCGACAAAGACGGCTTCATCTTCATCACTGGTCGTCTCAAGGACATCCTGGTGCTCTCCAACGGCGAGAAGATCCCACCCGCCGATATGGAGATGGCTATCGCGCTGGAACCGATGTTCGAGCAGGTGATGGTGATCGGCGAAGGCCACTCCTTCCTCTCCGCGCTCATCGTGCTGGAAAAGGATCTGTGGCGTAGCTTCGCCACCCAGCTGGAGGTGGACCCGGATGATCCGGACAGCCTCTACGACAAAAAAGTCCTCAGCAAGGTTATCGCTCGCATTCGCGAACTGCTGCACGACTTCCCCGGTTACGCCAAGATACGCCGCGTCTTCCTCTCGCTGGATCCGTGGAGTATCGACAACGGCCTGCTGACCCCGACCCTGAAGATCAAACGCAACAAGGTGCTTGAACGCCTGAACAAAGAAGTGGATCAACTCTACTCTCAGGAAGACTAGGGAAGCGCAACAAACGTGGCGCAACTACCACCGCTGATACTGCTGGTACTGGCACAGGGATGTGGCCTGTTACTGCTCAAACTCGTCTCACCACTACTACCCGAAACGATCTATGTCCACCTGCTTGCTCAGGGCGCCTTTGCCGCAGCAGCCGGACACCTGCTACGACTACCGCGTTGGTGGCTACCGATAAACCTGCTGCTACCACTTGCCATAGCACTCACCCTGACATTAAAACTGCCGTCGTGGATCTATCTGATAGGTTTCATGCTACTGCTGCTATTGCAATGGAACAGCAACACCGAACGGGTACCGCTCTACCTCAGCAACCGTAAAACCTGGCAGGCACTGGAATTCCTGCTGCCCAATCACGACATCCGCTTTATCGATCTCGGCAGCGGTCTCGGCGGTACCCTGTTTCATCTGGCAAAACGTCATCCGCACGGAAAATTTGTCGGCGTCGAATCGGCACCACTGCCCTATCTGTTTGCACGACTTCGCCTCGCCCTTAGCGGACTCAAAAATGTCGAACTGCGCTACGGTAATTTCTGGAAGATCGACCTCGCACCCTACAACGTGCTCTACGCCTTCCTCTCACCGGTACCGATGAAAAAGCTGTACGACAAGGCCAACCGGGAGATGCAGAACGGGAGTTTATTCATCAGCAACAGCTTCAGCGTACCTGACCATCCGGCAGACCGGATTCATCAGGTCGACGATCGCAGAAAAACCCAACTCCACTGCTGGCAGATCGCCAAAACCAATTCATGAGCATTACCCGGCTTATCCTCCTGACCAGCGTCACCATGGTCGCCTTTGCCGGTAACTCGATACTTTGCCGCATGGCACTCAAGGAGACCGCCATCGACGCGGCCAGTTTCACCAGCGTGCGATTACTCTCCGCAGCGTTAGTGCTTTGGCTATTAATGAGCTGGCAAAAACAGGCGCCATTGCAACATGGAAGCTGGCGTAGCGCACTTGCACTATTTCTCTACGCCGTCGCCCTCTCCTACGCCTATCGCACCATCAACACCGGCGCCGGTGCACTGATGCTGTTCGGCGCGGTACAGATCACCATGATCGTCGCCGGATTCATTGCCGGTGAACGGATGCGTCTCTGGCAGAGCGTGGGATTTATCGCCGCCGTGACCGGCCTGGTGATTCTGGTCTCGCCCGGTGTTGAAGCGCCATCGTTATTCGATTCCGTCCTGATGCTGGCCAGCGGTGCCGCCTGGGGATTTTATTCACTCTTCGGTCGAGGCCAGTCCAATCCGGCCGCCGCCACTGCCGGAAACTTCCTCCGCGCCGCACCCATGACCGTGGCGCTTTCATTGATAACCCTGCCTTGGCTGCAACTCGATACCCAAGGCATGTTCTACGCCATCCTATCCGGCGCAATCACCTCAGCCCTCGGTTACATCCTCTGGTATCGGGTATTGCAGCAAATGAGCGCCATGACCGCCTCGACGGTACAACTCAGTGCGCCGCTGATCGCGACGCTGGGGGGAATCGTTCTGATGGGCGAAGCGCTCACCCGCGATCTCGTCGTCGCTTCGTTACTGATACTTGGCGGGATATGGTTGGTGCTGCATTCCGCAGCCGGAGCGCGTCAGATCAGATCGACACCTGAAAGATAGGGGTGGGCAAAGAGTACAACGGTATAAAACACCAACGTCACCACGATCAGCTTCATATCCTCCGCCAGAGCGGGTGCTGCTTCCTTCACCCAAATCCCATCGCGACGGTTAATGAAGATCATCTCCAGCACCGCCCACACGGCAAGCCAGCCGAACAGCATAATCGAACGGTCATAACCCGCCTGCAGCAGATGCACCACAGACCAGAGCAACACACCGGTCAACTGCGGATGACGAACAAACTGCTTGATGCGTGTTGCTCGACCCGAGGCGATGAACAACAGAAGCGAGAAGAACATCAGGATATAAGCCACTGGCTCCAGATAACCCGGTGGAAAGTAGACAGGCTCAGGAATAGTGCTGCGCCAGCCAAACACCATCATGACAATCGAGACCAGAATCATCAGTGCGGCGATACCGCCGTAGGCCTTCTCACCCAACTGACTCACCAGCCGTCGTCTGATGCCAATACCCATGGCAGGTATTGAGTGGAAGATTGTCCAAATCACAAGACCGAGAATAAGTAGTGTCACTATCTTCTCCTAATCCGAGCAGGATTCTGTATCGGACAGATTTATAATACTAGCTGAAATCTTCCACCAGTCAGGCTTCAATTTTATCTGACTCCACTTATTTATATGCACACCACCATCTTATCGGACCTCTACCCATCTGTAAGCTCATGTATACACTCCTGAAGCAACCAAGGTCATTGATATCTGTCTGTGACCACAAATTTTGCATTATACGAATGGTGTGTGAGTTAAACAGCGGATACATAATTGGCACTACTAGATAACCTGGGCCATACAAGTCTCTACTGTTAATGTATGACTTCTTCTCAAGTTTTTTCCGTACCACATCAACAAAGTGTTTTGAAAATGCAGCATCAGGATTAACAAATGGCCCTGTCCCAATGGGTTTATGAACTTCACCGGGAGTTGCGTATGAATACTCATCTTTTGCGAAGTCATCACTCCAAAAGGCATCCGTTACCTCAATCCATCTAGTCTTATCGCCTGAGCGAATAATCGCTTCAGGTGGATCTGGCTCAGCCACAACCGAGTAATTTGCCCCATATCTTGAATTTAACCACTCCAAAAAGATGGCTACTTGAGCACGCTCGTGAGCTTGGTGAATTGGTTTCCTATCAGCCATCAAGCACCTAACGATAAGTAGATACCTTATAAGCGCCACTACACACGAAGCTGGGAGTATTGATATACAGCACTCCCTCGTCCGGTGATTCCTGTCTCTTTTCTACTCCGATAGAACTATATTGGCAAGATGGGGGGCTGAGCATGACTGCCCTACCCACAAGCTGATGGGCACGCTTCGCTTTGCCCATCCTACGTAACTAAATGAGGGAAAAATTAGCTACCGAAGGCGACCTCAAAATTAGGATTCGTGCCCGGAGACAAGGCGCAGAGCCTGCGAGGAGCGCAGTTTACCGGTAGTAAATGAGCACCGGAGCAGGATCTGCAACACAGTATCCGGGTACGAAGACCATTTTGAGGGTTAATCCTTTACTGCCAGATTGATCCCTTCCTCCATCACCTCGACGAGAAAACGTATCTGCTCTTCGGTGATGACATAGGGGGGCATCAGGTAACTGACATTACCCAGGGGGCGCAGCAGTGCGCCACGACTGAGGGCATGTTGATAGATACGCAGGCCACGGCGCTGTTGCCATGGATAGGGTTCACGTGTTTTTTTGTCTTTCACCATTTCCACTGCGAGTACCATGCCGGTCTGGCGCACTTCGGCGACATGGGGATGGTCGTTGAGGTGGGCGGTGGCGTCGGCCATTACCTGTGCCAGTCGCTGGTTGTTTTCGATCACGTTGTCCTGCTCGAAAATATCCAGCGTTGCCAGCGCGGCGCGGCAGGCGAGCGGGTTGCCGGTGTAAGAGTGAGAATGGAGGAAGGCGGTCAGTTTTTCGTAGTCGTCGTAAAACGCTTCATAAATCTTATCGTGAGTCATCACCGCGGCCAGTGGCAGGTAACCACCAGTCAACCCTTTTGACAGACACATAAAGTCGGGCGAGATGTTGGCCTGTTCGCAGGCGAACATCGTACCGGTGCGACCGAAACCGACGGCGATTTCGTCGGCGATCAAATGTACACCATGGCGATCGCACGCCTCGCGTAGCAGTTCGAGATAACGCGGGTCGTACATACGCATGGAACCGGCGCACTGAATCAACGGCTCGACGATCACAGCGCAGACTTCGTCGGCATGTTTTGCCAGCGCCGCTTCCATCTGTACGAACATACGCTCGGCCACATCGCGTGCACTCTCCCCTGCTTCACGTTGATAGGCATCGGGTGACGGCACGGTGATCGCCTGTAACAGCAGCGGTTCGTAGGTCTCTTTATAGAGCGCCACATCGCCCACGGAAAGCGCACCGAGGGTTTCGCCGTGATAGCTGTTGGAGAGAGTAATGAAGCGGGTCTTTTTCGTCTGGCCCTTGTTGCGCCAGTAGTGGAAGCTCATCTTCAGCGCCACTTCCACCGCGGCGGAGCCGTTGTCGGTATAGAAACAGTGATTCAATTCTGCTGGCGTGATCTTCACCAGCCGTTCTGCCAGCTCCACTGCCGGGGCATGAGAAAAACCGGCCAGGATCACATGCTCCAGCTGATCGATCTGATCCTTGAGCGCCGCATTGATGCGTGGATTGGCATGACCGAAAAGATTCACCCACCAGGAGCTGATGGCGTCGAGGTAACGATTGCCGTCGAAGTCTTCCAGCCACACCCCTTCGCCACGTTTGATCGGCACCAGCGGCAGCGACTCGTGATCCTTCATCTGGGTGCAGGGATGCCATAGCACCGACAGATCACGCTGCATCCAGTCGCGATTATTCATCAGCGCAACAGGTAGTCGGCGGCGATACCGATGAACACGGCCATGCCGAAGTAGTGGTTGTTGAGGAAGGCGCGGAAGCTGAGTTGCGGATCGCGATCACGGATCAGGTATTGCTCGTAGATCGCAAAGCCGGTGGCAACCAACAGACCGATCAGATACGGCAGGCCAAGACCGAAGGCGAGTCCACCGACGGCGAGCAGCGCCAGGGTCAGCAGTTGCATCAGGCCGATGCCGAGGCGATCGAAACGACCCATCAGGATCGCCGCCGATTTCACCCCGATCTTCAGATCATCTTCCCGATCGCAGATGGCGTACATGGTGTCGTAGGCCAGTGCCCAGAAGATGTTAGCGACAAAGAATATCCAGGCGTTGATCGGGATCTCGCCCATCTGCGCGGCAAAGGCCATCGGAATGGCCCAGCCAAAGGCGACACCCAGGTAGGCCTGCGGCAGATGGGTAATGCGTTTCATAAACGGATAGCTGGCGGCAAGGAAGGCGCCGGGGATCGCCAGCAGGATAGTGAGGTTGTTCATCAACAGCACCAGTCCGAGGGAGATCAGGCAGAGTACGGCAAACACGCCTACCGCCTCGATGGGTTTGATCGCACGACGCGCCAGCGGACGCTCCTCGGTACGACTGACATGCGGGTCGAAGTCACGGTCGGCAAAGTCGTTAATCGCGCAGCCCGCAGAGCGCATCAACACCGTGCCGAGGACAAACACCAGCAGCACCAGCGGATCGGGGCGACCCTCGGCGGCGATCCACAGTGCCCACATGGTCGGCCAGAACACCAGATAGATGCCGATGGGCCGATGCAGCCGGGTCAGCAGGTAGTATTCGTAGAGACGCTGTTTGATCAGTTGCGAAGACATGGGCAAATGCGTTGAACGGGAAAGGGCACAGTGTACCGGAATTGGGGTGAGGCCGTCATGCCCGAGGCCTTCATTGGGCGGGCTAGCGGTTTGTCGGATTACGCTACGCTAATCCGACCTACATGAGATAGGTGCGGGCGTCATTTCCTGGGCGGACGAATGGCCCACACCACCACACCCACGACCACGATAAGGATGATCAGCTCTACGAAGGCAAAGACCACTCCAGCCCCTCCAGGAAATCGTTGATCACCAGCGCCACCGTTTGTGGTTGTTCCATATGCAGGTGGTGGTTGCCGTGCAGCACCACATGTTTGAGATTGTTCATACAATCCATGCGCTGCTTCAGCCCGGCCCAACCGTTAAAGGCACCGTCATCGGCACTGATCAGCAGGGTCGGCGCTTCCACATTACGCAGGATGGTTTCGGACTGCTCTTCGCTGTAGTAGTGCGTACCCGCACCCTGCAGGCGTTCGTCGTGGGTCCAGAACAGACCATCTGCCACTTTGCGCATTCCTCGGTTGGCTATCAGGGTGGCCGCCTCGGTACCGATAGGAAACTTGCCTAGACGCTGACGCACCTTCACGGCACTGGCCACATCGCTCCAGGGACGTAGTTGTTTCTCCCCTTTTGTCTCTTCATGAAACAGCAGACGTAGCCGTTTGACTTCCTGCTCCGGCCTCACGGCTAACGGACCGATGCCGTCGATCATGATCAATCCAGCAACCCGCTCCGGCACTGCGGCGGCGGTGATGCTGGCAACCGACGCGCCCATGGAGTGACCAATCAGGGCGAAGCGTTCCCAGCCCATGGCATCCGCCAGCCCTACAACCCAGCGGCATCCATCGGAGAGATGATAGTCCGCACACTGCGGCAGGTGATCCGAATGACCGTGGCCGACCAGATCGAAGGCAAGTACATGTGAACTTTTCAGTAACGGAGCGAGGGGTTGAAAGGAGGCGGCATTATCGAGCCAGCCGTGTATGGCGATCACTGGCATGCCCTGCTCATGCCACTCAAGCGCAGCGAGACGTATCCCCCTGATATGAAAATCACGTTCTCTCGGCATTTATTATTTTCCGTTGAGGTAGCGCCGGTCGTCGAAAGAGCCAATCCATTCCGGCCGAAACAACACCATACCTGAAGTTAACATGCCGGTGAAAAAACCCTCTGCGAATATCATCATCGGGGTAAACGGCAAATAGCGGTAGTAGATGTCATCCCAGTCATAGCCGCCGCAACAGTAAAGCAGGACGCATGTGGACGTTATCAGCAGCAACATTGTCAGTATGGCGCAGAAAAATCCGTTGAACAGCGTATAGATGAAAAAGCTCTTGCGCATGTAGCGCTGCGACAGGCGATAGATGAAGTAGCTGAACAACACCGGGCCGATGATCATGGTCATGGCATTGAGGGAGAAGGTGGACCACTCGATAGTGCCGTATATCCCCAGCCCCAGCATCACCAGACTGAGAGAAAGCACCGCAAAACGCCAGCCGAACATCAGCATCAGTAGGGTGGCACCAAGCAGATGAAAATTCATTCCGGGACGAATGCCTGCCTTGATACTCCACAACAACATCATAACCACGGTCGCGCCGAGGATGACGTGGAGGTTCTCCTTGTCACGCAGTTTGTACCAGGGGGCGGTGAACAATATCCATATCAATAGTGGCAGATATATGAAGTGCGTTCCCCAGTAGAAGAAGTCTGGAAAAAGGTGGGATGGCAGGTTCATGGATTCAATTTCCCGTGCGCTGATACAGCAATAACATCACATTTCATGTGGTGATACTACACCAACGGGAAAAAGAAAAAAGGCCGCTGGTGCGGCCTTTCTCAGCGGTGCTTGCGACGATCAGTGTTTGCTGCGGTAATCCTGAATGGCAGCGCGTATTGCGTCTTCTGCCAGTACCGAGCAGTGGACCTTAACCGGCGGTAACGCCAGCTCCTCTGCGATGTCGCTGTTTTTGATCGTAGTCGCTTCGTCCAGCGTTTTGCCCTTGAGCCACTCGGTGACCAGAGAGCTGGAGGCAATGGCGGAACCGCAGCCGTAGGTCTTGAACTTGGCATCCTCAATCACGCCGTTGTCGCCGACCTTAATCTGCAGACGCATCACGTCACCACAGGCGGGCGCGCCGACCATGCCGGTACCTATCTGATTGTCTTCATTGGAAAAACTCCCGACGTTGCGGGGGTTTTCATAGTGATCCATGACTTTGTCGCTGTAGGCCATGAACGTTACCTCTATTCCTGACTGTATTGGTCAAGAATATATGAGCCTAAGCCACGGATGTCAAGTCAGGGAAATCCCCTAGCGGGGTGAACAGAATACGGCGACGGCTAAAGAGGGAAGAGATCGCGGCTTCTCTGCTCGCGATAATCGTTACGCTGACAGTAAAGCAACAGGTCGTGCAGCAATGCATTTATCTGGCGCTTCTCATCACGATGATAACGAAGACCTTCTACCTGATATCGCGCCGGAATGCGATGACACCCCTGGTAGGCACTCACCTCAACCATCCGGGCATCATGGTAGACGTGCAGGCGCATACTGAGGTCGGGCATCCACACCCCATCGATGAAAAACGGTTTATGCAATTCGATGATGGTGGTGTAGGCACAACGTTCCAGAATCAATACTTCCAGTTCCTGTTGTGCTCCGTCTGCCGCAGCCAGCAGAAAGCGATCTCCACCCGCTTCCATCTCCGGTAACAACCGGTTCAGTAGACGATAGTTCTCCTCGAACAACCACATCGGGCTGCGTGGCGCGGAATGGACGATGGTGTGTGTCATGCTTTAACTCTAACACAGCAATCGGACTTGACGACAAGTCGACTTTGGACATGGCGCAAATTTAAAATAAAAAAATATCTTGACCTGAAAGCGGCGGGAAGGCAGGAAAGTTTAGGCAGCGTCGTTAAGTTTGGTACGTAAACGAGCATGCGCCTGACTGAGCAGTTGACTGATCCGGGATTCGCTGACACCGAGCACCGCACCGATCTCCTTGAGATTCAACTCCTGCTCGTAGTAAAGACTCATAATCAGTTGCTCGCGCTCCGGTAGTTCACCGATAGCACCAATTAAACGCTGACGGAACTCTTCATTTTCCAGGACTTGCAACGGTAACGGAGAGTCATCGCTGAACTGATCGTAGCCACCCTGCTCGGTGGAGGTGATCTCATCGTAACTGAGCAGGCGACTGCCCGCCGTATCGCGTAACAGTTGCTGATATTCTTCCAGCCCGATCCCCAGCTCTGCGGCAATTTCGCGATCGCCTGGGTCGCGCTGTCCCCTGTTTTCCAGACGTTGTATGGCCGCACTGATCTCGCGACTCTTGCGGTGTACCGACTTGGGTGCCCAATCGTTACGGCGCAACTCATCCAGCATGGCACCGCGGATGCGTATCGAAGCATAGGTTTCAAAACTGGCACCCTGGCGTGGATCGTATTGTCCGGCGGCATCAAGCAGTCCGATCAGGCCCGCCTGAATCAGATCATCAACCTGTACGCTAGGTGGTAGCCGCCCTTTCAGATGATAGGCGATCTTCTTTACCAACGGTGCATGGCGGTTTACTACCTCATCCCTGCCGGTGGTTCCTTGTGCGGTGTACATCAATGAGCGGTTTCACGGTTATGGGCGACAACCCTTAGTATGGCAGAGTCAGAAAGGCGCGCAAAAAAAAGCGGGGCCAGGCCCCGCTTTGTTCTGCATCGACTCTGCTCAGGCAAAGTAATCGACGGCGTTACTGCTGATCCTGCTGGTATGTGACGCGGCCACATCCGCCTCGTCGTTAGCATCGACCTCAGCATTTGGACCGTTGTTAAGCCCCCGGCCCTGATCGGCCACCGCAGCCTGACGCTGGCTGTCACCGAAAGAGTGCTGCGAGACATCTGCCTGTCCCAGATTGAGTCCCTGCTCACCCAGCATTTCACGCAGGCGCGGCAGTGCCGCCTCAATCGCATCACGGGTGGTCGCATGGTGAGCGACGAAATTGACGTGGGTTTGATCGTTCTGCACCGATATCTTGATCTCGATCGGCCCGAGTTCACGCGGATTGAGGTGGATCTGCGCCTGCTGCACGTTACTACGTGCCATCCACACCACACGTTCTCCCATCGCATGGTCCCAGCCACTCTGTTGCAGAGGAACGGCAATAGACATCTGTGCCGGTAGAGTGGCGGTACTCGGTTGAGCGGGTTGTGCAGCGGAGGCTACGGCAGCACTGGATACGTTAAGCACTTCGCCGAAGGCCGATGCGCCGCGATTACCACTTACCAGTGTGTACAACGCATTGTCACTTTTACCCTGCTGCGCCGTGGCACCATCACCGCCATCCTTACCCAGATTGGCAAGGTTCAAACCAAGATCACGCAGACGCTGCTCAGAGAACGAGAGTGACTCATCAGCAAGTGGCTCGACACTGCTCTCACCGTTCGGCAACGCAGAGGCATGGACAACATTCGGTTTGGCTTCAGTTGGCGCAGCAGTCGCCAAGGGCTTTGTCTCCTGCGGCAACAGCGCCTGAATCATCCCGGCTACGTCATCGTCCTGCTCGGCCGTCAATTCCTGCTCGTCGGCTTCGCCATCTTCCAGTTCCAGGGCGGCAATGGGCGGCAAATCCTTGCCGCCTGCGGCAAGTGCCTCCTCGTCCGCAGCCGCGTCGTTGGCAGCAGGCTCCTGATGATCGCGCTCAGCCGTCTCCTGCGACGCGCTACCTTGAGAAGTGCCGCTGGTTTCGTTCACCGTATCGTCAGCGGCGCTGGAAGGCGCATCCTTATGCGATTCTGCGCTGCGCGAGACCTGCTCAAACTCACGGCTGAAGGCGCCATCATCACCGTTTTTGGCGCTGCTGGCGGCGGCTTTACCGTTTGCACCGACACCAAGCATGGCGGCGGCGGGACTGGTTTGTACCATTTGCAGACTCCTTATCTTCTCCTGTCTGAACTACAGCAAGTTGTGGGCCAGAATTACTTTTTGCTGTGCAGGCTGTTGTTCAGTGCGTGTTCGTCGTTTTCTTTCTGTTCGCGTTTGTTGGCCTGATACTGCTCGTCGGCACGATAACGATCGATAACCTTGTCCATTACCTGGGTCTTGCCATGGGCCTGTTGCCACGAACGCCGTTTCACTTCCTGCTCCCGGCGAGCCGCTTCCACAATCTGCTGCTGCTGTTTGATAACCTGATTCAGGTTGTGCAGGAAACTCTGCATCTGTTGTAGACGCGAAGCGAGCATACCGTTCGCCCCCATCTGCTGAACCTGCTGGTCGTACTCCTCGCGGTATTGCCGCAACTCCGCCAGGCGCTGCTCATGCTGTTGCAGAGTTTGTACGCTGTTCCCCAGTGCACGCGCCGCATCCTTCTCACGCGATTCATTGATTCGCTGCACCGGTTTCAGACGATCTGATTTAGTCATAACTTATCTCCGCGCCTGTAACGCACCAGCACTGCGCCGCTCGATCGGTTCAGGGGTCAGCTGTGACAGCATCTGAAGATCGTGCAGACTGGCGGCAAAATCGAAGGGGTTGTTCATCCCCTGTTGCAGGAATTCGGCAATGTGTGGACGCAGGGCAATCGCCTCGTCGATCTGCCGATCACTACCACGGGCATAGGCGCCGACGCTGATTAGGTCGCGATTCTTTTCATAGATGGAGTAGACCCGTCTGAGCCAGCGTGCCGCCTGGATATGCTCGTCATCAGTGATCTGATCCATGGCACGACTGATCGATGCCTCGATATCGATGGCAGGATAATGCCCCTCTTCCGCCAGACGACGTGCCAACACCACATGGCCGTCGAGGATGGCGCGGGCGGCATCAGCGATTGGGTCCTGCTGATCATCGCCTTCGGTGAGCACGGTATAGAAAGCGGTAATCGAACCTCCATGCAGGTCACCGTTACCGGCACGTTCCACCAGTTGCGGAATACGTGCAAACACCGATGCAGGATAACCCTTGGTAGCCGGCGGCTCGCCAATCGCCAGCCCCAATTCCCGCTGCGCCTGGGCAAAACGGGTCAGTGAATCCATCAGTAGCAAAACATTCTTGCCCTTGTCGCGAAAATATTCAGCGATGCTGGTAGCCATGGCAGCGCCGTGAAGACGCATCACCGGAGTGTTGTCTGCAGGTGCGGCAACTACCACAGCGCGCGACATACCTTCAACGCCGAGAATTTTGTCGATGAATTCTTTTACCTCACGGCCGCGTTCACCGATAAGACCGACCACGATCACATCGGCGGTGGTGAATTTGGTCATCATGCCGAGCAGTACACTCTTGCCCACACCGCTACCGGCAAACAGGCCCATGCGTTGCCCGCGACCGACGGTAAGCATGCTATTGATCGCACGTACCCCAACATCGAGCGGTTCGTCGATCGGTTTACGTGCCATGGGATTAATAAAGTGTCCGGTAAGTGGCATCCGCTCACGGGTATTGAGCGGTCCTTTGCCATCGAGCGGGTTACCGGCACCGTCAATGACGCGGCCAAGCAACTCTTCACCGACCGGCGCATCGTAGACACGACCGGTTGGAACGACACGGGAGTTTGGGCCAATACCGCGCACATCGCCGGTCGGCATTAAATAGAGATGTTCGCCAGCGAAACCAACCACCTCGGTTTCCACCGCACTACCGTTGCTGTTTTCGATCAGACAACGCGAACCGATGTCTGCCTGTATCCCTTCCGCCTCGACGGTAAGCCCGACCATACGGGTAACACGACCTTCGACGGTAAGCGGCATGGATTCAAGCAAACGCTCACGTCCTGCAGCCAAACGTGCGCTCCAGCGTGCCGCAACCTGTTTCGGATCACGTTGCGCTATCTTCTGCACGGGAACCTCCCATCAGCTCGGCAACGATGGTATTGAGTCGTTTTTCCACACTGGCATCGACCCGCGAGGTATCGCTCTCAATACGACATCCGCCACGGGTGAGCACCATATCCTCAACGATTTTCCACGGTGCAGTTTCATCTTCTTCGGTGTTAAGTGCTTCACGTACCAGCGAGGCATCGTCGGGGTGAAGAAAGATACGGATATTGCGCGCCGACGACGGCAGTTCCGCCATCGCTTCACGTACCACGCCTACCACCTGTTCGGGATCGGTCTGCAATTCGCGGCGGATAATCTGCCTTGCCACCGCCATAGCCAGGGCGATTAATTCCTGTTCCACCTGTTCATCTGCAGCTGCTAATGGTTCGCTCAGTGCGCGCATGATCTGATTGAAGCGCTGCATCTGGGCGGCAATCTCTTTTTGCGCCGCTTCGAGTCCTTCCCGATGCCCCTGCTCGAAACCCGCTTTATGCGCCTCTTTATGGATCGCTTCGAGTTTCTCTGCGGTCATCGGTCTCATGCTGTTGAACGCATCACGTCCTTCGACCACTGGTAACTCCCAGCGTTCGTACGCGCTCATCTTGCCATCGATGACTCTAGACAAACTCCTCTCCTGCGCCGCCTAGTGAAATATCGCCCGCCTCGGCCATACGCCGTGCGATGGCGAGGATCTCTTTCTGTGCGTTTTCCATATCGCTGACACGAACCGGACCACGAGCTTCCAGATCGTCGCGCAGCATCTCTGCCGCACGTTTGGACATGTTCTTGAAGATCTTTTCCTTGAGGTTTTCGTCCGAACCTTTCAGCGCCAGGATCAGGGTGTCGGAAGAGATTTCGCGTAGCAGTGCCTGAATGCTGCGGTCGTCCAGGTCGATCAGGTTGTCGAAGACGAACATCAGGTCCTCGATCGCTTGTCCCATTTCCGCATCGGTCTCTTTGACCTTCTCCATGATCCTCGCTTCAATCGCAGTATCCATGAAGTTGAGAATATTGGCCGCAGTCTTGGTACCGCCGACACTGGAAGACTTGATGCTGGAACCGGTACCTTCAAACTGTTTCTCCAGAATCTCATCCAGTTCCTGCAAGGCGCTCGGTTGAATACCGTCGAGACTGGCGATGCGCATCATAACGTCATACTGCAACCCTTCCGGCAGCAATTCCAGAACGGCAGCCGCCTGATCGCTGTCCAGATAGGAAAGCACGATGGCGATGATCTGCGGATGCTCGAAACGGATGATCTCAGCCACGGCACGAGGTTCCATCCACTTCAGTGCTTCCAGACCTTTTGATGAACGACCAATGAGAATACGGTCGATCAGTTGACCGGCCTTTTCCGAACCCAGCGCATTGTTCAGCACATTGCGCAGGTAATCTTCGTTACCAGTACCGAGTGCGGTATGGGTGCCCAGGGTCTCAGCGAAATCGGAGACCACGTTAGTCACCTGATGCTTGGTGACGTTACCGATGGTCGCCATCGCTTCACCGACCTTCTGTACCTCTTTCGGTCCGAGGTGCTTCATGATCTCGGCAGCAGCGCCTTCACCAAGGCTCATCAGCAGGACTGCTGCCTGCTCCGCACCGCTCAGTTTGGGAAGATTTGCTTCAGCCATTATTTATCCGTCGCTATCCAGTTTCTCACCACCTGCGCAACAAGTTTCGGATCTTCTTTCACCACCTGTTGCACCATTGAAATGTTGTCCTCGTAGGCACCCGGCGAAGGTAGTTTGATCCGATCGCCCGGGCTACCACCACCGCTAATACTCAACTGATCATCGGCCAGACCACCAGCACCACCGACAGGAAGCATGTCCGGCATCATCGGTTTGACTGCCGCCAGATTGCTGATCAACGGACGCAGCACCATGAAGATCAGCAGCGCACCCAGGACGACTGCGCCCAGCGTCTTGGCCAGATCCATCACCCATGCCTGTTGCCAGATCGGTTCTGCAGGCAATTCCTCAATCGCCTCCGGCTGGGTAAACGATGCGTTAATCACATTCAGCGTGTCGCCACGTGCAGCGTTATAGCCGACCGCTTCCTTAACCAGTGCGGTGATCCGATCCATCTCTTCCTGCGGTCTCGGCTGACGTGTCTGGTCGCCCTGATCGTTGGTAACCACACGATCATCCACTACTACCGCGATGGAAAGACGCTTGATGCTGCCACTACCCAGTCGGGTGTGGCTAATGGTGCGATCCAGCTCATAGTTTGAGGTGGAACTACGGCGGGTATTCTCAGGGCCCGAAGGGGTAACTGGCTGCCCGTTGGCATCGAACAGGGTTTCCGGTGCAGTAGCGGTACCCGGCGGCGTATTGGAGAGTGCACCCGGCACGCCTTCGGCAGCCATTGCACCGGAACTGCTTTTCTCTTCGTTTACCTGCTCACTACGCAGGACAGATTTCTCCGGGTTGTAGGCCTCACTGGTCTGTTCGGTCACAGTAAAGTCAAGTTCAGATGAAACCTGTGCACGCACACCTCCGATACCGACGATAGGGGCAAGGATGTTCTCGATGCGATCGATATAGTTGCGTTCCAGGTTACGGGTAAAGTCGAACTGGTCCTGGTTCATCGCCATATCGGCGTTGGATTTTTTGCTGCTCAATAGGTGGCCGCTCTCATCGACTACAGTCACCTTGTCCGGTTCGAGGTTCGGAATACTGGACGCAACCAAATGGGTGATCGCGGCAACCTGTCCCGCTTCGAGCTGACGACCGGCGTAAAGATTGACCAGTACCGAAGCACTTGGATCCTGACGCTTGCGGACAAACACCGATTGCTTGGGCATCGCCAGATGGACACGGGCGCTCTCGACACTGCTGATCGTCATAATGGAACGGGCCAGCTCCGTCTCCAGCGCGTGCTGGTAACGGGTGGTCTCCATGAACTGACTGGTGCCGTACTCCTGTTTCTGCTGCAACAACTCCAGACCCATGCCGCTGCTTTTCGGCAGTCCTTCACCGGCCAGTTGCATGCGGATCTCCTGCACCCGCGAAGAGGGCACCATTACTGCGCCGGTACGCGGGTCGATCTTGAAGTCGATGTTGCGCTGTTTCAGTACATTGGCGATCTCACCGGTCTCTTTCTCACCGAGACTACCGAAGAGGATGTCGTAGCTGGGGGTCCAGGTCCAAAGCACCAACGCCACACCCAGTGCCGCCACGGCAGCGAAACCGAACAACACACCCAGCTGACGCAATGCCGGCAGGGCGATAAAGCCTTCGGTAAAAGAACCTACAGATGATGGGGATTGTGCACTAGCCATAGTCGTTTAACCGTTCGCTTGGTATTTTTTAAGTATGGTTCAGCCGGAAAAAACTACACCTGCATCCGCATAATTTCCTGGTACGCCTCGACCACTTTGTTGCGTACCTGAACCATGCCTTCAAAGGCAAGACCCGCCTTGCTCTTGGCGATCATTACCTCCGGCAGGCTGACATTGGGATTGCCCATCTCGAAGGCGCGGGTCAGATCACCGGCGTGGTTCTGCATTTCGTTGACCTTGCCGATGGACTGGCTCAGCAACGAGGAAAAATTGTCGGCAACCGGAGTTGCTGCTGGCTCGGCGGCCTGCGGCTTGATACCTGCCTGGGCTGCGGCGGCGCGCAACTGCATCAGTAACTGGCTGGTGTCGATGGTATTCATCATGACCTCCGCTTGGGGTGACTACTTTCTGACGTTTATTCAGCTCTATGCATTTTGCAGGCCAATGTGACCATCCACCGGATAACCGGCGTCGCGCATCTGCGCCAGCTTGTAGCGCAGGGTCCGTGGGCTGATACCCAGCTGCTCCGCGGCGTGTTTGCGGTTACCGTTCTGCAGGGCACTCATGATCAATTCGTATTCGCGCTGCCGGAGATCGCTGTTGAGTTTTTCACCCTCAACATGTTCCTGCGGTGCAGGCGCTACAGGTCGGGATTCCGTCACTGTCGATTCAAACAACAGATCCGTCGCCTCGATGGTTGCGGCGCTACTCAGAATCAGCGCTCGCTGCATCAGGTTATCCAGCTCACGCACATTGCCTGGCCAGGTGTACCGACGCAGCAACGCACGCGCTTCGGCACTGAGTTGCGGAACCGCTTGTGCTCCCTTACTGCAGACCCGTTCCAGCAGACGTTGTGCCAGAGGCACGATATCGGCGGGCCGTTCACGCAGAGACGGCAAACGCAGCGGGAAAACATTGAGACGGTAAAAGAGGTCTTCGCGGAAACCACCCTCCGCCACCAGCGAACGCAGGTCACGGTTAGTGGTGGCCAGCACCCGCACGTCAAGATCGATCACCTTGCCGCCACCAAGTCGTTCCAGTTCACGCTCCTGCAACACGCGCAGCAACTTGGCCTGCAGGCCGATGTCCATTTCCGAGATTTCATCCAACAACAAGGTGCCGCCGTCGGCCTGTTCAAATTTCCCCGGGGTAGTTTTGTAGGCGCCGGTGAATGCGCCCTTCTCGTAACCGAACAGGGTCGCCTCCAGCATGTTCTCCGGGATCGCCGCGCAGTTAATCGCCACAAAGGGACCGTTTGCGCGGGAAGAGTGTTGGTGAATATAACGGGCGATGACCTCCTTGCCGCTACCGCTTTCACCGCTAAGCATCACCGTGGCATCGCTCTGTGCCACCCGCTGTGCCAGTCGCAGGAGTTCCAGTGTCACCGGGTCTTCTGCCACCGGCGCCGCATCGTCGTGCTCGCTCAGGGCGTAGCGCGAGACCGCATTGACCAGCACATCGGCCTCGAATGGTTTCATCAGGTAGTCGACCGCGCCGTCACGCATTGCCTGCACCGCCTTCTCTACCGAGGCGTAGGCGGTCATCAACAGCACCGGTAATTCGGGGTAGCGTTCACGCACCTTTCGCAGCAGGGTGTGGCCGTCCATCTCCTGCATATGCACATCACTCACCAACAGGTGAAACTCCTGTTGCTGCAGCAACTCCAGAGCCGCAATGCCATTGACGGCGTGCTGCGCCACAAAGCCGGAGAGTTCCAGTGTCTCCTGCAACGCCTCCGCCAGCGCCATATCATCCTCGACGATCAATATCCGCTGCTGCATGGCTGTTACCTCTGCGCCGCTTTCGCCGCGGTGGCGTGATTGAATTGGGAAACGGCAGGGAAGCGCAGAATGAAACGACTACCCTCCCCCGTTTTTGATTCAAGCCGGATCTCACCGCCCATCGACTGCACCACGGCGCGCACCACCGCCAGACCAAGGCCGGAACCACCGGAGCGACCGGAGACGAAGGGTTCGAAGATCCGCTGTTGCTGTTCTGCAGCGATGCCGTGACCATCATCGGCGATCGACAGTTCGCACCATGAGGTGTCGCAGGTTGCCTGCAGTCTGATGTTTTTAGCTCCAGCCTCCACGGCGTTGTTGAGCAGATTCTGCAGTGCGCTTTTCAGCAGCACGCGATTGCCCAGCAGGACACGCTGGTCGTGGGCGATCGCCACACTGCACGCCACGGCCGGGTGGTGGTTTTGCGTTTCAAGTGCCACGGCGTTCAACAACTCACCCGCGGTCAGTAGTTCGCGTTCACCCTGTCCATCACGAGCGAACAGCAGCATGTCGTTGATCAGTTTTTCCAGACCCTTGAGGCTATCCATCGCCTTGCTGACGAACCGCTCGCGCTTCTCTTCCGGCAGGCGTGAGGAGTGAAGTTGCGAGACATAGAGCAGTGCCGAGGCCAGCGGCGTGCGTATCTGATGGGCCAGGCTGGCGGCCATTCGACCCATGTCGGCGAGTCGGCGACTGTGCGCCAGTCGCGAGCGAAGCTGGTGGGTATCGGTCACGTCCTGCAACATCAGCACCTGACCCGGTTCACTACCGAGCGGACGAGTGGAGAGTGTGACCAGTCGACCGTTATGCAACTGCAGCACATCGTCTACGGCGGCCTGCAGTGAGAAAAGCTCGCCGATCAAGTCGCGCCAGAGCCGACCCTGAAGCGGGATCTGCAACAACGACTCGGCTGCCGGATTGGACTGCACCACCCGACCGCTGCCATCCAGTACCACCACCGCTGCGGGCAGGGCATTCATCAGGCTGTTCAGTCGCTCGGCAAGACGCAACTGCTCCGCCTCGGCATCGTTGCTCCGACGCCGTGTCTCCTGCAGCACGGAGTTGATCCAGATCGCCTCACGTACGGAGGCAGTGCCGTGCTGTTGCCCGTCGTGGGAGGGAAGATTCGTTCTGTCGAGGGATAGCGGCTGGTTCATCGCATCGGTTCCGATAATGTCCTGGAACCATGCAATGCAAACAGTGTGCCTGTTAATTTAAGCCTTTAATATCAAAATGTTACGCGATGCATTGCGCCTCGCGGTCAAAATGTTGACATACAGATGCCGCTAAAAATTCGATCAAGACGATGAGTGCAAGGCGTAAAGTAACGACCGGATTGCCGGGAGCAATCCGGGGCAGCTTTAGCTGACCCGAAGGGCGGAGGGCAGGACGCCCGGAGCAAAATGCGCAGTTTAAATGAGCATTTTGAGGCGCTTTCCAACGCCGCAATCGCGGCTTGAGTGGATTTTTAGGGGTGTCTGTCACTCTACGCGCTGCATCTCATACTTGCGCATCTTCTCCACCAGGGTGGTACGGCGCAGATTCAGCAGCTTGGCGGCCTGAGCCACCACGCCGTCGGCCGCATCCAGTGCCTGCTGGATCAGACTGCTCTCCAGTGTGGAGAGGTAGTCCTTGAGGTCTACACCCTCGGGCGGCAGGCTGGAAGTCAGCACACCCATGTCGCGATCATCGATCGCATGCATGTCCAGAGGTGTGGACGGCAGGGGAATGGTGCTGTCCGTATCGACGCCCTCGCTCTGGTATTTGGAGGGGAGATCATTCACGTCGACGATGCCCTTGGGATAGAGGATCACCAGGCGTTCCATCAGGTTGGAGAGTTCACGCACGTTACCCGGCCAGGCATAACGTGACAACGAGGCCAATGTGGCAGCGGTCAGGCGTACCGACCCTCTGCCCTCGCGCTCCAGGCGGGCAATCAGTTCCAGGGCGAGGCTGGGAACATCTTCGGGGCGCTCACGCAGCGGCGGCAGTTCGATGGGAAAAACGTTGAGGCGGTAGTACAGGTCTTCACGGAATTCGCCCTTGGCGATCTGCTCTTCGAGATTACGGTGGGTCGCGGCAATCACACGCACATTGCACTGCTGAGATTTGTTGCTACCGACCCGCTCGAAGGTACGCTCCTGCAATACCCGCAGCAGTTTGACCTGCATCGGCATCGGCATATCGCCGATCTCGTCGAGGAACAGGGTACCGCCTTCGGCAATTTCAAAGCGTCCCTGGCGTGCGGTCAGGGCGCCGGTAAAGGCCCCTTTTTCATGTCCGAAGAGTTCACTCTCCAGCAACTCGGCAGGAATCGCGCCGCAGTTGACCGGGACAAATGGTGCGTCGCGTCGCGAGGAGAGATGATGCAGGCTCTTTGCCACCACCTCCTTGCCGGTACCCGACTCACCAAGGATCAGTACGCTGGCTTCAGAATCGGCGACCTGTTCAATAAGGTGGCGCACCTCACGCATCGGCGAACTGTGACCGACCAGCAATCTGACCAGTGTCTCGTTGGCCGCGTGTTGACCACTGCGCTGGTGCAGGATCTCAATACGATGCAGGCAAGTGAGCATCTTGACGTAGCCGAATGGCGACTCCAATCTGGCGAACGCGCCGTCCGGCAGTTCGTCTTCGCCCTGGCCTTCGTTGGAAATCAGTATTACGGTTGCCGTGGGATAGGCTTCGCATAGTGCGGCAAGCTCCGAGGCACTACGCGCACTAGCCTCACGTTCATCCAGAAACACGGCACTGATCATTGCAGGCTCAATCCCGTGCCACTCTCCATAGCCGCTGTGATGTGAATGATGCCCAGTCAGGAACTTCAGAACAGCAACCAGTTCGGCCGCAGCCTCCCCCCGGTTGCTGACTACTAAAAACGGTGTGTCTGTCATTTTTCTGTCCACCAAAGTGTCAACCCTTCTCAAGGTAGCACGACATTTTGACATGTCAAAAAATTGGTAGTCCATCACAGAAATTTTACTTTAATATCTGTCAAAAACCCGTTATCAACAACATAACACCATGATTAACATGGTATTTTAGCTGCACTTTTCGTAAGGTTTTTATCAGCGAAGGAGCGGTTTAATAACCACTGACACAGGCAACCAGATGACAAAAAACGAGGGAGAAATCAGCGGCTGTGAAAGCCGGGATCGGTGTAGGCGCGGGAGGCCTGTTGACGTTTATTGAGTAGATCACGCTCTTCAGAAGCGAGTCCATAGGCATCATTTGCCAGGGCGGTGATCTCACTGTCGATGCGGTTGATGGTATGGATACCCGACGCCACTGTAGCACTCTCCTCAGCGGTTACGGGTTCGGCAAAAAACTGCTCCAGGGCAAGTTGACGCTCACCCGCCATACGGCTGAGCAGATCCCATTCACCTTCCCTGGCCTGTGCCAACATCTTATTGGAAAAGTCGACCAATTGCTGCCACTGCTGAGTACGACTGGAATCCATTCTGCTGTCGTCCTCAGGCACCGACTTGCAGAGAGCCCGAGGTCACGGGGCGATCTGTATCGACCTGTGGTTTCGCCGGGGCGATTTCCATCCAGCCGCTGAGAATGGTGTTCATCAGGGAGCCAACCTCTTCCAGTATCCTGGCATCGTCTTTCATGTTTGCTTTGAGAAGTTGCTCTTCCATATAGCCGTAGAGATCATCAAGATTTTGTGCGATCTCTCCGCCCTGCTCCTTGTCCAGGCTCATGCGCAAACCATCGAGGATGGAGATAGCCCAGCTAATCTGCTGTGCCTTCTCTGCGCGGTTACCCTGTTGCAGATAACCTTTGGCTGCCGCGACTTTCTCAATCACTCCCTGCATCAGCATCACGATAAGACGATGAGGATCGGCACCAGATACTGCCTGGTCAGCCTTCATCTTCTGGTAGTGCTGCAGAGGATTATTCATCGCATACCTTCCTTCTTTTCGGGTTGTGGTGGTGCCGCCAGTCTGATGCTGACGCCGTGAAACTCATAGTTACTGTATCGTCCGTAAACGTTATCTCTTTACCCTTTACTTCGACGACGAGTACGTTGCACCAGGCAGTGCTGCCAATTGTGATGCCAGATAGGTACTGGTCGATTGCATCTGTCCAATCAGGGTATCCAGCGCTGTGAACTGAGTGGTGTAACGTTGCTGGATCATTGCCAGTCGAACCTCAAGACGATCGCGCTGCTCGCTAATGTCATCAAGACGACTGTTCAGACCATCGGTTCGTGCGGCGATGGTGCTATCGCTGGCGAGGTATTCGTCGAGCAGCGAGTTGATCTGGTCGGCAATACCACGACTGAAGACCACGCTACCACGACTACCGGTGGTGGTGCCTTCGATCTTGAGGCTCATCCCCGCGGCGTCACCATTTCCAGTCAGGATCTGCCCACTCCCGGTAGCAGTAACACCACCGATGGTGCCTGCCACATCCACTCCGTCGGTGCCGGTACCAACTGAAAGTCCGAGACTCGTAGCGGTGTTGGTATCGACGCTAACGATTTCAATGGTGGAGTCGCTGCCGTAGGTGCTGGATGAAATTTCGAAGTGATCGGTCACAAAGCTGACGCTGACACTAACCCCGGCGTTCTTAAGGGTGCTATCACCGTTAATCCTACTTTGCAGCTCCACCGCCAGTTCGTCACCGCTGGCATAACTCTTCTGTGTCAGCGAAATACTGGACGACTGAGTGCCATCTACCTTAATCACGAAGTTGTCGTTATTGGCATCAACGGTAAGAGGAAAACCCGATGTCGCTGCACCCGTTACAGTCGCCTGCGTTGCCAGCTGGCTGATATTAACCGCGTATTCGCCAATGACCGTACTGGAAGTGGAATCGACATAGCTCACCAGTGAATCATCCGTCGTACCGAAGGCGGCGAAGAGTTTACCAACCACCGAGTAATCACCACTCAATGCGTTACTCAGGGTGGTTTCGTTCAATTTCAACGTACCATCCGCCTGGGTGGTGATACCGAGGCTGACCAATGACGTGTAATTGCCACTAAGTCCACTGACACTACTGGAGAGGAGACTACGCACCTGACTGGTCACGGTACGGGCGATGGAGTCGCCCAGCAGAATACCTGCCGCACCGGTAGTGGCGTCGTAGCTGGTCAGTCCGTTGAGGGTTTTCATCATGTCGTTGTAACTACTAATAAACGACTGCACCTTGCTGGTGATGCCGCTGGTATCGCGCGCAACCGAAATGCTGACCGGGGTGCCAGAGGTTACATCTTTCAAGTTCAGGGTGACCCCTTCGATCACACTTGTGACCTGGTTCGAGCTACTGGTTATGCTCAAACCGTTAACGCTGAAACTGGCATCGACAGCGGCGACGGTCTGACTCATATTCTTGCCTGTCCCCAATGCGGCGGTTGGGTCATAGGCCAGTTGCGAGAGTCCGGCATCATCAAGATTATCGGCATCGGTGGAGTCACTCACGGTGACCTTGATGCTGTTGGCTGCACCGGAATCATCAGACTGGAATACCAGCCGATAGCCGCTACCGTCATTGACGATACTGGCTGAGACACCGATATCGGCGTTGTTTACTGCATCGCGGATGCCAACCAGACTGTTGTCGCCCGAGGCAATAGTCACCACCTGAATTGATTTATCGGCATTGGCGGTAAAGGTGTTACCACCACTATCGTAGGTGCCGAACTGGAAGGTCAGGCTGCCGGTACCGACGCTGCTGCTGGTCTCGGTAAAAGCCTTGGAGGCAATGGAATGCGCTGCCGCCAGATTGGACACGAGTAAGCTGTAATTGCCGGAAATGGCATTGCTGCTGGTACTGACACTGACCACGCTGCTATCGGAGCTGGTGGCCGTGAGTCCCTGGAAAGCATTGATATCGGCCAAACCAGAAACTGTGGTTTGAAAACTGGAAAGTGCTGATTTGAGCAAACCGTAGGCGGAAAGCTTCGCCTGAACGACTGCCTCTTTACTGTTGAGTCGGGTTTCGACCGGCGTACGTTCCGCCGTGACCAGTTGGTCGACGAGTGATGAGATATCTAAGCCGGAACCGATACCGGAAACGCTGATGCTTGCCATATCCAACCTCGAAACCGTTGTGATTACTTCAGAGTAGCCAATACCCTGCCGCCTTCCACGACATGACAACCAAAACCAACCGTGTCCGGGTCAGGATATTGACACCAGTCCTGCTACACAGCTTGAAGTAGCAAGACTGGTGCCAGATATCAGGCCTTCTCTTTCAGAAACAGCCCTTGCTCTCCTTCGCCCATACTCTTCAGATGTCTGGCCAGGGCCAGCACTTCTTCAGAGGGTATCTGGCGAATGACCTCTTCAGTTTCTGAGTCGACCACACGAATCACGGTATGACCGCTGGTGTCGTCGACATCGAACTGCAGGTTACGCTGAACGTTCTGTACATAACCACTGAGGTCCTGCAGCGCCTGCTCCAGGTTCGAAGCGGATGCTCCGCCTGCGCTTCCGTTCCCGCTGGCTGCGTCAGGAGCCTTGCCGCTACCGCTGTCTGACTTGCTTGTTACGACAGCGGCTGTGGCAACAGCCGCACCCGTGGCAGGTTCTGATTGGTGAGCAGGGACTGCAGACGGCGAGCGCCTGGCCCCTAGTACAACGGTGTTATTCAGTTCCGTTTCCATTGTCATCACCTAATCATCTAACCGTTAAACCCTGGGGCGCTTAACGCCCCAGGATTTCTGGCTAGTGCCACGGTTACTGCAGCAGTGCAAGGACGCTCTGCGGCTGGGCGTTGGCCTGGGCCAACATCGCGATACCGGCCTGTTGCAGGATCTGCACACGGGTCAGGTCAGCCGTCTCCTTGGCGAAGTCGGTGTCACGGATACGTGACCGGGCTGAGGTCATGTTTTCCGCAGTAACTTCGAGGTTGGAGATGGTGGACTCGAAACGGGTCTGTACAGCACCCAGCTCGGAACGCAGGCCGCTCACTTGTTGCAGCGCGAAGTCGAGTGTCAGCAGAGCAGTGTTGGCACTTGAACCGGTCAATACATCGGTATTGGTGACGGTCTGGTCTGCCTGGGAAGCACCCAATGCGGTACTACCGGTTTCAACGGCAAAGGTACCTGTGGCGGTAAAGGCACCATCAGCCACCGCACCGGCAAGAATGATACCGGCATGGTAGGTCTCGGCTGCAGCTCCAAGAGTGGTGGTTCCAGCACCAAGGACGATGTCTGCACCACTGGTGTTGGTCAGCACAACCCCTTCACCAGTACCTGCAGAAGCGGTTACACCGGTCTGGTTGGTCAGTGCATTGATAGCGGCAATGTTCAGTGCACCAGAACCAGCGGTAGCACCGGCAGTAAGTGTTACCTGTACACCGTTGATGGTTGCGGTACCGTCGGCTGCGGCTAACAGACCTGCTGCGGCAGTCGATACACTGGTCGCTTTCAGCGCCTGAACACCTGAATTGGAGCTCACCGCATTGATGGATGCAATGACATCATCAATGGTGGTATCACCGGTCAAGCTCACAGTGTTACCGTTGACAACGATGTTGTTGGCGGCAATGGCGGCTGCCAGGTTGGTCTGACTGATGGAGCCACTGGTAGAAACACGTGCGCCCAACTGTGAACCACGAGCATCCACGCCTGTAACACTAATAGTCTGGTTCTGGTTGGCACCGACCTGGAAGGTCAGAGTGCTCAGTGTGCCATCAAGAATGTTCTGACCGTTGAACTGGGTGGAACTGGAAACCCGGTTGATCTCGGAGATCAGCTGGCTCACCTCGTTGTTCAGCGCCTGACGGTCTGAGGATGAGTTGGTGTCGTTGATAGACTGTACGGCCAGTTCACGGATACGCTGCAGGGAATCACCAACGGTGCTCAGCGCACCTTCAGCGGTCTGGGCAAAAGAAACACCGTCGTTGGCGTTACGAATAGCCTGGTTCAGACCACGGATCTGGGTAGTGAATCGCTCGGAAATCGCCAGACCGGCCGCGTCGTCCCGGGCGCTGTTGATGCGCAGACCGGAAGACAGACGCTGCATGGAAACAGACATGCTGGTCTGGTTCCTGTTCAGGTTGCGCTGCGCGGTCAGCGACAGAATGTTTGTGTTAATAATCTGGGCCATCTTTCTTCTCCTCTCCCGGCGCACACGCGGCACGGCGGGAAATGGTTTTGACTATGGCGGATATATCCGCAGGGATATTCACCGCCTCCGGTCATAGATATCGGCCTTCCATGGGAAAACTTTACCCCTTTCAGGAAAAAACCCCACCCCGGTTTACTTATTATGATTCAATGCGTTACATACCGTCGCGCGGAGTAGGCGCATGGTAGGAAAGAAGTGTTCCGAAAGACCACTTCATGGATGAAGGGATATATAGACGTGGTCACAAAATTAGGATTCGTGCCCTGAGACAAGGCCCCGTAATGCCCTTGGACACGCAAAGCCTGCGAGGACTGGAGCTTACTGGTAGTAAATGAGCACCGAAGCAAGCTTTGCACCGCCAGACCAGGGGACAAAGACCATGTGGAGACCTCTTTTGGTGACTAGAGATAATTGAACAGCGATAGATTCTGCACCCTGGTGAAGGCTTTCTGTGATGCCTCTAGACCAACCAACTGGAGATTGAGACGACTGATCGCCTCGGCATAGTCGAGGTCGTTAAGTGTGGAAATACTCTCATCCACCTGCAGCAGGAAGTTCTCACTGTTGTTGTTCTGATCATCCACCGCATTAAGTCGTGCCCCTACATCGGCACGGATGTTCAACACATTCGCCAGGGCCTGATCCAGATCGACAAGTGTGCGATTAACGGCATTGCCCAGCTTTGCCTGGGCATTATCGTCGGTAACCGGCGTTTCGAAGGCTGCGATCAGATCATTGATGGTGCTGAAGATATCCTGCTCGGTACTCGGCGTCACCGTAAAAGTATCGGCATCGTTGGGTACACCACGAACCGATACCTGCATGCCGTCGAATGTGATCGCGGCGCCTTCGCTATATACTGCAGGCCCAAGCACGGTGGCACCACTGATGTTATCCACCACGGTATATTCATCCGCAACAGTATCGCCGTTATTGTCGGCAAAGTTGATGGTGTAGTTGTGTCCGGTATAGAGGGATTTATCCACCACCGAACCGGCATCAATCACTCCGGTACCGGTATGCACCCCCTCAGTGGTACGGAAAACACCGTTACCGTTAAGCACATTCATAAAGACTTCGTTACCCGGGTCGGCATCAGCAACACGTCGGCTGGGACCAATCTGTAACAGGCGTTGCCCACCATCGCCGTCATACTGAAAACCGGTCGCGGTCTGGCTGAAGGGCATGGTCTGGCCCTGGTTACCGGAAAACAGATACTGACCGTTGTTATCGGTACTATTGGCCAGACCCATCACTTCATCAAGGATCTGGCGCAGTTCTTTGGCCAGCGATTCACGATCGCTATTGCTGATGTGGCTGTTATTGCCGTATACCGCCAGCTCACGTACCCGCTGCAGCTGATCGGTAACACCACTCAGAGTTCCCTCTTCGATACTCAGGCGTGCCTTTGCCGCATCGGCATTGACCAGATAGCGCTCGGTCTGGCTGCGCGACTGTTGCAGGCTGAGGATCGCCGCGCTGGCTACCGGGTCATCGGATGGATTGATGATACGTTTGCCTGTTGCCACCTGCATCTGGGTATGACTGAGTTTGGATTGCTGATCAAGAATCGAATTGACCGCACTCAGTTGCATCTGGTTTGTGGAGATACGCATAGCCTTACCCCAACGCATCAAGTAATGAGTTAAACAGCGAACGTGCAGTCGAAAGCACCTGCGCGGTCGCCTGATAGGCCTGCTGATACCGCATCAGATCGGCCGCCTCTTCATCAAGGTTCACGCCGGAAACGCTTTCACGACGAGCTGTCGCTTGCTCCAACATGCTCTTCTGTGCGGTGCCCGCCACATCGGCCTGATGAGTACGAGTACCGACCATGGAAACCAGTTGCCCGTATGCACTCTGAAAATCGGTTGTCGCACCAGAACCGTTGTCGATCAGGGTTTGTTTGGTCTGTAGTGCCGCCAGTTCCAGTGCGTTACGATTATCACTGACCGCGCCAGTATTACGCTCCATGGTGAAACTATCGCCACTAAGCGGTGTACGACTGATAGTGAACTGCATACCGCTAAAACCGATGGTGGTGTCAACGCCGGGCACATAAGCCGTCGGACCGGAAACCAGCGCACCTATTGAATCGTAGATTTCATATTGATCGACGTTAGGTTCGTTGGCAGGGACACTGGCGGAAAAGACGACGGTATACGAACCAACCGTATTGAACACCGCGTCGGTAACATAGTTTGGATCGGCAACATTGGTGATCCGCTCACCCTGAGTAATGATCGCATCTCCACGATTGGCCCCGCTATCAAAGGCACGTACTGCACCGGCAGCGGCGATATCAGAAACATCATTAACCAACACGCCGATATCATTGGATGCGCTACGGGTCGGACGAATCTCAAAGGTATCGCCTGCGGTCAGTGCATTATTGATGGTGACGGAGAAACCATCAGTAGTCGTGTAGGTGGTACCAAGCGGTGCGCTAAAACTGTCGACCAGCGTATTATCCGGCAGGCTGTAGAGATCGAAGTTATTCCCGCCGAGATAACGCAATTCATAATCCTTGGCCTTCAACAAACCAACATCGGTAATCGTCGAAGTCACCGCAGTAGTCGATGAACCGCCGACGGAGTTGCCCGCATTGTAGAGCACCGTCACATTGTCGGTGGCCATGAAATCGGTGAAAAAGTTACCACCAAGCACATCATTCAGGGTCAAACCCTGGGTATGTTGCGCATTGAAGGTGGCCGCCAGACCCACTGCCACACGTCCCAACTGATTGAGTGCCGGGTCGAGGATTTCGTCCTTGAGTTGGAACAACCCACCCAAGGTGCCACCGGTGATCAGTTTGGTGACGTCGGCACCGGTGGTGCTGTTACCAGAGGTCAACTGAATGGCGATCTCCTGCGGGTCGTAGATATCGTTGGCGACAACGAATTTGTTGGAAGTGCCGCCGATCACCAGTGCCTGACCCTTACCGACGAAAACGTTCATCGCGCCATCTTCCTGGATGGTAGTGTTGACACTTACCCGCTCTGCCAGCTGACGAAGCATTTCATCCCGCTGGTCGAGGAGATCATTGGGTGGCTGACCGAAGCTCTGTGTTTCCAGCACTATCTGTTGGTTGATGGAAGCGATGGAACTCGCCAGGCCGTTGACCTCATCAATGGAATTAGTGACATCGGTACTCATCGCCCGGTTCAGGGCGTTAATGCTGTCGTACATGTATTTCATTCGCTCGGTCAACGACTCGGCTGAGGTCAGTAGTACCTGACGTGCCGGCGTTGAACCGGGAGAATCAGCGACGGCCTGCACGGCATTGAAGAATTCCTGCAGCGTCGGAGAAATACCCGCATCGCTGTCGGCCAGCAGATTATCGACACGGCTGGCCAGATCGTAATAGCTGCTAAGGGAAGAGCTAACGCTGGTCTGCACCCGAACCTGATCAACAATGAATTGATCGTAAATCCGTTGGATAGTGGAAACCTTCACCCCGGCACCGACGAAACCATAACCGAAGCCTTGCGGGTTGAGGGTATCGAGCTGGGTGCGCTGACGGCTGTAGCCCTGGGTATTGGCGTTGGCAATATTATGGCCGATAGTGGTCATCGCCCGCTGGAACGACAGCAATCCCGATGTTCCGATTCCAAAAATGTCAGCCATGTCTTAAGCCTCGCTATCTCTCATGCGAACGCCACTCCTCAGGAGGTTAGCGTCCCGTCGGCGGGAAGGTTTAGCCCTGCTCCCGCCTGAACCAGTAAGTCACTGTCCAGAATACGTTTTATCTTGCCCGCATAGGCCGGGTCGGTGGCGTAGCCTGCCTTCTGCAACTGCTCGGCGAATTCGCCGCCACTCTCGGTCGCCAGCGCCTCGCGGTAGCGACCGCTGTTTTTCAGAAACGCGGTGTAATCTGCGAAGCACTCTTCCAGCGAACCGTAGGAGCGAAAGCTGGCCTGCTCACGCACGGTGATGCCGTTGCGATACTCCAGCGTTGGTTTACCAACCTGCTCTCCCGACCAACGTGAATCGGCCTTGATATTGAACAGGTTGTAACTGCTGCGGCCATTAGCATGACGAATCACCGATTTACCCCAACCGGTTTCCAGTGCCGCCTGAGCCAGGATCGCACGGGGATCAATACCAAGTTCCTCACCCGCCTTTTTGGCATGAGGCAGTAGCGTGTCAATAAAGGACTCAGGCGAATCGAAGCGCGGTTCGGCCTGCACTCCACCTGCGTTCGCATTCACTGTGGACTGCGCATGACTGAAGCTGTAGTGACTGCGCGCAGGTACGGTTTTATCCAGTAGCGAAACATCGTCCTTTTGCTCTGTCTCACCACTCTGCTGTGGCATGCTTTTTTGCATCTGCTGCACCAGCAGTTTGGCCAGTCCTATGCCGTTACCACCTTCACTCAGGCTGAGGCTGATCTGCTTGTCGTACATATCCTGATAGAGACGGGTCTGATCGTTGTCGAACAGACCGCCCTCTTCGGCACCCGCATCGCGCATGCTCTTCAGCATCATCTGCATGAACAGCGCTTCAAACTGCCTGGCAACCTTTTCCAGCGCCTGTGACGGATCCTTGCCCGCCTCACGACGCAACGCGGTCAACTCATTGAAGTCGACGTAATTGCTGCCGTGTGCGACGCCGTTGCTAACCATTGTCCTGCCTAGATCACGATCAGCTCGGCGCGCAGTGCACCGGCCTGTTTCAGTGCCTCGAGGATCGCCATCAGGTCACCGGGGGCGGCGCCCACCTGATTGACCGCACGCACGATCTCATCCAGATCCACACCAGGATTGAAGACGAACATATGTTTCTTCTCTTCTTCCACATTGATGTTGGAGCGCGGCACCACTGCCGTTGTCCCACCGGACAATGGTCCTGGCTGACTCACCTGGGCGTTCTCTGTGATCGTGACCGTCATGCTGCCGTGTGTAACTGCGGCGGGCATCACCTTGACGTTCTTACCGATCACCACTGTACCGGTACGCGAGTTGACCACGATCTTCGCCGCCGCTTCGCCAGGCGTCAGACTGAGGTTTTCCAGCATCGCAACGTAGGAGACGCGCTGCGCCGGATCGAGCGGTGCGTTCACTTTGACTGAGGAGGCATCCATCGCCTGGGCCGTACCGGGACCGATACTGGTATTGATCGACTCGGCCAGACGGTAGGCCGTAGTGAAATCGGCAGTATGCAGATTCAGAGTCAGGGTGTTGCCCTGGGCGAAGCCGCTCTCGACACCAAGCTCAACGGTGGCACCGTTGGGGATTCGACCGACACTCGGCACATTGACGGTAATACGTGAACCGTCACTGCCCGAAGCGCCGAAACCGCCTACTACAAGATTACCCTGCGCCAGTGCGTAGACCTTGCCGTCGACACCTTTCAACGGTGTCATCAACAAGGTGCCGCCACGCAAACTTTTAGCGTTACCAATAGAGGAAACCGTGACATCAATGGTCTGACCCGGCTTGGAAAACGCCGGTAGATTGGCACTCACCGAAACCGCCGCCACATTCTTTACCTGCGGATTGATGTTGGATGGGATGGTCACACCCAGACGATTCAGCATGCTCTTCAAACTCTGCACGGTGAAAGGCGTCTGGCTGGTCTGATCACCGCTACCATCTAGACCGACCACCAAGCCATAACCAAGCAACTGGTTTTCACGTACCCCGGCGACCGAGGCGAGGTCCTTGATTCGCTCCGCCTGAACCGCGCTGCTCAACAGCAGCAGAATCATCGCGATAATTGTTTTGATATTCATGACCGTCTGCTCCTAGAAAGGCCACAGCGGGCTGTTGAAGAAACGACCCAGCCAGCCCTGACGGTTGGCATCGGCGACTGGGCCATTACCGCTATAGAGAATCTCGGCATTGGCGACCTTGGTCGAATCGATAGAGTTGTCCGGGGCGATATCCTCGGGGCGTACGATGCCAGAGAGACGAATATATTCATCGCCGGTGTTTAGCGTCATGCGCTTTTCGCCGCGAATCACCAGATTGCCATTGGGCAACACGTTAGAGACGAAAACGGTAATACTGCCTGTCAGACTGTTGCTCTGGGCACTGGCACCATCGCCAGCAAACTCATTGCCATTGGCGCTTGCCGCGTTAAGGATGCTGTTACCGTTATGCAACACTGGCGCTCCAAAAACTGTCGGCACACCCAGATCGATCGTGCTGCTTTTCGAAGTGCTGGTTGTCGCTTTTTTCTGCGCGTTGGTTTTTTCGGTCAGGGTCACGGTAAGCAGATCACCGACACCGCGGGCACGGGAATCCTCAAACATATTGCGGGTGAAACCGGCCTGATAGATCGAACCGTTGGTGGGCTTTGGTGCTTCCGCCGCCACCGGGAACGCCGGAGCGAAACCGGCATCGTGTTCCGGCACCGTGCCGCAGGCGGCAAGGAGCATCACTGCTCCAGCCACCGCGAATCGTTTGATTGTCTCTGCGCCTTTCATAACCATTTACCTCGCAATGCGCGCCTAACCTCAGATGTTGTTATTGATGTACTGCAGCATCTGGTCGTTGGTGGCGATCGCCTTGGAATTAATTTCGTAGGCTCGCTGGGTTTCGATCATGTTGACCATCTCCTCCACCACATTGACGTTGGAGGTTTCCAGCGCGCCCTGCATCACGGTACCGATACCATTGAGGCCCGGGTTACTCAGTTGCGGCGCACCGCTGGCAACAGTCTCCTGGAACAGGTTCTGTCCCAGCGGTTGTAGACCGGCGGGGTTGATAAAGTCGGCCAGCTGAATGGTGCCAACCTGGGTCGGTGCGGTATTGCCTGGTTCCATCACCGAAACCACGCCATCCTGACCGATGGAAACGCTCTGCGCCCCGGAAGGAATAGTGATCGCCGGTTGCACCAGGAAGCCGCTGGAGGTGACCAGTTGTCCCTGTGAATCGATCTGGAACGAACCATCACGACTGTATCCGAGCGAACCGTCGGGACGCAGGATCTGGAAGAAACCACGACCTTCGATCGCCACGTCCAGCGCATTACCGGTCTGTTCGATACTGCCCTGGGTATGCAATTTTTCGGTAGCCACAGTATGCACACCGGTACCGCGCATCAGACCGGAAGGGAGCACAGTGTCCTGACTGCTCTGCGCACCGGGCTGACGCACGCTTTGGTACATCAGGTCTTCGAAGATCGCCCGATCCCGTTTGAAGCCAGTGGTGCTGACGTTGGCCAGGTTGTTGGAGACCACGCCCATCTTGGTCTGCTGTGCCTCAAGGCCGGTTTTTGCTATCCAGAGTGCCGGGTTCATGGTTGTCCTCCTGCTGAATCAGATGCGCCTTAGCTCATCTTGAGTAGTTGATCGGTGGCGCCTTCGTTCTCTTTGGCGGTATTCATCATCTTCACCTGCATCTCGTACTGACGTTGCAATTCGATCATCCGCACCATCGCATCCACACCGCTGACGTTACTGCCCTCCAGTGATCCGGAAACCAGTACGACGCCTGCATCGGCCGGGGCGGTGTTGCCATCACTAAGTCGAATCAATCCGTCCTCGCTCTTGGTCAGGGAAGCTGGATCGGGGTTGACCAGTTTGATCCGATCCACCTCGGCCAGGGTGCTCGCCGCCTGCCCTACCGGACGGATGGAGAGGGTGCCATCGGCGCCGATCTGAATCGTCTCCGCAGGCGGTACGGTGATCGGTGCACCGCTGCTGCCAAGCACCGGATGTCCGGCACCAGTAGTAAGAATGCCGTTAGCGTCGATACGCAGATCGCCGGCACGGGTATAGGCTTCGGAACCGTCACGGGACTGCACCGCGATCCAGCCATCGCCGAGGATCGCGGTATCAAGATCACGACCGGTAGCGTTGACTGGACCGGAACGCATGTCGATACCGGGCCTTTCGGTCATGGCATAGACCCGGCTCGGCACACCTTCGCCGTAGACCGGCATGCTGCGAAACTGCTCCAGGTCCGCCTTGAAGCCGGTGGTGGAGGCGTTGGCCAGATTGTTGGTCGTCACCGCCTGCGCCTCCATGGTCTGCTTGGCGGTGGACATGGCCAGATAGAGCATACGGTCCATGACGTTTCCTCACTCGTTACCGCGATTAGCGGATGTTAATAACGCTCTGGGTGATCTGGTCTTCGGTCGAGATCATCTTGGCGTTGGCCTGGAAGTCGCGCTGGGCGACGATCATGTTGACCAGCTGCTTGGAAATATCGACGTTGGACGCTTCCAGCGCACCGGACTGCAACACACCCACAGTGGAAGAGCCGGGGGCACTCACCAGCGCCGGGCCGGAGTCGTAGGTCTCGGACCAGAGTGTGTCTCCGTTGGGTTGTAACCCCTGGGCATTGGCAAAGTTGGCCAGCGCGACCTGCCCCAGAGCACGGGACTGGCCGTTGGTGTAGCGGGCAAACAGCACCCCGGTTTCACTCACATCCAGACCGGAGAGACGGCCAGTGGAGAAACCGTCCTGGGTCAGTGCATTCACTGCGAAGCTGCTGCCGTACTGAGTGGTACCCGCCATATCCAGATCGAAATCGGCGAAATCACCACCGGTGATATCGGCCAGTGTTTGCGCAGTCGGCAGGCCGGTGGTCGGGTCATAGACGATGTAGTTACCGCCAGCGGCGTTGTAATCGATCGCCTGGCCGGTGCCGGACGCCGGAGTAACCGAGGTCAAAGTACCGCTGGTGTCGAAGACCATGGTGGCGGCATCGCCGGCCACACCACCAGCAGGCGGGATCTCGATTTCAGTACGTACACCCGAGGAATCGGTGGCAGTGACCCAGGTATGCACATCCCATTCACTGGTACCGGCAACTGCAGGCGGACGACGCACGAAGTACATGGTGGTCAACAGCGCGTTACCCAGCGAATCGTAGGTAGTCAGTGAAGTGGTGCTGGTGTAGGTGCTCGGGTCAGTGCGATCAAAGGGTACCGCTACCGGATTAACAGTTGCTTCGTTGGCATCCAGATTCAGTACCGCGGAAATACCGCCGTTGGTGGTCAAAGCGCCGGTCGGACTGGGCGCCTGGTTAGAGGTATCCACCTGCAGGCTACCCAGCGCACCGGTAATCGTGCCGGTGGGGGTCGCGAGGAAACCGGTCAGATTCTGGCCGGTGGCATTAACGATGTAACCGTTGGAATCGACACGAAACATCCCGGCGCGGCAGTACTGAACGGCGCCATTGTCATCGAGGCGAAAGAAACCGTCACCGTTGATCGCCAGATCCAGCGGATTATCGGTGAACTCAATGTTTCCCTGAGTGAACTGCTGCGACACACTGGCCAGCTTGACCCCGCCGCCGACAGCAGTAGACGAAGTACCATAAACACTGGCGGCATAAACATCGGCAAACTCGGCACGCGACAGTTTGAAGCCGGTGGTGCTGGAGTTGGCGATATTGTTACCTGTAACGCTCAGGTTACCCTGGGCTGCCGACAATCCGGTAAGTGCTGTTTGAAAGGACATTGCTTGTCTCCTCTGAGTAGCCGGTGCTGTGCGATCACATGATCTTGCTGACGATGGACATGGGTACTTCACCCTGTCCGTTCACATTCAAAGTTATGCCGTTGCTGCCGAGAACGACGCTCTCTACAGTGGAATAGATGGCGGTGGCCAGTTCGTAGTTTTCTCCATCGGCCATGGCCTCGACCTTGAAGTCATACTGCCCTGCGGGGAGACGGTTACCACTGTCATCCATCCCGTCCCAACTGAATTCGACTTCACCGGCGGACTGTTCACCCATAGTGATAGTGCGTACCAGTTGGCCGCTGGAATCGTAGACATAGACATTCATATTCGTGGTCGAGGCGGGCAGAATCGCTGCGCCAGTAACCGAACCTGTGTCAGCCAATGCCGCAGTATTGCTATCGACCAGTACCTGACGACCGATCAGTGCCGAAGCCTGCAGTGCTTGACTGGATTGCATTGATGAGGCGAATTCGCTGAAGGTGTTACTCAGTGAAGTGATCCCGGAGACGCTCTGGAACTGCGCCAACTGGGCAATGAACTGACCGTTCTCCATCGGGCTGAGCGGATCCTGATTCTGCATCTGCGCAATCATCAGGCGCATGAATGCATCCTGGCCCAGTTCGTTACTCGAACTTCCCGCCCGCTGTTGCTGCTGCGACACACCGAGGCTGTCGTAGATGCTGCTGTTGGTATCAATCGTCGACATGATTCAGGCTCCTCCCTCTTACTGTCCGAGAGTGATGGTGCGCAGCATCAGCTGCTTGGCGGTGTTAATCACCTCGACGTTGCTCTGGTATGAGCGTGAGGCAGAGATCATGTTGGCCATCTCTTCCACCACATTGACGTTGGGCAGAAAGATGTAACCCTCTTCATTGGCCTGGGGATGGTCCGGGTTGTACTGCTGCTGCAACGGCGCCTGACTCTCGACAATGCCCTTCAGTTGCACGCCGGTGCTGTAATCGTCTGTAGCGCCGGTCTGGGCCTTGAGCATAGCGGCGAACACCGGCTGCCGTGCACGATAGGTCTCCTCGGTGCTGCTGCTGACACTGTTGGCATTGGCCAGATTGCTGGCAGTGACGTTAAGACGTACCGACTCGGCGCTTAACGCGGAACCGGCAACATCAAAAACCTTGAACATGGACATGGTTAGTCTCCTCTAATCGCCTTGCGCAGGGTCTTGATCCGCCCATCGATAAAACTGAGGGTGGCCTGATACTGCAGGGCGTTTTCCATAAACTTGGCCTTCTCCACCTGAGGGTCGACGGTGTTGCCGTCGATGGAAGGCTGTAGCGGGTTGCGATACTGCACTTCACCGCTCGCGGTCTGATCGGCACCGCCCATATGCCGCGCATTGGTGGTGCGCAGGCTGGCGCTCTGTGCCGGGTTACCGCTCTGTACATCCGCCAGCACGCTACGGAAGTCGATATCCCGCGCCTTGTAGTTAGGGGTATCCGCATTCGCCAGATTGGAAGAGAGCAACTCCATCCGCTGCGCGCGCAACTTGAGCGCGATTTCGTGAATACCCAGTGTGTTGTCCAGATTTGCCATACCCCGTCTCCTGAAACGGACCTCGCAACTGAGGAAAAGCAAACCGTGTGCCAAACAGATATCGTCTTTATTTACAGTGAGTTAGAGGTTATCGAATGAGCGGGGCGGCAAAAAAATGCCGCCCGGAGCGGCAAGCGGGCGTTGCCGCCCCTGCCCACAGGGAGAACGTCAAGAATCTGACTGGGAGAAAACGGGGGAAACAACTGGCTCCCCGGAGAGGATTACAACGCCAGAGGTTCGAATCCCTGAAGAGACGAGTTATATACGGTAGAGGTGCAATAGATTGGGAGGAGAAAAATGGCGTCCCGAAGAGGATTCGAACCTCTGGCCTTCCCCTTAGGAGGGGGACGCTCTATCCAGCTGAGCTACCGGGACGTGGCCCGGAATTCTAACACTGAATAGAGAGAGCTTCTATTTGGGCGGAATGACGGGCTCTCGCCGCATACGCAGCAGACGTCGCTCTAGGTCGGCTGTACAGCGCTGCAGGATATGTTCCTTCTGCGCATCCAGACCGACGAAACTGCCGCCAACGATATCGATGTTGGAACCCGCTGATCGGCGGTCACAGAATTCAACCTTGCAACTGAGGGAAGACTCGCCCGGGAAATGGAGCACACACTGGAAGACCTCCTTGGACGGGAGATCGTTGCTCTTTGAGACAAAAAAGCTGATACCACTGCTGGAGATGTCATAGACCCGGGCCGGGTGGGAGGCACCGCGCAGGTCGTAGACCTCTGCCGGGATCTCCAGCTTGGCCACGACAATACGATGCCCTTCGCGGCGCTGCATGTAATTGAGCGTTTCCGGCAGGTGCAGCCGGTAATAGACAAGGCTGTCGGCCTCTTCCACCCCGGCCAGCCTGGCAGAAAACTCCATCGCACCGCCGCCCATATGGGCAAACAGTTGCACCTCTCCCGCCTGGAGTAGTTGGTCGTGACCGGTTTGGGGAAAGATGGCGTCCAGCAACAGCGTGTTGCTCTGTGTATCGACACTCAACACCGTACTGGTGAAGCGCGCCTCACTACCTGGCAACATGACGCTGACCAGTTCGTGGCGTCGGATCAGGCTTTGCAACAGGGTCAGCACATAGGTCCGCCCCTTCATCTCACGGAAGTCCTGTTCTGTCTCCTGAGATAATCCGACACTGGCCACGTGGCGCTCCGTAACGGTTGATTGTTACAAACAGTGTAACCAGTTGCTGGCAATGAATCACTACGCCTTAAAGGGTATTTATCGCTGACCTGAATAGGTCGCTTTTAAAGAGGGGGTTAGACCCTGAAAGCAGGATTCTGACAGTAGCTGGTGGAGGCGTTGCCGCTCTGGTCGTAAAGCTCGCTACTACTCTCATTTTCACGTCCCAGCAGCAGCGCCAGCAGTTGGCGGGCCTGGATACGCCCGATTTCAAGCACCTTGCCATTCACCTGATTCTGATAGCGACAACGCTTGAGCAGTGCCTCGACAGACTCCCACAATTCACGCAGCCGACCACTCTGGTCGGTATTGAGCAAAGCCAGAAAACCATCACGATCCGGGCTGTAGCCTGCCTGCTGCAGTAGAGCAGCGCGCTCGGCGGCCAGTTTCTCCAGCTCAACCAGTTGTTTCTCTTTTTCTGCGACAACGGCATTGAGCGCATCAACTTCCCGCCTTACCAGGAAATCCTGCTCACGCTCCAGCAATTCAACCAGTTCCCCCGCCTTACGCGCTTCCGCCTGGAGAATCTGCTCAAACTGTTGATACCGCTGCTCGCTCATGGCTATGTGCCTGCCTATTTGTCGAGGGAGGATTCGAATGTCATCAGGCTGTCGGCGATACGGCCAGCGTCAACCTGGTAACTACCGTCATCGATCGCCTGGCGGATTGCAGCAACCTTATCGTTGTCCACCTCGGGCTGATCGGCCAGCGATGCCTCGATACGGCGCAGTTGCGATGCGGTATCGGTCAGACTGACCGAATCGGTGGCAGATGCAGGGAGCTCAGCGGATTTGGCGCTCCCCTGCCCGGCCTGATTTTCAGCCCTGGTCAGCTTGCCGCCATCGCCGCTACGGGGGGTGTTCTGCCCGTTTAAGCCATTGATATTGTTAATAGACATCCATTTATCTCCTCTTGCGCAGAGGGGTTATCGGCCACCGGCGCAAGAACTTGAGTGAATTGGTGCTCACATTCGCACACGCACGACACCGGGAGCAACCACCTCGGCTTCCAGTTTCTGCCGCGAAGAGAGGTTTTCCACCTCAATCATCTCCCCCCGCGCGCCCGAACCGAGAGCCTTACCGTCCATACTGACCTGAACCTGGCTATTACTGGCCGTAATGGCAACCCTGTCGCCTCGACTGACCAACAGCGGCGGTCTGACGACGCTGCGATCCAGAACCATGCCGGCCCGTATCGACCGTCGCACCTCCATGCCAATCACGTCTTTAACCTGGCTATGATAACCACCATTAAGACGGCTGACATCCTGACGCTGCATCTCGATATCGCCCGCTTTGAGACGTTCGCCACGGCCAAGCGGACGGGCAGCCACAGCTACCGACTCATAAACAATCAGTTTCCCGCGTACATAGATCGACCAGGAAACCGGTCCATCACAACCCAGGCCGACCGTCACTACACCGGTCCTACGACCGCCTTTGGGCCAGAAGGCCTGCAGCGGGCTGTCACACTGCGCCAGACGCAAACGGGAGTCGATGGAATCGACACCGACCTCCACATCGCCTTTCAATTGCTCCGCCTGCTGCTGCAGGAAGCCCTTCACCGCCTCCTGTATCGATTGCGGTGACTGTATCTGTTGCTCATTCATGGCGAAAGCCGCCATGGGTAGCAGCAAAATCAGCAGCAACAATCTAATCATCAGTGACACCTCGTCCTGCCGGATCGGCACCGCGGCCAATCACTAACAAACATTGTAATATTGCCGTTTGGCGACCATATTTGACCGGATAACAGGCGATATCACCTCTGAGAAGCGCCAAATAACCGTCGCACCAACTTGTCTACAATGAAGTCTATGCAAGTGATGTGCCGAATTTAATAAAGGCATTGCGGTGCCGATACCCCGCATGGAACGTGGCTGAGAGGAGAATTAGATGACAGGTGTACTGGATGGCGTTGATCGGCGCACAAAGCTTGCCGGGCACAACCGGATGGAGCTGTTACTGTTTCGGCTAAATCGCAAGCAGCGCTATGGCATCAATGTATTCAAGGTACAGGAAGTCATTCAGTGCCCCCCCCTGACTCAGGTACCCATGTCTCACCCGGCAATTCGCGGGGTAGCCAACCTGCGGGGTAGAAGTATCAGTATCATCGATCTGCGCAAGGCAATGGGTGGCTTGCCGTTGAGTGACATTGAGAGCTGCTATGTCATCGTGACGGAGTACAACCGCAGCATACAGGGCTTTCTGGTACAGGGCGTCGATCGCATCGTCAACCTGAACTGGGAGGAGATCAAGGCACCGCCTTGCGGGATTGGCGGTCAGAATTTCCTGACGGCCGTGACCAGGATGGATGATGAACTGGTCGAGATTATCGATGTGGAAAAGGTACTGGCCGAAGTCATGGGAAGTTCCGGAGAAATCTCCGCCGAGATACTGGCAACGAACCAGCCACATGAAACAAAACGCCATATCCTGGTCGTCGACGACTCCAGCGTGGCACGCAATCAAATCAAATTGACGCTCGATCAGTTGGGTATCGAAAGTACCATGGCACGCAACGGCAAGGAGGGTTTGGACGTCCTCAAGGCCTGGGCCGATGACCCTGTTCCGGTCTCACAACGGATCTGCATGGTAATTTCCGACGTGGAAATGCCACAAATGGATGGCTACACCTTCGTCACAGAGATACGCCACGACCCACGCCTGGCTGACC
>JBNKDG010000006.1:0-252557 GCA_050288165.1 Thiohalomonadaceae bacterium | reverse complement strand
GACAGCATGCTGATCAACACCGGCGGTAGCAGCGGTGACCATGCCTATCTGGTGGTGCGTTACGAATACACCCCGGGCTTCAATGAAATCGATACACTTGCCAGTGGTGGGCGTATTCACTACTGGTTCGGCGATAACGTAAGGATTGGTCTGACCGGTAACAGCAGCGACGAAGCCGGTGCCAAAAGTAGTCTTAATGGTGTCGATGTGACACTACGAAAAAGTGCCTCCACCTGGCTGAAACTGGAAAGCTCAGAAAGCGAAGGGCAGGGCATTACCACCCTAAGTTCTGCCGACGGCGGTTACACCTTCGATGAAAACGGCGTGCTGATTACCAACGACAGCAAGGCAGGTGCGTGGCGTGCCGATGCCAGCATGGCATTGGGTGATCTGATCGACGGTGCGCCGGGCAGTATGACCCTCTACCGTCAGGAGCTTGAGGCGGGCTTCTCTGCGCCGGGTCTGCTGACCGAATACGAAACTAAACAGTACGGTGGTAGTCTCAATCTGCCTTTGAACACCGAGTTCAAACTCCGCGCCAAGTCGGATGTCACCGATCGTCAGCAGAGCCTGAGTACGTCTGCCAATGAAGTGGATGTGGATTACGCGCTCACCGATCAGTGGACCCTTAGCGGCGGTGTACGTCAGGACGATCGCAAGGATAACTCCGCCAGTGTACCGGTCACACAGAAGGAGGGTGAGCGCACCGATATGCTGTTACAGGCCGCCTATGATTCGAAAGCCGACTGGAGCGCCTACACTTTTGTTCAGGATACGGTGAGCAGTAGCGGTAATCGTGAAGAGAACGGTCGTGTCGGTGCGGGCGGTAGTTATCGTCTCAGCGAACGCTTTAAGGTCAACGGCGAGATTTCCGGCGGCGATCTCGGTACCGCGGGGAGTCTCGGTACCGAATACCTCTATTCGGATCGTACCAGTCTTTATCTCAACTACGCGATGGAGAATGAAACCAGCGACAACGGTGTGCGCGCCAACAAAGGGAATCTTACCAGTGGTATCCGTAGTCACTATTCCGACAGTGCAAGTGTCTATGTTGAGGAACGCTACACCCATGGTGATGTGCCCACTGGCCTGACCCATACCGCCGGTGTCGATATCGCACCCAACGACAACTGGAACTACGGTGGTAATATCGACGTCGGTACGCTGACCGATAATCTGACTGGTGCGAAAACCGAACGTACCGCCGCGGGCGTCAAAGTCGGTTACCATGCGGATAACCTGACCTTTGCCAGTGCGCTGGAATATCGTCTGGATAAAACCGAAGACAGCAGTGCTACCACCTCAGAGCGTACCACCTGGCTGACCAAGAACAGCCTGAAGTACCAGCTCGATCCCGACTGGCGCCTGATCGGTAAGCTCAATTACTCCGAGAGCAAGAGCACCCTGGGCGAGTTCTACGACGGCGACTTTACCGAGGCCGTGGTCGGTTACGCCTATCGCCCGATAGAAAACGACAGACTCAATGCTTTGTTCAAGTACACCTACTTCTACAACCTGCCCGCGACGGATCAGATGACCGTTGCCAATACCGCGGCGGAATATATCCAGAAGAGTCACATCGTTTCGGCTGACGCGACCTATGATTTGACCCAACAATGGAGTCTTGGTGGTAAGTACGCCTACCGCCTCGGCCAGCTCAGCATGGACCGCACAAATCCGGTCTTCTATGACAGCCGTGCCCAACTTGCCATCGTCCGTGCTGACTGGCACTTCGTTCACCGTTGGGATGCACTACTGGAAGGGCGCATGCTCGACCTGCCCGATGCACAGGACCGCCGTAGCGGTGCGTTGTTAGCCATCTATCGCCACTTCGGCGATAACGTCAAACTCGGCGTTGGTTACAACTTCACCGACTTCTCCGACGACCTCACCGACCTCAGCTATGACAGCCAGGGTGTCTTTATCAACCTGATCGGTAAAATGTGACTCCCTGTCACTTAAGTTCTTTGGATGTGTTTATTGGATAATCGTTACTTATAAATGTTTAGTTGAGGGTAGAACTGGGTAATGTCATCAAAGCCATAACTCTGGTAACAGGCAAGTAATTTCCGTATAAATGGCAGATACACTTCCCGTAGTACTTTTGCATACCATGTCACCGGAGGACATGACATTTGGGGGTTCTCAAACGCGTACGTCTGTGGCTATTTGCTATCCGAGATAGCTTTATCACGTTACTGCCCGTCACTCTTTTTGGGGTAGGGGCTTTGCTCGTCAAGGATTTCCCTCTACCAGCATATCAATCGATTATGAGGGAGATATGGGGATCAACCTGGCAGGCGCATTTACAGGTAATTGTCGATGCAACGCATGGTGTCTTTGGTGTGATGCTATGCGCATTGATCTCCTTTCATGTTTACGCCAGGCTCAGACGAGATAGCCAGGAAGAGATTCCTCTTTATATGGTGGCTATTTCCGGTCTCACCAATTTTATGATCCTCGCGCTGGCAAGAGGTGAGTTGGCGATATACACGCTGGGGCATGATTCAATCCTTCACGGTATTGTGGTCGGCATTTTTTCTGCCGAAGCGCTACGCTGGGCAACGCGTGTTAGCTGGCTAAATCCCTTACATATGCCATATGATACCGAAGCCGTTTTTTATCACGCTATTCGATTGACGACACCATTTATAGCGGTTGGAATGGTTGTTGCAATAGCCGCCTTCGGTTTTAGTCAGTTACCTGACATAGAATCAAAACCATGGCAGGGTTTGCTGGATCTGGCACAAAACTATGGTGGCGGCGACTGGTTGTTGACGAGCATCGCGGTATTGATAAACCAGGTAGTCTGGTTTGTCGGTACGCATGGAAGTCATTTTCTGGATACTTATGCCGGGTGGTTATTCTCCCCATGGGGGAGTGCGTACGATGGTGCGCTTGCATGGCGACCAATGTTCAATGCCTTTGTTCTGCTCGGTGGTTCTGGGGCAACCTTTGGGTTATTAATTGCGATAGCTATGGTAGTGAGAGAGGGGCCGGCTGGTAAAGTGGCGAAACTCTCTGTTTTGCCGGGTATCTTTAATATCAATGAAACGGTTCTGTATGGTTTGCCTGTAGTTTTAAATCCGAATTACCTGATCCCATTTGTTGCAGCACCACTGCTGCTGGCGTTGTTAACGCTGTCAGCGGTTAGTATTGGTTTCCTGGAATTTCAACCAATAACGATTCCATGGACTACGCCGCCGGTGATTTCAGGATGGCTATTGACTGACTCATGGCGTGGCGCTGTCTTTCAAATTATTGAGATAGGGATATGTACATTCTTCTACCTGCCATTTGTTAAAAAGGCTGAGGCCGCACGTGTCAGCGAACAATCCCGTAAACTTGCTGAAACAACAAGCGTCATTCTCTCTGAAGGGCGGGTAAAACTCCCTGTTACCATGCAGCACGATCAAACTGGTTTGATTGCTCGGGGCTTATTGTCTGATCTGCGGCGTGACATGGGCAACAACTCCTTGAAACTGGCATATCAGCCTAAGCATGCCCTGAATGGACGAGTGGTTGGTGTAGAGGCGCTATTGCGATGGCCGCATCGGCGGTTTTCTAAACTGGAACCAGCTGTGGCTATAACACTGGCAGAAGACAGTGGTGACATACACATGCTTGGCCTCTGGGTGCTGAATCAGGCCTGTGCCTGCAAGGCACGCTGGAATAGGGCAGGGTTTGCGCATATCACCGTGGCCGTAAATGTTTCTCCACTCCAGCTAACCAGTCGTGACTTTGTCCAGAAGCTGACAAATATTTTGAGAATACATGGGTTGAGTCCAAACGAAATTGAACTTGAAATTACCGAGTCACTACATATACCTGATACGCTTGTCGTTGATCGTGCGCTGCATGATCTGTCCGATCTGGGTGTTCGCCTGGCGATGGATGACTTCGGTATGGGCTATTCCTCGCTGCTACATCTAAGACGCTTCCGTATTCATGCGATCAAAATTGACGGTTCGCTGATCCGTGATGTTTTGAATAATTCCGCGTGCGCCGATATCGTCCGTACAATAACTGAGCTTGGTCGGGCGCAGGATATAGACGTGATTGCTGAATATGTGGAGACTCAGGAGCAACGAAATCTGCTCGGTGAGTTCGGCTGCGATGGCTTTCAGGGTGAACTCTATAGTCTTGCGCTCGATGAGGCAGACTGTCTGGACTATTTCAGGATTCACGCCGAGGCATCATGATTTTTACTGAAATAGGGTAAATATCTTGCTATGCACTGCAAAATACTTAACTGCGATATAAACAAAGAATTTGAAACCTCTGAGCGATGCCACATTCTGGAAATATCCAATGATCCGGATGATGATGCGGTGTCGATCGCACGCGCCAGAGTTGAACCGGGTGTAACTACTGCCTGGCACAAGCTGACTGGCACTATTGAGCGCTACATCATTATTTCGGGAACAGGGTGTGTTGAAGTGGGCGATCTGGAGCCAACCGATGTCTCGGCTGGGGATGTGGTGAGGATTCCTGCCGATACAAGACAGCGGATTACCAATACAGGTGAAGAGGATTTGATCTTTTACGCGATCTGTTCACCCCGCTTCGTGCCGGAATGTTACGTCGCCATGGAGTAAGTGCTGTTGAATGAGTACAACAAAAAGCCGGGCGATGCCCGGCTTTTTTGTTGTGTGTGAAGAATTAGTTGATCTTGACTTTACCCTTGTCGCGCAGACCTTTGATGTAGTCACTCAGGCGCTGCTGCTGGATGTTCTGTTCCAGTCGCGGTTTGACTTCATCGAAGCTGGGCGGGGTGGCGTCACGGGTATCTTCCAGTTTGATCACATGCCAGCCGAATTTGGTCTGTACCGGTACCTTGGTGTATTTACCTTTCTCCAGTTGTACCAGTGCGCCGCTGAATTCCGGCACCATCTGCTGCGGGGCAAACCAGCCGAGGTCACCGCCCTGTTTGGCGCTGGGGCCAGTGGATTTGCTCTTGGCCAGTTCAGCAAAATCGCCGCCCATATCCAGTTCAGTAATCACCTTTTCAGCATCTTCCTTGGTCTTCAGCAGGATGTGGCTGGCTTTGTATTCGCTCATCTTCAGATTGGCGATCTTCTCGTCGTAGATCTTTTTCAGTTCCGCATCGGTGATCGGCTTGCTGGTGGCAGCTTTTTGCAGTGCGGCACCGAGGATGACATTGATTTTGAGTGCGTCGAGGTGGGCTTTGACCTCTTTATCCTTGTCCATGCCTTTCTTGATCGCGTCTTGATAAACCAGTTCGCGTGAGACCAGTTCGTCAAGAACCCGTTCCTTGGGCATGTTGGCACTCTGGTTGTTCATCTGCAGATACTGGTCATAGTCTTTCTGGGTGATCTTCTTACCGTTGACCGTAGCAAGCACGGCATCGGCAGCCATGACCTGACCGGAGAGGGCAATGGTGGTGGCCGCAAACAGGGCAATAGCGGCGCGGTGCATCGATTTCATGAGTGTTTTCCTTCCTGGTTGCTTTCTTCAGTTGTTTCGGCCTTGATGGCGAGGGCGTGAATCTCGCTTTGCATGAGATCGCCCAATGCATCGTAGACCATTCGGTGACGTTGAATAACAGTTTTTCCGACGAAGGCATCGCTGAGCAGATGAACGGCAAAGTGCCCGCCATTGCGTGCACCCGCATGACCGGCATGGGCGGCACTCTGATCTTCGATCTCCAACCGTGTCGGAGAGAATGCCGTTTGCAGCCGTTCACGGATCATGGAGATGCGGTCGCTCATGGGAATACCTTTTTGAACGGTTTAATCGTGACCCTGGCATAGACGCCTGCTGCCACATAGGGATCGGCGTCGGCCCAGGCGACGGCATCCTGTTCTGAATCGAATTGCGCCACGATCAGGCTGCCGCTGAATCCGGCTGGGCCAGGGTCTTCGCTATCGATAGCCGGATGCGGTCCGGCGAGTAGCAGACGACCTTCGTCCTTCAGTTGTTGCAGTCGTTCAAGATGAGTCTGCCGTGCGGCGAGACGCTTCTCTAGACTGTTTTCGATATCTTCGCAAATGATGGCGTAGAACATGGTTTATTCGGTTTCCGTTTCCTGCTGGACATAGCGGGCAAGATAGAAGGCCTGGGCGATGACGAAGGCGAAGGTCAGTCCCATCATGCCGTAGAGTTTAAAATCGACCCAGTTGGATTCGCTCTCTTTGGCGCGCATACAGAGCTGCAGCAGATCGCCACTGAGCTTGGCTTCACAGGTTTCAAGATCCACGATACTTCCGGCAGCAGCGGTCAACGCCGCGTTGGCCTCGAAAAAGAAATTGGCGACATAGAGGTTGGCCAAACCCATTAAGACGAAAAACAGAATCCAGCTGATATTGAGGCGGGTCCAGACCTGTGCCGGTGCCTCGATCGCCTGGGACATCATTCTTTCCACCAGCGTCTTGCGCTGCCCGACGAAATGGCTGCCGAGAAAGGCGAGGGCGAAGAGCCAGTTGACCACACTCGGTTTCCACATGAAGAAGGCCTTGTCCTGCAACAGCAGCGTGGCGCCGCCCAACACCACGACCAGTACCAGGGTGATCAGGTGCATCTTCTCCACCTTGCGGTGGCGTATCCAGCTCACACCAACCTGTATGCCGGTGGCGACCATAATCACCACAATAGCGGGGTAAATCCCGTAGACCTTATAGGCGATGAAGAACAGGATGACGGGCAGTAGATCGAACAGAAATTTCATGAATGGAAAGTAATAACCCCGGTTGTCCTATTTATATTGGCCCGTCAATCTACCATATCTATACCAGCATGGGCAGTGAACGGAACCGGCAATAAAGTCTTAAAATCAGCTACAATGTGCGCCCTATGAATCGACACTACGATCTTCACAGTCACTCACTCGCCTCTGACGGTACCCTGACGCCGACGGAGCTGGTAAACCGTGCCGCCGCGGCAGGGGTCGACGTGCTGGCGTTGACTGACCACGATGAGACCAGCGGTATCGCCGAGGCACGTAAGGCTGCTTGCCGTGCCGGTATCGAACTGGTGTCCGGCGTCGAAATCTCGGTGAGCTGGAGCGGACAGACAGTTCACGTGGTGGGACTACAGATCGACCCTGACAGTTCCCCGCTGCGTAAAGGTCTGGAAAAACTAAGGGAATTCCGCGACTGGCGTGCCGAGGAGATGGGACGTCGTCTGGCCAAACACGGTATCGACGGCGCCTGGGAGGCGGCACGTGCCCTGGCCAAGGGGCGTATCGTCAGCCGCACCCACTTCGCCCGCTTTCTGGTGGCGCAGGGCCATGCCGCGACCGTGCGCGATGTCTTCAAGCGCTTCCTCAAACCCAACAAGCCCGGCTATGTCTCGGGTGAATGGGCCAGTCTGGAAGATGCGGTCAACTGGGTTCACAGCGCCGGCGGGCAGATAGTTGTTGCCCATCCAGCACGTTACAAAATGACCGCCACCAAGCGGCGCAAGATGTTGGGTGAGTTCGTCGAGCTGGGCGGTGACGGGCTGGAGGTGGTCTCCGGCAGCCACAGCCGCGGCGACAACTTCAGCATGGCGCAACTGGCCAACAAATTCGGTCTGCTGGCCTCTGCCGGTTCCGACTATCACGGCCCGGAGAATCCCTGGGTGGAACTGGGACGGCTGGAACGGCTGCCCGACGGTTGTCGTCCCATATGGCATGATTGGCCTGCATCCACCAATGCGCCAAAATGTGCGGCCGGTTAATGTCACTCGATCACGAACCCATAACCCCTATGAGCCAGTTCTTCCAGATCCACCCGGATAATCCCCAGAAACGCCTGATCGACCAGGCGGTGCAGATGCTGCGCGAGGGGGCGGTCATCGTCTATCCCACCGACTCCGGTTACGCCCTAGGCTGCCAGATTGAGAACAAGCAGGCGCTGGAGCGCATCTGCGCCATCCGCCGCCTCGACGACCGCCACAATTTCACCCTGGTTTGCCGTGATCTCTCCGAGATCAGCACCTACGCCAAGGTGGACAACACCACCTACCGCCTGCTCAAGGCGAGTACCCCGGGGGCCTACACCTTTATATTGGACGCGACCCGTGAGGTGCCGCGCCGCCTGCAGAGCCGCCGCAAGACCATCGGCATCCGCGTACCCGAGAACAACATCGTCCAGGCGCTGCTCGACGGCATCGGTGAGCCGCTGATGAGCACCACCCTGATTATGCCCGGTGAAACGATCCCGGAATCGGACCCCTACGAGATCCGCCAGAGTCTGGAACATGCGGTCGACCTGATCATCGACGGTGGCTATGGCGGCTTCGAGCCGACCACCGTGGTCGACCTGACCGGCGACGTGCCGGAGGTGGTGCGCCGTGGTTTGGGCGACCCATCGCCGTTTGAGGCGTGAGGGACGGGGACGTAACGGGTATACTCGCGCGATGGAAGAACTGAACACGATGCAGCGGGTGGCGGTGTGGGTGATCCCCGTGCTGTTTGCGATCACCGTACACGAGACCGCCCACGGCTGGATGGCGCTGCGCTTTGGCGACCCCACGGCGAAGATGCTAGGGCGCCTGACCCTCAACCCGATCAAGCATATCGATCCTATCGGCACCATCCTGGTTCCGGGGATATTGCTGATGATCGGCGGTTTTCTCTTCGGCTGGGCCAAGCCGGTGCCGATCACCTGGGAGAACCTGAAGCATCCCCGCCGCGATATGGCCTGGGTGGCCGCCGCCGGGCCGCTCTCCAATCTGTTGATGGCGATGCTCTGGGCCGTGGTGGTACGGCTGGCGACGCTGATGGGCTCGGCCAGCGAAGGCTGGACAATGTTCGTGGTCTATGTGGGCGTCGCCGGTATGTTCGTCAACGCCGTGTTGATGATGCTCAACCTCTTTCCGCTGCCGCCGCTGGACGGCGGGCGCGTGGCCAGTTCCCTGCTGCCGCCGCGCCTCTCCTGGCAATATGGCAAAATCGAACCCTACGGTTTTCCCATCCTTGTGGTCTTGCTGATTACCGGGATGTTGGGGAAAATCCTCTGGCCTCTGATAACCTTGCTCCTTTCCGTCCTGGTCCCGCTGGCCGGGCTGGATGAGGAGACCATGATGTACCTGCTTGTTACCTTGTTGAGATAGGGAGAAACCTTGAACCTGCCTGCACAGAACCAGCGCGTGCTCTCCGGCATGCGCCCCACCGGCAAACTGCACCTCGGTCACTACCACGGTGTATTGAAGAACTGGCTCAAGCTGCAACACGAATACGAGTGCTTCTTCTTCGTCGCCGACTGGCACGCCCTGACCACCGAATACGACAACAGTGGCATCATCGCCAACAATGTCTGGGAGATGGTGATCGACTGGCTGGCGGCCGGGATCAATCCGGGCTCTGCGCGGTTGTTTATTCAGTCCCAGGTACCGGAGCACGCGGAGCTGCACCTGCTGCTGTCGATGATGACCCCGCTGGGCTGGCTGGAGCGGGTACCGACCTACAAGGATCAACAGGAGAAACTGAAAGAGAAAGACCTGGCCACCTACGGCTTCCTTGGCTATCCGCTGCTACAGAGCGCGGATATCCTGATCTACCGTGCCACCCAGGTACCGGTGGGCGAGGACCAGGTGGTCCACGTCGAGCTGACCCGTGAGGTGGCGCGCCGCTTTAACCATCTCTATGGCCGTGAGCCGGGCTTCGAGGAGAAGGCCGAAGCGGCGATCAAGAAGATGGGCAAGAAGAACGCCAAGCTCTACGCCAACCTGCGCAAGGCCTACCAGGAGCAGGGCGACCATGAGGCGCTGGCGACGGCGCGGGCGCTGCTGGAGAGCCAGGCCAACATTACCCTGGGTGACCGCGAACGGCTGTTCGGTTACCTGGAAGGCGGCGGCAAGATGATCCTGGTCGAACTGGACGCGATGCTCACCGAGGCCTCTCGCATGCCGGGCCTGGACGGGCAGAAGATGTCCAAGTCCTACGGCAATACCATCGCCCTGCGCGAGGATCCGAAGGATGTGGAGCAGAAGCTGCGTACCATGCCGACCGACCCGGCGCGCGTACGCCGTACCGATCCGGGCGACCCGGCCAAATGTCCGGTGTGGCAACTGCATCAGGTCTACACCAATGAAGAGGTGCAGAGTTGGGTGCAGGAAGGGTGCCGTAGCGCCGGTATCGGCTGTCTCGACTGCAAACAGCCGGTGATCGAGGCGGTGCAGGCTGAACTGGTGCCAATCCATGAGCGGGCGCGGGAGTTTATCGCGCAGCCGCAGCTGGTTCGTAATATCATTACCGAGGGCACCGAAGAGGCCCGCGATGCGGCCCGCGAAACCCTGAAAGAAGTGCGCGCCGCCATCGGCCTCAATTACAGTTAATTGCCACAGGACATTATGAGCGAAATTGCCGAACACCCCGCCGTCGCACCGCAGCAGGAGGAGATGCCCTTCGCCATGGTGCTTGGCGAGCCGATGACCGAACTGCCCAAGGATCTCTACATCCCGCCGCAGGCGCTGGAGGTGTTCCTTGAGGCCTTCGAGGGGCCGCTGGACCTGCTGCTCTATCTGATCAAGCGGCAGAACCTGGATATCCTCAATATCCCCATCGCCGAGATTACCCGCCAGTACATGGACTACGTGGAGATCATGAAGGACCTGCAACTGGAACTGGCCGGTGAATATCTGGTGATGGCGGCGATGCTGGCGGAGATTAAGTCGCGTATGTTGCTGCCGCGCCCGGTATCGGAGGAGGGTGACGAGGATGACCCTCGTGCCGAACTGATCCGCCGCCTGCAGGAGTACGAGCGTTACAAGCAGGCCGCCGAGGAGATCGATGAACTGCCGCGTGAAGGGCGCGATACCTTTACCGCCACCATCGCCACACCGGACAAGAAGAGTGAAAGACCGCAGCCGGAAGTGGAGCTGCGTGAACTGCTGCTGGCGCTGACCGATGTGATGCGTCGCGCCGAGATGTTCGCCCACCATCAGATCTCCCGTGAACCGCTCTCGATCCGTGAGCGGATGTCGCAGATTCTGGAAAAAATCAAACCGGACAGCTTTATCGATTTCACCACCCTGTTTACCGTGGAAGAGGGTAAGCGTGGTGTGGTGGTCAGTTTGATGGCGGTGCTGGAACTGTTGAAGCAGTCGATGATTGAGCTGATCCAGACCGAGCCGTTCGGCGTTATTCATGTTAAGGCGGTCGGCAGCGAAAGCTGACCGGCGTAAGGACTCTCTGCATGCCATTTCCCGATACACAAAAACTGAAGAACATTATCGAATCGGCGCTGTTCGCTTCCAGCGAACCGCTGAACATTGATCGCCTGCTGGCACTGTTCGAAGAAGATGAACAGCCCGAGCGCGATCAGGTGAAAGAGGTGATTAACACCCTGCAACAGGAGTGCGAAGGGCGCGGCATCGAACTGAAAGAGGTGAGCCGTGGTTTCCGCTTCCAGGCACGTACCGACGTTTCCCGTTGGGTGTCGCGTCTGTGGGAAGAGCGCGCGCCGCGTTATTCACGCGCTCTGCTGGAGACGCTGGCACTGGTTGCCTATCGCCAGCCGATCACCCGCGCCGAGATCGAAGATATCCGCGGCGTTGCGGTCAGCTCCAGCATCATGAAGACCCTGCTGGAACGCGGCTGGGTGCGCATCGTCGGTCACCGCGACGTACCGGGCAAACCGGCCATGTACGCCTCGACCCGTGAATTCCTCGATTACTTTAATCTCAAGACTCTTGATGACCTGCCGACCCTGGCGGAACTGCGCGACATCGACAAGCTCAATGCCGAACTGGACCTGCGTATGCCGGGCGAGGAAGGGCACAAGCCGCAGGATGAGAGTGGTGCGCGTACTCTTGCCCTGATTGGCGCTGACTTCGAACCGGTTGAATACTGATATTCGCCGCTCACAGGAAATTAAATGAGCGAAAAACTGCAAAAGGTTCTGGCCCGTGCCGGTTATGGTTCACGCCGCGAAATTGAAGGCTGGATCACTGCCGGGCGTATTTCGGTCAACGGTAGCATCGTCACGTTGGGCGAACGGGTCAGCGACAGCGATGTGATCCGCATCGATGGCAAGGTGGTCAGCAAGACTCGTTTGCAAAGCCGTCATACCCGCGTATTGATGTATCACAAGCCGGTGGGTGAGGTGACCAGTCGCACGGACGACGAGGGTCGCACCACGGTTTTCGAACGCCTGCCGCGCATCGCCAATGGTCGCTGGATCGTGGTCGGTCGTCTCGATCTTAATACTTCCGGTCTTCTTCTTTTCACCAACGATGGCGAACTGGCCAATCGTTTGATGCATCCGTCTCATACCATCGAGCGCGAGTATGCGGTGCGCATACTCGGCGATGTGCCCGCGGAAGTGATCAATAAACTCTCAACCGGCGTCGAACTGGAAGATGGTGAGGCACACTTCACCTCCATCCGTGACGGCGGCGGCGAAGGTGCCAACCACTGGTTCCATGTCATTCTGGAAGAGGGGCGTAACCGCGAGGTGCGTCGGCTGTGGGAGTCGCAGGGGGTGAAGGTCAGCCGACTGCTGCGCGTGCGTTACGGGCCGATCGTCATGCCGCGTACGCTCAAACCGGGTCGCTGGGACTACCTCTCCGATGAAGATGTTTCCAAACTGCTGCAGTCGGTCGGTCTGGAAAAATTGACCGAGAAAAAACGCCCGCTGCGTAGCGACAAAAAGCCTATGGCGCGTAAGACCCGTCATGGCACCAGTCAAAGCCGCAGGGCGCGTAACCCTCATCGTTAACATGCCCGCCGATCTCGATTGGCTCTATCAAAAACTATTCGATCACTTCGGCCCGCAACACTGGTGGCCAGCCGAGACACCTTTCGAGGTGATGGTTGGCGCCATCCTCACTCAGAATACCGCCTGGACCAACGTAGAGAAGGCAATCGCCAATCTATGCGAAGCGGATGCCCTCAGTGTCGAAGCGATCATCAATGCAGAACCGGCACAATTGGCAAAGTGGCTGCGTCCTTCCGGTTACTTCAATATCAAGGCAAAACGACTGCAGAATTTCTGCCGCTGGTACGGGTCGCAGGGCGGGTTTAATGAACTGCAAAAGCTGGATACCAGCGCATTGCGCCATGCGTTGCTTTCGGTAAACGGTGTTGGCGCAGAGACTGCGGACGATATGCTGCTCTATGCCTTTGAGCGGCCTGTTTTTGTTGTCGATGCCTATACCCGACGCTTATTCAGTCGTCTGGGTTTGATTGAAGGTGATGAGGGATATGAGCACCTACGCCAATTCGTCGAAGATCACTTTGGTCGTGGCAAACGACACACTAAACTGTTTAATGAACTGCATGCATTGATCGTGATTCATGCCAAGTACTTCTGCTTAAAGCAACCGCGTTGCAAAGGTTGTCCATTGAGCCGACGTTGTCCCGGGAGAGAGCAATGACAGACGATGATTTTCTGCGCCAGGCGATTCATCTGGCCGAAGCCTCGATACGTAGCGGGGGCGGGCCGTTCGGTGCCGTGATCGTGAAAGATGGTGAGATCGTTGGTCGCGGTCATAACCGCGTCACCCTGGATAACGATCCCACTGCTCATGCTGAAGTGCAGGCGATCCGCGATGCCTGTCAACACCTTGACACCTTTTCATTGGAAGGTTGCACTCTATACGTTAACTGCGAACCTTGTCCGATGTGTTTGTCTGCCTGTTACTGGGCCCATATCGACAAGGTAATCTATGCCGCCGATGCGGCGGATGCGGCTGAGATCGGTTTCGACGATGTGCTGATTCGCGAAGAGTGCTCACGTAGCATGAGCGACAGGCAAATGTCGATGCGCCAGAGTCTGCGTGATGAGGCGTTGGAAGTTTTCGCACTGTGGCAGACGCTTGAGGATAAAGCGGAATATTGATAGCTGGAAAAAAGGGCACCTGAGGCGCCCTCTTTTTTTATTTTTTCTGTGTCGATTGCCACGCCTCCACTCGATTACGTCCTTTTCGTTTTGCCTTGTAGAGCGCCTTGTCTGCCTTGTCGAACAGGGTGTATTGATCATCGTCCATCGTCAGGCGGGCAAAACCGATACTGGTGCTCACGGTTAAGGTGTTGCCATCGCAGAGAAACGGTTTGTCGCTGACTGCGGCACGAATTCTTTCGCAGACACGCAGGGCGCCTGTTTCATCAGTGGCGTTGAGCAGTACGACAAATTCTTCTCCACCGTAGCGAAAGATGCGATCAGAGGCGCGTAGTACATTACTGGTTTGTGTCGCAGCATGGCGCAGCGCGCAGTCGCCGATAGCATGACCATGTGCATCATTGATCTGTTTGAAGTGATCAAGATCGAGCAAAGCCAGGGTGAGTGACAGTCCATGTCGTCGCGACAGTTCGATTTCACGCGGCAATGCCTCTTCCAGTGCAGCACGGTTGTGAATGCCGGTAAGGGGATCGACGTAGGCGTTTTCAAGTGCGGCGTGATAACGCAGTGCATTACGTAGCGGGTAGAGCAGGGCGCAGAGGAGATATTCGGTCAACGCAAGATCCTGCTCGGAGAAACGACTGTTGCTGCTCAGGGTGATCTCGCCCAGTTCTTCCGCATGCAAGGTGAGGCCGTATGATGCCCGGTGACGTCCGCTGTTTCCCTGTTGTACGGTGATACCAAGCATGTTCATTCGGTAGGTCAGTCCATCCACACGCACATGCTGTGTCAATTCCTTACGGAACAGCACTAGCATCTCCTGCAGATCAAGCGTGGTTTGTAATGCGGTGGTGACCGGTAAGGTATCCGGTGGTGTATCGAGACGGGCAAGACTCTGTACAGCGCTCGCAGCGCTCTTACGATCTCTTACGGCCTTGATGCCGACGATGGTATTGGCTTGCGTAACCATGGCATTCCCTCAGGTTGTCCTGCCATGGGTAATGCCAAAAGTGTGCCAGAGTTGTTAAATCTATTTAAAACAGATAGATAGAGAGAGTAATTGCCTTGAGCGGCAAGCTTTCGTCAATAAATTGGCTTGTTATAAGGGGCTGGCGGCAAGGGGTTGCCGCCAGAGCTTTGACACTACCAAGAGGCTATTGGGCGTCGAACTGCTGGCCGGTGATCCCCTTGCTGTCGGGCCCAAGCAGATAGAGGTAGGCGTTCATAATGTCTGACGGATAGGGATTCACCGCTGGGTCCTCGCCGGGATAGGCCTTGGCGCGCATCGCGGTGCGGGTGGCGCCGGGGTTGATGCTGTTGACCCGGATGCTGGTGTTGCTCTCCAGTTCGTCGGCCCAGATCTGCATCATGTTCTCGATGGCCGCCTTGGAGATACCGTAGGCGCCCCAGTAGGCGCGGCCCTTGCGGCCAACGCTGGAGCCGGTGAAGACCACCGAGGCGTCGTCCGATTTTTTCAGCAGTTCCATACAGGCGACGGTCATCAGGTAGGGGGCGTTGAGATTGACCTGCATGACCTTGCCCCACTGTTCCAGGTTGTATTGGCTGAGCGGGGTGAGGGTGCCGAGCAGGGAGGCGTTGTGCAGCAGGCCATCGAGACGACCGAATTCGATCTCGATGGTCTCGGCCATGTCCATGTAATCCTTGGGCGAAGCACCTTCCAGATTCATCGGGTAGATGGCAGGGGTAGGATGACCGGCGGCTTCGATTTCGTCGTAGACCTTTTCCAGTTTGCGCGTGGTGCGCCCCAGCAGGATCACGGTGGCGCCGTGCGCGGCAAAGCTCTTCGCGGCAGCGGCGCCGACGCCGTCACCGGCACCGGTGACTAGGATGATGCGGCCTTTCAGCAGGTCGGGGCGCGCCTGGTAATCTTTTTTAGATTCGGACATTCGCTTCTCTCTTACTCATTGGGTTGCTGCCGCCGGGCAATGATTCGGCGGGCGCATTGTACCCCACTCCGTACCGCTCCTTCGAGAGTTGCCGGGTAGCCGGTATTGGTGTAGTCGCCCGCCAGCCACACTCCTTCCAGCGGCGTGCTGTTGCCGGGGCGCTGTGCTTCGATGCCAACATGGCAGGAGAAGGTGGCGCGTTTTTCACGAATGACATGCCACGCTTTGGCCTGTTGCGGCCAATCGGTTAGCTGTTGTGCCAGTTCGTTTTGTACCTGTCGTGCGAGCTTCTCCTTATCCCAGGCGCTATGTTCGCCCTCGGCACTGATTACTACCGCGAACCAGCCGGGCTGGCCGCATAGGCTACGGTCGAAGACCCATTGGCTCACCGTGCCGCTGAGACCGAGCATGGGGAAGGGGAGCGACGTGTCAGGGTAGTGAAGGTAAACAGTGGCGATGGGTTGGTAATCGAAATGTGCCAGTTGTTCACTCAGGCTGCGCGTCTCTTCAACGTCTTGCAGCAGGAGGGTGGTGACATGCGGGGGTGTGGCGAGGATGACCTCGTTTGCCGGCAGCGTTTCGCCGTTAACACTCAAGCCAGCGAGTTTGCCATTCTCCGCAATCAGCTCGCTGACCTTGCTGCTTCGGTGTAACTGGTTGCCAGAAATGTTTTGCAGAAAGTTGGCGCCATTGCCACAGAACAGTTCTCCCAAGGGGACTATGGGTATCAGTAGATCGGCATCGTGGCGACGGTGGCTGAAACTGTCCTGCAGGACTTTGAGAAAGACCTGAGCCGAGGCTGTATCGATGGGGGTGTTCAGAGTGGCGAGGCAGAGCGGTTCCCACAGATTCTCGATCAGCCATGCTGATTGATGGTGATGCGCGAGCAGTTCGGCAACACTGATATCCCGGTTCAGTCGGTATCCCTGTAGCGCCAATTTCACACTCATGCTGATCGCGCGATAGCGATCACTTGCCGCTATGCCGCGGGCGAAGAGTAGTCCCCAAAGCAAGTGGAGAGGGGCGGGGAGTGGTCCGCTTCTGAGCCGTAGTCTGTTCTGGACTTCCAGATGCAATGGCAGGCGTGCCAGCACACTCTCTTCGGCAATACTCATTACCGAAAGCAGGCGCAGAGTTTCATGATAGGCGCCGATCAGCAGATGCTGACCGTTGTCGAAATCGCAATCATCGATGGAAACGGTACGGGCGCGACCGCCGAAATGTTGCGCAGATTCGTAAAGGGTGACCGGGATATGGTGTTGCGTCAGCTCCAGCGCGGCAGCCATTCCTGCCCAGCCGCCGCCAACGATCACTACCCGCTTCGGTTCACTCATACGGTCTTCAATTTGCGCAGATAGTCGCGGGCACGTTTTTTCTCGCTGCGGTAGCAACGCCAGGCCAGCCACAGCTTCTTCCAGGGGGAGAGGCTAACTCGATACTGCAGTACGGGGTAATCCAGTTCGATAATGCGATCCAGGATCCTGCGGTAGATGGCGGACATAATCACGCCGCTACGCTGGGAAAAACGGTCGACCTCGGGCAGGCGGGCAAAGGCGCGTTCGTAGTAGCTTGTCGCTCGCTCTGCCTGCATCGCCAGTAGTTGGCGCATGCCGTCGTGCATATTGCCTTGAAGAATGTCGTCGCGGCTGACACCAAACCGGCTCATTTCGTCGTCTGGGATATAGAAGCGGCCGCGTTGTGCATCCTCGCGTACGTCGCGCAGGATATTGGTGAGCTGGAATGCGAGGCCCAGGTCGATAGCGTATTTTTGGGTCAGGCGATCCTGATAGCCGAAGATATCTGCCGCCAACAGACCAACCACTGAGGCGACTCGATAGCAGTAGAGAGAGAGTTCGGAAAAATCGGCGTAGCGGGTTTGGTCGAGATCCATCTGCATACCATCAATGATCTCGAGGAAATATTCCTCCGCCAGATTGTAATGCTGTAACAGCGGTTTAAGGGCGCGGGTCACCGGATGTTGCGGTGTGTCATGAAACAGGCGCGCGATTTCACTACGCCACCAGTCTAGGGTAGTGCGGGCAATCTGTGGCTCGCGGCACTCGTCCACCACATCGTCGACTTCGCGGCAAAAAGCGTACAGTGCGGTGATCGTACGGCGCTGTTGCTCCGAGAGGAAGAAGAAGCTGTAGTAAAAACTGGAGCCGCTACTTCGGGCTTTATCCTGGCAATAGTCGTCAGGGCTCATGTTTCCAAGGGCTGCTGTTATTTGTTGATAGCTAAGGTACCATACTGCGCGTATATCTGTACCTTTGGTGGTGGAGAGTAGGTGTTAATGACGACAGCGAGAAGCAGTGATGTGGTATGGCATCGCGCCACAGTAACCCGAGAACGACGCGAAACTCTGCACGGACACCGTAGTGTCATTCTCTGGTTCACCGGTCTTTCTGGTGCCGGGAAATCCACCGTCGCCCACGCGCTGGAAGAGCGCCTGCATATGATGGGCACCAGCACGTATGTATTGGACGGGGACAATGTCCGCCACGGTCTTTGTGGTGATCTCGGTTTTTCCATTGAGGATCGTACGGAGAATATTCGCCGTATCGGGGAAATGGTAAAACTCTTTCTTGAGGCAGGGATAATCACACTTACGGCGTTTATCTCACCATTACGCGCTGATCGTTATCGGGTACGGCAACTGGTCGGCGATGGTGATTTTATTGAGGTCTACTGCAAGTGCTCGCTCGAGACCTGCGAGGCACGTGATGTAAAGGGGCTATATAAAAAGGCGCGTGCCGGAGAGATCAAGGAATTTACCGGTATCTCCTCGCCCTACGAAGAGCCGGACCAGGCGGAAGTGGTTCTGGATACGGATGTGCTGACCGTTGATGAAAGCGTCGACACTTTGATCGATTATATGCGCAAGAAGCGCATCCTTCCCGAATGTGGACGTTAGTGTTTTTTGAACAGCGCCCGTAGTACTATTTTCAGGTAATCTTTCTTCGTCAGGCGGGGACGACTGAAAACGTCCCCGCCGTGTTTTGACAGTTTCTCTGTCACCACCAGCCCTGCCTCGATAATCAGCCGTATTTCCAGACCGAAGCGACCACGCAGATGACTGCCCAATGCGGCGCCGTCGAGCATCATGGTTTGTATTCTCTCCAGTTGGAAATCGATCAGCGCGCACATGGCCGCGCTATTGTGCTGTTCCGCAATACCCGTTTCCGTGACATCAAAACGAACCATCTCATCCTGAGGTAGATAGATGCGGTTATTCTCCCGGTAGTCCTGTTGCAGATCCTGCATGAAGTTGATCAGCTGCAGAGCGCTGCATATCTGATCCGACAGATGGAGGTTTTCTTCACTGGCGCTGTTAGCTAGATACAGGAGTAGTCGACCCACTGGATTAGCAGAGCGGCGACAGTAGTCGAGAACCGCATCGAAATTTTCATAGCGAGTGGTGGTAACGTCCTGACGAAAAGCGGATAACAGATCGTGAAACAGTTCTATGGGTAAATCGTAGCGCGGGATAAGATCAGCAAGGGCAATAAAAACCGGGTCGTCAGCGGATGAAAGCTGCTCCAGCTTTTCAGCGTAAGCGTCGAGTTGTGCAAGACGTGTGCTGATATCGTCGTCACCTTCGTCGGCGATATCGTCGGCACGCCTGGCAAAGGCGTAGATAGCCGCTACGCCGTCACGCATTTCACGGGGCAACAGGCGCGAGGCGACTGGGAAATTTTCGTAGTGGCCTTGTGCCAGGTTACGGCACAAGGCGTAGGCCTGTTTCGGGCTGTACGTCACGGCAGCGTTTATGCTAGTTTGGCTCAATGGAGTCTCGTGGTATTAATGGAAGCCTGACATGAAAAAGACGATCTTCATTATCGCTATTCTACTCATCCTTGGCATGTGGATGGGCATTAACATCGCCAAGAATAAACCGCTGTTCAGTAACCCCTTTGCCGAACAGGACCTTCGCGACCGGGCGACCGGGGCGGCAAAAGACCTGCTGGATGAGGCCAAGGGGGCGGCCAAGAAAGCCCTGGATGATACAAAGAAGTAATTACTTCTTCGTCTCCTCATCACCACCAGACTGGATGGCACGCACCGATTTCTCAATCGGTTGCGTCTCTTCCAGTTCTTTCTTGCTATGAATTCCCATCTCGGTAAATTTGCGCGCGCCAGGCAGGATGCGCGAATCAAATGATCCCACCGCGTTGTTGAAGTGGCCGACGCTGCTGTCGAGGCTCTTGCCCAGGCGGCTCAGGTGTTCGGCGAAAGTGCCGAGGCGGCCATACAACTCCTCCCCAACCTCACGGATTTTTTCGGCATTCTCTGCCAGCGCCTGCTGTCGCCAGCCATAGGCCACGGCACGTAACAGGGCAATGAAGCTGGTGGGGGTGGCGAGAATGACTTTCTCGGCCATGGCGTCTTCCAATAGTTTGTGATCCACATCCAGTGCGGCGCTGAGGAACTGATCGCCGGGGATGAACAGCACCACAAAATCGGGTGCGTTCTTGAACTGTTGCCAGTAACTCTTGGTTGCCAGTTCACGCACCCGCTCGCGCACCTTGCGCGCATGGCGGACGAGGGCGGTCTGCCGCTCCTCATCACTGGTCGCCTCCATCGCGCTGAGATAGGCATCCAGTGGGGTCTTGGCATCGACTACGATCTCACGGCTGTCAGGCATGCGTATGATCATGTCGGGGCGTAGCGCCTGGCCTTCGGTATCACGCACCTGCTCCTGTTCGAAGAAGTCGCAATGCTCCACCATGCCTGCCAGTTCGGCCAGTCGTTTGAGGGTCATTTCACCCCACTGACCGCGTACTTCAGGTCGGCGTAGCGCCTGCACCAGGTTGCGCGTTTCGGTTTGCAGCAGGCGTTGCGCCTCACCCATCGATTCGAGGTGTTTGTGCAGCGAGCCGTAGGCCTGCTGCCGTTCCTTCTCCATCTCGCGGATCTGCTGTTCGGTCTTTGCCAGGGTTTCGCGGATCGGTTTGACCAGGTTCTCCACCGCCTTCTCTTTCTGTTCCAGGTCGTGCTGCGACTTGAGGTGGAGTTGTTTGAAGTTTTCCTGGGCCAAACGCAGGAATTCGCCGCTGTTATGTTTCAGTGCCTCGGCGGCGAGGGCATTGAAGCTGTCTCCAAGCTGCTTTTTTGCCTCGGCATAGGCGGCCTGCTTCTCGGCGGCGCTACGCCGTTCCGCCTCCAGCTCCGATTGCAGGCGGATGTTCTCTTCGCGTAGGCGTAACAGTTTGTTGTGTTGTGACAGCCAGGTGAAAAAGATGGCTGCTGCAATGAGCAGCAGGGCGCCGAGGCCGATAAGCAGTAATTGGGTGGTGGTTAGCATCTCCATGATGGGGGTGAGCTTACCACCGCTCCAGCCAGTCGAGTATCTCCAGGGCGTTATCGACCATGCCATCGGCCTGCCAGCTTGCCGGGTCGTCGCTCTCGCCGAGGTAACCGAACAGCGCCACCAGCGTATGCATTCCGGCATTGCGGCCTGCTTCGATGTCGCGCTGGGCGTCGCCCACGTAGAGACACTCTGCCGCCTCGCTCCCCGCCTGATTGCAGGCCAGCAGCATCGGTGCCGGATGGGGTTTGCGCTCCGGCAGGGTGTCGCCGCTGACCACGGTGGCGGCTCGTTGGCGCACACCCAGTTCCTCCAGCAGCGGTTCGGTGAGCCATTCTGGCTTGTTGGTGACCACGCCCCAGTTGAGGCCGCGTTGCTCCAGTTGTTCGATCAGTTCCGCGATGCCGCTGAAGAGCGTGGTCTCGCGGGCGATGTTGGCGCGGTAAATGTCGAGCAGGCGCTGGCGTAGTGCAGGAAAGTCGGCATGGGATTCATCGATGGCGAAGCCATGCTTGATCAGGGCGATACCGCCGTGGGAGACCACCGGGCGGATGTTCTCATAGGGGAGCGGTTCGCGGCCTTGCTCCTGCAACACCGTGTTGAGGGCGAAGGCGAGGTCGGGGGCGGTGTCGGCCAGGGTGCCGTCCAGATCGAACAGCACCGTTTTAATTTGGGGCATTATTCGGGACGGCTACAGTGGGCCATATAGTTGACGTCGAGATCGTCGCCCAGGCTGTATTCCTTGCTGAACGGGTTGTAGCTCATGCCGGTCAGTTCCTTCATCTCCAGTTCCGCAGCGCGGGTCCATGCCTCCAGTTCGGAGGGGCGGATGAACTTGGCGAAGTCGTGGGTGCCGCGCGGCAGCAGGCGCAGTACATACTCGGCGCCGACGATGGCGAAGAGGTAGGACTTGGGATTGCGGTTGATGGTGGAGAAGAAGAGCTGACCGCCGGGTTTGGCGAGGCGGGCGCAGGCGGCGATCACCGAGCCGGGATCGGGCACGTGCTCCAGCATCTCCATACAGGTGACCACATCAAAGCTGCCGGGCATTTCCTCGGCCAGTTCTTCGGCGGTGATGCGGCGGTATTCCACTTCTACGCCGGACTCCAGTTTGTGCAGTTGGGCCACCTGTAACGGCGCTTCACCCATGTCGATACCTAACACCGTGGCGCCACGTTGGGCCATGCTCTCGGCGAGGATGCCACCACCACAGCCGACGTCGAGCACCTTCTTGCCGCTGAGGTTGGCGCGTTGATCGATATAGTTCAGGCGCAGCGGATTGATTTCGTGTAGCGGTTTGAACTCGCTGTGCGGGTCCCACCAGCGGGAGGCGAGTTCTTCGAATTTACCGACTTCGGCGTGATCGACGTTGTGCTGTTTCTTGGCTGCGCTCATGGGTTACCTGTCACGATTGTTCGACGAGTCTGGTCTGCCACTGTTTGGCGGCGGCGAGGATTTCGCCTTCGTCCAGGGTGGTCAGGCGGCGCTCTTTGAGCAGGTGACGCCCAGCAACCCAGACATCGCTCACCTTGTCGCGCCCGGTGGCGTAGACCAGTTGGGAGACCGCATGGTACAGCGGTTGGGTTTCCAGATCATCCATCTTCACCGCGACTATGTCCGCTGCCTTGCCCGCGACCAGCGAACCGCAGACCGACTCCAGTCCCAGGGCACGGGCGCCATTGAGGGTCGCCATCTCCAGCGCCTTCTCTGCGGGCAGGGCGCTGGCGTCACCGGCAACCCCCTTGGCCAGTAGGGCGGCGGTGCGCATCTCGGAGAACATGTCGAGGTCGTTGTTACTGGCCGCACCATCGGTGCCGAGAGCGACGTTGACCCCGGCATTGATCAGTTTCTGTACCGGGCAGAAGCCGCTGGCCAGTTTCAGGTTCGATTCGGGGCAGTGGATGATGTGGGCATTGGCCGCGGCGTGGGCGGCGATCTCCTCGTCACTCAGTTGGGTCATGTGTACCGCCGCCAGTTGCGGGCCGACCAGACCCAGTTCGGCCAGACGTGCCAGCGGACGCTTGCCCAGTTGCTGTTCGCTTTCACCAACCTCATGCGCCGTCTCATGCACGTGCATATGGATCGGGATCTGCAACTCCTCCGCGTACATCAACACTTTCTGCAACGGCTCGTCGGAGACGGTGTAGGGCGCGTGCGGGGCGAAAGCGGTGGTGATTAGCGGCGAGTGTTTGACCTGATCGTGCAGGGCGTTGCCCTTGTGAATATATTCGTCGGCGTTCTGCGCCCAGGCGGTGGGGAAGTCGATGACGATGAGGCCGATCACCGCGCGCATCCCCGCCTGCTCCGCGACGCGCGCCGCCTCGTCGGCAAAGAAGTACATATCGTTAAAGCATGTGGTGCCGCCGCGCAACATCTCCGCCATGGCCAGGCGGGTGCCATCGCGCACAAATTCCGGATTGACCCACTTTGCCTCGGCGGGCCAGATGTGCTCCTGCAGCCAGGTCATCAACGGCAGGTCATCGGCCAGACCACGCATCAGGCTCATCGCCGCGTGGGTATGGGCGTTGATCAGTCCGGGGATCAGGATATGTTCGTTCTGTTCGAACTCGACTTCGGCAGTGTAGCTTTCGCGTGCCCTGTCGCTCGGTAACAGTTCGACGATGTGGCCATCCTTAATTGCGATGGCATGGTTCTCCAGGACGACTCCGGCGGGTTCAACCGGAACGATCCAGCGGGCATGAATGAGGGTGTCGACATTTTTCATGCGCCCAAGAGTAATTAAACCCTGTGTTTACCACAAGCGCAGCTAAACGAAAAAAAGGTGCGTCATGCACCTTTAAATTCGCCACTAGGAGGTGGGTTCACATCATTGCAAAGGCATCCCTGCCAAAAATGGTCCTTGAGAGGGAGTCTTAGAACTTGTAGACCAGGCCTACAGCCAGAGCTGAACCATCGCCTGACAGCTTGCCTTTGTGTGCCAGGCCACCGTCGGTGCCGTTGGCATACAGCACATAGATGCTGGCAGCTTTGTCCATCTTGAAGTTGACGCCGACAGCGCTCATGACTTCGTCTTTGGTACCAGAAACACCGTCATCACGCATACCGTAGGCTGCATTGATGGTGGCGTTGCCGCCGGTCTTGTACTTCAGGCTGACGTAGGTTTCGGTCTGATCTTTGGAGGTCTCGTAAGCCAGGGTCTCATAGACCAGACCCAGAGAGGCCGGGCCGAAGGTGTAACCAGCGCCAACTTTGGTCGCGGTTTTCAGCTCATCGGTGTTGGCAGCATCATCAGCGGCATAGCTTTCAACGGCAGCGGCAAGATACAGCGGCTTCTCGTCGTAGTTGACCATGATGCTGGTAGCGTCACCTTTGTTCTCGCCGGTTACGGAGTCATTGCCTGCATAGTAAGCAGCGGCCAAACCAACACTGCCGAACTGGTTAACGTAGGCAAGGACGTTACCCAGACGGTTGTCTACGGTGATGATGTTGTTGTAGTCGGCATAGGTATCAGCAAACGGGTCGAGTTTGGCGGTAGACATTTTGTGCGGGGTGTCATGTACACCTACCAGTACGGTACCGAAGCCACCTTTTACACCGACGAAGGTGTTGCGGGACTTGAGCAGATCGGCGCTGGATTTAGTGGTGTCACCGGCGTAGTCGATTTCCATTTCCAATTGACCGATGAAGGTCAGGCCGTCACCGACGTCAGTGCTGGCCTTGAAGCCCAGGCGTGAAGCGTTGCTCTTGATCTGGGTGGCGCTGTTCTTGGTGCCAGCAACGTCCTGGGAAACGGAAGCGACTGACGTGTGGATCTTGCCGTAAACGGTTGCTTCGGCGGAAGCGTTGGCAGAAACGGCCAGCGCCGCGGTGATTGCTGCAGCAATCAGGGCTTTCTTGTGTTGCATCTGTACTCTCCTACATGGTTTATGTGGATATCCAAAAAGCGGGCACAGTCTTGCAACGATTTGTTACAGTGCGATGGCCCGTGGATGACGCTTGAGTGAAAGTTTTGTGACGACCGCGTGCAGTAGTGGGGCGAGAGGGTTTGAGCTAGACTGCGCCCCTTCCATTTCTTGACTGAACGGTGACCGACAGATGTCAGATTCCTTCGATACGATTCGTGCAGTGCTATGGCAGAACGACAAACTTCGGTTGCTGGATCAGCGCCTGCTGCCGCGTGAAGAGGTTTGGCTGGAGTACGACGAGCCGCGCGCGGTGGCCGATGCGATCCGTGACATGGTGGTGCGTGGTGCGCCTGCTATCGGTGTCACAGCGGCTTTCGGTACAGTGCTGGCGGTGCGCAATCAGCTGGCAGTAGGCCGTGAAGGGATTGAAGAAAGATTGAAGGATGATTTCGCTTATCTGGCCGCCGCGCGTCCCACCGCGGTCAATCTCTTCTGGGCGCTGGAGCGGATGGAGCAGACACTGCAACGGTTACTCAATGTCGATGCCGATCTGGTAGAAGGCATGCTGGATGAGGCGCAGGCGATTCATAATGAGGACATCGCCGCCAACAGGCACATGGGTGAATTGGGTGCCGCCCTGATCGAGGGGAGTGGCGGTGGCGTGCTGACCCACTGCAACACCGGCTCCCTGGCCACCGGTGGTTTCGGTACCGCCCTCGGTGTGATCCGCGCCGCCTATGCGCAGCAGCGCATTACCCATGTCTACGCCGACGAGACCCGTCCCTGGTTGCAGGGGGCTCGACTCACTGCATGGGAACTGGTGAAGGACAATATCCCGGTGACCCTGTTGTCGGACGGTGCCGGCGCGGCGCTGATGAAGCAGGGCAAGGTGAAATGGTTGATCGTCGGTTCCGACCGCATCGCCGCCAACGGTGATGTGGCCAACAAGATCGGCACCTATCATGCGGCGGTGGCGGCGAAATACCACGGGGTGAAGGTGATGGTGGTGGCACCTACCTCCACCGTAGATATGTCGCTGGAGAGCGGTGACCTGATTCCCATCGAACAGCGTGGTGCAGACGAAGTGCTCTGCCTCGGCGGGCAGCGGGTCGCCGCGGAAGGGGCCGAGGCGTGGAATCCGGCCTTCGATGTGACCCCAGCTGAGTTGGTTGATGCCATCGTCACCGAAAAGGGCGTGGTATTGGCGCCGGATAAGGCAAAGATGGCCGAAATGATGGCGAAATAGCCGCAGCGTGATACTGCGAAATCGTCTCAGACGCCCGCTGAGGGCCTCTGAGCGCGTTTTGCCGGATGCGGCAGGGTCGGGTGGTGTGTTACACTGGGCGCTGTTTTTCGCCTCTCCGTCATATGGAACGTATGGGCCTGTGCAAGTTAAAGGATAACGCCATCTGATGACCGATTTTGCTAAAGAAGTCCTCCCGATCAACATCGAGGAGGAGATGAAGCAGTCCTATCTCGATTACGCCATGAGCGTCATCGTCGGCCGAGCCCTGCCGGATGTGCGGGACGGTCTCAAGCCGGTCCACCGCCGCGTGCTCTACGCCATGCGTGAGCTGGGCAACGACTGGAACAAGCCCTACAAGAAATCGGCCCGTGTGGTCGGTGACGTCATCGGTAAATACCACCCGCACGGTGACTCCGCGGTCTACGACACCATCGTGCGTATGGCCCAACCTTTCTCCCTGCGTTACATGCTGGTCGATGGCCAGGGTAACTTCGGTTCCATCGACGGCGACTCTGCGGCGGCGATGCGTTATACCGAAGTGCGCATGGCCAAGATCGCCTCGGAACTGCTGTCCGACATCGATAAAGAGACCGTCGATTTCGTCCCCAACTACGACGAATCGGAGAGTGAGCCGGAGGTTCTGCCGGCACGTCTGCCCAACCTGCTGATCAATGGCTCTGCCGGTATCGCGGTGGGTATGGCGACTAACATCCCGCCGCACAATCTGACCGAGGTGACCAACGCCTGTCTGGCGCTGATCGAGAATCCCGAACTCGATATTCCGGGATTGATGGCGCACGTCCCCGGCCCCGATTTCCCCACCGCCGGTATTATCAACGGCGCCGCCGGTATCTATCAGGCCTATCACACCGGTCGCGGCCGCATCTACGTGCGTGCCCGTACCGAGATCGAGGAGATGGATTCCGGTCGCCAGCGCGTCGTCGTCACCGAGTTGCCCTATCAGGTCAACAAGGCGCGACTGCTGGAGAAGATCGCCGAACTGGTGAAAGAGAAGAAGATCGAAGGGATCTCCGAACTGCGCGACGAGTCCGACAAGGACGGCATGCGCATGGTGATCGAGCTGAAACGCGGCGAAGTGCCGGAGGTGCTGCTCAACAACCTCTACAAACACACCGCGATGCAGAGCGTCTTCGGTATCAACATGGTGGCCCTGGTCGACGGTCAGCCGAAGCTGATCAACCTCAAGCAGATGCTGGAGGCGTTCATCCGCCACCGCCGTGAGGTGGTGACCCGCCGTACCATCTTCGAACTGCGCAAGGCGCGTGAGCGTGCCCACGTATTGGAAGGTCTGGCGGTTGCGCTGGCCAACATCGATCCGATCATCGAACTGATCAAGGCCGCGCCCAATCCGGCCGAGGCCAAGGTCGGGCTGCTGGCCCGCGGCTGGGCACCGGGTGTGGTCAACGACATGCTGGCCCGTGCCGGTGCCGAGGCTTCCCGTCCCGAAGGGTTGGCCAGGGAGTTCGGTCTGGTCGATGGCATGTACCATCTTTCCGAGGCGCAGGCCCAGGCGATCCTGGAACTGCGTCTGCATCGCCTGACCGGTCTGGAGCAGGACAAGATTATCAATGAGTACCGCGAACTGCTCGGTACCATCGAAGACCTGCTCGATATTCTCGGTAGCCACGAAAGATTGATGAGTGTGATCCGCGAAGAGCTGGAGGCTATCCGCGAACAATACGGCGATGAGCGTCGTACCGAGATCGTCAGCACCCGTGAAGACCTCACTCTGGAAGATCTGATCAGTGAAGAGGATGTGGTGGTAACCCTTTCCCATGAGGGTTATGCCAAGGCACAACCGGTCTCCGATTACCGTGCGCAGAAGCGCGGCGGTCGCGGCAAGTCGGCCACCGCCACCAAGGATGAGGATTTCATCGACAAGATGTTCGTGGCCAATACCCACGACACCATCCTCTGCTTCTCCAGTCGTGGTCGAGTCTACTGGCTCAAGGTTTACGAGCTGCCGCAGGCGGGACGTGCCTCACGTGGCAAACCGATCGTCAATCTGTTGCCACTGGAAGAGGGCGAGCGGATTAACGCGATCCTGCCGATTCGTGAATTCGAGGAAAATAAATTCGTCTTCATGGCGACCGCCAACGGTACGGTGAAGAAGACCCCGCTGGTCGATTACTCCCGTCCGCGTGCCAGTGGCATCATCGCGGTGGAGCTGGTCGAGGGCGATCAACTGGTCGGCGTTACCGTGACCGATGGCACTTCCGACATCATGCTCTTCTCCAGCGCGGGCAAGGTAATTCGCTTCAAGGAAGAAGACGTGCGTTCCATGGGTCGCGTTTCCCGCGGTGTGCGTGGTATCCGACTCGGTGAAGGCCAGTCGGTGATCGCGATGATTCTGGCCAACGAAGGTTGTGTGCTGACCGCGACTGAAAACGGTTACGGCAAGCGTACTCCGATCGACGACTATCCGGTTTACGGTCGTGGCGGTCAGGGTGTGATCGCGATTCAAACCAGCGAACGTAACGGCGCAGTGGTCGGCGCGGTACTGGTTTCTGAAGAAGATGAAATGATGTTGATTACCGATGGTGGCACGCTGGTACGCAGTCGTGTCGCTGAGGTCTCCACCATGGGCCGTAATACCCAGGGTGTGCGCCTGATCAATTTGACCAAAGAGGAAAAATTGATCGGTGTGGAACGGATCGCTGAATCCGATGAGGGGGAGCAGGTTGAAGGCGAAGAGGATGCCGGTGAAGAAGAGTAGAGCCGGTACCGAGCTTTTGTAGCGTATTCAAAACCAGAGTGAGGTAGGTAATTCGATGGCACGTGTATTTAACTTCAGCGCCGGTCCGGCGATGTTACCCCAGAGCGTGATCGAGCGTGCGCAGCAGGAGATGCTCGACTGGAACGGCAGCGGTATGTCAGTGATGGAAATGAGCCATCGCGGCAAGGAATACATGTCCATCGCGGAGAAGGCCGAGGCCGACCTGCGCGAGGTGATGAAGATCCCTGCCAACTATAAAGTCCTGTTCCTGCAGGGCGGTGCCTCCAGTCAGTTCGCCATGGTGCCGATGAATCTGCTGCGTGGCAAAGGCAAGGCCGATTACATCAACACCGGTTCCTGGAGTAAAAAGGCGATCTCTGAAGCGAAGCGTTCCTGTAACGTTAATGTCGCGTTCGATGCTTCTGCCGAAAGTGGCAAGTTCACCTTCGCACCTGCTCAGGGTGATCTGAATCTCTCCGCCGACGCGGCCTATGTTCACTACACCCCCAACGAGACCATCGAAGGGGTTGCTTTCCCCTACGTGCCGCAGACCGGTGATATCCCGCTGGTGGCCGATATGTCTTCACTGATCCTCAGTGGTCCGATGGATGTTTCCAAATTCGGTGTGATCTACGCCGGTGCACAGAAAAACATCGGTCCTGCCGGTTTGACCGTGGTGATCGTGCGTGAAGACCTGATCGGTGAAACCATCTCCGGTACCCCGACTATGTTCGATTACAAAACCCACGCCGAAAACGATTCGATGTACAACACCCCCGCCACCTATGCCTGGTACCTGGCGGGTCTGGTGTTCGAGTGGTTGAAGAATGACATCGGTGGTCTCGACAAAATGGCCGAGATCAACAACCGCAAGGCTGCCAAACTTTATGCCGCCATCGACGGTTCCGATTTCTATGCCAATCCGGTGGCAAAAGAGTGCCGTTCGATCATGAACGTCCCCTTCACCCTGGCCAATGCCGAACTCGACGCCACCTTCCTCAGTGAAGCCAAGGCAGCGGGTCTGGTCACCCTGAAAGGTCACCGCTCTGTTGGTGGTATGCGTGCATCGATCTATAACGCGATGCCGGAAGAGGGTGTTGATGCGTTGGTTGCCTTTATGGCCGACTTCGAGAAACGCAATGGCTAAATAAAAAAATTAACCACGAAGCGCACGAAGATCACGAAGTCTGTTTACTGATTAATCTTCGTGGCCTTCGTGTTCTTCGTGGTGAATAAAAGGGGATGGCGATGTACAAAATTCTGACACTGAACAATATCTCATCGGTAGGTCTGGATCGTCTGCCGCGTGACAAATATGAAGTAGCCTCCGAATTCCAACATCCGGACGGCATTCTGCTGCGTTCTTTCAAAATGCATGAGATGGAAATACCGGCGACACTTAAAGCTGTCGGTCGTGCCGGTGCCGGGGTGAACAATATTCCGGTAGACAAGATGAGTGCGAAAGGCGTGGTGGTGTTCAATGCCCCGGGTGCCAACTCCAATGCGGTGAAAGAGCTGGTGATTGCCGGTATGTTGATGGCCTGTCGCAATATTGCGCAGTCGTGGGATTTTGCCCGTAACCTGCAGGGTACCGACGAAGAGATCAACAAACAGACCGAGGCGGGTAAGAAAAACTTCGGCGGTTTCGAACTGCCGGGACGCACCCTCGGTGTGGTCGGTCTTGGCGCCATCGGTGTGCGCATCGCCAATGCCGCAGTCTCCCTTGGCATGAAGGTGATCGGTTTCGATCCGAACATCACCGTACGTGGTGCCTGGCAACTCGATTCATCGGTGCAGCAGGCGCACAGCGTCGATGAACTGTTGAGCAATTCCGATTTCGTTACCTTCCACGTGCCGCTGGTCGACTCCACCCGCAACCTGATCAATGAAGATCGGCTGAAGACGATGAAAGATAACGTCGTTGTACTGAACTTTGCCCGTGGCGGTATCGTCGACGATGAGGCGATGGTCAAGGCACTGGATAGCGGCAAGGCCTATGCCTATGTCTGCGACTTTCCGTCCAACCTGCTGAAGAACCATCCCCGTGTGGTCACCCTGCCGCACCTCGGTGCCTCGACCCGTGAAGCGGAAGAGAACTGTGCCATGATGGTAGCGGAACAGGTGAAGGATTATCTGGAAAACGGTAACGTGATCAACTCGGTGAATTTCCCCGAGGTGGTGATGCCACGTACCGAAGGGGCCTTCCGCTTGTCAGTGGTTAACTCCAACGTGCCGAACATGCTGGGGCAGATATCTTCCAGTCTGGCCAAGGCGGGTTTGAACATTATCGATATGCTGAACAAATCCCGTGGCGAACTGGCCTATACCCTGGTCGATGTCGACAAGGCGGTGCCGCAGTCGAGCATCGACGAGGTCGCTGCGATCGAGGGTGTCCTGGCTATCCGGGCAATTGATGGATAAACAACGCAAATCATGAGCAACGACAAACAACTGGAAGCGATTCGTAAACGCATCGACGCGCTTGATGAGCAGCTGCAACAGCTGATCAACGAGCGTGCCTCACTGGCGCAGGAGGTGGCGCATGTGAAACTGGCCGCAGGTGAGGGTGCTTTATTCTATCGTCCCGAGCGCGAGGCACAGGTGCTGCGTCGGGTACGTGAACGCAACCAGGGACCGTTGTCGGCGGAGGAGATGGCGCGTCTATTCCGTGAGGTGATGTCCGCCTGTCTGGCGCTGGAGCGTCCGACTACCGTGGCCTTCCTCGGCCCCGAAGGGACCTTTACTCACGAAGCAGCGCTGAAACACTTCGGCCACTCCATGGTTGGTTCGCCACTGGCGGCGATCGACGAGGTGTTCCGTGAAGTGGAGGCGGGTGGTGCTGACTATGCGGTGGTGCCAGTGGAGAACTCCACCGAAGGTGCGGTCAACCTCACCCTCGACCTGTTGCTCAAGACTCCGTTACTGATTGCCGGTGAAGTGGAGCTGCGTATTCACGATCACCTGATGAGCACTGAAACCGATCTCGCTGCGATCACTAGGGTCTACTCCCATGCCCAGTCGCTGGCACAGTGTCGCGAGTGGCTCGATGCCAACCTGCCGATGGTTGAGCGTATCGCAGTTAGCAGCAATGCTGAGGCGGCACGTCTTGCATCGACGGAGAAGGGCGTGGCGGCGATCGCCGGACGTGCTGCGGCCGAGCGTTATGCGGTGCCGTTGCTGGCGGAGAATATTGAGGACGAGCCGAATAACACTACGCGCTTCCTGATCCTGGGGCGTGAGGCGGTGCCTGCCAGCGGTGAAGACAAAACCGCGTTGCTGCTCTCCACCCGCAACAAACCCGGTTCACTGTTCAAGCTGCTGGAGCCGCTGGCGCGCAACGGTATCTCCATGACCCGTATCGAGTCACGTCCGTCCCGTCAGGGAACCTGGGACTACGTCTTCTTCGTCGAAATCCTCGGTCACCGTGACGAGGCAAAGGTTGCCGCTGCACTGGCGGAACTGGAGGATGAGGCAGCGCTGTTCAAGCTGCTTGGTTCATTCCCTGTCGCGGTACTGTAATCCCATGACCGATTTTTCCCGTAACGCCAATCCCGGTGTGCTTGGCCTGAGTCCTTACCAGCCGGGTAAGCCGATCGAAGAGCTGGAGCGTGAGTATGGTGTCAGCGACATCATCAAACTCGCCTCCAATGAAAATCCGCTGGGACCATCGCCCAGAGCGCTGGCGGCAATGCACGATGTGCTGGAGGATATCTGGCTCTATCCGGATGGTAACGGTTTCGAGCTGAAACAGAAGCTGGCGGCGAAGCACAACGTATCGACGGATCGTATTACCCTTGGTAACGGTTCCAGCGATGTACTCGAATTTGCAGTGCGGGTATTTGTCGCACCCGGTGATGAGGTGCTCTTTTCGGAGCACTCCTTCGCCCTCTATCCGCTCCTGACCAAGGCTGTTGGTGGTACCGGCGTCGTCGCCCCGGCGAAGAACTGGGGTCACGATCTGGATGCAATGCGTGAGCGGATCAGCGAACGGACCAAGGTGATCTTCATCGCCAATCCCAACAACCCCACCGGCACCTGGTTGGGTGCAGCGGAGTTGGAGGCATTCATTCGTCAGGTACCGGAGCAGGTGCTGGTGGTGCTTGATGAGGCCTATTTCGATTACGCCAGTTTTCCGGCAACCGGGGCGACCGATTATCCCGATTGCAGCAGCTGGATCGCCCGCTATCCCAACCTGATGGTGGCGCGAACCTTCTCCAAGTCTTACGGTTTGGCCGGTTTGCGGGTAGGCTATGCGGTCTCTCATCCGCAGGTGGCGGATCTGATGAACCGGGTTCGCCCACCGTTTAACGTCAACAGCGTGGCGCTGGCTGCAGCGGCCGCGGCACTGGATGACACCGAACACCTGTTACGTTCGGTGGAGTTGAATGCTGCCGGACTGAAACAGTTGACCGCCCGCTTCGACAAGATGGGGCTGGAGTACATTCCCTCGGTGGGTAACTTCATCAGCGTCGATCTGCAGCGTGCCGGTGGTCCGGTCTACGAAGCACTGTTGCGCGAGGGGGTGATCGTTCGTCCCGTCGCCAACTACGGTATGCCTAATCACCTGCGGGTGACGGTGGGCACAAAGGAAGAGAACGAACGTTTTCTCAGCGCGTTGCAAAGGGCGCTGACGGAGTGATTTCAGAACAGGTCGCTGTTGCAGTGGCCGCCAATCGAGGTAAAGAGAGTTAAACGATGATTATCATCATGAACGGCGACACCACCAATGAACAGATCGAAGGGGTGGTGAACAAGCTGAAAAGTTTCGGTCTCGATAGTAACGTCTCCCGTGGCGTCGAGCGCACCGTTATCGGTGCCATCGGCGATGAGACCAAGGCCGACAAGGAGTTGTTGCAGGCGTTGCCCGGTGTGGAAAATGTCATCCGCGTGATGAAGCCCTACAAGATCGTCGCCCGTTCCTATCATAAGGAAGATACGGTTATCGACCTGGGTAACGGGATCAAGATCGGTGGCAATCAGGTGCAGGTGATCGCCGGCCCCTGTTCCGTAGAAACTCAGGAGCAGATGGATGCCGCTGCCGATGGTGTTGCCGCTGCCGGTTGTCGCTTGATGCGTGGCGGCGCCTTCAAACCGCGCACCTCGCCTTACGCATTCCAGGGAAAAGGGGTTGAAGGACTGGAGATTTTCCAGAAGGCGGCCAAACGTCACAATATGCCCATCGTCACCGAATTGATGGACGTGCGTGCGATAGATGCCTTCATGGAACACGATGTTGATGTGATCCAGATCGGCACCCGTAATATGCAGAACTTTGATCTGCTGAAAGAGGTGGGCCGTATTCACAAGCCGGTCATCCTCAAGCGCGGCATGTCAGCCACAATCAAAGAGTGGTTGATGTCGGCGGAATATATCGCTGCCGGTGGTAACCACAACATCATCTTCTGCGAACGTGGCGTGCGCACCTTCGAGACCATGTATCGCAACATGCTCGACGTCACCGCCATTCCGGTGTTGAAAAAAGAGACCCACCTGCCGGTGATCGTCGATCCGAGCCACGCCGGTGGCAAGGCCTCGCTGGTGGCGTCGCTCTCATTGGCGGCGGTGGCTGCCGGTGCCGACGGCCTGCTGGTGGAGATGCACCCGACTCCCTGTGAAGCATGGTGCGACGCGGATCAGGCGATCGATGCCGCCGAACTGAAGGCGTTGATGCCGCAACTGCGAGCAGTCGCCCAGGCCATAGGTCGCGATCTCTGAGATGGCGATTAAACGCCTCAGTGTAATCGGTGTTGGCCTGATCGGCGGTTCGCTCGCGCGAGCGCTGAAGGCCGCCGATGCCTGTGGCGAGATCGTTGGCTGGGGACGCAATGCGGTAGAACTGGAGAAGGCGAAAGCGCTGGGTGTTGTTGATCGGATTGAAACCGATCTCGCAGCAGCGGTGAAAGATGCCGAGATAATTGTCATCGGTGTGCCGGTCGGGGCGATGCAATCTGTTCTCGCCGCACTGAAACCACATCTTGCTGCTCAGACCATCGTCACAGATGTCGGCAGCACCAAGGGCTCGGTAGTGGAAGCGGCGCGCAAAGTGTTCGGTATTGTGCCGCCCCGCTTTATTCCCGGTCATCCCATCGCCGGTACCGAGCAGAGCGGGGTGGAGGCTTCACTTGCTGATCTGTTTCAACAGCGGCGGGTGATTTTGACTCCTGACGAAGATAGCGATCCCGATGCGATAAATGCGGTGCGTGAGATGTGGCAACAGGCCGGTGCCGAAGTCTCTGAGATGAGCGTTGCTCATCATGACGAAGTGCTGGCCGCCACCAGTCACCTGCCGCACATGCTGGCCTTTACCCTGGTCGATACCCTGGCGCGGCTGGAGGATCACGATGATATCTTCCGTTATGCCGCCGGTGGTTTCCGCGACTTTACCCGCATCGCCTCCAGTAACCCGCAGATGTGGCACGACGTCTGTCTCAACAATCGCGAAGCGTTGCTAAAGATGCTGCGCCGCTTTGATGAAGAACTGCAAACGCTGGCGCGTGCGATCGAAAGCGGCGACAGCAAGGCGCTACTCGATACCTTTACGCGTGCCAAAGCGGCTCGCGATGATTACTGCGAAAAGAACTGTTAAATCCAATGAGTTCAGACAAGAACGTTATCTATACCGTGCAACCCGGTGGTGCGCTTACTGGCACACTGCGCGTTCCCGGCGACAAATCGATCTCCCATCGTTCCATCATGCTCGGTTCGCTGGCTGAGGGCACAACCGAAGTAACAGGTTTCCTTGAAGGGGAAGACAGCCTTGCCACCCTGCAGGCGTTTCGTGACATGGGTGTGCAGATTTCAGGGCCCGAGCAGGGCAGGGTGACGATCCACGGTGTTGGTCTGCATGGACTAAAGGCACCGAGTAAGCCACTCGATCTCGGTAATTCCGGCACCTCCATGCGTCTGCTCTCCGGTCTGATGGCAGGCCAAAGCTTCGACGTGGAGATGCATGGCGATGCTTCGCTCTCCAAGCGACCGATGAAACGGGTGACCGAACCACTGGCGCTAATGGGTGCAAAGGTGGGGACCACTGAGACAGGCACACCGCCACTGAAAGTTCACGGTGGACAACCGTTGCACGGTATTGAGTACCAAATGCCGATGGCTTCGGCTCAGGTGAAGTCGTGCCTGCTGCTGGCCGGGCTCTATGCCGATTCGCCTACCTGTGTGACCGAACCGGCACCGACCCGGGATCACACCGAGCGGATGCTGCGCGGCTTCGGTTATCCGGTGAAGGTGAATGGCTCGACGGCCTGTGTTGAACCGGGCGGCAAGCTGACTGCGACCAACATCGATGTTCCCGCCGATATCTCTTCCGCCACCTTTTTTATGGTCGGCGCGGCGATTGCCGAAGGTTCTGATGTGACCCTGCAGCACGTGGGGATCAACCCGACCCGTATCGGCGTCATCAATATCCTGCGCCTGATGGGTGCGGACCTCACGGTAGAGAACGAGCAGGAGGTCGGCGGCGAACCGGTGGCCGACATCCGTATCCGCGCCAGCAAACTGAAAGGGATCCGTATTCCTGAGGAACAGGTGCCACTGGCCATCGACGAATTTCCGGCGCTGTTTGTTGCCGCTGCCTGCGCCGAGGGCGAAACCGTCCTGACCGGTGCCGAGGAACTCCGAGTTAAAGAATCCGACCGCATCCAGGTAATGGCCGATGGCCTGATCGCGCTGGGTGTGGATGCCAAACCGACCCCGGACGGCATCGTGATCCAGGGCGGACCCATCGGCAGCGGACGGGTCGACAGTCACGGCGACCACCGCATCGCCATGTCTTTCGCCATGGCGACACTGCGCGCCAGTGGTCCGATCACCATCGACGATTGTGCCAACGTCAATACCTCCTTCCCTGGTTTCGTCAAACTTGCCCAAAAGGCGGGTCTGACGATCAGCGAGGCGCAGGAGTAATGGGCGAGAACCATATTCCCGTCATCACCGTCGACGGCCCCAGCGGGGTCGGCAAGGGCACCATCAGCTATCTTCTGGCGCAAAAACTGGGTTGGCACCTGCTTGATAGCGGGGCCCTTTACCGTCTAACCGCCCTGGCAGCCCTGAACCGTGGGGTGGCTCTGGATGATGAAGCGGCAGTCGCGGCCATCGGTCGGGAACTGGATGTGGAATTCCTCGCTCAGGATGGCGGGGAGATAAAAGTAATCCTTGAAAAACAGGATGTTACCAACGATATTCGCACCGAGCAGGCAGGCGAGAATGCCTCCCGGGTAGCGGCCCTGCCGGCGCTACGTGAAGCGTTACTACAGCGCCAACGGGACTTCGCTGTCGCGCCGGGGCTGGTTGCCGACGGCCGCGATATGGGTACCACCGTCTTCCCCTCCGCAGCCCATAAATTTTTTCTTGATGCCTCAGCCGAAGTTCGCGCAGAAAGACGTTATAAGCAGTTGAAACAAAAGGGGTTCAGTGCTAGTCTGCGCAGTCTGATCGAGGAGATAGAGCAGCGTGACCAGCGTGATCGGTCGAGGGCGGTCTCTCCGCTCAGGGCGGCGGCGGATGCAATTACCATCGATACCTCCCACATGAGCATCGACGAGGTGTTCAGTGAGGTCTATTCGCACTGTAGTCAATTCCACCGCTAACGGGGCACAGGCGTAAGCCTGCGCAAATGCAACCAACAACCCGCCTTGCCGGTTTTGTTTGAGGCAACGCGGTTTTTTCATTTCAGGTTACCAAGCGATGAGCGAAAGCTTTGCAGAACTTTTTGAACAGAGTCTTATTGATACCCAGATGCGTCCCGGTTCCATTGTTACCGGCACCGTCGTTTCCATAGGCTCAGATGTAGTCGTCGTCAATGCCGGCCTCAAATCTGAGGGCATGATTCCGGTAGAACAATTCCGCAACGAAAAGGGTGAGATCGAGGTCGCTGTCGGCGATCAGATCGATGTCGCGCTGGAAGCGGTTGAAGACGGCTTCGGTACTACCCGACTCTCCCGTGAAAAAGCCAAACGTGCCGAGTCCTGGATCCGCCTGGAAAAGGCGCACGATGCAGACGAGACCGTTATCGGTCGTATCATCGACAAGGTCAAAGGCGGTTTCACTGTCGAATTGCAGGATATCCGTGCCTTCCTGCCGGGTTCACTGGTGGATGTTCGCCCGGTGCGCGACACCTCCTACCTCGAAGGCAAGGATCTCGAATTCAAGGTTATCAAGCTCGATCGCAAGCGTAACAACGTGGTTGTTTCCCGTCGTGCTGTGGTTGAAACCGAGAGCAGCGAAGAGCGCGATGCGCTGCTGGCCAATCTGGAAGATGGCCAGGTTGTAAAAGGTATCGTCAAGAACCTCACCGATTACGGCGCATTCGTCGACCTCGGTGGTATCGACGGTCTGCTGCACATCACCGATATGGCGTGGAAGCGCGTCAAGCATCCGGGTGAAATCGTCAACGTTGGCGATGAAATCGAAGTTAAGGTGCTTAAATTCGACCGCGATCGCAATCGTGTTTCTCTCGGCCTCAAGCAGATGGGCGAGGATCCGTGGGAAGATATCACTCGTCGTTATCCGGAAGGCACCCGCCTGTTCGGCAAGGTTACCAACCTTACCGACTACGGCTGCTTTGTCGAGATCGAAGAGGGTGTCGAAGGTCTGGTTCACGTTTCCGAAATGGATTGGACCAACAAGAACATCCATCCGTCCAAGGTTGTTCAGCTGGGTGACGAGACCGAAGTTATGGTCCTCGACATCGACGCCGAGCGCCGCCGCATCTCTCTCGGTATGAAGCAGTGCGTGCCGAATCCGTGGGAAGAGTTTGCGGGTAGCCACAACAAGGGCGACAAAGTTTCCGGTACCATCAAGTCGATCACCGACTTCGGTATCTTCATCGGTCTGGACGGTGGCATCGATGGTCTGGTGCATATGTCCGATATCTCCTGGCAGGAGAACGGTGAAGAAGTGGTACACAGCTTCAAGAAGGGTGACGAAGTTGAAGCGGTTATTCTGGCCATCGATCCTGAGCGTGAGCGTATCTCCCTCGGCATCAAACAGATGGAGCAGGATCCATTCTCCAACTTTGTTGCAGCTAACCAGAAGGGAAGCATCGTCCGTGGCACCGTGCGTGAAGTGGATGCCAAGGGCGCTGTGATTGACCTGGCTGATAGCGTAGAAGGTTATCTGCGTGCTTCCGAACTTTCCCGTGACCGCGTTGAAGATGCGCGTACACTGCTGAAAGAAGGCGAAGAGATCGAAGCCAAGTTCATCGGCGTGGATCGCAAAAACCGCACCATCAACCTCTCCATCAAGGCGAAAGACAATGATGAAGAGCACGAAGCGGTTCAGGACTACAAACGCTCCGCACCGGTTAACCCGACTCTGGGTGACCTGCTGAAGGAGCAGATGGAAAACCAGGACGACTAAGCGGTAAGAACGGGCCTGCCTTAATGGCAGGCCCTTTTCCATCCCTGCCACAGGAAGCGCTATGACAAAATCTGAGCTTATTGAGATACTTTCACGAAAGCAGTCACAACTGGCCTATAAAGATGTCGAGCTGGCGGTGAAAACCGTACTGGAAACGATGGCTCACTCCCTGGCCAACGGTGAACGGATCGAAATTCGTGGTTTTGGCAGCTTTTCCCTGCACTACCGTCCGCCGCGTATGGGACGTAATCCCAAAACCGGTGAAGCGGTGTCGCTTGGCTCCAAGTTTGTACCGCACTTCAAACCCGGTAAGGAATTACGTGAACGGGTGAATGAAGGGCTGGAACAGGGCAACGAAATCCGTCAGGAGACTGCCTGAGCTTATCCCGGGTAAGCGGGTATCGTTCGCTTAACCCAATATATTCACGCAGCCGCCGTGCATGAGTTCACAATCACACGTGAATCGACTAGAGTGGCGCTATGAAGCGTGCCATTTTCCTGTTTATCATTTTATTGCTCGCCCTGACCGGCGCGCTATTCGCTCGGCTTAATGCCGGAGCGGTTGTTTTTGATTTCTATTTTTCTCAAGTTGAAACCTCTCTGGCCTTACTCCTTTATGCCTCCCTTGCTCTGGGCGTGTTGCTTGGTATAGTCATCTCGCTGCACCTGGCATTGCGTGCGAAGCGCGAAACATCCCGTCTGCGCAAGCGTCTGGCACTAAGCGAGCAAGAGGTAAAAAATCTGCGCGAAATCCCGATCAAAGGGCAGTACTGAGCCATGGGTATTGAGCTGCTTTTTCTTCTGCTGCCGATCGCCGCACTCTCCGGGTGGTGGATAGGCTGGCGTGGCGCAAAGAAAAGAGGCACCAGCAGTGGCGCAGGTTGCCCACCGTTATCGAGCGATTTCTTCAAAGGTCTTAACTACCTCCTCGATGAACAGCCGGATCAGGCGCTGGAGGTTTTCATTCGCATGTCGGAGACCGACAGCGAAACGGTGGAAATCCAGTTTGCCCTGGCCAATCTGTTCCTGCGCCGTGGCGAAACCGATCGCGCGATACGTATCCACCAGAACCTCATGGCACGTCCAATGCTGTCGCGGGAGCAGCGGCGCAAGGCGCTCTATGAACTGGGCCTCGATTACATGCGCGCTGGTCTGCTGGATCGTGCTGAAAGCCTGTTTCATGAACTGAGTGACGATTACCTCTATGCCAGTCCCAGTCGCAAGCAACTGCTCGATATCTATCAGCAGGAGAAGGAGTGGGACAAGGCCATTGACGTTGCGCGGCAGTTGAACGGTAAGCGCGACAAGGCATTCTCTCCGGTCATTGCCCACTACTATTGCGAACTGGCTGAATTGGCGGTTAAGACAAGTGAATTGGGCAAGGCTGAGAAACTGTTGTCGCAGGCCTTTTCGGAAGATCGCAACTGCGTACGTGCCAGCCTGTTGGAGGCCGATGTTGCGCAACGTCGACAGCAACTCAAACAGGCTGTTCGTGCCTACAAGCGGATTGAGACTCAGGATGCCGCTTACCTGCCACTGATAGTCAAACCGCTGCGACACTGCTATGAACAGTTGGGCCAGCAGGATGAGTATCTGCAATACCTGCGCTTCCTGAGTAGCAAAGACGAGGGGATTAGTTTGCTGGTCGCCCTGTCGCAGCAGATGAGTGAGCATGGCATGAAACACCAGGCGATCACCATGCTGCATGAATCACTCAGGAAACGTCCCTCGTTGCGTGCGCTCGATTACCTGCTGGATCTGCGTAGCGGTGATGAGGCCTCCAGCTGTGGACCTGAGTTGAGTGCGCTGCGCGAAGTCATTCACATGTTACTGGAAGGTAAGCCGGTCTATCAGTGCGGACACTGCGGATATACTACACGTACCTTGCAGTGGCAGTGTCCGAGTTGTAAGCAGTGGGGCACAATTAAACCCATTCATGGCATCGAGGGCGAATAGTCTTAAAATTGCTGCGCTTCGGCGATACGGCGTTAAAAATGGGCTCAAAATGCTCATTTACTACGTGTAAACTCCGCTTTCTCGCCCATTTTCGTCTTGTCTCGCCTTTGCTCGCTAATTTTAAGAAGTGTTGATCAGACCTTTTGAGAGAAATCGTATGAATAAAAAAGTAACATCCCCTGTCATCGTCGCCCTCGATTTTCCTGAAGAGAAGCAGGCACTGGAACTGGTGCAGCGTCTCGACCCGACGCGATGCCGTTTGAAGATTGGCAAGGAGATGTTTACCCGTAGCGGACCACAGTTGGTGGAGAAGATCGCTGCGCAGGGCTACGAGATCTTCCTAGACCTGAAATTTCATGATATCCCCAACACCGTTGCCGGTGCCTGTCGTTCTGCTGCCGATCTTGGCGTGTGGATGATTAACGTGCATACCCTCGGTGGTAAGCGGATGATGGAAGCGGCACGTGAAGCGGTGGATAAATCGGCTGCAAAACCGTTGCTTATTGGTGTCACCATCCTTACCAGCATGGGGCAGGAGGATATCGAGCAGATTGGTCTTGCCGGCACGCCTGCAGATAACGTCAAACGCCTGGCAACGTTGGCCAACGATGCCGGTCTGGACGGGGTAGTCTGTTCACCGAAAGAGGTGGAGATGCTGCGCCAGATCGTGCCGAGTCAGTTCAGCCTGGTTACACCTGGCATTCGTCCTGCCTGGTCGGAGAAGGGCGATCAGACGCGCATTACTACACCCGCCGATGCGATGCGCCTCGGCTCCAGTTACCTGGTGATCGGTCGTCCGATTACCGCGGCGGCCGATCCGCTTGAGGCGCTGGGTAAGATTGAAGCGGAATTGTCTGGCACACTGGCCTGAAAATTTCCGACAAAAAATCAGGAAGTTTCCTACACCGAGTCACTTGTAGCGCGTCTCCAATTTCCGTTTACTGAGCGGGCTGTAAACCCGCAGTACGACGTGTTATGGAGAACGCATCAATGAAACAGGTAATTCGAGCTTTCACTCTGGTCTTTTTCTTTCTCTGTTCCTCTTTCGCCTGGAGTGTCGATATCAACACAGCGGATGCCACTGCACTGGCAGCCGAGCTCAACGGGGTCGGTATGAAGAAGGCCGAAGCGATCGTGCAGTATCGCAAGGAGCATGGCCCATTCAAGTCGGTTGACGATCTGCTCAAGGTGAAGGGCGTTGGTCCGGCACTGCTGGAGAAGAATCGCAAGAATCTTTCGGTGGCCAAGAAAGCCGGCTAACTTGCGCAGTGTGTAACTAAAAAGCCGCCCATCGGGCGGCTTTTTTTATGCCAGCAGGGTTTTTGCCTGTTGGAGATATTTCTTGCGCTGGAAGAAGAGTTGCCAGCGGTTACCGCCGCACTGTCGCCATAGTACCGCGGCGCGAATCCCGGCCAGCAACAGCGCTCGTACCTTATTGGCATTCTCCTGTCGTTGTAACTGGTTGTTCTCACCGCTGACCATAATGCGCGGTGTTAACGTGCTGATGGTATTTGAATAGATGTCGGCAAGATGGGCGATGACGTTTTCGTGGATCAGGCCGAAGTGGCGGATCTGGTGTCCAGTGTTCTCCAGTTCGCTACCGATCTTGTTCAGCATCGCCGGTTGTGCCGAGAGTTTGCGTTCCAGGATCAACAGGCTAATGGCATAGCGCATGATGTACATGTTACGGGTCTCTTCCCGGGATTCCAGTTGCTCGATCATGGTCTGCAAACCACGACGGATCTCGAAACGCGATCCGAACACCGCTTCGGTACTTACCGGTGAAAATTCAAACAGGCTGCCGATAATGGTTTCAAATTCCGGCTGCGGCAGTTTGCCGGTACGCGCTGCCTGATCGACCAGCCAGGCGGCCTGAAAGACGCCGCCGAGGGCCAGAGTTCTGTCGTTAATGTTCTTCATGAACTTGCTATATGTCCCACTAGTGTTAACTCAAGTCCGGGTCTCGATCACGCCACCACCGAGGCAGACCTCTCCGTCGTAAAACACCACAGACTGGCCAGGGGTGACCGCCAGTTGTGGCTCATCGAAAACCACCTCGCAACCATCAGCATCCAGCCGCGTGATGGTGCAGGCCTGATCCGGTTGGCGATAGCGGGTTTTTGCCATGCAATGAAATGGTGCCTGGGGACCTATACCATCTACCCAGCTCAGTTGTCCGGCGGTAAGACCGCGCGAGTAGAGCAGGGGGTGGTCGTGACCTTGTACCGCGATTAGCACATTGTGCTGCATATCCTTGTCGGCCACATACCACGGATCATCGTTAAATCCAGTCACGCCACCAATACCCAGTCCCTGACGTTGGCCCAGCGTGTAGTACATCAGGCCGGTGTGGTGACCGATCACCGTGCCATCAGGTGTCTGGATCTCTCCCGGTTTGGCGGGCAGATAACGACTGAGGAAATCGCGGAAGTTACGTTCACCGATAAAACAGATCCCAGTGCTGTCTTTTTTATCGTGGGTGATCAGCTGATGCTCTTCAGCAATCCGGCGTACTTCGTTTTTCTGTAATTCACCGACCGGGAAGAGCGCCTTCGCCAGTTGCTGTTGTCCCAATGTATAGAGGAAGTAGCTCTGATCCTTGCCGTTATCCAGGCCTTTGAGTAGCTGGTATTTCCCATCGACCTTGCGGCTGCGAGCATAGTGGCCGGTGGCGATAAAATCTGCGCCCATACGCATCGCATGATCGAGGAACGCCTTGAACTTGATCTCGCGGTTGCAGAGGATATCCGGATTGGGGGTGCGTCCCGCTTCGTATTCGGTCAGAAAGTGGCTGAATACCTGATCCCAGTATTCGGCGGAAAAGTTCATTGCATGTAGCGGGATATCCAGGGATTCACTGACACTCTTGGCATCGGCGAGGTCGACCTCAGCACTGCAGTACTCCTGGGTGTCATCCTCTTCCCAGTTTTTCATGAACAGCCCTTCCACCCGGTAGCCCTGCTGCTGCAGCAGGATCGCGGCCACGGACGAGTCGACGCCACCGGAGAGTCCGACGATCACATGTTGTGTCTGTTGGGTGACAGGATTGGCGTTCATGTAAAGGATATTCAGCGAAGCTCTTCGACCAGTTGCAGCGGGTAGCGTTTTCCCGCCAGGTAATCTTCTATGCAGCGCATCACCAGCGGACTGCGCAACTGAGTCTCGCGCTCGTGCAGTTCGTCGAGACTCAGCCAGTGTGTGTCGATTATATCGGTATCCAGGGCCAAGTCACGGTTGCGTTCACCGTGGGCGCCACAAAAGGCCAGCCGCAGATAGGTGTAACCATTCTCGGGGCTACGCCAACGGTAGAGACCGCTGATCGCTTCGGGCTGGAAATGGCGCCCACTCTCTTCCAGGGTTTCGCGCACGACGGCCTGCAGGATGGTCTCCTCTTCCTCGACGTGTCCCGCAGGTTGATTGAGGACGACTTTGCCTTCGGAGCGTTCTTCGACCAGGAGAAACTTGCCCGCCTCCTCAATAACGGCGGCGACGGTCAGATGAGGTGTCCAGATTTCGTTCATTGAGTCTTCTGTCGTTTGTTTTTTGCCCGCCTGTTCGGCGTTTCAGTCTGGCGCATTGCTGTGCGAATGTCGTGACTTCTGCCGTCTCGACCTCCCGCCATTGGCCTGGTTGAAGTCCATCAAGGCTCCACTCGCCAATCGCCCAGCGTATCAAACGCAGGGTCGGGAAACCAACCGCAGCGGTCATACGCCGCACCTGGCGGTTGCGACCTTCACTGATGGTCAGGCGAAGCCAACTGGTGGGAATGTTAGCACGGTAACGGATCGGTGGATTGCGCGGCCAGATGTCGGGTTCATCGATCCGTTCGACTCGTGCCGGGCGAGTCAGGCCGTCTTTTAGTTCTACACCTTTGCGTAGCGTGTTAATCGCCGCATCATCAGGTACTCCCTCCACCTGAACCAGATAGGTCTTTACCTGTTTGTGCTGGGGATGGGCGACGCAATGTTGCAGGCTGCCGTCGTCGGTCAGCAGCACCATGCCTTCACTGTCACGGTCCAGTCGACCGGCAGGGTAGAAATGCTTTTCATTGATGTAACTTGCCAGGGTTTCACGTCCGTCACTGTCGGTGAACTGGCAGAGGACGTCATAGGGCTTGTTTAGCAGCAGAATACGGGACATCGGGTCGTTGGCTATTGAATGTTGCGGCTCAGACCAGCATTATTTCGTTTTGTTTTGACTACCGCAATGCGTGACTGGATCCCCTCATGAGCTACGAAAAGATCATCATCCCCGCCAACGGCCAGAAGATCGGCGTAAACAGCGATTTCTCCCTTAATGTTCCCGCACAGCCGATCATTCCCTTTATCGAAGGCGACGGTATCGGCGTGGATATCACTCCGGTGATGAAGCGGGTGGTCGACGCGGCGGTGGAGAAGGCCTACGGCGGTGAGCGCGCCATTGCCTGGATGGAGATCTATGCCGGAGAGAAGGCCAACGCGGTCTACGGCGACAATACCTGGCTGCCTGCTGAGACCATGGAGGCGGTACGCGACTACGTGGTTTCCATCAAGGGGCCGCTGACCACACCTGTGGGCGGTGGAATTCGCTCCCTCAACGTTGCGTTGCGCCAGCAACTGGATCTCTATGTTTGCCTGCGTCCGGTGCGCTACTTCAACGGCGTGCCCAGCCCGGTGAAGGCGCCGGAGAAGACCGATATGGTGATCTTCCGCGAGAACTCCGAGGACATCTATGCGGGCATCGAGTGGTCGGCGGAGAGCGCCGAGGCGAAGAAGCTGATCGCTTTCCTGCAGCAGGAGATGGGGGTGAAGAAGATCCGTTTCCCCGCAAGCTCCGGCATCGGTATCAAGCCGGTCTCCAAAGAGGGCACCCAGCGTCTGGTACGTAAGGCGATCCAGTATGTCATTGATAACGATCGTGATTCGCTGACCCTGGTCCACAAAGGCAACATCATGAAATTCACCGAAGGGGCCTTCAAGGAGTGGGGCTACGCCCTGGCCGCCGAGGAGTTCGGGGCGAAGCTGCTGGACGGCGGGCCGTGGATGACGCTAAAAAACCCGCGCACTGGCAAGGATATCGTGATTAAGGATGTCATCGCCGATGCCTTCCTGCAGCAGATCCTGCTGCGTCCCGAGGAGTACAGCGTGATCGCCACCCTTAACCTCAACGGCGACTACATCTCCGATGCGTTGGCGGCACAGGTGGGTGGTATTGGTATTGCGCCCGGCGCCAACCTCTCCGACAGCGTGGCGATGTTTGAGGCGACCCATGGCACCGCGCCCAAATATGCGGGGCAGGACAAGGTCAATCCCGGTTCACTGATCCTTTCGGCGGAGATGATGCTGCGTCACCTGGGCTGGTACGAGGCGGCGGATCTGATCATCAAGGGTATGGAAGGTGCGATCGCCGCCGGCACGGTGACCTACGACTTTGCCCGTCTGATGGACAGTGCCACTGAGCTGAGTTGCTCAGCCTTTGGCGAGGCGATGATCTCCTCTATGTAGCTACTCCTTGATTGGTCACCGGCCGTCTGTCGCCGTTGACCAATCGCAGGTAGGAGGCGGTCAGCCCCTTGGGGCCGTAGTAGAGGGAGAATTCGACCGCCTGGCCGTGGCGCAGGGTCTTGAAGCCTTCCATGTCGATGGCGGTGTGGTGCACAAATACCTCGTTCTGCTCATCGCCGTCGAGCAGAATGAAGCCGTATCCCTTGTCGTTGTTGAACCACTTAACGACGCCGCTTGCCATATTTCACATACCCTTAAGATTATCCGGTTCACCATGAGTACACCGCATCCCAAATATGGGTTCGGGACGTTATCATTACAACGGCTTTTCGAGGGGGGCCTTCAGCCGGTTTTGCGACCGCTGCAGGTGACATCGGTTGTTTTCAGAGTAATATTGTCAGAGATTGGTATTGGAAATGGCACAGGCTGCCAATACTAATGGAGAGTACGGGGTAATGATGACGTTATGGGCATGTTGATTCGTAACATGAGTAAGAAGAACGGTGATGGGCCACAGCAGGAAGGGGATCACGGCCTGCTGGTGCAGGAGAGCGAACCGGAACTGGCCCGTCCAAAGATGTATAAGGTCATCTTACTGAACGATGATTTCACCCCGATGGAGTTCGTGGTACATGTGCTGGAGAGCTATTTTGGCATGCCACGACATCGGGCAACCCAGGTGATGTTGGCCGTACACACTGAAGGACAAGGGGTATGTGGCGTTTTTACTCGTGACGTGGCCGAGACCAAGGTCGCACAGGTCAACGAGTATTCGCGACATAACCAGCATCCCCTGCTATGTACCATGGAGGCCGAGTAACAGAAGTGAGGTTACGCCATGCTGAGTAAAGAACTGGAATACACCCTGAATCAGGCCTTCAAACAGGCACGCGACAACTGGCATGAGTTCATGACGGTTGAACACCTGCTGCTCGCCCTCATCGACAATCCCTCGGCCAGTCCCATCCTCAAGGCCTGCGGCGCCGACATTGAGGCGCTACGCCGAGACCTGACCGATTTCATTGCCTCCAACATCCCGCGCCTGCCGGAGGACTCTGAGGTGGAGACCCAACCGACCCTCGGTTTCCAGCGTGTGATCCAGCGCGCCGTGTTCCAGGTGCAATCCTCAGAGAAGGGTGAGGCGACCGGTGCCAACGTACTGGTAGCGATCTTCAACGAGAAGGAGTCGCAGGCGGTCTATTTCCTCGGCAAGCAGAATGTCACCCGTCTCGACGTGGTCAACTACATCTCCCACGGCATCTCCAAACAGGAAGACTCTGATGCCGAGGAAGAGGCTGCTTTGAGCCCGAGTGAGCAACCCGCCGAGGGGGCCAGCCCGCTGGAAACCTATGCGGTGAATCTCAATGAGATGGCGCGTAAGGGCAAGATCGATCCGCTGATCGGACGTAAAGACGAAATCGAACGGACTATCCAGGTGCTCTGCCGTCGGCGCAAGAACAATCCGCTGTTCGTCGGCGAGGCCGGTGTCGGCAAGACCGCCCTGGCGGAAGGCCTGGCCAAACGTATCGTCGACGGCGAGGTGCCGGAGATCCTCGACGGTAGCACCATCTATTCCCTGGATCTCGGTTCCCTGCTGGCCGGGACCAAGTATCGCGGCGACTTCGAGAAGCGCTTCAAGGCGGTGCTCAACCAGCTCAAGCGGGAACAAGGGGCGATCCTCTTTATCGACGAAATCCACACCATCATTGGTGCCGGCGCCGCTTCCGGCGGCGCGATGGACGCCTCCAACTTGGTTAAACCGGTGCTCGCCTCCGGCGATCTGAAGTGCATCGGTTCCACCACCTACACCGAATACCGCGGAATCTTCGAGAAGGACCATGCCCTGACCCGGCGTTTCCAGAAGATCGATGTGCCGGAGCCGAGTGTGGAAGAGACCGTGCAGATCCTTGAAGGGTTGAAGAGCCGTTTCGAAGACCACCATGGGGTCAAGTTCACCAAGCCGGCGCTGCGCGAGGCGGCGGAGCTCTCAGAGCGTTATATCAATGATCGTCACCTGCCGGACAAGGCGATCGACGTAATCGACGAGGCGGGTGCGCGTCAGCGTATGCAACCGGTGTCAAAGCGCAAGAAGACTATCGGTGTGCGCGAGATCGAGGAGGTGGTCGCCAAGATCGCCCGTATCCCTGCGAAGAGTGTCTCCACCTCCGACAAGGAGAGCCTGCGTCATCTGGAGCGGGATCTGAAGCTGATGATCTACGGTCAGGATGCGGCCATTGATGCGTTGTCCACCGCGATCAAGATGTCCCGTTCCGGCCTCGGCCAGGAGCAGAAGCCGATCGGTTCCTTCCTCTTTGCCGGTCCCACCGGTGTGGGCAAGACCGAGGTGACTCGCCAGCTGGCGCGTACCCTGGGTATCGAGCTGATCCGTTTCGATATGTCCGAGTACATGGAGCGGCATACCGTGTCGCGCCTGATCGGCGCGCCGCCCGGCTACGTCGGTTTCGACCAGGGAGGCCTGCTGACCGAGGCGATCAACAAGCATCCCCATGCGGTGCTGCTGCTCGACGAGATCGAAAAGGCCCATCCCGAAGTCTTCAACCTGCTGCTGCAGGTGATGGACCACGGTACCCTGACCGATAACAATGGCCGCAAGGCGGACTTCCGCAACGTGATTCTGGTGATGACCACCAACCTTGGCGCCGATCAACTGGCACGTCGTTCTATCGGTTTTACCGAACAGGACAACAGCAGCGACGGTATTGAGGCGATCAACCGCCACTTCACCCCGGAATTCCGCAACCGTCTGGACGCGACGATTCAGTTCAAGGCCCTCGATGCATCCACCATCGCCAGTGTGGTCGACAAGTTCATTATGGAACTGGAGACCCAGCTGGAAGAGAAGGGGGTCACCATCGAAGTGGATGAAGAGGCACGTGCCTGGCTGGCTGAGCACGGCTTCGAACCGAGTATGGGCGCGCGACCGATGGCCCGTGTGATCAAGGAACAGATCAAAAAGCCGCTGGCCGAGGAGTTACTGTTCGGCGTCCTCGAAGGTGGTGGTCACGTACGCATCGGTGTCCGCGATGACAAGCTCGATTTCGAGTTCGAGGGGCGCAAGGAAACCGTCGTCCACTAAAGCGAAAGCCAGAAACAAAAACGCCCGGCAATGCCGGGCGTTTTTGTTTCTGTTCGAATCGACTTAACGGGCGCGGAAGGTGATGCGGCCCTTGGTCAGGTCGTAGGGGGTCAGCTGAACGGTGACCTTGTCGCCGGTGAGGATGCGGATGTAGTGCTTACGCATCTTGCCGGAGATATGCGCGGTCACCACGTGACCGTTCTCCAGTTCAACCCGGAATGTGGTGTTGGGAAGGGTCTCGACGACCGTCCCTTCCATTTCAATGCCTTCTTCTTTCGCCATGCAGTGTTGTCACTCTCGGTAGCGGCGCGGCAAATCCGCAGCCGTCTCAAATCAGCCACGCATATTGCCTGATTTTGCGCCATTTTTCAAAGCGGAAATTGCACTTATCCGACGGTTGTCGGATAAAAAGAGGGGTGGCCGTCCTAGTTTTTCAAACGGCCTTGCGACGCCATTGCGTCGATGTCCACGCCACGTGCGGGTGCATCGTCTCGCCGGTGACGATGATCTCCATGCCCAGCAGGTTGACGATGTCGTCCAGCTGCTCACAGGCGTCGAGTTGCTCACGTAGGGAACGGAGATGCGTGGGACTGAGATAGAGCAGGTTGGGGTGTACCCCGTGTTCCTGCTCGAAACTACGAACCAACCGGTAAACGAAACTCAACATGGTTACGTTCCTCTCTGGCCCAGGGAAGACTCCCTGCCTAAAGTATCGTCCATATATGACTATTTGGTGACGATTGAGACGATTTAAATGACGGATTTATTACCGATACGTGACTTTTCTCACGTTCTAAGGGGTTACAGCTGCGCCCGTTACTGCTGTTGTAGCGGTTGCCAGACGCCATCGTGGAAGAATTCCAGGGGTTGGTAACGGGTTTTGTAGTTCATCTTGGGGCTTTCATGGATGAGATAACCAAGATAAACGTAAGGGAGTTCTCGCCGCAGGGCCTCTTCCACCAGCCAGAGCACGGCGTTGACACCGAGTCCGCGTTCGTTTTCCTGGGGATCGAAGAAGGTGTAAACCGCCGAAAGACCTGATTCAAGCAGATCCATCACGGCAACTGCCAACGGACGGTTGCCATCGCTGAATTCAACAAAGCGTGTCTCGGCCCAACTACTGATGAAGAATCGCAGGTATTGCTCCTGGTCGGGATGGGCCATGCTGCCCTCGGGATGGCGGCGATCCATGTAGCGGCGATAGAGATCGAAATGGCGCGGGTCGAATTCTGCCGGTTTGATGGTGACGGTCAGATCGCTGTTGCGTTGGCGGGTACGTCGCTGACTGCGATCCGGCTTGAATTGATCCACCGGGATTCGCACCGGCAGGCAGGCGTTGCAGGCAGGGCAGCGCGGGGCATAGACAAACTCGCCGCTGCGGCGGAAGCCGAGGTCGGATAGGGTGCTGTAGAGCCGGGTGTTCATCTGGGCGTTGGGGTCGGCGAACAGAGTCACCGCCTGTTCGTCGAGATAACTGCACGGGTGCGGCGCCGAGGCGTAGAAGAAGAGTTCCGGCGGGATGAAGTCGCGGGGATTACTCATCACCAGGCTCCGGCGATTTCCGGGTTGAGCCACCATTTGTCCTGGTGGGCATCGATGGGTTCGCACGATTCATCGAGCAGATCGAGGAACTGATCGCGCGGGATCAATTCCGCACCGAGGCTTTCCAGGTGCTCGGTATGCACCTGGCAGTCGATGAAGCGGAAGTTCCACTGCCGTAGTTGTGCCACCAGATGGGCGAAGGCGATCTTGGAGGCGTCGGTGCGGTGACTAAACATCGATTCACCGAAGAATGCCTTGCCCATGCTGAGGCCATAGAGTCCGCCAACCAGTTCCTCTCCCTCCCAGCACTCGACTGAGTGGGCGAAGCCGATTTTGTGCAGACGGCGGTAGGCGAGCTTGATCTCTTCGGTGATCCAGGTGCCGTCCTGCCCCGGACGTGGTTCGCTGCAGGCCTCGATCACCCCGGCGAAGTCGCAGTCGAGGGTGACGCGGAACGGCTGTTGCCGAAGCTTCTTGCGCAGGCTGCGGGAGATTTTCAGTTTTTCCGGGAAGAGTACAGCGCGGGGATTTGGGCTCCACCAGAGGATCGGCTGGCCGTCGCTGTACCAGGGAAAGATACCCTGACGATAGGCGTTGAGGAGGCGTACCGGTGTGAGATCGCCACCGACCGCGAGCAGACCGTTGGGTTCATTGAGCGCGTAGAACGGGTCCGGGAAGCGTGCCGGATCGCTGTCGGGCTCGAGCCAGAATGGACCTTCCGGTTGTTGCATTTAGATTCCTTTTTTAAATGGCAGGTGTTCGTTTAATTCCTGCCGGTACTCTTCTATCGCCGGTCGTTCACGCTCCAGGTAGTCGCCGATGGCCCGGGCAAAACCGGGATTGGCGATCCAGTGCGCTGACCAGGTGGTGGTCGGTTCAAAGCCTCGCGCCACCTTATGTTCGCCCTGAGCCCCCGGCTCGAAATGCTTCAGGCCGTGCGCAATACAGTAGTCGATACCCTGATAATAACAGAGCTCGAAGTGCAAACTGTGGAACGTCTCCTCGCAGCCCCAGTGGCGTCCGTAGAGGGTATCGTTGGAGCGCAGTGAAAGGGCCCCGGCGACGTATCGTCCCTCATGTCGGGCCAGCATCAATACCACACTCTCTGGCAGACTCTCGCCCAGATGGCGGAAGAAGGCTTCGCTCAGGGTTGGATGACCGCCACGTCTGTCGAAGGTGTTGCAATAGAAACGATGAAAGAGCTGCCAATGTTCCGCTGTTGCCTGGTGGCCATCGAACAGTTCGATTTCAACCCACTGTTCCTGCACACGGCGACGCTCCCGTTTCAGTTTCTTGCGCTTTTCTGCGTTAAAGGTGGCAAGGAAATCGTCAAAGTGGCGGTAGTCATGGTTGTGCCAGTGGAACTGCACGTCGTTGCGTGCCAGCAGGCCATGTGACTGTAGTAATTGTGCGTCGCGTTGATTGGGAAAAAGCCAGTGCAGGGTGGAGACGTTTAGTTGTTTTGCGATTTCGATGGCATGCTTGATGAGTGTGTTGGCAACGATTTGATAATCCGCATCGGCGGCGACGAGCAGCCGCGGTCCGGTGACCGGGGAGTAGGGGACGGCCACTACCAGTTTGGGATAGTAGTCGAGACCGGCGCGACGATAGGCATCGGCCCAGTTCCAGTCGAACACCAGTTCGCCGTAAGAGTTGTATTTAAGGTACATCGGCACGGCACCCACCAGCCGCACTCCGTCGTAGAGCGCCAAATGATGTGGCAGCCAGCCCCAGTGTTCGCCGACGCAGCCGAAACGCTCCAGCCCGGCGAGGAACTCGTGGCGCAGGAAAGGATTATCGATACCGCCCTCCAGCGCGTTCCATGCTTGAGGTGCGATATCGTCGAGGCGGTGAATCAATTTAAGTTGCATGCCGACCCTACTATGTAATCAGGGATCGATATGGGGTCGTACCAGCTTAATTCCAGTTGCCGTGGTCACCTACTCGTCAGGGAGTTCCTTGCCTTCCTTTACCCGGTACCAGCTCAATGCCTTGAGGGCATTGAAGCGGATTTGCTCAGCGTTTATCTGTGGTGTCTCTGCCGGGCGTTTTTTACCTGCCAGGGCATAGGCAGTGAAAAACTCGTACTCCTCCTCATCCACCTCTTCGCTTTTACTATCACTTTCACCAGGTGAGCCACCGCTACAGACGATGAAGTCGCCACCGCTGAGGAAGTCCCAGCTATAGCCACAGTGGAATGGACCTTCCTGTTCGACACTTTCACTTGTGTCGGCGCTTTCGTCTTTATTTTCGACCTCGCCATCACAGACAGTGAAGTTTCCGCCAATGAGGAACTTCCAGCTATAACCACAGTGAGGTGAGGCTATCTCCGACAGCGTCTGATCGACGTCTTTATTTTCATCTTTGATCTCGTCCAGATTGACAATAAAGTCCCCACCGATAAGGACTTTCCAGCTATAGCCGTAGCGGGGTATTTTTATCTGGTTCTCTGTGGCATCACTGTCCTCGACAATGGCACCTTCAAATTCACCTTTTCTGGACGGTCTGGTTTCATTATGAATGAAGTTCTCACCAATGATAAATCCCATGCCATAGCCGTAGGTTGGTGAGTTTTTGCTCAACATGTTCTGGCCAAAGGTGCTGTAACGGAAGCCTTTGTCGGCGGCCAGTTCCACCAGCGTGGCAGGGATGTCTATGTGTGACCCGGCGGTGGATTTCATCACCCCGGATTTTGGCAATACTCTCGGACCATAGAGGATGAACGGCACTGCCTTCTGTTCTTCCACGCTGTCGCCAGGAAAGTTGATCTGCAGTCGTGCAGTGTGATCGCCGGTGATGGCAAAGAGTGCGTCGGGTAACTGTTGTTCCGCCTGACGCACGAATCGACCGGCCTGTTGATCCGCATACCAGAGATGTCCCAATACCTTAACCGTATCTTTCTTGGTGGCCTCAAGCGGCTCTGGCAAGGTGTTTTGCAGGTGATACCCGAGCGCATCCAGATCAAGATCGTAAGGCGGGTGATTGGATGTGCTGAGGATAAAGTTGAAGCTGGGTTTTTCGGTATTTTCGCCCACCGTGTGCAGGACGAAATCGAACAGATACTTGTCATCGACACCCCATTCGTTGGTGTGGATACCCACACCCATTTCACCGCCGCCGTAAACCTTGTCGAAGTCCTGATTCAGGGCGAAGTTATCCAGGCGTTGCCAGCCGAGGAAACCACCGTAGAAAAAGCGGGTGGTATAGCCGAGTCGCTTCATCGTCGCAGCGAGACCGGATGGGTAGGCGTGCGCAGATGTGGCTTCGTAGTTGATGTTGAGTCCGGCATCCGGCAGGCCGGTCACCAGCGCGTTCATCGAGCCAACGGTGCCGTCACCGGAAGGCAGGAAGTTGGGAAAGTAGATACCCTCATCTGCCAATTTAGAGAACTCTGGTGATAAACCGGCGAAGCGATAGACCGGCATTACCGTCCAGCCACTATGGCTCTCCATCAGCAGGAGGAAGATATGTTTGGGTTTTGCGCCCTGACGTCCCTTTGCGACCCTCTCCAGTTGCTGATCCAGATTTTTATCTGCTGTGAGTGACTCACCTCGTTGCGTCAGTTCATAGCGCAATGCGCTGTTAATATCCTCGTTGGGCCAGAACTGCTCCAGGGCGATTCCGTTTTCCAGTTTCAGTTTGTTGTCGAGGGCGTTGGCCAGGGCAGTTAACGGATTGATGACACATCGATTAAGGAAGAGATCATCGACCACAAAGGCATGCTTCAGCAGAATCGGTTCGCCCCACAGGGTGCCACCACGAATGAAGGCGACCATGATAAAAAACATCATGACGGCAATGGCATTGCCTTGCCGCCGCGGGCGAGGACGGGTAGCAAGATTATCCAGCCACGCCGGAGTGTACGCGAGCCAGCGCTTTATCAGCCACAGGTTAGCGATAATCAAAGGCAGGGCGATGCCGAGGAAGAGTATTGGGTGATACTCCTTCCAGATGGTGATCAGGATGGCGGTAGTATCGTCGTGAAAGATGCCGAAGATTATCTGGTTAAACTGATCACCATAGGTGGCGAAAAAGATCAGGTCAGTACCGAAGATCAGAATGCTGAGTACGGCGTAGGTGACGGCGACGTAGTGACGGAGTTTAGTGATGAATCGACCTACTGGAAACCAGATCACCGCAAAGCCAAGCAGGAGGATGGGGGCCGCCCAGGTTCCTGCGGTGGAGAAGTCGAAGCGTAGACCGGTGGCAACTACCTGCAGGATCGAAGCGGCGCCCGCACGGGTGCCGATCTGTTCATGAAAGACCGCGAGCAGCAGCAGACGAAACAGTTGCAGCGTGACGGTGATGTAGAGCCAGAGCTGGAAATCCTTGCCCCATTGATGGAACAGGGCCTGCCGCCCCGTGCGCGGCAGGCTTGTTTCAACGCCTGCGATCACTTCTCCTGATTTTCCAGATAGCGTTCGACATCCAGTGCGGCCATGCAGCCACTGGCAGCGGAGGTGATGGCCTGCTTGTAGATGGGATCGGCGACGTCGCCGGCGGCGAACACACCCTCGACGGAAGTGGCAGTGGCATTCCCATCACGACCCTTGCGCGTGACGATATAGCCGTGGTCCAGCTCGAGCTGGCCTTCGAAGATATCGGTGTTGGGTTTGTGGCCGATGGCGATGAACAGGCCGGTCAGTTCGATCTCCTTGGTGGAGCCATCCTGACTGTTTTTCAGACGCACACCGGTAACACCGCTGTTGTCACCCAGAACCTCGTCCACCTCCTGGAAGGTCTCCAGTTTGATGTTGCCGTTCTTCACCTTCTCCATCAGTTGATCGATGAGGATCTTCTCGGAGCGGAAGCTGTCACGGCGGTGGATCAGGGTCACCTCGGCGGCGATGTTGGAGAGGTAGAGCGCCTCTTCTACGGCGGTGTTGCCGCCACCGACGACGCCGACTTTCTGTCCGCGGTAGAAGAAGCCGTCACAGGTGGCGCAGCCGGAGACACCACGGCCCTTGAATGCTTCCTCGGAATCAAGCCCCAGATACATGGCGGAGGCGCCGGTGGCGACGATGAGCGCGTCGCAGGTGTAGCTCTTTGAGTCACCAGTCAGGGTGAAGGGGCGCTTGGAGAGATCCGCCTTGGTGATGTGATCGAAGATCACTTCGGTGTTGAAGCGCTCTGCGTGTTCCAGCATCTGCTGCATCAGTGCCGGGCCGGTGAGGCCTTCAGCGCCGCCGGGCCAGTTGTCCACCTCGGTAGTGGTGGTCAGTTGGCCACCCTGTTGCATACCGGTGATGATCACCGGATTGAGGTTGGCGCGCGCAGCATAAACCGCTGCGGTGTAACCGGCAGGACCGGAACCAAGGATCAAAAGACGACAGTGCCTAGCTTCGCTCATCGAATAAACTCCGTATGATAGACTGCGTTCGTTCGCAGGTTATTGTAATGGTTATTGCGGTACAAAGAGTGACCGCATCTTACGAAATGCGGATTCCCGGGTAAAGGAGACAGCAATGCGTATCGGTATTCCCCGCGAGATCAAGACTCTGGAGGGACGTGTAGGCCTGGTTCCCGCTGCGGTGGCCGAACTGGTCAAACATGGCCATCAACTGCTGGTGGAGCAGGGCGCCGGTGTGCTCAGTGGCTATAGCGATGACGATTTCCGACAGGCGGGTGCCACCATTGCTGCTGATGCCTCTGCCGTATATGGGGAGGCGGAGATGATCATCAAGGTCAAGGAGCCGCAACCCGCCGAGCTTTCCCTGCTGCGCCGTGACCACCTGCTGTTCTGTTTCCTTCATCTGGCTGCCGAGCAGGCGCTGATGCGTGGTCTGTTGGATATCGGTCTGACCGCGGTCGCCTTCGAAACTGTCACCGACGGCCACGGTCTACCGCTGCTGGCGCCGATGTCGGACATCGCAGGCCGAGTGGCGGTACAGGTCGGTACTCATTATCTGCACCAGCCGATGGGCGGGCGGGGTTTGCTTCTTGGCGGGGTGCCTGCCACCGAGCGTGGACACGTGGTGATCCTAGGCGCCGGGGTGGCTGGCGGCAATGCCGCGATTTTGGCCGCTGCGATTGGGGCCGAGGTCACGGTATTTGATCACAGCCGTGACAAACTTGCGGCGATGCGCGCCTTGGGCGCCAATGTGACCGCGCTTCATCCCTATGCCCATGAGATTGACCGGGCAGTGAAAGAGGCAGACCTGCTGATCGGCGCGGTGTTGATCCCCGGAGCGAAGGCACCCCATCTGGTTTCTGCCGAGCAGGTGAAACAGATGCGTCCCGGTAGTGTCATTATCGACATCTCGGTGGATCAGGGTGGCTGTATCGAGACTACCCGACCGACCACCTATGCCGATCCGACCTTTGTTCAGGACGGCGTGGTCCATTTCGGGGTGACCAATATGCCCGGTGCGGTGCCTCGCACCTCGTCGCAGGCGCTCTCTTCAGCCCTGATACCCTATGCCATCCAGCTGGCGGCAGGCGGTTGGGAGGGCGATCCCGCCCTGGCGGCCGGGGTCAATGTACGGGACGGGGAGATTGTCTATCCGGCCCTGAAAAGCGCTGTTTAATGAAGAAGAAATATGTACAATTACAGAATGTTACTTAACTTTCTTGAATTGAAGGATTAGCTTTGGCCCAGGCATCGCAAAAGAAAGGGGAGCGTGTCGCCATCGCCCCGCACCTGCATCGTGGCCTGCGCGAGGGGGCCTTGATTCTGGTCGGTACCCTGGCGCTCTATCTGCTCATCTCCCTGCTCAGTTACAGCGCCACCGATCCGGGCTGGTCGCACAGCGGTGCCCGTGGCGCGGTGCATAATCTGGGTGGTCGCGCCGGGGCCTGGTTTGCCGATATCTTCCTCTACCTGTTCGGCATGATGGCATATGTGCTGCCGTTCCTGGTCGCTCAGTGGGCGGTGATGCTCTATCGCGAACAGCGCAAGGATGATGGTGGTACCTATGCGGTCAGCATCGCCCTGCGTGGTCTCGGTTTTATCCTCACTATGGCGGCAGGTTCTGCGCTGGCCTATCTCCATTTCCGTACCGCGGCGGTGTTGCCGCTGAATACCGGTGGCATCCTTGGCGATGTGGTCGGACGCGGTCTGGTGCGCGCCTTCAGCCAATTGGGCGCGACCCTGTTCCTGTTGGCGATGTTCCTCACCGGGGTGACCCTGTTTACCGGACTCTCCTGGTTTGGCCTGATGGACAAGGTCGGCGCCCGTACTCTGGGCCTGACCGACTGGATCTACGGCCAGTGGTTGCACCTGCTGGATCGCGTCGCCGCACACAAGGCCAGGCTGGATCGGGAGAAGAACTTTCTCGATGAGGTGAAAAAGGTCGGTACGCGACAGAAGCCGCGCATTGAGCCGGTGATCAAGACGCCGAAGATCCCCACCGTCCGCGAGCAGAAGGAGAAGCAGGTACCGCTGTTCGACCCGGACGAGGAGGAGGGCGGTAGCCTGCCGTCGCTCTCCCTGCTGGATAAACCCGGCGAGAGCAAGAACGTCATCTCTACTGAGGCGCTGGAGGCGATGTCGCGGCTGGTGGAGATGAAGCTGCAGGACTTCGGTGTCGAGGCACAGGTCGAGGCGGTTCATCCCGGTCCGGTGATCACCCGCTTTGAGCTGCAACCGGCGGCAGGGGTCAAGGTGAGCCAGATATCCAATCTTTCCAAGGATCTGGCACGTTCCCTCTCTACCACCAGTGTGCGGGTGGTGGAGGTGATCCCGGGTAAAACAACTATCGGTCTGGAGATCCCTAACGAAAACCGCGAGATCGTCCACTTCTCCGAGGCGATCCGCTCCCACGAATTCGAGAATCTCAAATCGCCGTTGACCCTGGCGCTAGGCAAGGATATCGGTGGTGTACCGATGGTTGCCGACCTGGCCAAAATGCCCCACCTGCTGGTGGCCGGTACCACCGGTTCCGGTAAGTCGGTGGCGGTCAACGCCATGATCCTTAGCATCCTCTACAAGGCCACGCCGCATGAGGTGCGCTTCATTATGGTCGACCCGAAGATGCTGGAACTCTCTATCTACGAGGGTATTCCACATCTGCTGGCGCCGGTGGTCACCGACATGAAGGATGCCGCCAACGCGCTGCGCTGGTGTGTCGTGGAGATGGACCGTCGCTACCGCCTGATGGCCGCCATGGGCGTGCGCAACATCGGCGGCTTCAACAAGAAGATCAAGGAAGCGATCGACGCTGGTGAGCCGATCTACGATCCGCTGTGGCAGCCGCTGGTGCCTGACGCGCCGGAGCTGGAACTGGAGCGACCACAACTGGAGCCGCTGCCTTATATCGTCGTTGTGGTCGATGAACTGGCCGACATGATGATGGTCGTAGGCAAGAAGGTGGAAGAGTTGATCGCCCGCCTGGCACAGAAGGCACGTGCCGCGGGTATTCACCTGATCCTGGCGACCCAGCGGCCCTCGGTGGATGTGTTGACCGGCCTGATCAAGGCCAACATTCCCACCCGTATCGCCTTCCAGGTCTCCTCGCGCATCGACTCGCGCACCATCCTCGATCAGATGGGGGCGGAGGCGCTGCTCGGTCACGGCGACATGCTTTACCTGCCGCCGGGGCATGGTGTGCCGGTTCGGGTGCACGGCGCCTTTGTGGCCGACCACGAGGTACACAACGTGGTCGACGCGTTGAAGAAGCGCGGCGAGCCCGATTATCTGGACGAGATCGTCAATGGTATTGAGGAGAGCAGTGGACCGCTCTATCCCGGCGATACCGGTGGTAACGGCGGTGGTGAAGAGAGTGATCCGCTCTATGACGAGGCGGTGAAGATTGTTACCGAAAGTCGTCGCGCCTCGGTCTCGGGCATCCAGCGGCGACTCAAGATTGGTTACAACCGTGCCGCGCGGATGGTCGAAATGATGGAAGAAGCGGGCGTGGTCAGTCCGCTGCAACCGAATGGTTCACGGGAGGTGCTGGCACCTCCGCCACCCAAGGGTTAAGCGATGTTGAACAAAGTTGTACGTCTGTTACTGCCGTTGCTGTTTGTCACTGTCGTCCATGCGGGGGAGGGGGAAACACGCCTCCATCGTTTTCTCGACGGACTGACAACCATGGAAGCGAACTTCGTCCAGACCGTCACCAACGCCCGTGGTGAGCGCAAGGAGGAGACCCGTGGCAAGCTGTGGCTCTCGCGCCCTGACCGATTCCGCCTGCACTACAAGAATCCCTACGAACAACTTTATGTGGCCGATGGCAAGAATCTGTGGCTCTACGATCGCGACCTGGAACAGGTGACGGTCAAACCGCAGGGCGAGAGTCTCGGCAGCACCCCGGCGACCCTGCTCAGTAGTACAGCGCCGCTAAAAGATAACTTCTCCATCAAGGAGGAGGGCAAGCACGAAGGCTTCCAGTGGCTGCTACTCAAGCCAAAAGCCAGCGACAGCAATTTCGATTACGTGCGACTGGCACTGGAAGGGGATGAGTTGCGCGCGATGGAGATGGTCGATGGTTTCGGCAACACCACCCGGCTCTATCTGGAGAAGGTGGTGCGCAATCCGCAGGTAGCGGAGAAGCAGTTTCATTTCACCCCGCCGCCGGGTGTCGATGTGATTGGCGAAGTGACAAAGAACTGATGGTTGACCTCTTTTCCGCCGAGGAGCGAGCCCGCGGCGAAGCGCTGCGTCCTCTTGCGGATCGAATGCGTCCGCAAACTCCCGCGGAATTTTTTGGCCAGCAACACCTGCTGGGTGACGGCAAACCACTACGTCAGGCTGTCGACAGCGGCAATCTCCACTCGATGATCCTGTGGGGACCACCCGGTACCGGTAAAACCACCCTGGCACGGATGGTCGCCTATCATGCCGACGCCCAGTTTCTTACCCTTTCTGCAGTGCTCTCCGGTGTGAAAGAGATCCGCGCCGCTGTCGATCAAGCACATCAGGCGCGCTTGATGGGACGTGGCACCGTGCTGTTTGTCGACGAGGTGCACCGCTTTAACAAAAGCCAGCAGGACGCCTTTCTGCCGCACATCGAGGATGGCACCTTTACCTTCATCGGTGCGACCACCGAAAACCCTTCCTTTGAACTGAACAACGCGCTGCTCTCCCGTGCGCGGGTGTACGTGCTGAAGAGTCTTACCGAAGAGGATATCGATACCATTCTGCAACGCGCCCTGAACGATAAAGAGCGCGGTTTCGGCACACGCAAGATCGTTCTGGATGAAACGCTACGCCGCCGTATCGCCGTCGCTGCCGATGGCGATGCTCGGCGTGGTCTCAACCTGCTGGAGATCGCCGTCGACCTGGCGGAGAAGGTCGACGATAAAGAGGTCGTTGCAGAAGAGACACTAAACGAAGTGTTAGCTGGCGGAGTGCGCCGCTTCGATAAAGGCGGTGAGGCCTTTTATGATCAGATTTCCGCATTGCATAAATCGGTGCGTGGTTCCAATCCGGATGCCAGTCTCTACTGGTTCGCACGGATGATCGATGGTGGTGTCGACCCGCTCTATGTCGCCCGCCGGGTGGTCCGCATGGCCTCGGAGGATATCGGCAATGCCGACCCGCGTGGTCTGCAACTGGCGCTCAACGCCTGGGATGTTCAGGAACGACTCGGCTCACCCGAAGGGGAGCTGGCCATTGCCCAGGCGATTGTCTATCTGGCCTGTGCGCCGAAAAGTAACGCGGTCTATATGGCGTATAAGGCGGCAATGAACGATGCTAAGGAGTATGGTTCACTGGAAGTGCCGATACATTTGCGTAACGCGCCGACCAAATTGATGAAAGAGCTCGGTTATGGGCATGAGTATCGTTATGCCCACGATGAACCTGAGGGTTATGCCGCGGGTGAGAACTATCTCCCGGAAGAGTTGATTGAGAAAAACTATTATCAACCCGTGCCGAGAGGTCTGGAACAGAAGATTGCAGAAAAGCTGAATTACCTCAAAGCACTGGATCGCGAGTACCACAAGAAATCATAATACGTGTCGCGAGAATCGTTCTCGCACGGGGACAGGAAGTAGAGGGATTTACGCGTGTTCTTTGAAGCACCCATATCGGGAAAACTGGCGGAAGTCGATCCACAGCGATTACGCCGGGAACAGATCAATATCCTCTACCGTGCTTTGCCGGTCACCCTGTTCGCCATTCTTGTTCATGCTATCGTTCTGGTAATTATCCAGTCACCGGTCATCCCGTCTGAGCAAGTTGTCACATGGTCTGTGGCGGTGGCGCTTCTCCTGATATTGCGTTGGTATTGGCACATCGCTTATGCCAGACGCGACGAATATGACACCAGTAATGATGATCTCTGGCTACGCTATAACCTGATCGGTGTATTTTTGTCAGGTTTGGTCTGGGGAGCTGCCGGAATTATGTTGTTCCCGGCGGGTGAACTGTTGCACCAGATGACACTGTTGTTTCTTGTGGCAGCGATTGCAGCGGGTTCTTCGACAACACTCTCCTCCTATCCCAGCGCTATCCATATCTTCCTGTCATTGACATTGATACCAATTATTGCGCGACTGTTCTGGGAGGGAGGAGATTCCGCGACGTTGCTGGCACCGATTGCTCTGCTTTTCTACCTGTTAATCAACATTAGTGCATCCCGTGTTTACAGCAATATTCTTTTTGCCCTGACCTCACGTCTGGCACTGGAGAATGCGCTGAATCATTTGCGTGAAAGTAACTTGCGTAACCAACTGTTATTGGAGTCTGTTTCGGAAGGCATACTGGGCACTGACGAAGATGGTGTTACGACGTTCGTCAACCCTGCTGCGGTACAGATGCTTGGGTATACCGCCAGAGAATTAATCGGCAAACCGATGCACATGATGATTCATCATCACCATCGGGATGGACAGCTTTACGACAAAGAAGATTGTCCGCTTGAAGAGACATTGCTGGAAGGAAGGGAGTGTCATCTTACCGATGAGGTGTTCTGGAGCAAGGAGGGTACGGCGATACCGGTCGAGTATCGCAGTACTCCCGTGTTGCGGGATGGTCAGGTAAGTGGTGCGGTTATCACCTTCAGTAACATTTCTGCACGCAAACAGGCCGAGGCGCAACTGGAGCGTCAGGCATTTTACGATAATCTGACCGGTCTGCCGAACCGTGTGTTGTTATATGATCGACTGGAGCAGGCGATCGTGAAAGCTCGTCGTCATGGACAGATGGGGGCTCTGCTGTTCCTCGATCTGGATCAGTTCAAGATGATTAACGACACACTTGGGCATGCCAGTGGCGATGCCCTGCTCAATGAGATGGCTGCTCGTTTGCGCAAAGCAGTACGCCAGGAAGATACGGCTGCGCGCATGGGTGGTGATGAATTTGTTGTGCTGCTCAATGGCTTGCCGGGTGATTCCGATAAGACCATCAACAATATTCGACGTATAGCAGATAAAATTCATCGGCAATTGTCCGTACCATTAAACCTTAATGGTCATCGATTGCAGGTAACCTGCAGTATCGGTATTGCCATTTTTCCGCTCAATAACGACGATGCAAATTCGCTCATGATGCAGGCGGATACAGCGATGTATCGTGCCAAGGAAGCCGGTCGAAATGGTACCCAGTTCTTTCTGCCCAGCATGCAGCTGGTCGCCGAGGAACGTCTGCACATGCAAAACGACCTGCGTCAGGCGATTGGCAGGGGGGAACTGCTTTTGCACTATCAGCCGCAGCTGGATGTGCAGGGACAGGTTATCGGTGCTGAAGCACTACTGCGCTGGCAACATCCGAAGCATGGACTGATCCCTCCGCAGGAATTTGTCTATATCGCTGAAGAGACGGGCCTGATTCTGCCGGTCGGGAACTGGGTGCTGGATGCGGGATGCGAAATGCTGAGGCGTTATGGTGATCCCGATGCTGAGAATTATTTGCCGTGTCTGGCAATAAACGTCAGCCCCTATCAGATGCGGCAGCCAGAATTTGTTGATCAGGTGCGCAGTGCCATACAACTGAACGCTATCGAACCTGGCCGTCTGGAGCTTGAACTGACGGAAAATATTCTCCTATCTGATATTGAAGGGGTGGCTGCCAAGATGGCCGAGCTCAAGTCATCTGGTGTTCGATTTTCTCTGGATGATTTTGGAACCGGTTATTCATCTCTGGGCTATCTACGTCATCTACCCCTCGACCGGCTCAAGATCGATCAGTCATTCATTAGCGATATCCCGGATAATGAGAGTAGTTTGGCCCTCGTTGGAACCATCATCAGCATGGCACATCATCTGGGGCTGGAAGTGATTGCCGAAGGCGTTGAGAGCCAGGAACAGCTGTTCTCACTGGAAGAGATGGGCTGCAATCAATACCAGGGCTTCTACTTGGGCAGGCCGATGCCAGAAGCAGAATTTCTGCGGTATTTGCAGGATGCGCGGCTGAAAAAAGCGGCGAATACGCTGAGCAGATGATGTCAGCCTCCGCGCAGTTAGGTAGAATGCGCGGCTATGAGTTACCTTTGCAGGCAAATCCCATGAACCAGTTGGTGCTTATCGCGGCAGGCGGTGCTGCGGGTGCCGTGCTGCGCTTTCTGGTTTCTGGCTGGGTCTATGCGGTACTGGGGCGTGATTTTCCCTACGGTACCCTGGTGGTCAATGTTTTCGGTTCCCTGGTGATGGGACTCTGCTTCGCCCTGCTGGTCGAGCGGATGGTCAGTGGCCCGGAGTGGCGAGCCCTGTTGATGATTGGCCTGCTGGGCGCCTTTACCACCTTCTCCACCTTCTCCATTGAGACCCTCAACTTGCTGGAAGATGGTGAATTGTTGAAGGCGTTCAGCAATGTGCTGCTCAGTGTCGTGCTATGTCTGTTGAGCGCCTGGGTCGGTATCATGGTCGGGAGGCAGTGAAATGACAAATGAAGTAACTGTGGTGCGAATCTACATCAGCGAGGGGCAGTCGCAACTGGATACCCTGCTTAAGCGCCTGCACGATTGGGAGCATGTGCGTGGGGTGAGTGTGTTTCGCGCTATTGCCGGATTCGGTGACTCGGGTAAGCTGCATACCAGCAAGCTGCTCGATCTTTCTCTGGATCTGCCGCTGGTGGTGGAGTTTTTCGACGCACCCGACAAGGCGGCGCAGATCATTGAGCATCTGGCCAATATCATCAAACCGGGGCATATCCTGAGCTGGAATGCCCGTATAAATGAATAACGAATCGACAAGGCAAGGTAGAGAGAACCGATGTTAGATCCCCGCTTGTTCCGTAGCGATCTCGAGACAACCGCGCAACAACTAGCCCGTCGTGGTTTTTCACTCGATACCGCAGCGATTGCCGCCCTGGAAGCCGAGCGCAAAACCCTCCAGGTCGAAACCCAGGAACTGCAAAACGAGCGCAACCAGCGTTCCAAGGCCATCGGCAAGGCCAAGGCCAGCGGCGAGGACATTCAACCACTACTGGATGCGGTAGCCGATCTCGGCGATCGTCTGAAAGCGGCGGAGACCCGTCTGGCGGCACTGCAGGAAGAGCTCAATGCGATCCTGCTGGGTGTACCCAATATCCCAGATACGAGCGTTCCCGAAGGCAAGGACGAGAACGACAACATCGAAGTGCGCCGCTGGGGCAAGCCACGTCAGTTTGATTTCGAGCCGCAGGATCACGTCGACGTGGGGCAGCGCATCGGCGGGCTGGATTTCGACACCGCCGCCAAGCTGACCGGCTCCCGCTTTGCGGTGATGACCGGTCCACTGGCACGTCTGCACCGCGCCCTGATCCAGTTCATGCTCGACCTGCACACCCGCGAGCACGGCTACCGCGAGACCTACGTGCCTTACATGGTCAATGCCGACTCCCTGCGCGGTACCGGCCAGTTGCCCAAGTTCGAAGAGGATCTCTTTGCTATCGGCGGTGAGCACGGTTATTACCTGATCCCCACCGCTGAGGTGCCGGTGACCAACATGGTTCGTGACGAAATCGTCGAGGCGGAGCGCCTGCCGCTACGTTTTGCCGCCCACACCCCCTGTTTTCGCAGCGAGGCTGGTTCCTACGGCAAGGACACCCGCGGCATGATCCGCCAGCACCAGTTCGAGAAGGTGGAGCTGGTGCAGATCGTCCACCCGGAAAAGTCGTTCGAGGCTCTGGAGGAGCTGACCGGCCATGCGGAGAAGGTGCTTCAGATGCTGGGCCTGCCTTACCGGGTGATGAACCTCTGCAGCGGGGATATCGGTTTTTCCTCCTGCAAGACCTACGATCTGGAGGTATGGCTGCCGGGGCAGGGCAAGTATCGTGAAATCTCCTCCTGCTCCAACTTTCGTGACTTCCAGGCGCGGCGGATGCAGGCGCGCTGGCGTAATCCGGAGACGAAGAAGCCGGAACTGGTCCATACCATCAACGGCTCCGGTCTGGCAGTCGGGCGTACCCTGGTGGCGATCCTGGAGAACTACCAGCAGGCGGATGGCTCGGTCACTATCCCCGAGGCACTGCAGCCCTATATGGGTGGGCTGCAACGGCTTGAACCGGGTTGCTAAACCGAAGGCGAAAAAAAAGCGGGGCTTGCCCCGCTTTTTTTGACCATGTGTATGCGCTAAATCAGTAGTCGAGGAAGGCCTGTGCTCCGCCTTCCATGAAGTAGTAGCTGGGCACCCGCTCTTCTTCCAGATAGTACTGGAGCCAGCGAACCTGCTTGCCGACCGCATCGTAAATCAACAGTGTTCGACCTGAAGTCCTGGCCTGATTGACGTAGGTCTCCAGCTTTTTGTTGTCCAGCGGTACCGAGTGTTGATGCATGGGGAAGAGATTGATGGCGCTCTTTTGATTGGTGTCGCGAATATCCAGCACGATAGTGTCATTGCCCACACGGCTGCCGAACGCCTCCGGTTTCAGCATATGCGCCTTGAGCTTCTCCTTGCTGATGAGCGCGTTGGGGTCAACCGGGCTCTTGCCCAGCAATACCGCCATGTCTGGATGAGCTTTGGTCCAGGAGAAGATACCGGCATCGAAGACGTAGACATTCGGGATGTCATATTTCATCGCCTTCTGCGCCGCTTCGTAGGACTTTTTGCAGGTGTGGCCGTTGCAGTAGAAGACAAAGGGTCGGTTATCTTCTTTGCGCAGGTTCTGCAGCACCGGGATGAACTCGTGGTCATTCAACGCCAGATGACGCGCGTCCTTGATGTGCAGGGTCTCGTATTCGTAGCCACTGCGCACATCGAAGATGATACTTTTGTCATATTGCTTAAATAGGGCCTCCAGCTCAATGGCTGGAACCTTGGGGAAGAGGGTCCTGAGTGGAAACTCTTCCTCTGCCTGCGGAGCAGTGCTAAAGAGCGATACGAACAGCAAAAGGGTGGTAAACAGGTAATTGACGTACGTTTTCATGGAGATCCTTGTTTTTGTTCTTCCTGCCAGTTCTACCTTATGTCGGTGACAAGTATATGCGCGGAGCAGGGTAGGTGTTGAATGATCCTGGTCACACATTGTTGCTTCTCTCGCACAAGCCCACATTGTATACGGTTTATGTCCAATAGTGGGTATGTTATGACGGCGGATGCCTGGGATACTCAGCCCTCGTGCCAAATCGAACGGGAACGGGTAAACTATGCGGCCTTTCGCCAACGGATAACAGATTGAGCCGATGGAATTTTTACCGATATTCATGAATGTGCGCGGCCAGCGCTGCCTGGTGGTCGGCGGCGGTGAGGTGGCCGAGCGCAAGGCATCTTTGCTGCTGCAGGCCGGTGCCGCGATCACCCTGGTTAGTCCCGAGCTGACTGATGAGCTGAAATTATTGGTCGACAAGGGCAAGATAGCCTTTCGCCAGAGCGAGTTCAGCGAATCCGATCTTGAGGGGGTTACGCTGGTGATCGCAGCGACCGACAACGAGGCCGTGAATCGCCAGGTCTCGGAACTGGCCCGGGCGCGGCAGCTCCCGGTCAACGTGGTCGATAACCCGGAACTGTGCAGTTTCATCATGCCCTCGATCATCGACCGATCCCCGGTACAGATCGCCGTCTCCACCGGCGGGGCATCGCCCGTGCTGGCGCGCCTGCTTCGTACCCATCTGGAATCGACCATCCCTTCCGCCTACGGCCGACTGGCATCGATGGTCGACGGCTTCCGCGACAAGGTCAAGGCACGCTTTACCAACGTCAACGCCCGCCGCATTTTCTGGGAAGGGGTGCTGCAAGGGCGTATCGCCGAGCTGGTCTTTGCCGGTAAGGACGAAGAGGCGGAGAAAGAACTGAATCGAGCGGTCGAGCAGGGCAAGACCGACGAGAGCGGTGAGGTCTACCTCATCGGTGGCGGTCCCGGCGACCCGGACCTGCTGACCTTCCGCGCCCTGCGCCTGATGCAGCAGGCCGATGTCATCGTCTACGATCGACTCATCTCTAAAGAGGTGCTCGAACTGACCCGCCGCGATGCCCATCGCATCTACGTCGGCAAGGAACGTGACAACCACTCCGTTCCCCAGGATCAGATCAACCAGTTGCTGGTCGACCTGGCCAAAGAGGGCAAGCGCGTCTGCCGTCTCAAGGGCGGTGACCCCTTTGTCTTTGGCCGAGGTGGCGAAGAGATCGAAACCCTCACCGCCAACGGCGTCAACTTCCAGGTGGTGCCCGGTATCACAGCGGCGCTGGGTACCTCGGCCTATGCCGGTATTCCGTTGACCCACCGCGACTACTCGCAGGCGGTGGTTTTCGTCACCGGCCACCTCAAAGACGGCACCATGAACCTCAACTGGCAGGGGCTGGCGCAACCCAACCAGACCGTGGTCTTCTACATGGGGCTGAAGGGGCTGCCGATCATCTGCGAAAAATTGATGGAGCATGGGATGCCTGCTGATCTGCCGATGGCACTGGTGCAACAGGCCACCACACCGCGACAACGGGTGTTCACCGGTACTCTCGGAACTATGCCTGAATTGATTGCCAGTGAAGAGATCAAACCACCGACACTGATCATCGTCGGCAACGTGGTTAAGTTACATGACAAGTTGAACTGGTATCGTTCGGAACTGATGATAGAGAAAGGGGAGCGCTAGCTCCCCTTCTTTTTGAATCTGAGTCAGTGTATGACTTTTCGCTTCAGCTATCTAGCTTAGCGCTGGTATGCATCCCTTGGGAGTAATTGAAACTGAATATCCATATTTTGCCCGCTAGATAGCCAGTCGTTGTAAGCGGCAACTCGTGCATCATGTATACGGTTCTTCTCTTTATTAAACCACTCGTCGGCTGCAGGTGATTTCTTGACCCAGGTCGTCGAAGCCAACCAATCATTGAGTTCACTATGAGTGTATTTGTAACCATTACCATTTTTGACAGGTACAAGTGCAAAGATAATCATTGGCCAGCCACGAGGACTCACTACGGCATAGTATGATTTCCCGGCCTCAAGCTTTGCTTCCATTAACCTTGGATACTGTACGTTCTGATTTGTCGCCATAAACAGATGTTCACCAGGGGGTACAGATATTGAGACACCCTGTTCATATCCGACACTGCCTATAAACTCCTCACCACTGCTAGTTAGCAGGAATACAGCGGAATCTATCGCCTGTCCATGAAATCCGGGCCTAATAAATGAGATGGTGGCTTTTCCTGAAGTTGCGACCATATTGCCGCTAACTTGTTCATCTTTAACCATTACTTCCGCCAGCGGACTGCAAGCGCTGATTGCCAAGACTAAAAGTAAATAACTTACTATCTTTCTCACGTAAATCTCCTTGTGTTGGTTGTTTTACAATAATTGGCAAGGCAATAGACAAAATTTTCCCTTGGCAGTTTAACCCAATACAGGAAAGGGCGGAAAACGAAAAAGGGTCAAATTCGATTGAAAGTTTAACCTGACAGGTAGTCTTGCGTCTGTTCTTTAGAAGGTAATTAAAAGGCGTGAATAAGGCCAATGATCGAAAAGGTAAGGTTATGGCTCCCCCTTTTTCATGTCAAAAATTAGTATGGCTTTGGTTGATTACTGAAGGTTGCGTACATACAGCGCATCCCATGCAGCTAACGATGGTTTGGCCACAAAGTTGTTACCCGAGAGTTCCATCAGTCCCAGGGTGGCAAAGAGTGGAAGATTGGCAGGATAGGGGAACGGGATGCTGCTAAGGTCGAGGTCGGTAAAAAGTGTTTGTGCCATCGCCCTTGCCTGAATACTGTCGAGCAGGTCGGCATGTCGGGTGATGTAGCTCGCCTGAATCTCGGGCGATGAAACGATGCTCCCCACGCTGACACTGGGCCAGCCACCTTCGGCTACCATGGTATCGATAGTTCGGCCATTGAGTAGTCGCGTGTAGTAGTTGTCTGGAAGGTCTTCAGGTTGAGCATAATCGAAATATGGATATGAGGAGAGACCGAGCATATTCATGAAAGGGAAATCAGTAAAATCCTGCTCGATACCAACATAGGTGCCGGCGCCTCCCAGTCCGCCCCATGCGGTTTGTACCTGAACACTGATAAGTAATGGTGCGGTGACACCGAGGGCGATCAGATCCGTAGCTGCGTCATTCGATGCCTGCACCACAGCAGCATAGACCGTTGCCAGTGCTTCTCTGCGGACTAGATTGGTCTCAGCAGTGAGGCCGATATATTCCGGCTGAAAGCGCTGAACAAAGCCCACCACGTAATCGCGGTAGCGTTGCTGGACCGCACTTTCCGTGATGCTACGGCTCAGCGCACGCAGCTTGGGTGGCTCTTCACCTCTGGACAATCCATCGGTCAGATCGGCCATAAAAAACAGGTTCAGTCCTTTGCTGCGGTAGTAGCTGATCAGCGCCGTATACCCATCGAGGATGGTGGTCAGTGAGGCAGTCCCGTCAAGCAGCAGGTCCCATGGTAACTCCTGGTGATGTACAACCAACTCCGCTCGCTGACTGAACAGGTCGATGTTTTGCACGGCGAGCGGGACATCACCGTACCTTGGTGCAACTTGATAAAAACCCATCTGCCACGTGCGGGTGGGTTGCACGGATGGGGAGGTGCTTGATGAATCGCAAGCGGAGAGCGCAAGCATTAGAAAGATGGTAACGATGCAGGACAGAAGTCTGGGATTCGGGAACATGGCATTCATCTCCTTGAACTATCCTTGTGATGCGCAAAATATGCACATTGTTCCCAGAAATGGTGGGTTGAAGTGTGAAAACTGTATCAGTTATTAACGACTTCGGGTGTCGGGGATGGGAATAACGATTGAGAGATTATAAAAATGGGGAAGCTGATGCTCCCCCTTTAGTGTGTGACTCTCGCTTATGCTGCGGGACGTCTCTGCTCTGGTCTCAGTTTCGTTGCCAGCATCTCATCTGCATCATCAATATCTACCTGCTCACCGTCAGCATTGAACATAGGCTGTTCAAAATCATTCCAGCCTTTAATGCCGGTTTTGAGCGAGGCAACTTTTTTGAAGCCCATGCGCTGCATGGTATGTGCGGCCAACACACTCCGGTTACCGGAGCGGCAGATGACGATGACTTCGCGTTCACGACCAGCAGCCAGTTCCGGTACGGTTTCGTCGTAGTCCCAATCACATGCCTGTTCCAGAACACCACGTGGGACATTGAGTGAGCCTTGGATATGCAGGGCAGCGAACTCTTGCGGTTCGCGTACATCGAGGAGGATGAGGTCGGTCTGCTGGCTAATCTTCTCTTCTAAATCCCAGGGGAACAGCTCCTCGACATCGGGAAGCGCCTCGGCGATGAGATCGTTAAAGTGTTTCATGGCTAAATAAACCTTCTTTCTTTATGGTTATTGGCCGGTTACCCAAGCGGCGCAGTTTAACGGCTTTATCGTTGCGGCTCAAAACCGAGCGGTTGTATCTGGTATGATACCGTCCTCTTTTCCGGATAAGGCAAGGGTGTGAACGTGGAAACCCGTATTTCCGTTGATCAGTTGAAACAGGGCGATGCAAATGATCCGCTGGCCGCAGGCTGCGAAGAGAAGGAGCCGTTTGCCCTGATGGTATTGGGCGACAGCATGGCGCCTGAATTCAATGATGGCGATGTGATCGTGATCGAGCCTGGCTCGACGTATCACGATGGCTCCTATGTCATTGCCTGGCACAACAACGAATACACATTCCGTCAGTTGAAGGTCAGCGGCGAGCGTTATTACCTGATGCCGCTCAATCCCAATTATGTCAGTGAGCAACTGGATGGCCCCGAAGCCATTCGTGGGGTGATCACCCAGAAGAAGAGTCCGGGTGGACGGCACAACCGCAAACATTACGATTAAGGAAGGGAAGGGTAGTTATCTGCTGCTGTTCCATTGCCCGCAGTCGGTGGTGGTGACAGCGGGGAAACTTGGCGTGCTGACCCTGCTACCGGGTTATTACCTCTACTGTGGCAGCGCCTTCGGCCCGGGAGGGGTGAAGGCACGGACTGGCCATCATCGCCGAATCAGCCAGCGTCCCCACTGGCATATCGATTATCTCCGACCGTATCTTCAGCTACTGGAAATCTGGTACAGCTTCGATCCCCAACCGCGAGAACATGACTGGTCAAAGCTGCTGACTGTGTTGCGCGGCGCGTCGTTGCCGTTTCCTGGGTTTGGTTCCAGTGATTGCGGTTGCCCCAGCCATCTACTGCGGCTGGGGTACAAGCCGTCGTTTAGCGCTTTTCGTCGACGCATGCGCGGTAAACAATCCGCACATGCGCCGTTCTATCGCGAGCGGATTACTTCTCTTCATCCTCAGGAACAATAACCGGCAGGCCTAGTATCTCCCACATCTGCATGCCGCCGCGGTAGTAGTAGATCTTTTCCGGTGGGAAACCCAGCTCCAGCAGGCCGTGAATGGCATGAGGCGACTGGCCACACCAGGGGCCGTTACACCAGAACAGCAGGTCGGGTGAGGTAGTGAAATCCCAGAAGCCGGTGCGCTGGGGATCGTTGCCCATTGCCTTGACCGTGCTGTCCCAGGCACGACTCATAAAACCGACATCCGTACGTTTTTTCGCACCGATCTTTTTCATCACCGCTTCAAGATTTGGATCGCTGGCCTTCATCTCAAAGGCGGTAAAGGGAATATTCACGGAACTGGGAATGGTGCCTTTCTTGTGCCACTCCTCCACCCGCGCATCGATGATCAGGCCAGTGCCTTTATTGACCTTGTTCTGCATGAAGTCGAAGACCTCAACTTCACCCACGGTGGTGACGCCGGGTGCGACGTGAATCGGCTGTGGACAGAAGGGTGGGCATTTGCGCGAGGTGCGTGCCCAGCTCAGATCGACAACATTTTTCTGATTCTGGTTACGGATGATCTTAACCGGCTTGCCCTGATGCATGACGGTAAAACTGTCCAGGTTGGGAATGAGTTTGACTTCGACGGTTTCAGCCTGCGCGGTACAAGCCAGAAGGATTGAGGTGCAGAGTGAAATGATAAGTTTGTTGGGGGATTTCATGAGCATTACCTTTTGCTGTGTCTGCTTGTCCTGGTTATTTTTTCAGCTTCGCCATAATGGATTCGCGAATACTCTTGATGTCGTTTTTCTGCTTGTACTCCTCATAGACCTGGTCTCGCTGTTTCTTGTGAAGGGTGGAGTAGAAGAGGAAGCTACCGTAGTAATTCTCCTGTAGCTGCTGTTCAAACCCTTCCTTGTTGAGACCGGCCTTAATCGTTTCAGCAGGATTGACGTTCTGGGGGGGAAGGCCTTTGGCAGGATAGGCAGGATCACTGCCTTTACTGTCGGTGCCACTATCGGGATCAATTTTGTCGGCTTCGGCCTTTAGGGCTTCAAGATAGCTGTCGGCCGCTGACACGGTGACTGGCATCATGCCAAGAACCGTTAAGACAGCCGCAAATAACCAGCAACCCTTTGGCCGGGTATGCAATTTCATGTACGAGACTCCTCCTCATGACACTGGCCGATTGTCTCTGACAAACCCTGTCAGCTTTGTGTTGTACCAGTGTGTAGCGTCCTGTTTATCGATACTACGGATAAGTAGTAGGCGACATAACAGCAATATGCATACCAGAATTGCGGAATTTGTGACCGATTAGCGGTTATCGACGCTGAGATGCTTGAGGAGGTATTCCAGCAAAGTAACCCGACTCTCCAGATCCGGCATCGCCCTGGTGACCTTGAGTCGCTCCTGTCCGTCGAGACGGAACTCCTGGGGACGGGTCTGTAGCAGTTTGATCAACTGCATCGGATCGATGTCCGGTTGCGAGGTGAAGGTGATGCGGCCGCCCTTGTCGCCCAGCTCGATCTTGACGATGCCGAAGGGGGTGGCACGCAGCTTGAGGGTGGTAATGGCGAAGAGGTTCTTGGCCGCCTCGGGCAGCAGGCCGAAGCGGTCGATCATCTCGACCTGTAGTTCGTCCAGTTCCTCTACCGAGCTGGCATTGGCGATGCGCTTGTAGATCTGCAGGCGACTGTGGACGTCCGGCAGGTAGTCGTCGGGGAGCAGGGCGGGGACGCCCAGATCGACCTCGGTGCCGTGTAGCAGCGGTCGTTCCAGCTCTGGTTCGTGACCGTCGCGTAGTGCCTTGACGGCCCGTTCCAGCAGTTCGTTGTAGAGGCTGAAGCCGATTTCGTGGATTTGGCCGCTCTGTTCCTCGCCCAGCAGTTCTCCGGCACCGCGGATCTCCAGGTCGTGACTGGCGAGGGTGAAGCCGGTACCCAGTTCCTCGATCGATTCGATCGCCTCCAGCCGTTTCACCGCATCCTTGGTCATGTTGCGCTTGGAGGGGACCATCAGGTAGGCGTAGGCGCGGTGGTGCGAACGGCCGACCCGGCCACGCAACTGATAGAGCTGCGCCAGGCCGAGGCGGTCGGCGCGGTTCATGATGATGGTGTTGGCGCTGGGGACGTCGATGCCGGTCTCGATGATGGTGGTGCAGACCAGCACGTTGAAACGCTGGTGGTAGAAGTCGGACATCACCCGCTCCAGATCTCGCTCGCGCATCTGGCCGTGGGCCACGCGCAGGGTCGCCTCGGGCAGGAGTGCCTCCAGGTCATTGGCGATCTGTTCGATGCTCTCCACTTCGTTGTGCAGGAAGTAGACCTGGCCGCCGCGGCGGATCTCACGCAGGCACGCCTCTTTCACCAGTTCCGGGTTCCACTCCTGGACAAAGGTCTTGATCGCCAGTCGCCGCGCCGGGGGCGAGGCGATGATGGATAGCTCGCGCAGGCCGCCCATGGCCATGTTGAGGGTGCGTGGGATTGGCGTGGCGGTGAGGGTCAGTACGTCGACCTCGGCGCGTAGCGCCTTGAACTGCTCCTTCTGGCGCACGCCGAAGCGGTGCTCTTCGTCGATGATCACCATCCCCAGCTGTTTGTACTGGATGCTGCTCTGCAACAGCTTGTGGGTGCCAATGACGATGTCGACTGCGCCATCCTCCAGCCCTTTCAGGACCGTGTTCTGTTCCTTGCCGGAGCGGAAGCGGGAGAGGGATTCGACCCGCACCGGCCAGTCGGCGAAGCGGTCGCGGAAGTTCTGTGCGTGTTGTTCGGCGAGCAGGGTGGTGGGGACTAGTACCGCTACCTGGCGGCCCGCCATCACCGCAACGAAGGCGGCGCGCAATGCGACTTCAGTCTTGCCGAAGCCGACGTCGCCGCAGATCAGGCGATCCATCGGTTTGTCCGAGCGCATATCGGCTAGGACAGCGTCGATGGCGTCCTGCTGGTCCGGGGTCTCCTCGAAGGGGAAGGCGGCAGCGAAGGCGCCGTATTGCGCCTCGTCGACGGGGTAGCGGTGGCCGCTACGCGCCTCGCGTTTGGCGTAGATCTCCAGCAGTTCGGCGGCCACGTCGCGGATCTTTTCGCTCGCCTTGCGCCGCGCCTTCTCCCACTGGCCGCTGCCCAGCTTGTGTAGCGGGATCTGCTCGCCGCCACCGCTGTAGCGGCTGATCAGGTGCAGTGAGGCGACCGGCACGTAGAGCTTGTCGCCACCGGCGTACTCCAGTGTCAGGAACTCCGCCTCGAAGCCGCCGACGGTAAGCTTTTGCAGTCCCAGATAACGACCGACGCCGTGCTCCTCGTGGACTACAGGCGCGCCGGGTTGTAGTTCCACCAGGTTGCGCACCACCGCATCCGGGTCGCCCTTGCGTCCCTTGCGACGACGGCGCTGCATCACCTGTTCGCCGTAGAGCTGGGTTTCGGCAACCACTGCGATGGCCGGATCGCGCAGCAACAATCCCTGCTCCAGCGGTGCAACGACGATGCCGTGGTGGGTATCGCCATCGATAAATTCGCGCCAGCTTTCTACCGCCTGTGGCTGGATGCCGCAGCCGCGCAGCAGTTGCAGCAGGTTCTCACGGCGCCCCGGCGATTCGGCGGCGAACAGGATGCGGCCATCGAATCCGGCGGCAAAGCTGCGCAGGCGGGCGCTGGGCTCCTCGGCGCGTGGATCGAGGGTCAACAGCGGCGGCTGCTCGCTGCTGAAGTTGCTGCTGTGGCGTTCGCCGTGCAGCTCAAAGCGCTGCAACTCGGTGCGCGGGAAGCGCTTCAGGTTACCGAACAGCGTGGAGGTATCGAGGAAAAGTTCGGCGGGCGGTAGCGGCGGGTGCTCGATGTGGTACTGCGCCACCTGGAAGCGTTCCTGACACTCCTGCCAGAAGCGTTCGGCGCCGTCGTCGACCCCTTCCAGGCTGAATAGCAGGGCACTTTCGGGCAGGTAGTCGAGCAGGGTGGCGGTCTGCTCGAAGAACAGCGGCAGGTAGTATTCGATCCCCGGCGGGGCCAGACCGTTGCTGACGTCTCGGTAGACCACGCTTTTCTGCGGGTCGCCTTCGAAACGGCTGCGGTAGGTCTCGCGGAAGCGGCGGATCGCCTCTTCGTGCAGCGGGAACTCCCGCGCAGGCAGCAGGCGGATATTCTCCACCTTCTCTTCGGAACGCTGGCTCTCCGGATCGAAAGTGCGGATGCTCTCCACCTCGTCGTCGAACAACTCGATGCGATAGGGCTGGCGGCTGCCCATGGGGAAGAGATCGAGCAGGCTGCCGCGTACCGCGAACTCGCCGTGCTCCATCACCTGGGAGACGCAGCGGTAACCGGCATTCTCCAGTCGGCGGCGCATCTCCTCCAGTTGCAAGGTGTCACCCGTATCCAGCGCCAGGCTGTGGCCGTCGATGTAGCCCCGCGGCGCGATGCGTTGCATCAGGGTGGAGACCGGCAGGATCAATATCCCCCGTTCCAGTTGTGGCAGTCGCTGCAGGGTGGCAAGGCGCTCGGAGATGATGTCCTGATGGGGCGAGAAGGTGTCGTAGGGTAGGGTCTCCCAATCGGGGAAGCCGAGCAGTGGCAGGGCATCAGGGCCGCTGTTGTAGAAGCGCAGTTCATACTCCAGCCGGGTGGCTGAGGCGGTATCCGGCGTAATAGCGACGACGATACTGGTGCTGCTGCGCGCCGCCTCGCTGATGACCAGACCGAAGGCGCTACCGTAGAGTTTGCCCCAACGTTGACGTTCACCGGGCTTATCGTGGGGCCGCAGTTGCAGCGGTGTCTGGTTCTGATTCATGGGGTAGCGAATTGCTCTTTGCTCGGTGACGAAAGCGGCGTATTGTAGGCGCCTGACAGGGAACGATCAAAGCACTGTCAGGAGATGACAGATTAAGCTATAACTGTCAGGCGCCTTAGGCGCTATCCAGCATCAAGCAATCCCGTCAGATCACCCGCGCACCACAGGTCACAGTAGAGTGCGAGGCTGTTATCCGCCGTTTGGGAATAACAGTCATTATGGCAAGGATATTGCATTACTCAGGCCAGCCAAAGGCTGATTTAATAACTGCTAACAATTTGAGGAGTCATCAAATATGGCACACGTCGTCATTATCGGGGCCAGTACAGGTGGCTTGCCGGCCGCGTACGATATTCGCGAAGTTCTCGGCAAGGAGCACGAAATCACCGTTGTCAGTGACAAGGAAAACTTTAGCTTTGTCCCCTCCAACCCCTGGGTTGCTGTGGGCTGGCGTACCCGCAAGGACATCTCCTTCCCCCTGGAGCCCTACCTGAAGCGTAAGGGTATTAACTTCATCGCCAAGGCCGCTACCGAGATCAAACCGGACGAGAACACCGTCGTTCTGGCTGACGGCAGCGCCATCAAGTACGACTATCTGGTTCTGGCCACCGGCCCGCGTCTGGCCTTTGAAGAGGTCGAAGGTCTGGGTCCGGTTGCGGGCAATACCGTTTCCGTCTGCACCACCGACCACGCCGAAGAGGCCTATGAGAAGTGGCAGGCCTTTGTTGAGAACCCCGGTCATATCGTAGTCGGTGCGGTTCAGCTGGCCTCCTGCTTTGGTCCGGCTTACGAGTTCGCCTTCATCATGGATACCGACCTGCGTAAGCGTAAGCTGCGTGACAAGGTGCCGATGACCTTCGTAACCTCCGAGCCCTACATCGGCCACCTGGGTCTGGGCGGCGTCGGTGACTCCAAAGGCATGCTCGAATCCGAGATGCGCGATCGCCACATCAAGTGGATCTGCAACGCCAAGGTCACCAAGGTTGAGCCGGGCAAGATGTTTGTGGATGAGCTGAACGACAAGGGCGAAGTGCACAAGAGCCACGAGCTGGATTTCAAATACTCCATGATGCTGCCTGCGTTTAAAGGCGTCGACGCGGTCAACGCTGTAGGTGAAGATCTGGTCAACCCGCGTGGCTTCGTTAAGGTCAACGACTTTCAGCAGAACCCGAAATGGAAAAACATCTACGGTATCGGCGTCGGTATCGCCATTCCGCCGGTAGAGGCGACCCCGGTTCCGACCGGTACGCCGAAGACCGGTTATATGATCGAATCCATGGTTCTGGCGACCGCGCACAACATTGCCAACGACATCGACGGCAAGCCGGCCGACCAGAAAGCGACCTGGAACGCCATCTGTCTGGCAGACATGGGTGACACCGGTGCCGCCTTCGTAGCGATGCCGCAGATCCCGCCGCGTAACGTCTCCTGGATGAAGAAGGGCAAGTGGGTACACATGGCCAAGGTGGCCTTCGAGAAGTACTTCATCAGCAAGATGAAGAAGGGTTCCAACGAGCCGATCTTCGAGAAGTACATCCTCAAGGCGCTGGGTATCCTCAAGCTCAAGTAAGCCGCTCAAAAGAGACCGGCGGGGCCGTAAGGCCCGCCGGTTTTTTTTCGCCTGCCATTTCTGTATCTCCTGACAAACACTTTGACATGGCATGACGCGCATGACATATTGTCAGGCAACGACATGTCAATAAGACAGCATTCGTTCCCACACACACCACGCACAGCATACCGGGAGCAGATCAATGGCAGATATACTGGAGCGCGCCAAACCCTCCTGTGAACAGATCATCGATATCTTCCCCGACCCCTTTGTGGTCATCGATCGCGACTACAAAATCATCGCCGCCAACCGCAACTACCTGCAGCACTATGGCCACAGCCATGCGGAGGACGTAGTCGGGCGCTACTGTTACGAGGTCTCCCACCATTCCGACGCGCCCTGCAGCCAACATGGTGAACACTGTCCGCTAGAGAATGTGTTCGAGACCGGTCAGGCGACCCAGGTGATGCACGTCCACTATGACCGTAACGGCGGTGAAGAGCATGTACAACTCCATTCCAATCCGCTGTTCGACCATACCGGCAAGGTGATCTACGTCGGCGAATATATTTATCCGATCTTCAAATCCACTGACGATCCTATCCTCGTCGGTCGTTCCCGCCCCATGGTACGACTGACCAGCCTGTTGCAACGGGTCGCGCCGACCCAGACCAGTGTTCTGTTGCAGGGTGAGAGCGGGGTAGGCAAGGAGTGCGTGGCGCAGTATCTGCACCAGTATTCCAATCGTGCCAGCATGCCGTTCGTGATTGTCGATTGTGCCACCCTGGGGGAGAACCTGATCGAGAGCGAACTATTCGGTCATGAAAAGGGCTCCTTCACCGGTGCCAATACCCGCAAGAAGGGACTGTTTGAGGTGGCCGATGGCGGTACCCTGTTTATCGACGAGATCGGAGAACTGCCACTTTCATTGCAGACCAAGCTGTTGCGGGTACTGGAGACCGGTACTTTCCGCCGTCTGGGCGGCACCGACTACATACAGGTGAATGTCCGGGTGCTGGCAGCAACCAACAAAGACCTCAAGGCGATGTCTGAGAGCGGTGAATTCCGCCGTGATCTCTATTACCGTCTTTCCGCCTTCCCGGTGACCATTCCACCTCTACGTGATCGTCCCGATGACATCCCGTCTTTGGCAGAACATTTCCTCAACAAAATCGAAGAGGGGGACCGCTACGTGCCGCTCTCTCCCGATGTGATCGAAACGCTGCTGACCTATCACTATCCGGGTAATGTGCGCGAGTTGCGCAACATCATGGAGCGGGCAGCGATCCTCGCCTATGGCGAGGAGATCATGCGTCCGGAACACATTGTTTGGGATGGCGGGAATGAGGCCTTTAGTTCCAACAATGGCGTACTGATCTCAGGCCAATATGGTAATGGCAACCTGTTGCAGCGTCGGCATGGACGCTTGAGTCAGGAGGCGGTGATGCAGGCACTGGAGCAGTGCGATGGACATCGTGCCAAGGCGGCGGAGATGCTGGGTGTCAGCGAGCGAACGCTGTATCGCTATGTGCAGCGCTTGCGCGATGCTTCTACACAGTAACGGCAAATAAAAAAGCGGCCAATGGCCGCTTTTTTGTATGTTACTGTTCGCTCTTCTCTTTGGGTTTTACCACGGTCAGGCCAAGGATCTCCCAGTCCTGCATTCCACCCCGATACCACTTCAGCTTTTTCGCCGGGTATCCCTCCTTGAGCAAACCCTCTATTGCCGCAGGAGCCTGGTCACACCACATACCGTTTGAAAAAAGGACAACGGTTTTCGCCTTGCGAAAGTCCCAACCTTTTTGGGTCTTCCTGGCGCCCAACTGGGTTAACGTCGTATCGATAACTGTGCTGATCGCCCCTTTGGCTCGGTTAACCCGGCTGTACGGAATATTGACTGAGCCAGGGATAGTGCCGAGTTTTAACCACTCAGGGCTGCGCGCATCGATCAGGATGATAGAGTTGTTGCCATTACTCATCTTTACCGCGTAGTCGATGACTTCCAGTTCACCAACCGTTGCTACGCCACGACCTAATTTAAATGGTTTGACACAGAAGGGTGGGCAACGGCGCGAGGTGCGGGCAAAGTCTTCGTTGACCCAATTTTCTTCGTCCTGAATACGCTTGATGGTAACAATCTCACCATTGTGTTTCACTTCAGCTATCGCCATTTCCGGAGTGATCATCACTTCTGGTTGCGGTGGCGGGGCTGGTTCTGCCGGTTTGGCAGGCTTAGCCGGCTCAGGTGCTGTTCCCATAAGGCTGCAGCCACCGAGTAGCGATACTCCGCAGAGCAGGGTGAACAAGGCGAACGGCGGGACTCTATACATCTTAACTCCTCCATCATTCCCGTTTATTTCGTGTAGTGCTGAAACGTCGCCGCATCAGTTGGTGTGATCGTGCCAGATGTTGACAGCATGACACCGGCGCTCGGTCACAACTTTTGTCATGTTAGAGGTGCTGCATTGCTGAATTGTGAACGTGTGCGGCTTTCCCTGGCCAATCAAAACACATAAAAAAGGTGGCCTCAAATGAGGCCACCTTATTGGTGGTGTGGGAATTAAGGCTTAACGGTGGTCAGTCCCAGAACTTCCCAGTCCTGCATACCGCCGCGATACCACTTGATCTTGTTGGCCGGGAAACCTTCGCCGATCAGACCTTCGATACCGAGAGGTGACTGGCCACACCACATACCGTTACAGAACAGGTAGATGGTCTTGACCTTGCTGAAATCCCAACCTTTTGCAGTCTCTTTCGCACCGAAGGTTTCCAGTGACTCGGCGATGGAGAGATCGTCAGCACCTTTCTTGCGGTTGATCTTGGTGAACGGGATGTTTACGGCGCCAGGGATGGTGCCACGCTGATACCAGTCCGGGGTGCGGTTATCGACAACCAGAATGTTTTTGTCACCTGCCGCCATTTTTTCCAGGGCATCGATGATTTCCAGTTCGGCAACGGTTTCAACATCTTTATGCAGTTTGATCGGCTTGATGCAGAACGGCGGACACTTACGGGAGGTGACCTGGAACGCCGGGTTGATCTCGTTCTTCTCATCCTGATTACGCATCAGGGTCATCTTTTTGCCGTTGTGCATGACTGTGGCAGTGGCCTTTTCCGGGGTGATCTTCACCGCCAGATCTTCAGCGGAGACCTGACCCGAGAGCGTGACCATTGCTACAGCGCCAAGCAGCGCGCCAGTGATTTGAATAAGTTTGTTTTTCATCATTGCTGTGTCCTCATCATTCCTTGTGTACGGGCGCTTATTTCACAGTGCTCAGGCCCAGGATTTCCCAGGTCTGCATGCCACCGCGATACCATTTAATTTTCTTGCCCGGATAGCCTTCCTTGAGCAGACCCGCGATACCCGCCGGGGACTGACCACACCACATGCCGTTGCAGAAGAAGACGGCGGTTTTGGCCTTGCTGAAGTCCCAACCCTTGGCAGTCTCCTTCGCACCCAGTTTTTCCAGTGTTTCGGCGATGGTGACATCATCAGCGCCTTTGTCGCGGCTCATCTTGGTGTAGGGGATGTTGATCGCGCCAGGGATAGTGCCGCGCTCAACCCAGTCGGGGGTACGGTTGTCCACCAGAATGATCGATTTGTCGCCTTTTGCCAGCTTCTTGATGGTGTCGATGACTTCGAGTTCACCAACGGTCTCAACGCCGTGGCCGAGACTAATGGGTTTGATACAGAAGGGGGGGCATTTACGAGAGGTTTTGGCGAAGGCGGGATTGACGGTGTTCTTCTCATCCTGATTACGCATGATGGTGACTTTTTTACCATTCAGCGTGACATCGACCTTGTCCATATCCGGTGTAATTTTCACCGCAAGGTCTTCAGCCATGGCCGAGGTCGCGCTGAGTGACATCAGTGCTGCCAGGGCCGTGGATGTAATGATGCTTGTTATTTTCATTACGTGTTTCTCCTCTGGTTGGATAGTGTGTGCTCTACTGCATCGCTTTTTATTGTCGTACGTGTAGTTTGGGGAACTTAATTATTCACATTCTGGCTCGGCACCACCTGCAGCCGCTTTCTTCTTTGCGGCAGGTTTGTCTGTCGCGGCAGGGGCGGAGGGTGTTTCCGCCGGTGTCGCTGCTTCGGCTGTCGTGGTGGTTGTTACCGGGGTGGTGCCGGTGGATGCGCAGCCAGTGGCGAGTAGCGCACTGGTGAGCAGGGCGAGCATAAGGGGGGTAGTGCTGTGGGTCATGGTTCCTCCATCTGGCCCGGTCTCTGCCGGGTGTATTTTGCTGGGTAATTCCATTACGGCAATCTGGATAATGCCAGATTCCTAATGCATGGCAAGGGCCGTAGTTGTCCCAGATAAGAGCAACATACATGCCACTAAGGTAAAAAAAATGTAAACACGGGATGTGTCAGGATAAAGGGTGGAATGGGGAGAAAAAATCGTGCCCGTGAGGGCACGATAAACGCCACTATCTATGGATGGAATACCTCGGGACCCCGCTGTATGTAGCGGGCGAGGTGATTCCGACGAAGTTATCAGCAAGCGCTGTGCCAGGCGTGAGAATCACTTAAACCGACGCTAAGTGTCGGATTTTTCATTAGCTTTTTCTTATGTTGCTGCCAGATGACATGTCATGTCAGAGGTCGTCGCACGACATCTGTCAGTCTGGCAGGTCGATCAGCTTGATATTTTTCGCGGTACCTTTGCCAGGGCGACCCGTTTTTCGTAGGCCTCACGGGCGATGCGCACATCCTCCAGGAACCAGGGCAGCTCGTGGAGTTGCAATGCCTGCGGTCCGTCCACCAGCGCACGTGGCGGGTGGGGGTGGAAATCGACCAGGATCATGTTGGCCCCGGCGATGACGCCCTGAGCGGTGACATGCATGACATCGAGCAGTCCGTCTGGTGCGCTGTCACGGGTGCCGACCGAGTGGGACGGGTCGATACAGACCGGCATGCGGGTCAGGCGTTTGACCACGGGCACGTGGGCAAAGTCGACGAAGTTACGGTGCGGGTCGCCCATGTTGGTCTTCATCCCGCGCAGGCCGAAGATCACCCGGCTGTTGCCCTCGCTGGCCAGATACTCGGCGGCGTTGAGGGACTCTTCCAGGGTGATGCCGAAGCCGCGCTTAAGCAGCACCGGAAATTCGCGCTGGCGGCCAACCGCCTTGAGCAGTTCGAAGTTCTGGGTGTTGCGGGTGCCGATCTGCAGCATGATGCCGGTGGGGTTGCCGGTCTGTTGTAGTGCCTCGCGGATCTCCTGCACATGACTCTCGTGGGTGACCTCCATAGCGATCACCTTGATGCCGTATTTACCCGCCAGTTCGAAGACGTAGGGCAGGCAGCTTTTGCCGTGGCCCTGGAAGGCATAGGGATTGGTACGCGGCTTGTAGGCGCCCATGCGGGTGCAGACCTGGCCGTTCTCCTGCAACGCCTTGAGCATCGTTTCCACGTCTTCCGGTGTATTCACTGCGCAAAGACCGGCGAAGACATTGAGGTTGTCCTGGCCGAAGTGGACGCCGTTGTATTCGAATGAGGTGGGGCGGTGCTCGTCCTTGTGACGACCAAGGATGCGGTACTCCTCGGAGACGCGTACCACGCGTTCCACCGCGGGCAGGGCGTTGATCTCTTCCATATCCAGCGCGGCGGTCTTGCCGAGCAGGTAGACCTCGGTCAGTGTCTTCTCCTTGCCCTGTTCCTCATGCACCCGCAGGGTGATGCCAGGCAGGTTGCCGAGATATTCCATCGCCTGGGTGTAGGCGTCGGATTCCTTGGGGAAGTCGGAGTTGAGGATAACGATCATCGTCGTGCTCTTGCGTATGGTTGGGGGGAAAGCGCAACCCTACTGGTCGCGGTAACGTTTGACAAGGTCGCCGTAGGCATCGATGCGGCGATCACGCAGGAACGGCCAGATACGGCGTACCGTTTCGCTGCGGGCCATGTCGATGTCGAGGGTAATAACTTCCTCTTTATCGGTCGACGCCTGCGCCAGGATCTCGCCCTGGGGACCGGCGATAAAGCTGCTACCCCAGAAGCGCGCGCCGGGAGTGGCGCCGCTGGGATCAGGCTCCTGGCCGATGCGGTTACAGGCGAGCAGGTGCAGGCCGTTGGCCACCGCGTGGCCGCGTTGCACGGTGATCCAGGCGTCGCGCTGACGCGCCTGTTCATCCTTTGTGTCGTTGTCGTCCCAGCCGATGGCGGTGGGGTAGAGCAGCAGTTCAGCCCCGGCCAGCGCCATCAGACGAGCCGCTTCCGGATACCACTGATCCCAGCAGACCAGCACGCCCAGTTTACCCACTGAGGTGTTGATCGGCTCGAAGCCGAGGTCGCCGGGAGTGAAGTAGAATTTTTCGTAGTAACCGGGATCGTCCGGGATGTGCATCTTGCGGTAGATACCAGCGATGGTGCCGTCGCGTTCCAGTACTACTGCGGTGTTGTGGTAGAGACCGGGTGCGCGGCGTTCAAACAGCGAGGCGACGATGACGCAGTTGCACTCTTTGGCCACGGCGGCGAGGGCTTCGCTGGTGGGGCCGGGGATCGTCTCGGCGCGATCGAACTGGGCGCTCTCTTCGGTCTGGCAGAAGTAGGGGCCGGTGTGCAGTTCCTGTAGCAGCACCAGTTGCGCGCCTTCTGCGGCAGCCTGGCGGATGCCCTTGATGGTCTTTTCCAGATTCTCGTCGCGATTGTCGTTGCAGGCATGCTGGACCATGGCGACGCGCAGGGTGTTTGTGCTCATTCGTTTATGGCTCCCCGAGTGATGGCGCTAGTTTAGCAGCGAACGACCTAACCCAGAACGCCAGCAGGTAATTGCATGGTGACGCAGTGCAGGCTGCCGAACTGTTCGATCAACGGACGGCAGTTGATTGCCACGATTTCGTGAGCCGGGAAACAGCTACGCAGGTTTTCCAGGCTGATCGCGTCGGTCGGGTCGCCGTAGGTCGGCACCAGTACCGCTCCATTGATGATGAGGAAGTTGGCGTGGGTGGCAGGTAGCCGGTCACCGTCTTCATTGCGGATCGCTGAGGGTAGCGGTAGCGGCACCAGCCGGTAGGGCTTGCCTTCGCGGTCACGGAAAGCTTCCAGCTCTTTGTGCATCTCTGCCAGCTCTGCGTAGTGGCTGTCGTTCTTATCCTCGCAACTGACGTAGGCGATGGTGTGCGGATCGGTGAAACGGGCGAGGGTGTCGACGTGGCCGTCGGTATCGTCGCCTTCCAACTGGCCGTGTTTGAGCCAGAGGATCCGTTCGATGCCGAACAGTTCGGCGAAGAGTTTTTCGTAACCGGCGCGATCGTATTGCGGGTTGCGCTGCGGCGAGAAGAGGCATTCTGAGGTCGTGAGCAAGGTGCCTTCGCCATCGCTGTCGATGCTGCCACCTTCCAGAATCAACTCCAGGCTGTGCATAGCAGTGCCATCGAAGGCGTTGGCTTGATGCAGGCCTCGAGTGACCAGATTATCCAGATCATGGCGGTGCTTGTTGCCCCAGCCGTTGAAGGTGAAATCGAGCAGTTGCGGCTTGCCCTGTTTCAGCACGGTGATCGGGCCGTGGTCGCGTACCCAGGTGTCGTTGGAGGGCACCACGTAGATACGCACATTGGCCATGGCCACACCGGCATCGGTCAGCAGGTCGCGCAGGTGCAGAAGATGTTGCTCGTCACGGCTACTGACGATGAGGATCTGCCGCTTGGCGACTTCGCGGGAGATCTCGATAAAAACCGGCTCCACTTCGGCAAGCCAGGGTTGCCAGTCACTTTGATCGTGGGGCCAGGTAAGCAATACGGCGTCTTGCCGGTCCCATTCGGCCGGCAGACGGAGAACTGAGTTGGACATGGTGTTTATTCGCTGAAGTGACGGGTGTCTTGGATCACGCTATGGATAACGTAGTTGCCTTCGAAATAGACGGTGTAGCGGCCATAGACCCAGCGGGAGATCGGCGGGTCGCCGACAGCCGGGACTTTCTGATTGGGTTCGCCGTACTGGACCAGTACCGCCTCCTTGCTCATGCCCTGCACCGGCATCTCCAGGGAGATGGCGTTCGGTTGCGGCAATGCGCTTTCGACAGGCATCTGTAACTCCTCCGCACCGGTGGGGCCGGACATGCCAAAAGCGGCTATCAGTACGAAGGGTGTGGCGAAAATCAAACGCATTTGTCCGGCTCCTTGCTATTAACTTCAAGTATAATGCCCAATTTGCTGAAATATACGTCATTTTACGCCTAAGGACACCTCTAAAAAATCACTCAAGACGCGATTGCTGCGTTGGAAAGCGCCTCAAAATGCTCATTTACTCCATGTAAACTGCGCTTTTTCGTTGCTTTCCGCCTTGCCCTCATCGGCTTGATTGAATTTTAGAGATGCCCTTTGATAGTAAAACTTCATTTTTGAGGAAGCCCCTTGTCCCGGCAAAGCGTGAAAAACAGGCCTGAGGCCACCGATATCTTCTCCTATCGCCAGTACTGGGCGAAGCGGCTGTTGCCTGCGCCGGTCATGCCGATGTCGCGGGAGGAGATGGATGCGCTCGGCTGGGATTCCTGCGATGTGATCCTGGTGACGGGGGATGCCTATGTGGATCACCCCAGCTTCGGTATGGCGGTGATCGGCCGGGTGCTGGAGGCGCAGGGCTTCCGTGTGGGGATCATCGCCCAGCCCGATTGGACCTCAGCGGAGGATTTCCGCCGCCTCGGCAAGCCCAATCTCTTTTTCGGCGTCACCGCGGGCAATATGGATTCGATGGTCAACCGCTATACCGCCGACCGCAAGATCCGTTCGGATGACGCCTACTCGCCAAACGGCGAGGGCGGCCATCGACCTGACCGGGCGGTGGTGGTCTACTCCCAACGCTGTCGCGAGGCCTATCGCGACGCCACCCTGGTGCTGGGCGGTATCGAGGCGAGCCTGCGGCGCATGGCCCATTACGACTACTGGTCAGACAAGGTGCGGCGCTCGGCGCTGGTCGACGCCAAGGCGGACATCCTGCTTTACGGCAATGCGGAGCGTGCGATCATCGAACTGGCCCACGGATTGGCCGCAGGTAAAACTGTGCAGGAGATGCGCCATCTTCGTGGTGCCGCCTTTATGCTCAAGCAGACCCCGGGCGACTGGGTGGAACTGGACTCGAGCCATCTGGAAGAGGAGGCCGAGGTGCACACTTTGCGCGAAGTGCCGACGGCACAGCGGGATAAGGTGGTGGTGCGCCTGCCGTCTTACGAGCAGGTGAAGGATGATCCGGTGCTCTACGCCCACGCCTCGCGCGTGTTCCATATGCAGACCAATCCGGGCAATGCGCGGCCGCTGGTGCAGGCCCACGGTAACCGTGAGGTCTGGATTAACCCGCCTCCGATCCCGTTGACCACCAAAGAGTTGGATCGAGTCTTCGAACTGCCCTACACCAGGTTGCCACATCCCGCTTACGGCGACGCGCGTATCCCCGCCTACGAGATGATCCGTTTCTCGATCAACATCATGCGCGGTTGCTTCGGTGGCTGTACCTTCTGTTCCATCACCGAACACGAAGGTCGGATCATTCAAAGCCGATCGGAACAGTCGATCCTGCGCGAGATCGAAACCATTCGCGATCGGGTACCCGGCTTCACCGGTGTTATCTCCGATCTCGGCGGGCCGACGGCAAACATGTGGCGCCTGCAGTGCAAGGACGAAAAGATCGAATCGGCCTGTCGCCGTCTCTCCTGTGTCTATCCGGATATCTGCAAGAACCTGAATACGGATCAGAAGCCGCTGATCCAGCTCTATCGCAAGGCGCGGTCACTCAATGGCGTAAAGCGGGTGTTTATCGCCTCGGGCCTGCGTTACGACCTGGCGATACGCACACCGGAGTATGTGAAGGAACTGGTGACGCATCATGTCGGCGGCTATCTCAAGATCGCGCCGGAGCATAGCGAGGATCTGCCGCTGCAACACATGATGAAACCGGGGATGGCGAGCTACGAAAAGTTCAAGGCGATGTTTGAGAAGTACTCGAAAGAGGCGGGTAAGGAGCAGTACCTGATCCCCTATTTCATCGCCGCCCATCCCGGTACCCGCGATGAGGATATGCTCAATCTGGCGTTATGGCTGAAGCAGAACGGTTTCCGTCCCGATCAGGTGCAGACCTTCCTGCCGTCGCCGATGGCCATCGCCAGTGCTATGTATCACAGCGGCAAGAATCCGTTGCGCCGTATCACCCGCAAGGGCAGCAATGTTGAGACGCCAAAGGGCGAGAAACGCCGTCGTCTGCATAAGGCATTTTTGCGTTACCACGATCCGGCCAACTGGCCGTTGCTGCGCGAAGCATTGAAGCGGATGGGACGCGACGAGTTGATCGGTAACGGTAAGCGCGATCTGATACCTGCGTGGCAACCTCAGGGTGATAAACGTGATAAACATCCCCACATAAAGAGAGAGGTTTCCCAAGCCAGGAAAAAGGTTGCAAGGACCGATGCGGGGAAAAGAAAACCACAAAAGAAACGGCCGCGTACTCGTTAATTCGAGCGGCTGGTTTAAACTGAATCATAGGGTGAGATTGGATCGGTAACGATGGTCTACGTGGAGTCACAACTTCCGCCACTGTCCCATAACCATGAGGACAGCAAGGCGATCTGGCTCGCCTCTGTCGCCGAGGGTCGTGGTGAAGAGGAGGTGGCGGTGATTCGTCGTGCCCTCGATCTGGCGGAACAGGCGCATCAAAAGCAGGTGCGTGCCTCCGGTGAACCCTATCTGACCCATGCCATGGCGGTTGCCGATATCGTTGCCAGTCTGCGTCTGGATCACGAGAGTATTGCTGCGGCGATCTTGCACGATGTGGTGGAAGACACCGACGTTACCCTGGCACAGGTGAGCGAAATCTGTTCCCCCGGTGTGGCGCATCTCGTAGACGGCGTGACCAAGATGAGCAGCATCGGCGACTATCAACGCCTGCGTGAAGGGAGTGGTGAGCAGATACGCGCAGAGAGCCTGCGCAAGCTGCTGCTGGCGATGGCGGAAGATGTACGGGTGGTGATGATTAAACTCTCCGACCGCCTGCACAATATGCGCACCCTGAAATTCCTGGCGGAAGAGAAACAGCAACGCATCGCCCGTGAGACGATGGATATCTACGCGCCGCTGGCCAACCGTCTCGGTATCTGGCACATCAAATGGGAACTGGAAGACCTCGCCTTCCGTTATCTCGATCCCACCACCTATAAACAGGTGGCAAAATTTCTCGACGAGCGCCGTGTCGATCGACAGAAATATATCGACAAGGTGATCGCGACTCTCGAAGAAGAACTTGCCGCTGTCGGGGTAAAGGCCGACATCAAGGGACGGCCCAAACACATCTTCAGTATCTGGAAGAAGATGAAGGCCAAGGGGCTCAGCTTCCATGATCTCTACGATGTGCGTGCCGTGCGCGTGCTGGTGAACAGTGTTGCCGATTGCTACCACGTGCTCGGTGTGGTGCACAGTCTCTGGCCGCACATTCCCAAAGAGTTCGACGACTACATCGCCACGCCAAAGGAAAACAACTACCAGTCGATTCATACCGCGGTGGTCGGCCCAAACGGTAAGACCCTTGAGGTACAGATCCGTACCTACGAGATGGATAAGCATGCCGAGTTGGGGGTTGCGGCCCACTGGCGCTACAAGGAGGGGAGTAAACACGACAAGGGATTTGAACAGAAGATCGCCTGGCTCCGGCAACTGCTCGACTGGCAGGACGAAGAGGCCAATGCTGGCGACTTTATCGATCGCTTCAAATCGGAAGTGTTTCAGGATCGCGTCTACATCATGACGCCGAAAGGCGAAGTGTTCGATATGTCGCAAGGGGCGACGCCGCTCGACTTTGCCTATCACGTCCACACCGAAGTGGGTAACCGTTGCCGCGGTGCCAAGGTGAATGGTCGTATCGTACCGCTGACCTACGAACTGAAATCAGGTGAGCAGGTGGAGATATTGACCACCCGTCACGGCGGCCCCAGCCGCGACTGGCTCAACCCGCATCTGGGTTACCTGAAAACCTCGCGTGCACGTGCCAAGGTGCGTACCTGGTTCAAGCAGCAGGACCAGGGACAGAATCTGGTCGACGGCAAACAGTTGCTGGATCGTGAACTGCAACGTCTCGGTGTCGGGTCACTGGATCACGAACTGCTGCGCAACCACTTCCACATGCAGAGCGAGGAGGAGTTCCTCATCGCCATCGGTCGTGGCGATGTCAATCCAGGGCAGATCGCCAGCGCGGTGCATCGTCTCACCACACCAGCAAAAAAAGCGGAAGTTCCTCATCATCATGCAGAGCGGCAGAGTTCGGCACGTACCACCGAAGGGATTACGATTCGTGGAGTCGGTAACCTGCTGACCAATCTGGCGCGTTGTTGCAAACCTGCCCCTGGCGATCCGATCATCGGCTTCATCACTCAGGGTCGAGGTGTCAGTATCCACCGGCGTGACTGCAAAAACGTGCTCAATCTGCCGGAAAGCAAACTGCAGCGTCTGATCGATGTGGAGTGGGGTGGTCTTGGTGAAGAGAAGACCTATCCGGTGGATGTAGAGATCGAGGCCATCGACCGTCAGGGTCTGTTGATCGATATCTACACCGTGTTGAATAACGAAAAGATCAACATGCTTGCCACCAACACCATTAGCGACAAGCGTAACAATAGCGCGCGTATCGAACTGACCCTGGAGATCGCCGATATCGGTCAGTTGAGCCGGGTGCTAAGCCGAATCAATCAGGTTCACAATGTGGTTTCGGTAAAACGGAAGTTGTAACCGGAGTTACTGCGACAGCAGTGGCGACCAGTCAGTATCCGGTTGCGTGGCAATTTGCCATAGGTCGTCCAGATCACTTTCGACCAGTTTTACCAGATCGGCGTCAATGCGACCTTCGTCGGCTAACTTTTCCAGGTAACGAATGATCTCGGTTGGACTAAGTGCCTTGCGGTAGGGGCGATCCTGAGCCAGTGCCTGGAAAATATCGGCGATGGCGATCAATCTTGCTTCTAGACCCAGTTCGGTCTCTTCGTGATGGAATGGGTAACCGTCTCCCAGCAGCGTCTCATGATGGTTGCCCGCCCACTCGGCAATGCGCTCAAATCCATGGATTCGGTTGAGGATACGAAACGATTCGTAGCTATGCCGATGCATGATGGCCGACTCTTCGGTATTTAGCGGCCCTTTCTTTTCAAGAATTTCATCCGGGACTCCCAGTTTACCGAGATCATGCAGAAGTGCCGCGAGTTCAATTTCATCGACTCTGGGACTTGGCATATCGAGTAGCTGCGCCAGGTGTCTGGAAACACGTGCGACGCCAACAGAGTGATCATAGGTGTAGGAACTTTTCGCATCGACAATATGAGCAAAGATGCAGGCCAACTGGTGTACATCTTCGTAGCGACTCAGTTGTGGGGTGCGTCCATCCTGCATTTGCGAAATAAACTCCGCCAGATGGAACGGTTCCATGCTGAGCCAGAAGGCGTCGTTGTCCGATACAGCAAGAAAAGCCTTAACCAGATGAGGGGCAAAATGCTCACCTTCCGCTTCGACAATCCTCGCACGGATGACATCGGCAGTGTTGTGGGTGGTTGTGCCGCGACTGCTCAATAGGTGAGCACGCATGGCGTCGACCCGGTCCACCATATAAATGAGATTGGCTGCATCTCTTACTGCTGGTGACAGTTCAGTCTGTTGCAGTTGTTTCCAATGGGTGTGGTGGTAACGAACGATGGGCGCGAGATGTGCTAAAGGTGGAAAATTCTTCAGGTAGTATTCGCCAAGGATGCAGTGCAGTTCCGCGCCTTCCCAGTCCATCTCCGAGATTAGATGCTTGTGCATGACACTGGATGAGACGCCGCAGTCGTGCAACATGGCAGCATGGAAGATGTTGTCGAGTGCTTCATCACCCCAGGCCAGTTTGCGTGCGCAGACAGTCGCCATGTAGGCAACGCGCTCACCATGCTGCTGCTCGTCAATGCCGACAAGGTTTAGCGCTTCCGCCAGGGCAATGACCGCCTGACGGAGATCGACCTTGAGTATGCTGTGGTCAAGTAGTTGTTTTTTTGTATTCATAGTCAGTGGCATTTTTTCTTCTTATATCATTTCCAGTAAGTGAGGCAACAGAAAATTTTTTCTATCAATTTGTCACTAATAGAGTTCGTACCTAACCTTCTGCCGCACAGATTGTACGCAGCGATATTCTTTTTTGCCGTGCAGTGGGGTATTCTCCGGTGAACTCGAATAACTTAATGAAAAAGGGATTTCTCATGCCCCAGTCTCGTTTCGCTACACTCTTCGTTGCTTTATTTGTGCTGTTTATCTTCGCCGCCTGCAGCGGTCCGGACGAGGAGTCCAAATCGTCCGCACAACCTGATGGCTGGAGCGAGCACGTCAGTGAACACACCGCCAACGAGGTGTCAAAGAAGGCGAAAGTGCGTATCCGCTTTGTCCATCCGGTCATTGAGGACAACCAGGTGGGGCAGGACGCTGCCACCTTCCTCTCGGTCGAACCTGCCGTGCCCGGCTCGGTGAGCTTCAGCAACAGCCGCGAGATACTGCTGATTCCGGAGCAGCCGCTCAAGAGCGGTACGCGGTACAAGGTAACGGTGAAGACGAAAGGCCTCAAGGGTATCCCTGCCGAACTGGACGACTACCGTTTTGATTTTCGCGTCAAACCGCAGAACTTCGAGGTCGAGGTGAGCAGCCTCGGTGTCGACGTCGCCCACGAAGACAGCTATATCCTCAGCGGTGCACTGACCACCGCTGACGTGGAATCGGCGGAGAACATCACCGGAATCCTGAATGTTCACTACAACGGCCAGCCGCGTGAACTCACCTGGGTGCATGATCCTGACGGTATGCACCACACCTTCATGCTCGGCAATATTCCGCGGGGTGATGAGCCCGGCGAACTGACGCTTTCCTGGAACGGCGCACCCATCGGCGTCAGCAACAGCAACGAGCGCAAACTGTCGATCCCGGCGCTGGGCGTGTTCAGCGTCTCACATGTGCGTGTGGTGCAGGGTGAACGTCGCTACATTGAGGCGAATTTCTCCGAGGCTCTCGACAGTGCGCAAAACCTCAACGGCCTGATCCGCATCGGCAACACCGGCTTCACCACCGCCATCGAAGGCAGCATCATCAAGATCTACCCGCAGCGCGAGATCACCGGCGAGGTGAGCGTCACCCTTGAGTCCGGCATCAAGAATGCCAAGGGCCGCAAACTCGCCGCGGCGGTGAGCCGCAGCGTGGTGTTCGCCTCCGAAAAGCCCGGCGTGCGATTTGCTGGCAAGGGGGTGATACTCCCGGCCAACGACAAGCTCACCGTGCCCATCGAGGCGATCAATGTGCAATCGGTACAGGTGACCGCCTTCCAGGTATTCGACAACAACCTCGGCCAGTTCCTGCAGAGCAACAAGCTGGACGGTGAAGAGGAGCTCTACCGTGTCGGCCGTTACCTGTGGCGCAAGACCATCAACCTGGACAACCCTCCGGCCAATAAGTGGAACCGCTTTGCCCTTGATGTGGGCGAGCTGATGCGCGCCCATCCGGGTAGCCTGTTCCACCTGACCCTCTCAATCAATCGCGGCAATTCCCTCTATGGCTGTAACGAAGAGGACAACGCGGTGCCGCTGCCCAAGGCACGACCGATACAGAATCGCGAGGATATCTCACGCCACGATGGCAGCGGCTGGGATTTCGTCGACACCTATTACAATCCGGGCAAGGGCTCCTGGAGCGACCGTAGCAACCCCTGCAAGGACGCCTACTTTGTACATGCCGCCAATACTCGGGCGAGTCGCAACTTCCTCGCCTCTAACATCGGTCTCATTGCCAAGCGCGGCGAGGCTGGCGCGCTGCACGTCATCGCCACCGACCTGCGCGAAGCGACACCACTCTCCGGCGTCAGCCTGAAGGTGATGAACTTCCAGGATCAGGTGATGGCCAACGGTGAAACCGACGGCAAAGGCTTTGCGCAAATCGCCGTGGCTGATACCCCGTTCTACCTCGTTGCCGAGAAGGGCGGAGAGCGCGGCTATCTAAAGATGAACCAGGGCAGTGCCCTGCCGGTCAGCCACTTCGACGTCGGCGGGCAGAAGGTGAGCAAGGGCCTCAAGGGAATGATCTATGGTGAACGCGGTGTGTGGCGTCCCGGCGACAAGCTGCACCTCACCTTCGTGCTACAGGACAAGCAGGACACCATCCCCGCCAACCACCCGGTAACGATGCAGCTGTTCAACCCCAAGGGGGTGATGGTGCAGTCGGTGACTAACAGTGAGCCGGTCGGTGACTTCTACGCCTTTACCTTGCGTACCGAAGAGGACGCGCCGACAGGCAACTGGCGGGTCAAGGCGATCCTCGGTGGCAGCGAGTTCACTGAGACAGTGAAGATCGAAACGGTGGTGCCCAACCGGTTGAAGATGGAACTCGACTTCGGCGACGAGGTGCTCTACCACAGCGACAAGCCACGCAAGGGTAAGCTCAAGTCACAGTGGCTGCATGGTGCCAAGGCCTCGGGGCTGAAGGCCGACGTGGCACTGCGTCTGAGTTCGCGTCCCACCGCCTTCGAGCGCTTTACCGATCATGTCTTCGACGACCCTGCGCGCGAGTTCCGCGGTGAGCGGCAGATGCTGTTCGAGGGCGAACTGGACGACAACGGCGTGGCCGAATTCGAAAGCCGTATCAGCGTCAATCGCGACAGCGCGCCGGGCATGCTCACTGCTACCTTCTTCTCTCGCGTGTTTGAGCAGGGCGGTGCCTTCAGCTCCTCCAGCCAGAGCATGACCTACCATCCGTTCGGTCGTTACATCGGTATCAAGCCACCCAAGGGCGACGAGACCCGAGGCATGCTGCTTACCGACATCGATCAAGAGGTGAGTGTCGCGGCATTGAGCGACCACGGTGAGCCGGTGGCGGTGAAAGAGATCGAGATGAGTCTCTACAAGATCCAGTGGAAGTGGTGGTGGGACAAATCGGGCGACTCTCTGGCCCGTTACGCCAACTCCTCGCAGCACGAACGTGTCGCCCACGGCGTGATCGAAACCGGCGCCGACGGCCTCGGCAAATGGACCTTCCAGGTGAAGTACCCGGCCTGGGGTCGCTACCTGCTGCGCGCCTGCGACACCAAAGGCGGTCACTGCACCGGCAAGATCGTCTACATCGACTGGCCCGGCTGGGCTGGGCGTGCCCAGGAGGAGGGCGGTAGCGGTGCCAACGTCCTCACCATCGTTGCCGACAAGAATGAATACCAGGTCGGCGAGACCGCGCACATTCAATTGCCCGAAGCGACCCAGGGCCGCTCTTTGCTCACGGTGGAGAATGGCAGCGGTATCGTCGACCAGCGCTGGTTGGAGCTGCCCGCTGGTGAGCGGAAGCTTAGCCTGCCGATCACCGAGGCAATGGCGCCCAACGTCTATGTCAGCGTCACCATGTTGCAGCCCCATCGCGACAAGAAGAACGACCGGCCGATCCGTCTCTACGGCATCACCCCACTCAAGGTGAACGATCCCAAGACCCGCCTTGCGCCGAAGATCACCGTGGCCGACGAGATCCGTCCCCAATCCACCGCCGTGGTCGAGGTGGCCGAGGAGAACGGCCGTGCCATGACCTACACCCTGGCGCTGGTCGATGAGGGGCTGCTGGGCCTCACCAACTTCAAGACCCCAGATCTGCACAAGGCCTTCTATCGCAAGGAGGCTCTGGGCGTGACCACTTGGGATCTATTCGACTTCGTTGCCGGTGCCTACGGCGGTGAACTCGAAACCCTGCTGGCGCTCGGCGGCAGTGACGAGGGCGACGACGAGGAAGGCAGCAAGAAGCGCCGCTTCCCGCCAGTAGTCCGTTTCCTCGGGCCGTTCCATCTCGAGGCTGGTCAAAGCCAGCGCCACGAGGTCGACATCCCTCACTATGTCGGTGCCCTGCGCGTGATGCTGGTGGCGGGTGAGCAGGGAGCCTACGGTAAGGCGGAAAAAGAGGTGGTGGTGCGCGAACCGCTCTCCATGCTCTCGACCCTACCGCGAGTACTGCGTGCCGATGAGACGTTGACGGTGCCGGTCTCCCTGTTCGCTTACGACCCGTCGATCAAAGAGGTCGAGCTGAGCGTCGAGGCCGACGATCACTTCGAGCTTATCGGCGAGGGCAAGGTCAAGGTCGCCTTCGACGGCGCGGGCGAGAAGCTCGGTCTGCTGCGGCTCAAGGTTAAACCGGCACTGGGCAAGGGGCATGTAGTGTTCCGTGCCAAAGCCGGGAAGTTCGAGAGTCACACCGAGACCTACATCGACATCCTGAGTCCCAACCCAGTCACCACCCGCTACCAGCGCAAGGCGGTACAGCCGGGCGAGAGCTGGCAGGCGACCGTCACGCCGCACGGTATCGAGGGCACCAACCGCACCGTGCTGGAGATATCCACTGCGCCGCCCATCGATCTCGATCGTCGTCTGCGCTACCTCATCCGCTATCCGCACGGCTGTATCGAGCAGACCACCTCCTCGGTGTTCCCGCAGATCTCCCTGCCGAAGCTGGTCAAGCTCGACAAGACGATGAGCGATGAGGTGCAGAAGAACATTGAGGCAGGCATCGAACGCCTGCGTGGCTTCCAGACCCCTGAAGGCGGATTCAGCTACTGGCCCGGCAACGGCAATGCCGACGACTGGGGCAGCAACTACGCCGGTCACTTCCTGGTCTCGGCGCAGCAGGCCGGTTACTTCGTACCGCCGGAGATGCTCGCCGACTGGGCCGGTTACCAGCAACGTAGCGCCCAATCCTGGACCACCGGCGGCAACCGTGCCGTCCTCGGTCAGGCCTACCGGCTCTACACCCTGGCGCTCGCAGGCAAACCGGAGATGGGGGCGATGAACCGCCTGCGTGAGCAGAGCGACCTCGACTCGGTCGCCGCACGTATGCTCGCCATGGCCTACCAGCTCTCCGGTCTGCCCGGTGCGGCCACGGCATTGATGTCGGACAAGCCGCTGCAATTTGGCGACTACGTTGTCGAGGGCAGTACCTACGGCTCTGAACTGCGTGACCGCGCCATTGCCCTCGATGCCCTGGTGCTCACCGGCAACATGGAAAAGGCCAAGCAGGTGGCCGATGCCATTGCCGAAGAGTTGGCCTCCGACAAGTGGCTCAGCACCCAGTCACTCGCCTGGTCGCTGATGGCCATGACCCGCTTCATCGGTGACGACCCGCAGGCCGAGCCCTACCGCTTCAGTTACCGCGTCGGCGATGCCGAGGCGGTGAAAGGGGAGAACAACACCCCGTACTTCAGCGAAGAGCTCAAGGGCATCGCACTGAAAGGCAACGCCTTCGAACTCAGCAACGATTCGCAGCGTGTGCTTTACGCCGCCATCCTCTCCGAGGGCGCGGCACCGGCAGGCAGCGAACTGGAGAGCATGAACGAGCTGACCCTGCGGGTGGCATACACCGACCTTGCCGGCAACACCATCGGCATCGGCAGCCTTCCCCAGGGCACCGATCTCAAGGTTACGCTCAAGGTCACCAACAACACCCACCGCAAACTGGATAACCTGGCGCTCAGCCACATCGTTCCCGCCGGTTGGGAGATCCATAACCCGCGCTTTACCGGCGACGGTGAAGCGGCGGCCGAGATCGACTATCAGGACATCCGCGACGACCGCATCTACACCTACTTCTCCCTGGACGAAGGCAAGACCAAGGAATTCACGGTGCTGCTCAACGCCGCTTACCTTGGTCGCTTCTATCAACCTTCAATAGGCGTGGAGGCGATGTACGACGCCAACCGCCATGCCCGTATCAAGGGGCAGTGGGTGGAGGTAGTAAAGGGGAAATGAGGAGATAGCCTGCCATCCATCCCGCGAAGAAGGGATGGGTGGTTGTTAAAGATATCAATGGATGATATGTTTATGGGTAAGGAATCGGGTTATGACGCAGGGCTGGATATCCTGCTTCTCATGAACACCGAATGCATGGTGATTCAGGCGCATCCGCCATGGTGGGTGAAGATTGAGGCAAAAAGGATCGAGCCGAGCAAAGCGATACCGCACGGCATCCGTTACTGTCTCACTCTGCACGACCATCACAACCAGCGGGTATTCGGTATCGACAACGCCCATGCGCCGCCGAAACCACGCCGCAAGAGGTACAGCGGTCGTAAACGGGAGTGGGATCATCGTCATAACACCCTGAAAGATCCGGGCACACCTTACGAATTCAACGACGCCGGGACGCTGCTGACAGACTTCTGGGATGGGGTAAACGCGACACTGGCCGCACACGGCTACACGACGATAGATGAAGGTTAGATAAATGACGACCAAGCGAATGAAGATCGGCATTATGCCACCCGCCGCCATGCGAGCCAGAAGCATTGCCATCGCCAAAGGTGAGTATGTGCCCAAGGCGGGCGAGCCCAAGGTCTGGTTCCCTTCGATGGAATCGGTCGCACAACTTCTCAGCGACAGCAATCGAGAGATGCTGCGTATCATTGCCGAGGCACAACCCGAATCGGTCGCAGATGCCGCCAAGCTGGTCGATCGCTACGCATCCAACCTCACACGCACCCTCAAGACGATGGAGCAATACGGTATCGTCAAACTGGTGCCGTCGAAAACGTCACAAGGCCGAGCCGGACGTAAACCGTTAAAACCGGTGGTTCGGGTTGTTGATTTTGATATTCGTACTTTTCATATTGCCGGGAAGGATGTTGACGCTAGTGCGCGTCAGTCGGCGTAGGTGATGAGAGGGGGCATGAGTGGGAAAGGCGATATCTTGTATTTGCTAGCACAAAAAGAGTTGCGGTCGCCTGGAAGGTGCGGCTATTGTGGATTTTGGCCTAGATGGTGTTCATAAAAGTCACCTTTAAGTAGGTCTTTGTTTAGTTGTTTTCGTGGTTTTTACTTTGCTGCATAGTTTTCAGTTGTCTGAACCGTTACGTTATATATCGTAGGATTTGGTCGAAATGATAACCGTAAAAGAAATCACTGAAGATGTCTCCATTGTATTCAAGAAGATTGGTGCCCTACGTGCGTGGACATCCGTGTCAGTTGCGCGAGTTTTGTTCGTTGTGGTGCTTTTTGGCTCGGTCCTTGTTGGTGGTTATTATGTTTATCTTGAGAGTTTGTTTGCTGAAGCTAAGAAAGCTGGAGAAAACCGAACTAGAGAAATTGCTGCGCGTGGGAAAGAACTGAAATACAAGTACACTTTGGATGCAATTGCGGCTTGCATAGAATCCGAAAAGGGTAAAGTACCTCTGAATGCTTGGTATTGTGAGAAAGCTATCAGTGAGTACAGAAATGCCTCTATAGATTGGCCGCAGGAACGCGTAAAGGCAGTCATTGATAAGCATGCATATATTGCAATGAAGAACGATGTTTCTCACTACCTGCGAAGCGCCGAATTTGATCGGCTGCTAAATTCCCCTATGCCTAGAGAGGAAGAAATTCTCAAATTACTACTAAGTCAAACTGTAACTACACTGTGGTCGCTTGTTATGGCCGTAGCCGTGAGTGGTTTATATTTATCGCTCAGGACACTACCAAAGCGTAAAGAGGATGTTTCCGAAAACCTCTGTGGAAATGACAGCTAGCGTGAGTTGATACTTAATAACCGCTCGGCGAAAAGTGCATAAAATCCTTCTGTCGGCCTCGGATCTCGCCGCCCCAGAGAAACCCCTCCTGTTTGAATCGCTGGACCACTTCGCCGCTGGCACTCATGCTCTCCGTACGGGTGTGGGGTTGCCACGGACCGCCACGGATCAGTCGGCAGCCTGTATTGAAATGCAGGCACTGGTCATACAGCCCATTGTGTTCGGGGTTGATGTCGATGGCGACGCCGAAGGAGTGGTTGCTGAATCCGGTGCGTAGACCGTTGTTATCGACATCGCCTCGCGTACGACCGACACGGTAGCCGATGACGGTGTTAATCGGTACGCCGGTTTCAATCAGTTCGCGTAGCGCCGTTTCGATGTTGGGTGCCACGACCTTGCAGACTTGAAACGGTTTCACACCGGGGAGGGCTAGTTCGACCTGATCTTCACGGCAGACCGTGCAGCCGGTGATCGGGTCGCGCTCCTCTTTGGTGACTTCACTGTATGGATGTGCAACGGTTTGGCGGTTAACGGCACGTTTCTCATGCGTGCTCCATTGATAGGTTTCATAACTGCAGGTCTGTGGTTTTGCTGCAAGTGCGGGATGAAATAGTGCAGCGAGTAGTAGTATTAGTAGTCCAATGCGCATCATAGTTTTTGTTGTCGGCGTTTTTACAATGATTCTAACAGGTAAAGGACGGTAGTAAGGAATGGTGGGTGTTTGATGCTGTGGGGCGTGAGTAGAGAGCCTGTTTTGCGCATAGTTGCTGCCCTGCGTCGTCGTCGGGGATGGCTGCTGGCGTTGGCTGTCCTCGCGTTGGCTTTCTGGTTCAGCCTGCCTGAGCCGCTCTTCGATGTCTCCTATTCCTCTCTGTTGCAGACTCGTTCCGGAGTGTTGTTGGGGGCGCGGATCTCCGAGGACGAGCAGTGGCGCTTTCCTCTGTCGGACGAGGTGCCGGATAAATTTTCACGCTGTCTTATCACCTACGAGGACAAGCGTTTCGCCAGTCACCCCGGAGTCGATCCGCTGGCTCTGGGCCGTGCGTTGGTATCGAATCTCAAGGCGGGGCATGTGGTCAGCGGTGGCAGCACCCTGACGATGCAGGTGATACGCCTGGCGCGGAATAATCCGGGGCGTACCTATTTCGAAAAACTGATCGAAGCGCTTTTGGCGCTGCGGTTGGAACTGGGTTACAGCAAGGCGGAGATCCTTTCGCTCTACGCGGCGCATGCGCCGTTCGGTGGCAACGTGGTGGGGCTGGAGGCGGCGGCGTGGCGTTACTATGGGCGCGCACCGGCAGCGTTGAGTTGGGCCGAGTCGTGCATGCTGGCGGTGTTACCGAATAACCCGGCGCTGATCCATCCGGGGCGCAACCGAAAACAGTTGCAGGCAAAGCGCGATCGGCTGCTGAAGCAGCTGCATGAGGAGGATCATCTGTCAGCGCTAGAGTTTGAACTCGCGCTGCACGAGCCGTTGCCGCAGCGTCCCTCGGCGATGCCGCGCCTGGCGCCGCATCTGCTGGAGACGCTGGTCAAGCGCTACGGCAATAGCCGTCGTTTCGTCACTACCCTTGATGCCGGGTTGCAGCGGCGCGTCGCGGCGATGGTGCAGCAGCACGGCAGTCAGTTGCAGTCGCGCCACATCGACAACGTGGCGGCGCTGGTGATCGACAACCGCAGCTTCGAGGTGCTGGCCTACGTGGGCAATGCCACCGCTTCGCCTTCCGACGAATCGGGCTTCGCCATCGATCTCATCCAGCGGCCTCGTAGCAGCGGTAGTATCCTCAAACCCTTCCTGTTCGCGTCGATGCTCGATGCGGGGGAGATCACCCCGGCGATGTTGATTGCCGATCTGCCGACCCAGTACGGCGGCTATATCCCGGAGAACTACGACCGCACCTATCGCGGTGCGGTACCGGCCCGCGATGCGTTGAGCCGCTCGCTCAATATCCCGGCGGTGCGTATGCTGCGACGCCACGGCATTCCCCGTTTCTACGATTTCCTGGAAGGGCTCGGTGTCAGCACTCTGTTTCGGCCGCCAGACGACTACGGTCTGTCGCTGATCCTTGGCGGGGCTGAGACCACCCTGTGGGATATGGGCGCGGCCTACGCCAACCTCGCCGCGCTCTCGCGGGCCGACAACGATAGCTACCGGCAACCGCGCTGGCTGGCGGAGCAGGCGGAGGGGACGCAACGGAAGGCGGCGATCTCGCCGGGCGCCGCCTGGCTCACTCTCAAGGCGTTGCTCGAGGTCAACCGCCCCGGCAGCGAGGGCTTCTGGAAAAACTTCAGCAGCGCCCGGCGCATCGCCTGGAAGACCGGCACCAGCTACGGCCTGCGCGATGCCTGGGCCATCGGCAGCAACGACGGTTACACCGTAGCGGTGTGGGCGGGTAATGCCAGCGGCGAAGGGGTACCGGAGTTGACCGGCACCACCGCTGCCGCGCCGCTGCTGTTCGACATATTCGGTGTGCTGAAGGGGGAGTGGTTCGAGCAGCCGCTATGGCGCATGAAGCAGGTGGCGATCTGCAAAGACGACGGTTATCTCGCGCTCAACGACTGCGACAGCGAACCGCAATGGTTGCCGGATGACAGCCACTTCGAGCAGGTCACTCCGCACCACATTCCTGTACACCTGGACCGCAGCGGCGGTTGGCGGGTGCACAGCGGTTGCGAGCCGGTCTCCGCCATGCGTCACGCAAGCTGGTTCGTGTTGCCACCCGGGCAGGCGCACTACTACCGCAAGCGCCATCCCGAGTACCAGCCGTTGCCACCGTATCGTCCCGACTGTCGTGCCAAGTTGGCGGAAGGGCAGTCGCCCATCGATCTCCTCTATCCGGCGGAAGATACACGTGTTTATGTGCCGGTGGATCTCGACGGTAAACCCAGCCGCGTGGTGTTCGAGGCGGTGCACCGCAACCCGGAGACGCAGCTCTACTGGCATCTGGACGACGAGTATCTGGGCACCACCCGCAGCTTTCACCAGCAGGCGTTGTTGCCACCGACAGGCGTGCATACCCTGACCCTGGTGGACGAGCAGGGCAATCGATTGAGCCGCAGGTTCGAGGTGTTGGGGCAAGACAAATAAGGATGGGTTGGTTCTGTTAAACTGCCGCATCCACAAATACAAAAATCCCGCGCGTAATGAAATTCGATCCCCCGCTGCAATCTGCCATCCTGTTACGCCGCTACAAACGTTTTCTTGCCGATGTGGAAATGTCGAATGGTGACGTCATTACGGTTCACACGCCGAACACCGGTGCAATGACCGGCTGCGCCGATCCGGGGAGCCGCGTGTTTTTGCGCGATGTCGAGAATCCAAAGCGCAAGTATCGTTACAGTTGGGAGATGACCGAAAACCTTCAGGGGATCATGGTTGGCGTACACACCGGCATTACCAATGCCCTGGTGAGTGAAGGGATCGTTTCCGGGGTAATCAGCGAACTTCAGGGATACGATACGATTCGTCAGGAGGTGAAATATGGCGAGGAGAAGAGCCGTATCGATCTGCTGTTACAAAATGGTGCTGACAATCGCGACTGCTATGTGGAGATCAAGAATGTCACTACTTGCGATGAAGCTGGCTATGGCTATTTCCCCGATGCCGTCAGTGCCCGCGCCAGTAAACATCTACGCGAACTGATGACGGTGGTGGCGCAGGGGGGCAGGGCGGTGATCTTTTTCTGTGTGCAGCGTGGCGATGTGCAGGCAGTGCGTCCGGCGGATGAGATCGATCCACTCTATGGTAAGACCTTGCGCGAGGCATTGGCGGCAGGTGTCGAGGCACTGGCCTACCGGACACGGGTCACACCTGAAGAGATTGTCCTGGAGACACCCCTGTCTGTCATCTGCCCCTGAGCACACTTTTGTGGTTTAATGCTGCGCCATGTACCTGCCACTTCCCCTGTTTATCGGCCTGCGCTATACCCGTGCCAAGCGCCGTAACCACTTCATCTCCTTCATCTCGATGACCTCGATGTTGGGCATTGCCCTGGGTGTGGCTGCCCTGATCACGGTGCTGTCGGTGATGAACGGTTTTCATACCGAACTGCGCCAGCGCATCCTCGGTATGACCTCACACGCGACGATCAGTGGTTTCAGCGAACCGCTGCGCCACTGGCAGGAGCTGGCGGAGATCGCCGCCACCCACCCCGATGTGGTGGGCAGCGCGCCCTATATTCAGAAAGAGGGGATGTTGACCTTCGGTCAGCGGGTCCATGGCGGTATCTTCCGCGGCATTCTGCCCGCTGAGGAGCCGAAGGTCTCCAGCGTCGGTGAGAAGATGGAGGATGGCACGCTCGATGATCTGAAGGCGGGTGATTACAACATTGTCTTGGGTATCGATCTTGCCCGTGCCCTCGGTGTGACCGTCGGCGACAAGGTGACTTTGGTAGCTCCCACCGCCAATGTTTCGCCCGCGGGTCTGACACCGCGTCTCAAGCGTTTCACCGTCAGTGGCATCTTCAATGTCGGGATGTACGAGTACGACAGTGCGATGGCGCTGATCCACCTGGACGATGCGCGCAAGCTGTTCCGCATGGAGGGTGAGGTTTCCGGTCTGCGCCTGAAGGTGGATGACCTGTTTATGGCGCCGCGAATCAGTCGCGAACTGGCGGAACTGGTGCCGGGGATCTACAGCGTGCGTGACTGGACCCAGTACCACGCCAACTTCTTCCGCGCCGTGGCCACGGAAAAGCGGGTGATGTTCATCATCCTGCTACTGGTGGTGGCGGTGGCTGCCTTCAATATCGTCTCTACTTTGGTGATGCTGGTGACCGACAAGACCACCGACATCGCCATCCTGCGTACCCTTGGTGCCAGCCCACGTACGGTGATGTGGGTCTTTATGGTGCAGGGGACCTTGATCGGTTTTATCGGCACCTTGCTCGGCTTGATCGGCGGTGTTTCCCTGGCGCTGAATGTAGAGACCGTGGTGTCGTCCATCGAGAGCCTGTTCCAAGTGCAGTTTCTGCCCGCCGATGTTTACTACATCAGCGACCTGACCGGCGAGTTGCACCTCAGCGATGTGCTGCAGATCACTGGGGCATCGTTCCTGATCAGTCTGCTCGCCACCATCTACCCGGCAATTCGCGCCTCCAATACCCAGCCCGCGGAGTCGTTGCGCTATGAGTAACGAAAGCAGAGCGGTATTGGCCTGCAACGAACTGCACAAACGTTTTGTGCAGGGGCCATTGCATGTGGATGTGTTGAACGGCGTCAACCTGACGATCAATGCCGGAGAGCGTATCGCCATCGTTGGTGCTTCAGGTTCCGGCAAGAGCACGCTGCTGCATCTGCTGGGCGGACTCGATACACCAACCAGCGGTGAAGTCTTCGTCGATGGTCAGGCGATCTCCAAACTGGATGAGACGGCCCGTGGTGTGTTGCGCAACCAGGCGCTCGGTTTTGTCTACCAGTTCCACCACCTGCTGCCGGAGTTCACCGCGCTGGAAAACGTGGCGATGCCGCTGTTGATCCGTGGGGTTAAACCGGCGGAGGCCCAGAGTCAGGCTAACGCCATTCTTGAACGGGTGGGATTGGGACAGCGGGTGCTGCATAAACCGGGTGAACTATCCGGTGGCGAGCGTCAGCGTGCGGCGATTGCCCGTGCCATGGTGAGCAAGCCGCGCTGTATTCTTGCCGATGAGCCGACCGGCAATCTGGATCACCGTACCGCGGAACAGGTCTACGAATTGATGCTGGAGTTAAACCGGGAGTTGGGCACCAGTCTGGTGGTGGTGACCCACGACTTGAGTCTGGCGCAACGCATGGATCGGGTCGTACATATGTGCGACGGTATCCTGAACGATCAGGACTGACTCGCCGATTCGTCCTTAGCTTCTGCTTCCTTACGCGCCGCTCTGCGCGCCTTTCTCTCCTGATAGTGACGCACCAGATGCAGTCGCCACAGGCCGCGAATCGTTGCATATCCAATCAAACCACTGACTGAGCCGGTGACGAAGCAACCGAGGAGGAACGGTTGCCAGATCGCTTCAAGCTCTGTTTTCAACCACTCGTAGGAGAGCTGGAAGGAACTTTGATCCATGTGTACCGGCTCGCCCATGATCCAGGTACCGACCAGATAGGCGAAATAGAACATCGGTGGGATGGTGAGCGGGTTGGTGATCCAGACCAGCACCACCGAGATCGGCAGGTTGACCCGCAGCAGGATCGCCGCGGCCGCCGCCAGGATCATCTGCGAGGGTAGCGGCACAAAGGCCATGAACAACCCTACCGCGAAGGCGCCGGAGGCGGAACGGCGGTTGAGATGGAACAGGTTGGGGTCGTGCAGCAGCTTGCCGAAGAAGCGCAAATGCTTGTGATCACGAATCGTCGCGTGATCGGGCATGAAGCGTTTGATAAGCTTTTTTGGCATCTGCTGTAGGGTGTCTTGGTTTAGGTTGCCCGTATTATCCATAAAAACCCGCTGAGGAAAACCTGTGCTTTCATGGACGATTGCCTGGCTTGCCGGGATTCTGTTGCTCTACTCCCTGAGCGATCTACCCGCGCCCATCCTGTTGCTGCTCTTCTGGCTGCCGGGTTTCATGCTGTTATTACTGCCTGTACTGCGTGGTTACGCCCGCCTGCCGCTGCTGTTTGCCGCCGGTTTCAGCTGGGCCGCCCTTAGTGCCTGGTCGCATCTCACACCGTCGCTCGACCCCTCGCTGGAAGGCAAACCGCTGCAGATCAGTGGCACCGTCGACTCCCTGCCGCTACGGGAAGGGCGCATCCTGCGTTTCGTCCTGGCGCTGGATGGCGATGATAGCCTGCATTTATTACCGAAACGTGTACGCCTCGCCTGGTACGGCGAACGCTCCCCAGAGCTGCTGCCGGGGGAGCGCTGGCAGTTGCAGGTCAAGCTCAAACGCCCCTGGTCGCTGCGCAATCCCGGTAGCTTCGATTACGAGGAGTGGCTGTTCCAGCAGGGGATCAGGGCGACCGGCTACGTCATAGACAGCGGTGCGAATCGTCGCCTGGAGGAGCCCTCTGGCTATCCCGTGGCTCGCCTGCGCTACGCACTGCGGCAGGCAATCGACCAGCGTCTGGCTGAGGACCCCATGGTCGGCATCGTCACCGCCCTGGCCATCGGCGAGCGTGGCGCGATTAGCGATGAACAGTGGGATGTGCTGCTCGCCAGCGGTACCAATCATCTGGTCGCCATCTCCGGGCTGCATATCGGTCTGGTGGCCGGGCTGGTCTATCTGCTGCTGTTGAGGTTGTGGCGATTCTGTCCCCGTTGTTGCGAATGGTTGCCTGCACCACGTGCCGCTGCCCTGATGGCGATGCTGGCGGCACTGGCCTATGCGGCGCTTGCCGGGTTCTCCATCCCCACCCAGCGGGCGCTGGTGATGCTGGCGGTGGTGCTGGGGGCGGTCTGGTGGCGTCGACCCATCGAGCGGGGCAGGGTGCTGCTGCTGGCACTGTGGGCGGTGTTGCTGCTGGACCCGGCCGCGATCCTCTCCGCCGGGTTCTGGCTCTCCTTCGCCGCGGTGGCCTGGATTCTCTACGGTATGGGCGGACGGCCCAATGCCGCCGGACTCTGGTGGCGCTGGGGAAGGGTGCAACTGTTGGTGGCGTTGGGGCTGTTGCCGTTTCTGCTGCTCTTCTTCCAGCAGGGGTCGCTCAGCTCACCACTGGCCAACCTGATCGCGGTCCCCTGGGTCAGTCTGCTGGTGGTGCCGTTGGTGCTGATCGGGGTGCTGCTGTTAGGTCTGTGGCCCATAGCGGCTGGTCTTCTGTTGCAATTGGCAGCGACCCTGCTGGGCTGGCTCTGGCCAGTGTTGCAGTGGCTGGCGGAAGCGATCCCGGTGCTGCCACTGGCTGGCACGCTCTGGCTGGTGCTTCCTGCGTTAGCCGGGTTGCTGTGGCTGCTGGCGCCCCGCGGCTGGCCGTTGCGCGGGATGGGTGCGGTACTGCTGTTGCCGCTACTGCTGCGCCAACCGGATGTGCCTGATCCAGGCGTGGCACGGTTGACCCTGCTCGACGTTGGGCAGGGGCTGGCGGCGGTGGTGCAGACCAATCGTCACACCCTGCTATTCGATACTGGACCCTCCTTCGCCTCCGGCTTCGATACCGGCGATGCGGTGTTGGTGCCGTTCCTGCGTCACAACGGCATAGGCCGGGTCGACACCCTGGTGATCAGTCACGGCAACAGCGACCACGCCGGAGGCATTGAGTCGGTGTTGCGCCAGATACCCGTTTCGCAGCTTATCGCCGACAGTGAGGTGGCTTCCGGGATGGCGGGCGCCGAGGCCTGCCATCGTGGATTGGCCTGGGAGTGGGACGGGGTGAGCTTTCGTTTTATCCACCCGTTACCCGATTCACCTACCGGTGACCCCAATAACCACTCCTGCGTGTTGCGGGTCTCTAGCGGGGAGCACGCGCTGTTGCTGAGCGCAGATATCGAGAGCGGGGCGGAGCGGGAACTGCTGACAAGCGGCGAACCGTTGCAGGCCGACCTGCTGCTGGCGCCGCACCACGGCAGCAAAAGTTCATCCAGCAGTGAGTTCATCGATGCGGTGGCACCGAAGCAGGTGCTTTTCTCGGTGGGCTATCGCAACCGCTACGGTTTTCCTCATCCTTCAGTGGTGCAGCGCTATGCCGAGCATGCCGCCGCGCTTTACCGTACCGATGCGAGCGGGGCGCTACAGGTCGAGTTGAAGCCTGACGGCATTAGTGAGCCTCTGGCTTACAGACCGCGCTTCAAGCGGCTTTGGCACGGAAATATGTGAGGGCTTCCCCTAGGCGTGGTGGCATTACTTTGTTAAATTGACCCGCTGATTTTTCACTGAATCCGGGGATATAAAAACCGTGTTTGAAATGGTAACCGCAGGCGGCTGGCTGATGGTGCCGATCATCCTCTCTTCGGTGGTGGCAGTCGCCATTATCGTCGAGCGCTTCTGGGCGCTGAAGCAGGAGAAGATCGTTCCCGCCAACCTGGTCGCCCATGTCTGGACGCTGCACAAGAAGAACGAACTGAACCGGGAAAAACTCAAGGCTCTGCGCGGCGGTTCGCCGCTGGGCCGTATCCTCGCCGCCGGGCTGCTCAACATGCACCACGACCGTGAGGTGATGAAAGAGGCGATTGAGGACACCGGTCGCCAGGTGGTGGTCGAACTGGAGCGTTTCCTCAACACTCTGGGCACCATCGCCTCTATCGCACCGCTGCTCGGCCTGCTCGGTACCGTTATCGGTATGATCAAGGTCTTCACCGCGATCACTGCCATGGGCGTCGGCAATCCGACCGTACTGGCGGGCGGTATCTCCGAGGCGTTGATCACTACCGCCGCCGGTCTCTCCGTCGCCATCCCCAGCCTGATGTTCTACCGCTACTTCCGTGGCAAGGTCGACAAGCTGGTGCTGAAGATGGAAGAGGAGGCACTCAAGCTGGTTGAGGTGATCCATGGCCATCGTGAATCCGGTGAGGAAGCCGCCTGATGCGGCTGCAACCCAACAAGCAACGTGAGGAACCGGATGTCAACCTGACGCCGTTGATCGACGTTGTCTTCCTGCTGCTGATTTTCTTCATGGTCTCCACCACCTTTAACCGCGAAACCGAGATCAGCATCGAGTTGCCAGAGGCGAGCGGGCCGCAGATCAAGACCGAGAAGAATGTGATCGAGATCGGTGTCGATGACAAGGGTCGCTACTTCGTCAACAAGAAGGAAGTGATTAACACCCAGCTCGATACGCTCAAGCGCGCCATTCAGGAAGCTGCCGGTAACGACAAGAAGCCGCGCATCATTCTCAGTGCTGATCGCAAATCGACTCACCAGGCGGTGATCACGGCAATGGATGCGGTGCGTCAGCTCGGTTTCGTCAATATGACTTTCGCCACCAGCAAACCCAAAGACGGTAACTGACACCAATGGACACAGAGACTTCCGACGGCAAGCGGATCTATCGCCGTCTGCTGGGTTATGTGCTTCCGCACTGGCGTGCCTTTGTTATTTCGGTGGTCAGCCTGATCATCATCGCCTTCACCGAGGGTGCCTTTGCCGCCTATATCAAACCACTGATCGATGGCAGTTTCGTCGAGAAAGATCCGGATGTCATTAAGTACGCGCCGCTGATCCTGGCGGGGATCTTTTTCTTCCGCGGTATCGCGACCTATCTCTCCCGTTACTGGATGTCATGGGTGGCACGCAAGGTGATCAATGTGTTGCGTGGCCTGATGTTCGCCAAGTTGTTACGTCTGCCGGTCTCCTGGTTCGACTCGGTGCCGTCCGGTACCCTGCTGTCAAAACTGATCTACGACGTTGAGCAGGTGGCCCGTGCCAGCACCGATGCGATCAGCGTCCTGGTGCGTGATACCCTGACGGTGATGGTACTGATCGGCTGGATGTTCTATCTCAACTGGAAGCTGGCCCTGATCCTGATGATCGGCGCACCGTTCATTGCCCAGGTGATCAATACCGTCAATCGTCGCTTCCGTCGTTACAGCACCCGCATTCAGAATTCGGTAGGTGAGGTTACCCAGATCGCCGAGGAGGCGATTGAGGGGCAGCGCGTGGTCAAAACCTTCGGCGGTGAAGAGTACGAACTGCAACGTTTCGAAGCGGCCAATGAACATAACCGCATGCTCAATATGAAACTGGAGCGGACCAATGCAGCAGCGACACCGGTGGTGGAGTTTATCGCCGCCATCGCTTCGGCGGGTGTGATCTACTTTGCCCTGAAACAGGTTGAGACATCCGGCTTGACCGCGGGGGGCTTCGTCTCCTTTATCAGCGCCATGATGCTGATCCACTCACCGATGAAACGGCTCACCGGTATTGCCGCCAATCTGCAACGGGGCATCGCCGCCGCGGCCAGTATCTTTGAACTGATCGATACGCCATCGGAAAAAGACGAGGGAACGGGCGAGATCGGACGGGCGCGTGGCGAAGTGATGTTCGAGAATGTCAGCTTCAGTTACGGCGAAGAAAAGGCAAACGTACTCAGCGATCTCGACCTACAGATCGATGCAGGGATGAGTGTTGCCCTGGTCGGACGTTCCGGTAGTGGCAAGACCACCCTGGCCAGTCTGTTACCGCGTTTCTACGATGTGAAACATGGGCGTATCCTGATCGACGGCACCGATATCCGTGAAATCCCGCTACGCCAGTTGCGCGATCAGATCGCCCTGGTCAGCCAGCACATCACGCTGTTCAACGATACCATCGCCAACAACATCGCCTATGGACGTCTGGAAGGTTCCAGTCGCGAGGCGATCATCGAAGCGGCGGAAGCAGCCCATGCGATGGAGTTTATTCGTGAACTGCCGGAAGGTCTCGATACCATGGTGGGGGAGAACGGCGTACTGCTATCAGGCGGTCAGCGCCAGCGCCTCGCCATTGCCCGTGCCCTGCTCAAGGATGCGCCGATCCTGATCCTCGACGAAGCCACCTCGGCACTCGATACCGAATCGGAGCGTCACATCCAGGCAGCACTGGAGCGGGTGATGGAAAACCGCACGACTTTGGTTATCGCCCACCGTCTCTCCACCATCGAGAATGCCGATCGCATTGTGGTGATGGACAAGGGCCGACTCATCGAAAGCGGCAGGCATGCAGAGCTGTTGAGCAAAAACGGTCAGTACGCCGCCCTCTACAATATGCAGTTCCAGGAAAAGAGCTAAACGCAGAATGAAAAGACTGGACTACTACTGGTATGAAAAGAGCCGCTGGTTGTGGCTACTCTGGCCGCTGTCGCTGCTGTTTGCCGTGCTCTCAGGGTTGCGTCGCTGGCTCTATCGTATCGATGTCTTCGCCTCCTATCGTCCGCCGGTACCGGTGATCGTGGTTGGCAATATCACCGTGGGCGGCAGTGGCAAGACACCGCTGGTGACCTGGCTGGCGGATTATCTCTGCGCACAGGGATATCGTCCCGGGATCGTCAGTCGTGGATACGGCGGCAAGGCCAAACAGTGGCCGCAGCCGGTCACTGCGGATAGCGATCCGCAACTGGTCGGTGACGAGGCGGTGCTGCTGGCGGGTCGCACCAACTGCCCGATGATGGTCGGTCCCGATCGTGCCGCAGCGGTCAGAAAGCTGCTGGCGGAGAACGACATCAATGTGATCATCTCCGACGACGGCATGCAGCACTACGCCCTGGCGCGGGATATCGAGATCGCCGTGGTCGATGGACAGCGCCGCTTTGGCAACGGTTTGTGCCTGCCTGCCGGGCCGTTACGTGAGTCGGCGAGTCGCCTGAAAAAGGTCAGCTTCATCGTCAGCAACGGGATACCCCACAGCGGTGAATGGGCGATGAAGTTGCACGGCGACGAAGCGGTATCGCTGCGCAACGGCAGTCGACGCAAACTGAGCGAATTTTCAGATCTGCCGGTCCACGCGGTCGCGGGTATCGGCAATCCGGCGCGCTTTTTCGATTTCCTGCGCGAAAACGGCCTGGAACCCATCTGCCATCCCTTTTCCGATCACCATCCCTACGAAGCGGGCGACCTCGAATTCGCCGGCGCCAACCAGGTGATGATGACCGAAAAGGATGCGGTAAAATATCGTCCTTTCACTGGTGACCGGCACTGGTTCATACCGGTTACTGCAAGTCTGCCCGATGCGTTCGGTCCCAAGGTGACCGCCGCCCTGGAGAAGATTCATGGATAAAAAACTGCTGGAAATCCTCGTCTGCCCGATCTGCAAAGGGCCTCTCGTCTATAACAAGGCGCAACAGGAATTGATCTGCAAGGCGGAGCGCCTGGCCTATCCCATCCGTGACGACATCCCTGTCATGCTCGAGGACGAAGCGCGTCAACTCGGTGCCGACGAAGAGGTCTGAGCTTGTCCTTCCACGTCATCATTCCGGCGCGTTACGCCTCCACCCGTCTACCCGGTAAGCCGCTGCTTGATATCGGCGGCAAGCCGATGTTGCAGCATGTCTGCGAACGGGCAGAGGAGAGCGGCGCCGCATCGGTGACCGTGGCCACCGACGATCTGCGTATCGTCGAGGCGGTGGAGGGTTTCGGTGGTCAGGTCTGTATTACCGGTAAACACCATCAATCTGGCAGTGAACGACTGGCCGAAGCGGTACTGCGACTGGGACTGGAGGATGACGAGATCGTGGTCAATCTTCAGGGTGACGAACCGCTGATGCCCGCTGCGTTGCTGACACAGGTCGCGCAACTGCTGGAAGGGGATCACGGTGCCGAGATGGCGACCCTTTGTACTCGCATCCAGACCGCTGAAGATCTGTTCGATCCCAATGTGGTCAAGGTGGTGATGGACGGGCAGGGCAACGCCCTCTACTTCAGCCGTGCCCCGATCCCCTGGGATCGCGATGCCTTTGCCACGGACAAAACGCAATTACCGGATGGGGTGGTGCATTACCGTCACCTTGGCCTCTATGCTTACCGCGCCGGTTTCCTGCGACGCTACGTCGCACTTGCCCCCTGCGAACTGGAGAAGCGTGAATCGCTGGAGCAACTGCGAGTGCTGTGGCACGGCGGTCGGATCCAGGTGGCCGAGGCACAGCAACTGCCTGGTCCCGGTGTCGATACCGAAGCGGATCTGGAAAAAGTCAGAACGTTAGTCGCAGGGCAGTAAGCTCAGCTTACAAAACTCCGGGTGAAACTCGCCGCTACCGTCCTCGTCCAGCAGCGGCAGGGTGAAACTCTCAGCCACGTGCCTGCCCGCATCGCCGTACTGATTCGACTGTAGTGCGCTACGGCCATTGGTCTCCGCCAGTACCAGAGTGGCCTCCTCTTCCAGCAGCTCTATCACCACACAGGGTATGCCCTGATAGATCACCGGTTTGCCGATCAGGCGACGCAGGCTGATTTTATGCGAGTCGGTCAGGGACATGGATACGTTCCACCGTAGGGTGTGAGTCGGTATTATGGGTATAGCTATGCGGCGGATTTTCCTTTATTCAAGCCGTGACAACATATTGAGGGTGAAATGAGCGACAAGAAGATTCATGTATTGATGGTCTGCATGGGCAATATCTGCCGTTCACCGTTGGCCCACGGCCTGTTTGAGTCGTTGGTGGAGCGGGAGGGACTGGCCGATGTGATCATCGTCGATTCAGCGGGAACCCATGCCTATCACGTCGGTGAGCCACCTGATCCCCGTTCGCAACAGACTGCACTGCGGCATGGGATCGATCTCAGCCGGCAACGGGCGCGGCGGGTATCGCGAGACGATTTCGAGCGTTTCGATTACATCCTGGCAATGGATCACGACAACTACCACAACCTGCTCGGCAGCGCGCCGGACGAACACCAACACAAGGTACGGCTGTTCCTGGAGTTCGCACCGCAACGACGTGAACGTGAGGTCCCCGATCCCTATTACGGCGGGCCGGACGGTTTTGAGCATGTGTTCGAACTGGTCGAGGCGGCGGCGCTAGGGTTACTGGCGGATATTCGCGGTAAGCACAAGGTTTGAGGGTTTTATCGACGTAATAAAAAAGGGGCGCTTTCGCGCCCCTTTTATTTTGCCTGTCCGATGGATCAGGCTTCGTTTTCGCCTTCCGGTTTGCTGGCCGCAGGTTTGATTGTTTCCACCTGTTGCAGCTTGAACGCGGGCTTGGCTTCCACCGGTTGTTCTGGTTTATGTTCAAACACCGGTGCCTGCGGTTTGGGTTCCACCGGCTCCGGTTTGTGCTCGACGACCGGCGCCTGCGGTTTGGTCTCTACCGGCTCCGGTTTGCGCTCAAACACAGGTGCCTGCGGTTTTGGCTCAACCGGCTCGGATTTATGTTCGACGACCAGTGCCTGCGGTTTGCTTTCGACCGGTTCCGGTTTTGACTCAACTACCGGCGCCTGCGGTTTGGTTTCCACCGGTTCCGGTTTTGATTCAACGACCGGTGCTTCTGGCTTGGTCTCAACAGGTTCAGGTTTGGACTCGGCAACCGGTGCCTGCGGTTTGCTTTCAGTCGCATCCGCTTTGGCTTCGGCAACCGGCGCACGCTCTTCACGCTTCTCTTCCACTTCACCACGGCGAGAGGCGCTCTCTACCACATCTTCACTGCGGCGCGGACGGCGACGGTTCTGTCCCTCGCTACGCTCACGCGGTGCGTCTTTGTCTTCATCGCTGACGGCAGGGATATCGATCACCAGTTCTTCTTCACCGGCTGCGACTACATTCTCGTTGGTGCGTGCGGCATCGCTCTGACCACCGCCACCACGGCGTCCACGACGGCGACCACCACGCTTGCCACGACGGGTACCACGCTCACCTTCCTGACGCTCTTCACCTTCGTTGGCGGCCTGCGGAGCAGGGGGCTGCTGACGGCTTTCCGCCTGCTTCTGTTGCTGAGCCTCCTGTTGCGCCTTGCGCTTCTCCTGCTGTTCCTGTTTGTTGCCGCGATCCTGGCGTTCGTTGCGCTCATTACGATCGCCGCGTTCACCGCGTTCGCCACGCTGACGGCGACGGTTGTCGTCACGATCGCGTCCGCGACCACGGGATTCCTGGCGACGCTTGTCCTGCTGCTTGCCGCCGTTTTTCTTGCCTTTTTTGCTCTTCTTCTCTTCGCTTTCGCCGCTACCGAAGAGGGCGCGGAACAGACGCACGAAGAGGCCGGGTTTGCTCACCGTAGCAACGGGACGCTCGACCGGCGGCGGAGCGGTGGACTGGGTAACCATCTTCACCGCAGGTTCTTCAATCCTGGTTTCTGCGGCCGCTTCGACCACCGCCTCTGCTACCTCTTCGGCACGGGTGGCCTGCTCGTAGCTCGGCGGTGCATCGCTTTCCACCTCGTCGGTGCGAATGCGTTGTACGTCGTAGTGCGGGGTTTGCAGGTACTGGTTCGGGATCAGCAGTACGGTGACCTTCTGCCGCGCTTCGATCTCGTTGATCACTGCGCGCTTTTCGTTAAGCAGGAAGGTAGCGACCTCGACCGGCAGTTGTGCCTTGATTTGTGCGGTCTTCTCCTTCATCGCCTCTTCCTCAATGATGCGGAGGATGGAGAGGGAGAGGGACTCGATGCCGCGAATGGTGCCCTGGCCGTTACAGCGCGGGCAGACGATCTGGCTCGACTCGCCCAGCGAAGGACGCAGGCGCTGGCGTGACATCTCCAGCAGACCGAAGCGGGAGATACGGCCCACCTGAACACGGGCGCGGTCTACCTTCAGCGCATCGCGCAGACGGTTTTCCACTTCGCGCTGGTTGCGCGCCGGACCCATGTCGATGAAGTCGATGACCACCAGACCACCCAGGTCGCGCAGGCGCAGTTGGCGGGCGATCTCGTCGGCCGCTTCCAGGTTGGTGTTGAGCGCGGTCTCTTCGATGTCGCCGCCCTTGGTAGCGCGGGCGGAGTTGATGTCGATGGAGATCAGCGCCTCGGTGTGGTCGATAACGATGGAGCCGCCAGAGGGGAGGCTGACCTCACGCTGGAAGGCGGACTCGATCTGCGATTCGATCTGGTAACGGGTGAAGAGCGGTACGCGATCCTGATAGAGCTTCAGCTTGTTCAGGTTCTGCGGCATCACCTTGCCCATGAACTCCCGGGCCTGATTGAAGACCTCGGCGTCGTCGATGAGGATTTCGTTGATGTCAGAGCGCAGGTAGTCGCGAATGGCGCGGATCACCACGCTGCTCTCCTGATAGATCAGGAACGGCGCCTTGCGCTCGGCGGCGGCCTGTTCGATCGCCTGCCATACCTGCACCAGGTAGTCGAGGTCCCACTGCAGCTCTTCGGCGCTCTTGCCGACGCCAGCGGTGCGCACGATAACGCCCATGTCCTGCGGGATCTCCAGCTGGCTCATGGCGTCGCGGATTTCGCTACGGTCATCGCCTTCGATACGGCGGGAAACGCCACCGGCGCGGGGGTTGTTCGGCATCAGCACCAGATAACGACCGGCAAGGCTGATAAAGGTGGTGAGGGCGGCACCCTTGTTGCCACGCTCTTCCTTGTCGACCTGTACCACGACCTCCTGGCCTTCACGCAGTGCCTGCTGGATGCTGACGCGACCAGAACCTTCGACTGAAGGGTCGAAGTAGCTGCGGGAGATCTCTTTCAGCGGGAGGAAGCCGTGACGTTCGGCGCCGTAGTCAACGAAGGCCGCTTCGAGGCTCGGCTCGATACGGGTGATACGGCCCTTGTAGATGTTGGATTTTTTCTGTTTGCGGGTGGAGCTTTCGATATCCAGATCGTAAAGTCGCTGGCCGTCGACCAGCGCTACACGCAACTCTTCCGGCTGAGTTGCATTAAACAGCATTCTCTTCATGTTGTTATCTCGCGGGCGCTCGACCACATTCCCTTATCAGGGTGCGGGATCGCCAGAGTGGCCGCGCATCATCGCGGGGCATCGAGCAGCGCTGCCGAAGACAATGACTAACGGGCAGCGGCGTCTCACTCTGTTTTGTCGGTCCTGCATTCCGTCCAACGGATGCGGGAGCGCTTTGTTCGGGTCAGCCCGGCCTTGTTACCGGTCTGACAGTTTCAATTTAAACAACTGCCGACCATCGGCAGATGCATAAAACCAAGTGCTCATTGCTGTCCGGTCGGCGCCGCCCTTGGGGGGCGCAGGGTCCCCGGACCCTTCTTGAAGCCCGTGCACTATATCAAGGAAACTTCGGACAAGTCTATCCCTAACTTAATGATTCCAAAGACTTGGCGAACTTTCTTCTCGGGATGGCGTAGAAATCGGCGGCCATAGAAGCGGTCTCAAGATTAGGATTCGTGCCCGGAGGCAAGGCGCAAATCCTGCGAGGAGCAGAGTTTACCGATAGTAAATGAGCACCGCAGCAGGTTTTGCAACGCAGAATCAGGGTGCGAAGACAATTTTGAGATTGTTTCTAGTATGATCCGCCGATGAATAGTCCAACGTCATCAGTACAAGAGGTCACTGTCGGGGAAGATAGCAGTGGCCAGCGCATCGACAACTTCCTGCTCAAAATTCTCAAAGGTGTCCCCAAAAGCCGTATTTACCGCATCCTGCGTAAAGGGGAGGTCCGCGTTAACAAAGGGCGGATCAAGCCCGACTATCGCCTGCAAAGCGGCGATATAGTGCGCATTCCGCCGATCCGGGTCAGCGAACAGGCTCCGCCGCCCACCCCCGGCAGCCGGGTGCAGAATCTGCTGGAGCAGAGCATCCTCTATGAGGACAAGGGGTTTCTGATCCTGAACAAACCCTCCGGCATGGCGGTTCACGGCGGCAGCGGCGTCAGCTTCGGCGTGATCGAGGCACTGCGGGCGTTGCGCCCGGACGACCACTTCCTGGAGTTGGCCCACCGTCTCGACCGCGAAACCAGCGGCTGCCTGGTGATCGCCAAGAAGCGCAGCACTCTGCGTGCCTTCCAGGAATTGCTGCGCTCAGGCGGACTGGAGAAGTACTACCTGGCGCTGGTCAAGGGGCGCTGGAAGGGTGGCAGGCGCGGTATCGACGTGCCGTTGCGCAAGAACACCCTCAAATCCGGCGAGCGCATCGTCACCGTGGAGGATGACGGCAAGCCGTCGTTGAGTATCTTCGAGCCCGACGCCATCTACAGTGACAGCAGCCTGATGCGGGTCAAGCTGGTCACCGGGCGTACCCATCAGGTGCGGGTGCATGCCCAGCACAGCGGCTATCCCATCGCCGGGGACGACAAATACGGCGATGCCGCCTTCAACCGGCAGATGGCCGAGCGGGGACTGCATCGACTGTTCCTCCACGCCTGCGAGCTGCGTTTTACCCTGCCGGACGAGGCCACCATCCATGTGGAGGCGCCGCTGGACGACGAATTGAAATCCATACTGAATAGACTGGAAGAGGTTAAATGAGTCAGAAGTTTGAACTACTGGTGTTTGATTGGGACGGCACCCTGATGGACTCCGAGGCGCGTATCGTCTCCTGTATGCGTGCCGCCATTACCGACCTGTCGCTGGAGCCGCGCGACGATGCCAGCATCCGCAATATTATCGGCCTGGGACTGAGCGAGGCGATCAAGACGCTCTATCCCGGCACTGATCTGGCCTTTGCCACGGCCATGATCGACCGTTACCGCCACCACTTTCTCATCGCCGACCCGACCCGTTCGGAGCTGTTCGAGGGGGTGGAGCAGACCCTGGAAGCACTGGCCGAAGCGGGCTACCTGCTGGCGGTAGCCACCGGCAAGGGCCGGGTAGGGCTGGACAAGGTTTTGAACGAGACGGGCCTCGGTCGTCTGTTCCAGGCCACCCGCTGCGCCGATGAAACTTTCTCCAAACCGCATCCGTTGATGCTGGAACAGTTGATGGATGTGCTCGGTGTGGAGCCGCAGGCGACATTGATGATCGGCGACACCGAATACGACATGCAGATGGCGAACAATGCCCGTGCCGCCGCCCTGGCGGTGAGCTACGGCGTGCATGAAAAGGAGCGGCTGATGAAACACGAACCGCTACACTGCATAGATGCCATCACCGAATTGAACGACTGGCTGGAAACCCTGGACGGCGCGCGTGCCGTGGCGAAGAAGGCCTGATAGAGAGGAAAGGCGATGAACGGAAATGAAAGCGGCCAACACGAAGAGAAGAAGGGCGAAAACTGGGAGCGCGAGCTACTTGCCCGGTTGAGTTTTGCCTCGCTGGCAGAGCAGCGTCGTCATCGTCGCTGGGGCATCTTCTTCAAACTGCTGATCAGTGCCTACGTGTTGGTGGTTCTGGTGGTTGCCATGAGCGGACCGAGCGATGACGGCAAGGCCGCACGTTTTGTCGATCATACCGCTATGGTGGAAGTGAACGGCATGATCTCCGATGCCACCCGTGCCAACGCCGACAACATCATCGAAGGGCTACGCAACGCCTTTGCCAACACGCACACCAAAGGCGTGGTGTTGCGCATCAACAGCCCCGGCGGCAGCCCGGTGCAGGCCGACTACGTCTACCGTGAGATCATCCGCCTGAAACAGGAACATCCCGACATTCCCGTTCACGCGGTGATCGTCGATATCGGTGCCTCCGGTGCCTATTACATCGCCTCCGCCGCCGACAACATCTACGTCAATCCCTCCAGTATCGTCGGTTCCATCGGCGTGTTGATGAACGGCTTCGGTTTTGTCGACGTGATGAAAAAGGTCGGCGTCGAACGCCGCCTGCTCACCGCCGGTGAACACAAGGGCATGCTTGATCCGTTCCAGCCGCTGAAGCAGGAAGACGTCAAACACATCAAAACCGTACTCGACGACATTCACCGTGAATTCATCGCCGCTGTAAAAGCGGGCAGGGGTGAAAGGCTGGGCGAAGACCCGCAACTCTACAGCGGTATGTTCTGGAGTGGCATCAAGAGCATTGAACTCGGTCTGGCCGACGATATTGGCGATCTCGACTATGTCGCCCGTGAGGTGATCAAGGCGGAAGAGGTTGTCGATTACACCCCGCAACCGGATGTGTTCAAACGCTTTGCCGATCGACTGGGCGCGTCGATGGCGAATGTGTTGGTGGAGAAGATGGGGATTGGAGCAGATTTGATCAGGTAGGTCGGATTAGCGCAGCGTAATCCGACAATTCGTAGGCTGGGCAGTAATGCCCAGCATGATTGATCGTCATTCCGGCGCAGGCCGGAATCCAGAAGTGCATCGCTTCGCGATGATTAAAAGCATTTGAAAGCGGGGGCTGCCCCGCATGCAGGTCACTTTGCGAAGTCCGTCCCTGGACTTCGCCCTTCGGGCCAGCTAAAGCTGTCCCAATTCGCTCCCGGCGAATTGGTCTCACACGCGGCCAAGAGAAAGTAACCAAAGAGAAGGCCGCCCGAAGACTTGCCGCTAACGCGGTGCCCTGCACTTCTCATCATTTCAGGTTGTTCGCGCGACTCGCTCGGCATGCCTCGCTTAAACTGCCCCCACTTTTCCCTGAAATGACGGCGACACGCGGCGGCGTCTACGGGACTAAAAAACTCTTTGTTCGAGAGTGGAGAGGACTCCGTGCACAAGATTTTTTGACTGTCCTAACTTACCCTCTAATTTAATATTTAGTTATGGTCAAATGTTGGTTGCAGAATTCAGATGCTCCAGTTAGATCCGGGAATAATGTGGAGTGATTGATATTCATTCTGTTTAAATATCGCATACAGTCCTGAATTCCTGTAGTTGGAATTGTGATTTTCATTAAAACGATGATGTCATCTAGAGTATCAATAGTGGGTGTGTAAGTTTTTACCCAGCTTTCTAATGCCATATTATTTGGCCCTCTAGTGAATAAGCCTCTCTGGCTAACAAGTCTGCTATTTTCATCACTGAGTGGTCTAACGATTTTTACGGTCGGCTTATGTCCGTTGATGTCATCAATGGAATCGTCATCTTTGATTCTGCTATTGATAAATTGAACGCCATTCTGAAAAAGGGACAGCACAGACATTTGGCTGCTCTTTTCCTCTCGTGCCGAAGATGCAGCAAAATATAGTGCAACAAACGGTGATTCGGTCCAGTCAAGAAGTGGCGTGCTTAATCCATGATGTTGTCCTAGCGCCCACCAGTCATTGTCATTTTCTAAAATAGGTGGGTTTGCTCCTCTTCGTCCTCTGGTCTCAAATTTGAATTTTTCTAGATGTTCTCTTCTCTTGGTGGATGTCGGGCTTTTAATGACTCGATCTAAAGTGGGTTCTAGTATCCATTTATTGTTTCCATGCCCCCTATACACATAATTTGTATAATCCAACATTTCTTGGTTTATGAAATCGGAAAAATACTTCCATGAACTGAGTTTGAATTCTATAAACCCATCTTGATATTCACCTCTTTTCCATCTTGCCGTCCGAGCCATGTCTTATTCCTTAAAACGCTCAATGTTGAGTGTGTAGTCAGCTACAAGAGTAGCGTGAAAAGTGGAGATATTCTAACAATGGTGTACAACGTCATCATATAACGTTCTTATATTTATATCATGAGGATACAGGCAGCCAATCGTAGTGGGGCAAAATTATCTCGCGCAAGTGCGACAAAGATGTCTGATTAGGGCAGGAAGTGAGCTTTGCACGCGGCAAATAAATGTTCTGAGGTAGTTTACTGCCGTATTAGCAAAGCTTAGTAATTTTGACTCTAGATGATGCTCAATCCTTTTTCTTCCAACATCTGAATCAACCGAATCAGCGGCAACCCAATCAGTGAATTGGGATCGTCGCCTTCCAGTTTTTCAAACAGTGCAATCCCCAGTGCTTCGGATTTGAAGCTGCCCGCGCAGTTGTAGGGTTGTTCTGCCTTCAAATAGTTGTCGATCTGCTCATCAGTCAGTTGGCGAAAGTAGACATGAAACGGTTCGACGATGGTCTGTTCGCTTCCGGTTTCGCTGTTGTAGAGGCAGAGGCCGGTATAGAAGGTGATGCGTTTGCCGGAGGCGTTACGCAGTTGCTGCATGGCGTTTTCGTGGTTGCCCGGTTTGCCGAGAATTTCCACGCCGTTTACCGCGACCTGATCGGAGCCGATGATCAAACTGTTGGGATGGCGCGCGGCAACCGCTTTGGCTTTTTCGCTGGCGAGGCGGGCGACCAGTTGCTCCGGGGTTTCGCCTTCACGAAGCGATTCGTCGATGTCTGGTGAGTCGGTGACGAATTCCAGGTGGAGTTTTTCCAGCAGGGCCTTGCGGAAGGGAGAGGTGGAGGCGAGGACCAGTGTGGGCATGATATATCCTATTCAAAGATGTGCACCACAGAGACACAGAGGACACAGAGAAAGGCATTTCGTATGCAGAGATACTCCAGATATCCATTCTGGATTCCGGCATCGTTTTGTCGGATTACGCTGCGCTAATCCGACCTACATCTGTTGGCGTTTTTCTCCGTGTCCTCTGTGTCTCTGTGGTGAATCAGCTTTTATTCGATTTCGATCAAAGCCTCGTCAGGGTTAACCCGGTCGCCTTTGGCAACGTGGATCGCCTTGATGGTGCCGGAGATCGGCGCCTGGATTTCAGCTTCCATTTTCATCGCTTCGGTGACCAGCAGCGGGGCACCGGCTTCGACGGTCTGGCCTTCTTCCACCAGTACCTCAACCACGCTGGCGGGCATGGAGGTGGTGACGTGGCCCTGTTTGCTGGCGCGAGGACGCTGGCTTTCGGACGGTACCGGACGTGAGCCGCCGTTTTTGTCGTGTTCGGTGTAGAGCTCCTGCAGCACTTCGATGCCGACCTCTTCCGGTACACCGTCGACGGTGACGTAGAAGGGGCGACTGTGCTGATCCTTGTGGCCGCTACCGGTGACCTTGATGTGGTAGGTGTCGCCGTGCAGGGTGACCTTGAACTCGGTCGGGGTGCCTTCGATCTTGGCGTTCTCGGTCGGGATCGGTTCCAGTGGTTCGGGAACCAGATTTCCGTCAGCGCGGCCCTGCAAATATTCGCGGCCCACTTCCGGGAACATGGCGTAGGTCAGGACATCTTCTTCGCTCTTTGCCAGATCGCCGATTTCAGTTTGCAGGCGATGCATTTCGTCGGGCAGCAGATCCGCAGGACGCTGGGTGATCACATCTTCGTTGCCGATCGCCTTCTGCCGTACCAGTGCGTTGACCTCGCCCGGTGCCTGGCCGTAACGGCCCTGCAGGTAGAACTTCACCTCGTTGGTGATGCTCTGATAGCGGTTGCCGGTGATGACGTTGAGTACCGCCTGGGTGCCGACGATCTGTGAGGTGGGAGTGACCAGCGGCGGATAGCCGAGGTCTTCACGTACCCGCGGGATCTCTTCCAGCACTTCGTTGATGCGCTTCAGTGCGCCTTGTTCGCGGAGCTGGTTGGCGAGGTTGGAGATCATGCCGCCCGGTACCTGGTTGAGCTGCACACGGGTATCGACGCCGGTGTAGTCGCTCTCGAACTGGTGGTATTTTTTGCGCACTTCGTTGAAGTAGAAACCGACTTCCTGCAGCTTGGCCAGGTCGAGGTCGGTGTCGTTATGGGTGCCCTTGAAGGCGGCGACTATGCTCTCGGTGGCCGGGTGGCTGGTGCCGCCAGCGAAGGCAGAGATAGCGGTGTCGAGGCCAGTGCAGCCATTATCCACGGCTTTGAGGAAACACATCTCGGAGAGGCCGGAGGTGGCATGGCTGTGCAGGTGCAGCGGAATGGAGACCGCCTGGCTCAGGCCGCGGAACAGTTCTGCCGCCGCGTAGGGGGTCAGCAGGCCGGCCATGTCCTTGACCACGATGCTTTCACAACCCATCTCTTCGAACCGCTTTGCCATGGTGACGAAGGTATCGGTGCTGTGGACCGGGCTGGTGGTATAGCTGATGGCACCCTGGGCGTGTTTGCCTGCTTTCTTGACCGCCTCGATGGAGGTTTCCAGGTTACGGATGTCGTTCAGCGCGTCGAAGATGCGGAAGACGTCGATACCGTTGTCGGCAGACTTCTGCACAAAGGCACGTACCACATCGTCAGAGTAGTGACGATAACCGAGCAGGTTCTGGCCGCGCAGCAGCATCTGCAGGCGGGTGTTGGGCAGGGCCTGGCGTAGTTGGCGCAGACGTTCCCACGGGTCTTCCTTCAGGAAGCGAATACAGGAGTCGAAGGTGGCGCCGCCCCAGACTTCCAGCGACCAGTAGCCGATGGCGTCGAGCTTTTCGCAGATCGGCAGCATATCTTCGGTGCGCATGCGGGTGGCGATGAGTGACTGGTGGCCATCGCGCAGTACGGTTTCTGTAATGTTTACCTTCGGCATTGCTTGTTCCTTTACATTCCCATTGAGGCAGCGATGGCGGCGCCGATCACGGCGGCCAGTTCGCTGGTTGAGCGGCGCAGATGGTACTGCACCAGTTCAGGGTGTTGGTCGACGAAACTGGTATCGAAGCGTCCCTTGCGGAATTCCTCCGATTTGAGGATCTCCTTGTAGTACGGGATGGTGGTCTTGATCCCGTTGACGCTGATGTCATCCAGGGCGCGTGAGGCGCGGGCCAGCAGGCCATCCCAGGTGGGCGCCCAGACAATCAGTTTGGCGCACATTGAGTCGTAGTAGGGCGGGATCTCGTAACCGGTGTAGATCGCCCCGTCGGTACGCACGCCCGGGCCGCCCGGCGCGTAGTAGCGGGTGATGCGGCCAAAGCTGGGGAGGAAGCCGTTCTGCGGGTCCTCGGCGTTGATGCGGAACTCCATGGCGAAGCCGCGCGGGGCGAGGTTTCGTGAAGAAATGGAGAGCGGTTCCCCCGCGGCGATGCGGATCTGCTCCTGCACGATGTCGACGCCGGTGGTCTCCTCGGAGATCGGATGCTCCACCTGCAGGCGGGTATTCATCTCCATGAAATAGACGGTGTCGTCGTGATCAAGCAGGAATTCGACGGTGCCGGCGTTTTCGTAACCCACCGCGGCAGCGGCCTTCACCGCCAGGTTACCGATGTACTCGCGCTGCGGCTGGGTCAACTGCGGCGAGGGAGCGATCTCGATCAGTTTCTGGTGACGACGCTGGATGGAGCAGTCGCGTTCATTGAGGTGGATGACGTTGCCGTGGCTGTCGGCCAGGATCTGCACCTCGATGTGACGCGGGTTATCGATGCATTTCTCCATAAACACTTCGGCACTACCGAAGGCCTTGGTCGCTTCGGAAATAACCCGCTCGTAGTTCTTGCGCAGCTCGGCCTCATTGGCGCAGCGACGGATACCGCGACCGCCACCACCGGAGGTGGCCTTGAGCATGATCGGATAGCCGATTTTGGCGGCCACTTTGATCGCCTCGTTGAGGTCTTTCAGGCTGCCCTCGCTACCGGGGGTAACGGGCACTCCTGCTTCGATCATCGCCGAACGTGCAGCGGTCTTGTCGCCCATGCGGCGAATCACCTCGGAGGAGGGGCCGATAAAACGGATGCCGCGACGCTGGCAGATCGCCGCCAGTTCCGGGCTCTCCGAAAGGAAGCCGTAACCGGGGTGGAGGGCGTCGCAACCGGTGGCTACCGCCAGGTTCACCAGGCGGTGGGCGTTGAGGTAACCGGTAACGGTCTCCGGCCCGAGGCTGTAGGCTTCATCCGCCTTTTTAACGTGCAATCCATGTCGATCGGCCTCGGAGTAGACCGCCACTGAGCGTATGCCCATTTCGCGGCAGGCGCGCACAATGCGCACCGCGATCTCGCCGCGGTTGGCGATGAGAATCTTTTTTATCATGGACCTTGGCCTGTCTTGCTTGAGGCGCGGGGAGTGTAACTGAACCCCGCTGTGAGTCGGTAGGGTGTGTAGTCAAAAGCCAAGCGCGCCATTTGTCAAGATAAACCGATACTTGACGGGGTTTATACGAAATGCCCCGAGGTGACGGAACAGCCCGATTTTATTGAAGATTCTTTGACAGAGTTGACCTTCGCGGGTATGATTGCGCGCCTATGTCGGAGCGCCTTCCTGTTCACATCGATCCTGTCCGCATGGCGGAGACGCGTCGTTTGTTTCAGGGCGAGGTGGCGCTGGTAGAGATGCCGCGCCTTGTCGAGGCACTCCAGGACGATGAAGGCAGCGTGTCGGTTTCTCTTGAATTCGGTGTCGATGAAGAGGGGATTCGCGTGATGCGCGGGCGGATAGAAGCCGAGGTGACGCTGGTCTGTCAGCGCTGTCTTGAGCCGATGCGCCAGCGTATCGACAACACGTTTGCACTGGGTTTGGTGCGCAGCGAGACGGAAGCGGACGAATTGCCGTCCCACTACGAACCGCTGCTGCTCGATGGCAAACCGCTATTTCTGCGCGATGTGATAGAGGATGAGATGTTGCTTGCTCTACCTATCGTGCCGCGTCATCCGACTGAGGCGTGCGAAGCGCGTCTGCAATCGGGTGAGGCAGAACCGGAACAGGAAGGCGACAAGCGAGACAACCCGTTTGCCAGCCTGGCTGAATTGAAGACTGATCGAAAACATTGAACCGAGGTTTTAGACCATGGCCGTACAACAGAACAGAAAGACCCCCTCCAAGCGTGGCATGCGCCGTTCCCACGACGCACTGAAAGCTGCTGCGCTGTCCGTGGAGCCGACCACCGGTGAAACTCACCTGCGTCACCACGTTAGCCCCGATGGTTTCTACCGCGGTCGTAAGGTAGTTAACGCCAAGGGCGAATAATCCTTGCAGGACTGCGTTATCGCACATCTACCGGCCCGTAACCCTGTGTTACGGGCCGGTATTTCGTTTGGGGAACCAATATGAGCCAATCCGTTATCGCCATCGACGCTATGAGCGGCGACCACGGTCCGGTAGTGACTGTGCCCGCGTCGCTGCGAGCGTTGAAGCAACACATCGGTCTGTCGCTGATCCTGGTTGGCGATGAGGCGGTGTTGCAGCAGGAGGTGATGCGTCATGGCGGCCAGCTCTCCGAACGTCTGCGAATTCATCACGCCACCCAGGTGGTCAGCATGGATGAGTTACCGTCGTCGGCGTTGCGTGGCAAGAAAGACTCCTCCATGCGCGTCGCCATCAATCTGGTGAAAGAGGGGGTCGCACAGGCCTGCGTCAGTGCCGGTAATACCGGTGCACTGATGGCCACCGCGCGTTTCGTGCTCAAGACCCTTGACGGTATCGATCGTCCCGCCATCATCAGTGCATTGCCGACCATCAGCGGTCACACTCACGTGCTCGATCTTGGCGCCAATATCGACTGTTCCGCCGACGTGCTTTACCAGTTCGCGTTGATGGGTTCGGTGTTGACCAGCACGGTTGACAACAATCCATCACCGACCATCGGTCTGCTCAACATCGGCGAAGAAGAGATCAAAGGGAATGAGGCGATTAAAGAAGCCGCACGCATGTTGCAGGTCAGTCGCCTCAACTACACCGGCTTTGTTGAAGGTGACGATATCTGGAAGGGCACCGCTGATGTCGTGGTTGCCGACGGCTTTATGGGTAATATTGCGCTCAAGTCGAGTGAAGGTCTGGCCAAGATGATCAGCCACTTCATGAAGCAGGAATTCAAACGCAACATCTTTACCATGCTGGCTGGATTGATCGCCCTGCCAGTGCTGCGCGCACTACGTCGCCGCATCGATCCGCGCGAATATAATGGTGCCAGTCTGGTCGGCCTGCGTGGTATTGTGATCAAGAGTCACGGCAGTGCCGATGCGCACTCTTTCTCCACCGCCATAGGTGAAGCGGTGCTGGAAGTAAGAAAGAACGTACCCCAAAAAATCCAACAACAACTGGGCGAACTACTCGAAGCGAGGCAGGCAGTTTGATCTATTCACGTATTCTTGGAACCGGCGGTTATTTGCCGGAGAAGGTTCTCACCAACGCCGACCTGGAAAAGATGGTCGATACCACCGACGCCTGGATCACCGAGCGTACCGGGATTAAGGAGCGTCATATCGCCGCCGAGGGTGAGAACACCTGTGATCTGGCCGAACAGGCCGCACGCCGCGCCATTGAGATGGCCGGGATCAGTAAGGATGATATCGATCTGATCGTCGTCGCCACCACCACCCCGGATCAGGTTTTCCCTAGCACCGCCTGCCTGTTGCAGGATCGTCTCGATAATCACGGCGCAACGGCGTTTGATGTACAGGCTGTCTGTACCGGTTTTGTTTATGCCCTTGGCGTAGCCGACAAATTCATCAAGAGCGGTACCCATAAGACCGCGCTGGTTGTTGGCGCCGAAACCATGTCGCGCATTACCGACTGGAGTGACCGCGGTACCTGCATCCTTTTCGGTGATGGGGCAGGGGCAGTGGTCATTCAGGCCAGCGACGAACCGGGCATCCTCTCCACCCACCTGCATGCCGACGGTCAATTTAAAGAGCTGCTCAAGGTCGATGCCGGTGTCTCCACCGATTTCAGCAAGCTGCAGAACGGCACCGCCTTCATGCAGATGCGTGGTAACGAAGTGTTCAAGGTAGCGGTTAATACCCTCGGCCGCATCGTCGATGAGACCCTGGAGGCCAATGAGTTGCAAAAGAGCGACATCGATTGGCTGATCCCTCACCAAGCCAACATCCGCATTATCAACGCCACCGCGAAGAAGCTGAGCATGTCGCTGGATAACGTGGTGGTCACCGTGGATCGCCACGGTAATACCTCCGGCGCTTCAGTGCCGCTGGCCTTCGATGAAGCAGTCCGTGACGGCCGCATCAAACGTGGTGATACCCTGTTGCTGGAAGCCTTTGGTGGCGGATTTACCTGGGGCTCAGCGCTGATCAAGTTCTAATCGTTTCACTCTCAAGGGCATGACATCACTTCATGTGATTTGTTATGTTATTGCCATAACATATTGTAAATAAAGGAGATGTAGCGTGTCTCTTGCGTTCGTATTTCCGGGACAGGGCTCCCAGTCCGTTGGTATGCTGGCCGAACTGGCCGCAGCAGAGTCACAGGTAGCAGCGACCTTTGCCGAGGCTTCCGAGGCGCTGGGTTACGACCTGTGGAAGATCGTTGCCGAAGGTCCGACCGAAGAGCTGAACCAGACCCACATCACCCAGCCCGCCATGCTCAGTGCCGGGATCGCCGTATGGCGCATCTGGCAGGCAAAGGGCGGTGCGACGCCGGCAGTGATGGCCGGTCACAGCCTGGGTGAGTACACCGCACTGGTTGCCGCCGGTTCTATCAGTTTTGCCGATGCGGTAGCGCTGGTCGCCGAGCGCGGCAAGCTGATGCAGGAAGCGGTGCCTGCCGGTACCGGTTCCATGGCCGCGATCCTAGGTCTGGAAGATGCCCAGGTGATCGAGGTCTGCGCCAAAGCGGCGGCTGGCGAGGTAGTCTCTGCTGTTAACTTCAACGCCAACGGTCAGGTGGTCATCGCCGGGCAGGTTGCTGCAGTCGAGCGTGCGGTCGAGCTGGCGAAAGAGGCCGGCGCCAAGCGTGCGGTGATTCTGCCGGTGAGCGTTCCATCCCACTGCGAACTGATGAAACCCGCCGCGGAGAAGCTGGCTGAGCGTCTGGCGGGAATCACTGTGTCCGCGCCGCAGATCCCGGTGATTAACAACGCCGATGTGAGCAAGGCTAGCGACGCCGATGCGATCCGCGATGCGCTGGTGCGCCAGCTCTATAGCCCGGTACGCTGGGTCGAGACGGTACAGGCTATGGCGGGCGAGGGCGTGGATACCCTGATAGAATGCGGCCCTGGCAAGGTGCTGGTGGGTTTGAACAAGCGTATCGTCAAAGAGATGAATACCGTTGCTCTGTTTGACCCGGCGGGCTTTGAAGCCGCCCTGGCCTAAACCTCAGAATTCAGGAGAGAACGATGTCACTGGAAAACGAAGTTGCACTGGTTACCGGCGCCAGCCGGGGGATTGGCAAGGCGTGTGCGCTGGCGCTGGGCGCCGCGGGCGCGACCGTTGTCGGTACCGCCACCTCCGAGAGCGGCGCTGAGGCAATCACTGCCTATCTGAAAGAGAACGGTATCAAGGGTATGGGCGTCAAGCTGGACGTGACCCACCAGGCGGAAGTCGATCAGGTACTGGACACCATTGCCGAGCAATTCGCTGCGCCGGGCATTCTGGTGAACAACGCCGGTATTACCCGCGACAATCTATTGATGCGAATGAAGGACGAGGAGTGGGATGCCATCATGGAGACCAACCTCAAGTCTGTCTTCCGCATGTCCAAGGCCTGCGTTCGTGCCATGACCAAGGCGCGCAAGGGCCGCATCATCAGCATCGCCTCCGTGGTCGGCCTGATGGGTAACGCCGGTCAGACCAACTACGCCGCCGCCAAGGCAGGTATCTTTGGTTTCACCAAGGCGCTGGCCCGTGAAGTCGGTGCACGCGGTATTACCGTCAACGCCGTAGCACCGGGTTTCATCGACACCGATATGACCAAAGGTCTGTCCGACGAGCAGAAGCAGATGCTGCTGGGCCAGATCCCGCTGGGCCGTCTGGGCGACCCGGCCGAGATTGCGGCAGCGGTCGCATTCCTGGCTTCTCCCCAGGCCGGATACATCACCGGCGAGACCATTAGCGTCAACGGCGGGATGTACATGGGTTGATTTAATCCCTTTGGAAACAATGGGTTGAGGCCACGCCTCACCCCTTGTCGCCGGAGGGGGCTTATGTCTAGCATCTGCCACCGGTTTTCACTACAATACCGCGGCAGAAAACAAAGATTTTTTTATTCTCTTGGAGGAAACAACCGTCATGAGCAGTGTTGAAGAGCGCGTCAAGAAGATCGTAGTTGAGCAACTTGGTGTGAAGGAAGAAGAAGTCACCAATGCAGCTTCCTTTGTCGATGACCTTGGCGCCGATTCGCTCGACACCGTGGAACTGGTAATGGCTCTGGAAGAAGAGTTTGAGACCGAGATCCCGGATGAAGAAGCGGAAAAAATCACCACCGTTCAGCAGGCCATTGACTACGTCAATGCCCATCAGGGTTAATCGCTGATCGTATTGCCGGGGCCGCGACCACATTGGTGGCCGCGGCCCTTTCTATTTGTATGAGATTGATGAAGTGAGAGGGTCGTCCCTTGTCTAAGCGTCGCGTTGTCATTACAGGTATGGGTATGGTTTCCCCCGTGGGTTTGAGCGTCAAGGAATCCTGGGAGAATATTCTGGCGGGCAAAAGTGGTATTGCACCTATTACCCATTTCGATACCACCGGGTTCTCCACCATCTTTGGTGGTTCGGTGAAGAATTTCGATGCCACTAATTACATCTCGGCCAAAGATGCCAAGAAGATGGATCCTTTCATCCACTACGGTATCGCTGCTTCTATGGAAGCGATCAAGGATTCCGGTCTGGAAGTGACTGAAGCCAATGCCGAGCGTATCGGTGTCGCGGTCGGTTCCGGTATCGGTGGTCTACCGGGTATTGAGAAAGGTCACGAGGCCTACATGAATGGCGGTGCGCGCAAGATTTCACCGTTCTTCGTACCGAGCAACATCATCAACATGATCTCCGGTCACGTCTCCATCATGTACGGTCTGAAAGGTCCGAACATCGCACTGGTTACCGCCTGTGCCACCGGTACCCACAGCATCGGTGATGCAGCGCGCCTGATCGAATACGGCGATGCGGATGTGATGATCGCTGGTGGTGCCGAGATGGCTACCTCTCCCTGCGGCCTGGGTGGTTTCGGCGCAGCACGTGCGCTCTCTACCCGCAACGACGATCCTGAAACTGCCAGCCGTCCGTGGGATAAAGACCGCGATGGTTTCGTCCTCAGTGATGGCGCCGGTGTGATGGTGCTGGAAGAGTACGAACACGCCAAGGCTCGCGGCGCGAAGATTTATGCCGAAGTCATCGGCTACGGCATGAGCGGCGACGCCTATCACATGACCCTGCCTGCGGCGGGTGGTGAAGGTGCAGGCCGTTGCATGAAGAACGCTATGCGCAATGCCGGTATTAACCCCGAGCAGATTAACTACATCAACGCCCACGGCACCTCCACTCCGGCAGGTGACAAGGCGGAGACCGATGCAGCCAAGGGCACCTTTGGCGATCACGCCTACAAACTGGCGATGAGTTCCACCAAGTCGATGACCGGCCACCTGTTAGGTGCGGCTGGCGGTGTCGAGGCGATCTTTACCGCTCTGGCGATCCACGATCAGGTGGCACCGCCGACGATTAACATCATTACCCCGGATCCGGAGTGCGATCTCGACTACGTGGCGAACACCGCACGCGAGATGGAGATCAACTACGCGCTCTCCAACTCCTTCGGTTTCGGCGGTACCAACGCCACCCTGGTGTTGGCGAAATTGCAGTAAGCCGTATTCAGGCAAAAACGACCGGGCCCAGTGCCCGGTCTTTTTTTGTGTAGCGGCAGAAAACAAAACGCTAGAATCACTCTTTGACCTGACTGGGATATCTCGACGCGTGATGCTTGTAAACGGACAACCGGGCAATCAAATCGATGCCACCGATCGCGGTTTGCACTACGGCGACGGGCTGTTCGAGACCATTGCCGTACGCAACGGCAACACGCAGTTATGGTCGGCGCATATGGCACGACTGACGGAAGGGTGCTCGCGACTTGGGATCGTACAGCCGGATCTGTCGCAGCTTGCCGCAGAGGCGGCACAGCTCTGTGCCGATGCCGAGAAAGCGGTGCTGAAAATCATCATCACCCGCGGCTCGGGCGGTCGTGGCTATCGTGTGCCTGAAGTTGCATCGCCAACACGTGTGCTACAGCTCCACCCCTGGCCTGCAATGGCCGATGATGCGACACCATTCACGCTGCGCCGTTGTCGTACCACTCTGGGATGCAACCCGACACTGGCCGGGATTAAGCATCTCAATCGATTGGAGCAGGTGCTGGCGCGTAACGAGTGGAACGATGAATCGATCCAGGAAGGGGTGATGACGGATAGTCACGGCAATGTGATCGAAGGCGTTTCCAGTAATCTGTTTGCGGTGCGTCACGGCAAACTGCTAACGCCGGAGGTGAAGCATTGTGGCGTGGCCGGGGTGATGCGCGGAAAGGTGCTGGCATTGGCGGAGGAACTGGGGATTACGTCAGAGATCACCACTTTTTACTGTGATGAGATGGCGCAAATGGATGAGGTGTTTATGAGCAACAGCATTCTCGGCATACGTCCGGTGGCCCGCTTTGAGCAAACACACTACGGCGATAACCCGGTGAGCAACAAACTGATGCAGGCACTGCAATCTGCGTTGGAGGATGAGGCGTGAAGGATCGGTTATTCAAACTGCTGGGTGCAACCGTACTGCTGGGAAGCTTTACCCTCGCCTGGGCCTGGATGAGCTACCAGTCATTTGTCGATGGCCCACTTCAGTTGAGTCAGCCAGAACAGTATTTCAGTGTTGAGCCGGGTATGAGTGTCGGCAGGATCGCGGCGTCACTGCAGGAGCAGGGAATTATCGATAGCAGTCGTCTGTTCCGCTGGATGGTGAAGTTTAGCGGTGAAGCGCAACGTATCCAGGCAGGGGAGTATCTGCTGAGTGAAGGGATGACACCGGCGCAACTGCTGCAGAACATGGTGCAGGGCAAAGTGCGGCAGTTTTCGTTGACGCTGATCGAGGGGCGTACCTTTCGCGAGATGATGCAGCTGATCAATGCCGATCCCAATCTGAAACATACCCTGAACGGGTTGAGTGACAGCGAGATCATGGCGCGTATCGGTCACCCTGACGAACACCCTGAAGGACGTTTCCTGCCGGAGACCTACCTTTTCCCACGCGGTCTGAGCGATGTGGAATTCCTGCGCCGAGCCTACAGTGCACTGAGTAATACATTGGAGCAGGCGTGGCAGCAACGCGACGTCGGCCTGCCATTCAAGACGCCTTACGAGGCGCTGATTCTGGCTTCCATTGTCGAAAAAGAGACCGGGCTGGAGAGCGAACGCCCGGAGATTGCCGGTGTATTTATTCGTCGCCTGGAGAAGGGGATGAGGCTACAGACAGACCCGACCATTATCTACGGCCTGGGTCCTGACTTTGACGGCAACCTGCGGCGCAAGGATCTGAAAACCGATGGCCCTTATAACAGCTACACTCGTCGTGGCCTGCCGCCGACACCGATCGCCATGCCGGGTGCCGATGCGATACGTGCGGTGATGCATCCTGATGACAGTGACAATCTGTTTTTTGTCGCCAAGGGAGACGGTAGCCACCATTTCTCCGCCACCGTTGAGGAGCACAATCGTGCGGTCACCCAATACCAGCGTAGTGGCCGCAAGCGCGAAGGCTACACCTCGGCTCCTCAGCAATAAGAGCTCAATTTAAACGGCCATTACCAGTAGCACAATAAACAGTGCAACCAGCGCCAGCGGGATGAGGGCGCCTTTCCAGTCCTCTGCGCTGCCTTTGGGACTCTCCTTCATCATGCGTTTGGCACTGGGCCAGAGCATGAACAGAAACATCACCAGCAGCATTGCTGAGCCTATCTTCAGCCACATATCCATTTCGCCTACCTCTTAAAGCGCCGCTCCTGCACGTCCATGTGCCCGCGGCGTACCATTCGTCCTGAATATAAAAACCCCGCGCAAGGCGGGGTTTTTGGTTTCGTCAGCTCTTCTGTCAGTCGCGGCCAGAAAGGGCAGCGAGCAGGTTTAGCAGGTTGACGAAGATGTTGAAGATGTTCAGGTACAGGTTCACAGTCATGAACAGGTAGTTGCCATTGGGCTCATGGATCATGCGGCTGGTATCAAAAAGGATGAAACCGCTCATCAGCATGATGACCGCTGCGGATACCGCCAGTGACAACGCCGGGATGGCCAGGAAGATATTGGCCAGTGAGGCGATGATTGCCACGATAAGGCCGGTGATCAGGAAGCCGCCCATGAAGCTGAAATTCTTACGTGTGGTCAGCGCATAGCCGGAGAGGGTCAGGAAGATGACACCGGTGCCGCCCATGGCCATGCCGATAATCTCAGAACCATTGGACAGTGCCAGGTACATATTGAGGATCGGGCCAAGGGCAAAGCCGAACAGGCCGGTGATGCCAAAGACCACAGCGATACCGGCAGCGGAGTTGGCGGTGCGCGGCAGAACGAAGAATGCCAGCAGCATGGCGACGCCAACGCTGACCAGATAGGTCATCGGTCCCATGTTCATGAACATCGACAGTCCAGCGGTTAGCGCGCTGAACAGCAGGGTCATGGAAAGCAGGGTATAGGTGTTACGGATCAGCTTGTTAGTCGCCAATACCGTTTCGTTGGAACGGGTTGAAACCGTCTCAAAACTGCTCATCGTTAACTCCTCGTGTTGTCATCCTGAGCGTTCAATTATCTGGTGCCAATATGTCATAAATTCAAGTGGATTCAAACCGCAAAGCGACGGGATCTCACACTGGCAAAGGGTTATCAATTCCGGTATCCTTCGCACTGCCTGAAATCAGCCAAATGGCTACAGACTGAGCTATGAGACGGTTTCTGGCCAAAAAAGTTCTGACAAATCGAATTTGGAGAGGTGGCTGAGTGGTCGACCGAATTGCCGGGAGCAATTCGGGACGTGCACAGCGCGCCCCCGAAGGGGCGGAGTACATGGAGGTACGGAGCAGAGCGACGGGTACCGTCGCGATCATCGGGAACCGGGGTGATCGAATGAGTACTGACAATTCGACTTTGGAGAGGTGGCTGAGTGGTCGAAAGCGACGGTCTTGAAAACCGTTGAAGGGTGACCTTCCGTGGGTTCGAATCCCACCCTCTCCGCCATATAACGCAAAAGGGTCCCACGTGGACCCTTTTTGTTTTTCAGCGGTTGGCAGTCAGTTTGGCAGGCCGCATAATTAACTCCGTCAATACACGTATAATGCGTCAGGAAATAAACGGCTGTCACATTTTGTACTGTCTGTTGACGGTAGGATCTCCACCCAAATGCCAGACCATCTGAGCCAATCGCAGGAGTAACACGGTGAGTTCATACAATAGCTTTTTCAATCCAACGAATATGCTGGTTGTTGCTGCGTTACTCGCCCTGGTGCTGTTTCGTCACTCCCTCTTCCCTGAAGCCACCGATTCGACGGAAGTGAAGCAATTGATGGGGAAGGTGGATGATGTCATTGATGGTTTGCAGAAGAGTGACGTCTCTGACGCAGATAATGCATCAACTGCAGTGGAGCCTGGAATTGCGAATGATACGGTAGTTGATAACGAGACGACTATCGCGCAAGCAGAGCCCCTCACTACTACAGAGAACACTCAACCCTCTCAGGAAATTACCGCTTTGTGGCAGACCGCTCGCCGAAATGCATGGGAGGGTAATAATGATGCTGCGATTGGCTCTTACCGTGAGCTTATCAAATTGCAGCCCGATAATTATGATGTCTACGGTGAAATGGGGAATGTCCTGATACAACAGGGTGACGCCGCAGGTGCCGTGGAGGCATACTCACAGGCTGCGTTGATACTGGGTAAGTCTGGCTATCCACAGGCGGCGTGGGATGTGATGAATATTGTGGCGCAACTGGATAAAGACAAAGCGCAGCAGTTGCATGAAGTGCTCGATGGCAAACCACTTTCTGCCGAGTAACAGACCATTTTCCTTTTTACATCAGTAACATTTTCTCTATCGCATTGATTACTGATTAAATATATTCTTATGCTTTGTTAATTTGTGCCAAGTATTGGCTGAGGTTACGAGTCGTCCATTATGATCAACGTTCTGCTGGTAGATGATCATGACCTTGTAAGGACTGGTATCCGGCGTTTGCTGGATGATGTTTCCGGTATCAAGGTAATGGCAGAAGCGAACAGTGGCGAACAGGCGTTGGTATTGATGCGGGACAAGCGTCCCGACGTGGTGCTCATGGATGTAAGCATGCCTGGGATCGGTGGTCTCGAAACTACGCGAAAAATGAAGCAATATGCGCCGGATATGCCGGTGATCATCCTCACCGTCCACTCTGACGACCCCTTCCCAAGCAGCATGCTCAAAGCAGGCGCTTCCGGTTACCTGCATAAGAGCTGCAACATCGACGAGATTGTGCAGGCAATTAAAGATGTCTATGTAGGCAAACGCTATATCTGTTCTACCATTGCACAAAATCTGGCCTTGGCATTGTTGCCTGGCCACGAAGCGTCACCATTTGAATCCCTCTCGCAGCGTGAAATGCAGGTGATGCTGATGCTGGTGCAGGGACAAAAGGTTCAGGATATTTCCGAGCAGCTCCACTTAAGCCCCAAGACGGTCAGTACCTACCGTTATCGCCTGTTCGAAAAGCTCAATGTTCGCAATGATGCCGATCTGACTCGCCTGGCGATGCGTCACGGTTTGCTGGATAACGGCTGAAGCTATCCAACACATCCTCCTCCTGTTAGGCTGGAATTTTTATGTGGCGCCCTTAATTCCAGTAGCATGACCGCAGATACCGCACAGCCATTCGATAGCAAAGCCTTTCTGAAGAACCTGACCAGTCTGCCCGGCGTTTACCGTATGCTGGATGCAGAGGGCAAGGTCATCTATGTCGGTAAGGCAAAGAATCTCAAGCGCCGCGTCTCCAGTTACTTTCGTCGTCAGGACAACAGTGCCAAGACCCGTGCACTGGTTTCGCAGATTCATGCGATTGAAGTCACCGTCACGCATACCGAGAACGAGGCGCTGATCCTCGAGAACACGCTGATCAAGGCGCACCAGCCGCGCTACAACATTCTGTTGCGTGACGACAAGGGTTATCCCTATATCTACCTCTCCGACGAGGCGTTTCCCCGGCTCAGTTTTCATCGCGGCAAGCGCGACAGGAAGGGACGATTCTTTGGGCCATTTCCCAGCGCTTCGGCGGTACGCGAAAGTCTCAACCTGCTGCAAAAGCTCTTTCCGGTGCGCCAGTGTGAAGACAGCTTTTACCGTAGCCGCTCACGGCCCTGCCTGCAGTATCAGATCAAACGTTGTACGGCCCCGTGTGTTGGCTATGTGAACGAAGAACAGTACGGTGACGATGTGCGCCATGCGGTGATGTTCCTGGAGGGCAAGAACAACACCATCATCGATGAACTGGTGAGGCGTATGGAAAGCGCATCGGCAGCACTGGAGTTTGAGCTGGCCGCTCACTATCGCGACCAGATCGCCAATCTGCGCCGGGTGCAGGAGAAACAATATGTCATGGGCAGTGGCAGCGGTGATCTGGATGTCATCGCCACCGTAGCCAGGAATGGCGTCGGCTGTGTGCAGGTCTTCTTCATTCGCAATGGTCGCAATCTGGGCAACAAAACCTGGTTTCCGCGTCACACAGACGAAAGCGATGAGGCGGAGCTGCTATCGGCCTTCCTGCCGCAATATTACCTGGGTGGCAGCACCCTGGAGCGACCGATACCCGCGGAACTGCTGGTCAACCAGGCATTACCTGATCAGGAACTGCTCGAAAGGGTGCTCTCTGAACAGGCCGGGCGCAAGGTGGTCATCAGCCATCGCCTGCGCGGCGAGCGGGCGCGCTGGCTGCAATTGGCTGCGACCAACGCGGAGCAGGCGCTGGCTGCCCATCTAGCGAACAAGCTCAATATCCTGGGGCGATTCGAAATGCTACAGGAGGCGTTGCAACTGGATGACATGCCGCAACGTATCGAGTGTTTCGATATCAGCCATACCATGGGAGAGGCCACGGTAGCCTCCTGCGTGGTGTTCGATATCAATGGCCCACTGAAGAGCGATTACCGCCGCTATAACATTGAGGGTATTACGCCCGGTGACGACTACGCCGCCATGCACCAGGCACTGACCCGCCGCTTCAAGCGCCTTAAGGAAGGAGAGGGCAAATACCCGGATATTCTGCTTATTGATGGCGGCAAGGGGCAACTGAGCCAGGCTGAGCAGGTACTGGAAGAGTTACAGGTAATTGGGGTGATCCTGATCGGCGTGGCCAAGGGTCCGACCCGCAAACCGGGTGTCGAGCAGCTATTATTGTCGGGTCAGGAACAGCCCATTATACTGCCGCCTGACTCGCCGGCCCGTCACCTGATCCAGCAGGTACGGGATGAAGCACACCGTTTTGCTATCACCGGACACCGTCAGCGCCGCGCCAAAGCGCGTCGTAGCTCGCCGCTGGAGGAGGTGCCAGGGTTGGGACCGAAGCGTAGGCAGCAACTGTTGCGCCAGTTTGGCGGTCTACAGGAGGTCGCCAGAGCCGGGGTCGAGGATTTATGTACAGTGAAGGGGATTAGCCGCCAGTTGGCGCAGGCGATCTACGACGCTTTTCACACCGAATAAGTAATAAGGGTAGCCACGCAGCGTAATGAAATACAGTATTCCCAACACCCTGACACTGCTGCGTATCGCACTCATCCCGGTGTTTGTGCTCTGTTACTATCTGCCGTTGCAAAACGCCAATGTGATCGCCACGGTGATCTTCGCTCTGGCGGGCTTTACCGACTGGCTAGACGGCTATCTGGCCCGTCGCTGGCAGGTTACCTCCGCCTTTGGCGCCTTTCTCGATCCGGTGGCTGACAAGCTGATGGTCGCTGTCACGCTGGTGCTAATCGTCGATACCAATCCGACCCCTTATCCGGGGATATGGCTCGCCTTTCCGGCACTGGTTATCATCGGTCGTGAGATCACCATTTCCGCCCTGCGCGAGTGGATGGCGGAAGTCGGCTCCTCCGCCACGGTGGCGGTTAGCATGCTGGGCAAGGTAAAGACCACCGCGCAGATGATGGCGCTGGTGCTGCTGGTCTACAAAAGTCCTATCGGACTCTTCCCCACAGTGGAAGTCGGTCTGACACTACTCTACGTTGCCGCAGTGCTGACACTCTGGTCGATGTTGCTCTATCTTAAAGCTGCCTGGCCCATACTCAACCGGCCCTGAAGATTAACTTGTTACAGGCGCTTGACATCAAGATTTCACTCATTACAATGTGCGCTTCTGTGAGGCGGGAATAGCTCAGTTGGTAGAGCACAACCTTGCCAAGGTTGGGGTCGCGAGTTCGAGTCTCGTTTCCCGCTCCAAAATCCCAAAGACCTCGGTTCGGTACCCGACCGGGGTCTTTTTTCTCCAGGGTGCATCACGGCTAGGTGGCAGAGTGGCTATGCAGCGGATTGCAAATCCGTGTACCTCGGTTCGATTCCGGGCCTGGCCTCCATCTTAATTTTCTGAATAATTTACCTGCGTCCTGTTTATTACTGAAACATCTCGCGGTCTCGGTTAAAATCCCTGTTCATCCAAATGCCCGGATGGCGAAATTGGTAGACGCAAGGGACTTAAAATCCCTCGGTGGCGACACCGTGCCGGTTCGACCCCGGCTCCGGGCACCAAGTCCTATTCGATAACGAATATTTCACTCGATACAAAAACGCTTAACCGGCACGGTGACCGTGCGGTTGATGCAGGCCGTCCATGGCCTGCTCCCTTCGGACACGCTTTCAATTTGTCTGAAAGTAAAAAAGGCTGCGTTGAGCAGCCTTTTTTGATACGTAGCGTTATGCGTTCAATATTTGACGCGAAATTTACTGATCTCGTTTGTTCTGATTGGGTAGGTAACGCTTCCACCCTGTAATTCTATGATTAAGTAGAGCCGGTCATTTTTGACCTTCTCCAAGGTGCCGCGACGCACCTTGTTCCCACGTAGTGTGATCTCCACTGGCTTGTCGATATGCTTCTCTGCATTTTCCACTTTTTCAACATGGTATATGAAGGACTTCGCAGCAGGCGCCACTTCTTCATTTTTGTTGACCAGTGCGGGTACAGCCGCTGGTTTTGCGCTGGTTTCTTTAGCTGACGATTTCTTTGTGCTAACGGCATTGCTCTCGTCAGGCTTTTTTGCCACCACAGCAGGTGCATTCGCGTTCAGCAGTTCCTCCAGGTCAATTCGGGTATTGCCGATGCTCAGCTTCAGGCCAAGCATGTCGACGACCTCAAGTGGTTTGTAATAGCCAAGTTCTTCCGGTGCCAGGTTGTCCTGCGGCTTAATGGAGAGATTAATTCGACCGCCCTTGAGCATGTAATCCCTGTAAGCAGTGGTAATCGATTCGGGCAGGGTGACGCCGAAGGTTGAGGAGAGTAGTTGCATGTGATGATCAACATACTCTTCATCGCTGCTTTTGTTAGCAGTGGCGCAATAGGCATTACGCATTTTATAGAAGCCGGTGTCGTTGATGCTCAGCCGCATGGGCGGGATTTTATTTGTTTGCGTCACCCCATCCATTTTGCCACTGGGTATTTTGATGTCGGTAGCTAAGCTGATGTCGTACACGCCACGCGTTTTGGCATCAATTTGTACACCTAAGATGTCGGTGATCTTGTTGAAACTCAGGTGCAGGTTGATATCGGCATTGACCCGCTTAATCCCCATCAATCGGTAATCAACCAGTTGGAATTTTTCGATCTCGCCACAGCCAAGTGCGTCAAGATTGAGAAACGGTGATGCTACCTGTTCCGGTTGGGCTTCTGCCTGGACGGACATCTGCTCCAGCATGGAGATGAATTTGCCGTCCAGATTGACCTGAATATTGCTCAGGCCGATATCCATATTTTCCGGCAGTGTTCCTTCCTGCATGGCCTTACCGGAAAGGAGGAAGAAACCGGGCATGTCTGCGTAGAGGCGAACCTGATCGATGCGGAATTCATCTGCCGCCATCTGCGGTACGATGGAGATGTTATCCACCGTGATTTCATTCGCCAAAGGTGATACGAAAAAGGAGGCATATTCGATCTTGGCAAAGGGGGCTGCGCCCTCAGTCAACCGCTGCAGGCTGGTGTTGGTCTCATACCACAGGTAGCCATAGACGAGGCCATAGGCCAGGATGATAAAAAGGAGCAGGTTTCTGAGGAAGCGCATGTGGTCACCGTATTGTAATTTTCTAAGTCCCTGTTGGGACTATTTATACAACACTCGCCTGCGTTCCTCAAAGCGGTGCTTTATTCCTCATCAATATCCCTGCGCTCAACGGTTTCAGGATCGGCAGTAATGGCGCGGTAGATCTCAAGCCGATCACCCGCATTGAGTGGCGTATCGGCCTTGACGACGCGACCGAAAACCCCAAAGCGATTCACTTCCAGATCGATCTCCGGGAACTGCTTTAGCAGACCGGAAAGCTCAATCGCCCTGGCGGCGGTGGTCTCTTCCGGTACTTCCAGATCCACCCATTTATGCTTACCGGCTTCAGCGTAGACAACGGCTATTTTCATTTCGATGCTCCGCGGTGTTTTCAGGCGCTGGTGGCTGGTGCTGTGGAATCGGCAATAGCGGCACGTTTCTGTTGCCGTGCATCGAGGATGCGCTTACCGGCCAGCAGGAAACCCATCATCAGGAAGCCGCCGGGAGGAAGGGCCATCAACAGGAAGCCACGATAGTCGGGAATCAGCGTCAGCTCCATAAAGCTGAAACTTTCGCCCAGCAACAGCGATGCATTGGCGAACAGGGTACCGGCGCCGATGACCTCGCGCACCGCACCCAGTGCGACCAGCGCAATGATGAACCCAATGCCCATGGCAAAACCGTCGACGATGGCGGCACGTACCGGCTGGCGCGAGGCAAACGATTCGGCACGTCCCAGTACCGCGCAGTTGGTGACGATGAGCGGGATGAACAGGCCCAATACCTTGTGCAGTTCATGCAGCCAGGCGTTCATCATCATGTCGACCAGGGTCACGATGGCGGCGATCAGCAGAACGAAAACCGCGATACGTACTGTCGGGGTGATAATGCCGCGGAACAGCGCCACCACCATGTTGGATAGGATCAGCACCACCATCGAAGCGAGGCCAAGCCCCAGACCGTTGGTGGCGGTGCCGGTGACCGCCAGCAGGGGACACAGGGCCAGCATCTGGGCGAAGACGATATTGTTGTCCCACAGACCGTCACGCATGATGCCGCGATAGTTGATGCCTGGGAGGTCACTCATGGCTACTCTCCGGTTTCATGGGCGGCAACAGCAGGGTGCCGCGATAACTCTCAAACTTTTGCAGGCCGCTGTAGACCGACTTCACCACCGCACGCGGTGTGATAGTGGCGCCGGTGAATTGATCGAATTCACCGCCGTCCTTTTTCACATGCCACTGGGTGGAGGTGGTGTTCTCCAGCGAGTGGTTGTTGAAGGCGAGGATCCAGTCGCTGCGATTGGCCTCGATCTTGTCGCCTAGCCCCGGTGTCTCGGCGTGGGAGAGGACACGTACGCCAAGCACGCTGCCGTCTGCCGCCACCCCCATAATGCTGGTGACGGGACCGGCATAGCCGATGGCCGACACCTCATAGGCGACGGCGCTGATCTTGCCCTCCTTGTGCGCACGGTAGACCTTCAGCGGCTTGCCGCCTTCGCCCTCACCGGGGAGTTCCAGCACATCGCTGAGCAGGTCGTTGTCGTGGATATCGTCGGGCAGTACCTGGCGTAACGAGGCCTTGAGGTCCTCTGCCTGACGCAGCGCGATATCGTCGCGGGTCTCGCGGTCACCCAGTACCAGCACGGCGCTGGCGAGGGTCGCCATGCCGCCCAGTAGCATGGCCTGATAGGCGGTGCGCTTGCGGTAGCTGGGTTCCAGTACCCCTCTGCCGACCTTCACATAGCTCATTTGTCACCTCCCTGCAGGCGCGACAGGCGCTGGGCAAAACGTCCGCTCTTGTAGTCGAGCGGCTTGCCGCTGCGCTCACGGCCGTAAATGCGCGGGCGGAGGTAGTGATCGATGAGCGGCGTAGCCGCATTCATCAGTAGCACCGCGAAGGCGACCCCTTCCGGAAAACCGGCCCAGGTGCGAATCACATAGATCAGCAGACCGCAGCCGATGGCGTAGACGATCTGGCCGCGCGGTGTAGAGGGCGAGCCGACCGGGTCAGTAGCGATGAAGAAGGCGCCCAGCATCAGGCCACCGCTGAACAGGTGCACACCGGCGTCCGCATAGCGGGCGGGGTCGATGAGGTGCATCACGGTTGCTACCAGTGCAACAGTCGCCAGCATCGCCACCGGGATGTGCCAGGTGATGATACGGCGTAGCAGCAGCAACAGACCGCCAGCGGCGATCAGCACCGCCGAGGTCTCACCCAGGCTGCCGCGCATCTGGCCTATGGCCGCCTGTGTCATTGAGTAGGCACCATTCAGGGCGTCAGCCAGCGGTATCTGGCGACCTACTTCGGTTTTGATATGGCCCAGCAGACTGGCACCACTCACCGCGTCGATGTTACTGACACCGCCGAAGGTGATGGCGAGGCTGTCGAGGAAACCGGGGGCACTGGCGCTGAACAGGGGCTGCGGGGTGATCCAGGTGGTCATCTCTACCGGGAAGGCGATCAGCAGTGCCACCCGGCCCAGCATCGCCGGGTTGAACAGGTTCTGGCCGATACCGCCGAAGACCTGCTTGCCGACGACCACGGCAAAGAAAGCGCCGACCACGGCGATCCACCAGGGTGCCCAAGGGGGCAAGGTCATCGCCAGCAGCCAGGCGGTGACCAACGCGGTGCCGTCGTTCAGTGCCGATTTGATCGGTTTACCTGCCAGCCACAGGCCGAATGCTTCGGAGGCGAGGGCAGCCACCGTGGTGATCAGCAACAGATTCAGGGCGGGCCAGCCGTAAAGCCACACGCCGTAGAGACTGGCAGGCAGCATCGCCAGCCAGACGGTGAACATGATGCGTCCGATACTCAGTGGCGCGTGGGTATGCGGCGAGGGAGAGGGGACGTATTGGCTCATTGTGCCTGCTCCTGTTCCAGTTTGGCCGCTTCCTCGGCTTTCTTCTTTGCCTCCCTTTCCGCCTTGCGTTTGGCAGCCGCCTCGCGTTTCTCCTGAAGTTCACGCTCCAGGCGATCGGTACGGGCCTTGGCCCATTCGCGGGTCAGATCGGCCTTCTGCTTGTCCTTGCGCATCTGCGCCAGTTCGCCCTTGGCGAAGTTGAAATACTGGGTCAGCGGAATAGAGGCGGGGCAGACATAGCTACAGGTACCGCAGGCGATACAGTCCATCAGGCCGTAATCGACCGCGTCTTCGACCTTGCCGCTCCGTGCGCGGGCCGCCATCTCCAGCGGCATCAGGCCGATTGGGCAGGCATCGACACAGCGACCGCAGCGGATGCAGGGCTGAGCCTGCGGCTGCAACATCATCTCTTCACCGGCCAGGGCCAGTACACCGTTGCTGCCCTTGACGATGGGCACGCCTAGGTGTGGCAGGGAGGTGCCCATCATCGGCCCGCCGAGCAGTTGGCGCTTGGGCGCCTGTTGCAAACCGCCGCAATGGTCGACCAGCTCCTGCGCCAGGGTTCCCAGCGGCACTTCCAGATTGGCCGGCTTGGCGATTGCGCTACCGCTGACGGTGACGATGCGTGAGACCAGCGGACGGCCATGGCGTAGCGCCTGATGTACCGCATAGGCGGTGGCGACGTTGTGTACCATCACGCCAATGTCGGCGCCCAGTCCGCCAGCAGGAACCTCCAATCCGGTGAGGGTCTGGACCATCTGCTTCTCCGAGCCCATCGGGTAGCGGGTCGGTACACCGACCACTTCGATCTCGGGGAAGGCGGTGCCCGCCTCGCGCAGTGCCTGCTGCGCCTGGGGTTTGTTGTTCTCCACCGCGATCAGGGCGCGGTGGCAATTTAGCGCCTTGAGCATGAGGCGGATGCCGTCGATGATTGAGCCGGGACGCTCCTGCATCAGCCGGTCATCGCAGGTCAGGTAGGGTTCGCATTCGCCGCCGTTGATGATCAGGGTGTGAATCGATTTCTTGCTGCCGAGATTGAGCTTCACTGCGGCCGGGAAGGCAGCGCCACCCATGCCGACGATGCCCGCTTCACCAACCTTCTGTGCGATCTCTTCGCCACTCAGTTTGAACGGATCGATCGGCACGATGGTATCGGCCCATTCATCCTTGCCGTCGCTTTCGATGATGATGCTGGTGACCGGCAGGCCAGAAGGGTGCGGTGCCGTGCAGTCATCGATGGCGACGATCACACCGGAGGTCGAGGCATGAACCGGTGCGGAGACCGGTGCCGTGGCCTTCGCCAGCAGTTGTCCTTTCTTTACATGGTCACCGACCTGTACCACCGGCTCGGCTGGTGCGCCGATGTGCTGCTGCAACGGCAGATAGAGACGCTTCGGGATCGGCATCGGCGAAATGGGAAGCTCGCGAGTCGTCTTGCGCTCGTCAGGATGGACACCGCCCTTGAACATAAACAGACGCATACTCGACTCCTAGGCCGCCTGTGCCAGTGCAGGGGTGACCGAAGGCTTCGGCCAGCGCCACTCGGGCAGAGTCGGTTGCGGGACATACAGATTGAGACACATGGTCGGGCAGACATCGACGCACTTGCCGCAACCGGTGCAGGCCATCTCCAGTACTACGTGGATCTGTTTCGGTGCGCCAATGATTGCGTCGGTGGGGCACTCCTTGGAGCACTTTACGCAACCAATGCAGAGCTCTTCATTGACGATCGCCAGCTTGGCCGGACCGTCTTCCATCGCTGAGGCGTCGAAACTGATGCCCAGCTTTTCCGCCAGACTGGCCGCCAGCGCCTTGCCACCGGGGGGGCAGAGCGTGACCGGCGCCTTGCCGTCGGCAAGTGCCTGTGCCGCTGCCGGACAGCCAGCCAGGCCACACTGGCCGCAGTTGGTGCCGGGCATCATGGCGTTGAGTTCATCGACCAGCGGGTCGCTTTCCACTTTGAATTTTTTCGCGGCCATGCCCAGCAGGAAGCCAAGGGTCAGGCCAAGAATGGTGAGTGCGGCGATCGCGGACATCGTTATCCTCCCGAACTTATTTAACCGGCAAGCCGGAGAAACCCATGAAGGCCAGGGACAGCAACCCGGCAGCGATAAAGGCGATGGGTGCACCGGCAAAGGCTGCCGGGACACCGGCCAGTGCCAGACGCTCACGCATCCCGGCGAACAGCACCATCACCAGGGTGAAACCGAGCGCCGAGCCGAGGCCGTAGATCAGGCTTTCGATAAAACCGTTCCCCTCCTGCACGTTGAGCAGCGCCACACCGAGCACTGCGCAGTTGGTGGTGATCAGCGGCAGGAAGATACCGAGCAGTTGATAGAGCACCGGACTGGTCTTACGCACCACCATCTCGGTGAACTGGACCACGGCGGCGATAACCAGGATGAAGGCGAGGATACGCAGGTACTGGATATCCAGCGGCATCAGTACGAACTGCTCCAGCGCCCAGCTCGCCACCGAGGCGAGGGTGAGAACAAACGTTGTGGCCAGGCCCATGCCGACCGCGGTGTCGAGTTTGTTGGAGACACCCATGAACGGGCAGAGACCGAGAAACTTCACCAGCACCACGTTGTTCACCAGTGCCGTGCCCAACAATAACAACAGGTATTCGCTCATTCGTGATCCTCACCGGCAGATGCTGCCCTTTGCCGATGGGATTGCATCAACTGTGCCAGTGCATCAGAGGCTGTTGATGCACCAATAAAAGCCCTCCAGATGCGTGGTTTTACGTAAAACGCACACTAATGGTGCGTAAATCGGTGCCACAAAACCCTTGTCTGTGTAGGAACACGACAGAGCATATGTCGCAAAACCTACAAACAACTGGCGATGAAACGCAGCAGTGGCCGGAAATGCTTAACGGGCATACGTTTTGCAGGGACAAGCACAAATGTGTCGCGCCGAGGGAGGCGCACGATGACTGAAGCAATAAAGAAGAGTCGTACCAGCGTGTCCATTCCCGCCCTGGAGAATGCTGTTGAGCAGTCACCGGTAGCGATCTCCATTACCGATCTCGAAGCCAACATCCTTTACACCAACGCCTGCTTTACCGAGGTGACCGGCTACAGTCGCGAAGAGATCGTCGGCCAGAACGAATCGGTGCTCTCCTATAAATCGACGCCACCGGAGGTCTACAAATCACTGTGGCAATCGCTTCTGAATAAGCAGCGCTGGGGCGGTGTGCTGGTCAATCGGCGCAAGGATGGCAGTCGCTATCTGGCGGAACTGATGATCACGCCAGTACTCGACGAGTCGGGTGAGCCGACTCATTACCTGGGTATCCACCGTGACATCACCGATGTCTTTGCCCTGGAGCGCCAGGTCAGCAATCAGAAAGGGCTGATTGAATCGGTGGTCGATTCCGCACCGGCGGCCCTGGCGGTGCTCGACAGCGAGATGAACGTACTGCTCGACAACCAGGCCTACAAAAAGCTGGCTGGTGACATGCGTGGTGATGAGCCGGCCAACATGATCCTCGACGGTCTGACGGAAAAGAATCCAGAGTTCGTCGCCATGATCGCGGGACAGCTTTCGTTCCACGATCTGGAGGTCGCCTGTCGTATCAAGGGTAAAAACGCGCAGCGCTGGTTCTCCGTCTCTGGCATCTGGTTCAAAGAGCTACCGGCATCGGCGGATGCCTTTTTTAGTGAGGAGAAGGTGCCTTACCTGTTACTGGTGGCACACGAGATCACCGAACTAAAACGGCAGCAGGAAGAGATCCGCAGTAACGCATTGCGTGCACTGCTGGCGGAAGAGGGGTTGATGCAGGGGATGCGCGAAACCCTGACGGCGGCCGTCTATCAACTGGAAACGCCATTCAACATGCTCAATGCTGCACTCGACATGCTGCAGCGTCGTGCATCGAAGCATGATATGGACGACACACTGGTCGCCGTGCTCAATGAAATCCGTGAACAGGGTATGACCACCATCGAGAATCTGCGTAGCGCGATTCCATCCAGTGTTGACGTCGAACCGGTCACGCTCAACTTCAATCAACTGGTGCATGACGTATTGATGATTAGTACCAAGCGTCTGCTTGGTGCTGGCATCGTGGTCGACTGGCAACCGACTTCCAATTTGCAGCATATCCTCGGTCAGGAGGGCAAGCTGCGCAACATGATCAAACTGCTGCTGGATAATGCCATTGAGGCGATCGCTGAAAGCGATTCTCCCAAGCGCGAAATTCATATCACCACTGAAGATGAAGATAGCTGGATCAAATTTACTCTGTGCGATAGCGGCGCAGGCATTCCAGACAACCTGCGGATAAAGGTGTTTGAGCCTTTCTACTCCACCAAGAATCCCAGCAAGGGCGAACACGCCGGTATGGGTTTGCCGCTGGCGCAGGAGATTGTCAATCAGCATGCGGGAACCATCGAAATTGACACAGAACATAGTGACGGATGTTGCATTCAGGTCCGCCTACCGAACGAACACTTTTAACGGGAAACAGCAATGAGTATTTCCGACTTCAAACAGACTAGCTGCGATCCAAAATCCTGCTTGATCAACACGGAGCTGGAGACCCTTTATCGGGTAAGCCAGGTGTTGAATCGCTCGCTCAATCTGCACGAAACTCTGCAGGGTGTGCTGGAGCAGTTACACCAGTTCGCCGATATGCAGCGCGGCATGGTAACGCTCAAATCTCCCGAAGCGGACGAGCAGGGTGTTGTCGCCCTCTACGGTGTCGATCCCAAGGTGGTCAGCAAGGTGCGCTATCGTTCCGGCGAAGGATTGGTCGGCACCATTCTGAGTACCGGCAATCGCATCATTTCCGAATGTGTCGGTACCGAACTGAATTTCCTCGATCGTCTCGGCATCTATGACGCGGGGCTGCCGTTTATCGGCGTGCCGATCAAGGTTGGCGACAAAGGTGTGGTCGGGGTACTGGCCGCACAGCCGCCCGGTGTCGAAATGGCCGAGTTGAATGAGCGTGCCCGGTTTATGGAGATGGTTGCCAACCTCATTGCGCAGAGTGTGCGTCTTTCATGGCAGGTGGCGGAAGAAAAACGCGACCTGGCCGATGAGCGCGATCGTCTGCGTCGTGCGGTGCGTTCCAACTACGGTTTCGACAACATGGTCGGACGTACTCCGGCGATGCGCCGTATCTTTGAGCAGGTACGCCAGGTGGCGAAGTGGAATACCACGGTACTGATTCGAGGTGAGTCGGGAACCGGCAAAGAGTTGATCGCCAATGCGATCCACTACAACTCCCCACGAGCCAGCGGCAGCTTCATCAAACTCAACTGTGCCGCGTTACCCGACAATCTGCTTGAGTCGGAACTGTTCGGTCATGAGAAGGGTGCCTTTACCGGCGCTTCTACTCAACGCAAAGGCCGTTTTGAACAAGCCGATGGCGGTACGATCTTCCTCGACGAAATCGGTGAAATTTCACCGACCTTCCAGGCCAAACTTCTGCGCGTTTTGCAGGAGGGGGAATTCGAACGTATCGGCAGCAACAAAACTCTGAAGGTGGATGTGCGCATCATCGCCGCTACCAACAAGGATCTGGAAGCGGAGGTGGAAGAGGGGAGCTTCCGCGAAGACCTTTACTACCGTCTTAATGTTATGCCGATCCAGAATCCACCCTTGCGCGAGCGCAAGGAAGATATTCCAGAACTGGCCAATTACCTGATCCAGAAGATCGCCAAACAGCAGGGTCGAGAACTGACGATCACTGAAAGTGCGCTACGTCTGCTGATGCGTCACAACTGGCCGGGCAATGTGCGTGAACTGGAAAACACCTTGGAGCGCGCTGCGATTATGAGCGGCGAAGACGGTGTTATCGATCGCGATGCCATCGCTCTTAGCGGTATTGATGAGAACACCTCACCATCACCACAACGCAGTGTAGAGACTCAGGTGCCAGATGCCAATCTGGACGACCCGGATATGGATGAACGCGAACGCGTCATTGCCGCACTGGAACAGGCCGGTTGGGTGCAGGCCAAGGCTGCACGTCTGCTCAATATGACACCGAGACAGATCGCCTATCGGATCCAGACCCTCAACATCAAAGTCCGCCGAATCTAGCTGCGTTATGCCGGGCGTATGCCCGGCACTTTCATTTCCATGTCCAATGTAAGTATTTGTTAAATTCGCCACTACTAATTGTGTGGTATTACTTCATGTGACTACCACCTTGGAATTAACTCGCCTGTTTTCCGGACATTTTCTGCGAGATTTTACAATTACTGCCTTGCCATCCCGATTGTGACAGCTATTTTACAAACCGCAGGAGTGCTGTTGGCGGGACCGGGATTGCCCATTGAATCATGCTCGAGGGCAATCCGATGTTAATCAAAACCAAGCTTCTCGCTGGCAGTGTGCTGCTGGCGCTTCTTCCGGCAGTTATCACAGGTACCGTAATCGGGCTATACGCCAGTAACCATGCAGAAGAGGCACTGCATGAGCAGGCTGAGTCACGTCTGATCGCAATGCGCGAAGAGAAGGCTGCGCAAATCACCAGTTACTTTGATTCAATGACGCGCCAGGCGCTCGCTTACGCCAAAGATCGCATGACGATTGAAGCGCTACGTGATCTGGGTACAGCTTATCGTTCTACCTCTTCAGTGAGTCCGCAGCAACGCGATCTACTGAAAGAGTATTATTCCAATAATTTCGCAGGCGAATATGCAAAACGAAACGACGGCAAACGTCCCGATGTTGATCGACTGTTTGCACGTCTGGGTGATACGGCAACTGCTTTGCAACTGCACTATATCCGTAATAATCCCAATCCACTTGGTGAAAAAGATAAACTGGACGAGAGTCGAGATGGATCCGAATATTCACGCCTGCATAAGCTATATCATCCAGCCTTTCATGAATTGCAAAGAGAGTTTGGCTATTACGATATCTTCCTCATTGATGCGGAGAGCGGAGATGTTGTCTACACAGTCTTCAAGGAACTCGATTTTGCCACGTCATTGAAGTCCGGACCCTATTCTGATTCTGGTCTGGCAGACGCCTTTAACCAGGCTGCAAAGATGGGGGAAGGCTCCACTTATATGACAGATTTTGCCTCCTATCTCCCTTCCTATCAGGATTCGGCGGCATTTATCGCAGCGCCAGTATTTGATAATGGCAAGCGCGTCGGTGTTATCGCCTTCCAATTGCCGATAGACAGAATTAACGCCGTGATGACCAGTAACGGGAAATGGAAGGAGATAGGGCTGGGTGAAAGTGGCGAAACATATCTTGTCGGCCCTGACTACAAGATGCGCAGTCAAAGCCGTTTCTGGCTGGAAGATCCTGCCGGGTTCATCGCTGCGATCAAAGCTGCAGGTGAATCTGATGAGGTGTTAGCCACCATTAAAAGCAAACAGACGGTTATCGGTCTGCAGGCCGTACGCTCGCCTGGTGCTGAACAGGCGTTGAAGGGGCAAACCGGATTCTCCTCGTTCCCTGATTATCGGGATGTTCCGGTGTTGTCTGCATACAAGCCTCTCGAAATTGGTGGCCACCGTTGGGCAATCCTGGCAGAAGAAGATGTGGCAGAAGCCTATGCCGCAGCCGATAAGCTACATAGTGCTGTGACTTTTATCATACTGGGCACTGCTGTGTTGCTATTGTTGATTAGCGGTAGTCTCGGTTGGGTATTTAGTATGTCTATCTCACGCCCGTTGGTACGTATTGTTGACTCAATGAAAGATATCTCCAGTGGTTCTGGTGATCTCACCGTGCGTCTTGATGCGAGTGCAAAGGATGAGTTGGGACAACTTTCACAGGCATTCAATCAGTTCGTGGAAAAACTCGACGCCATCATGCATAAGGTCGGTGGCTCTACCAATGAGCTGGCCACAGCTTCTGAAGAGCTGTCGATGATTACCCGCGACACCCGTCAGGGTGTAGAACAACAACAGGGTGAAATTCAACAGGTGGCAACTGCCATCGAAGAGATGACCGCAACTGTGCATGAGGTGGCCAAAAACACTCATGCCACCGCCGAAGCGGCAACTCATGTGGGTAATCAAGTCAAAGCGGGTAAAGATGTTTTGGTGCAAAGTGTTTCGGCCGTACAGAAACTCTCTGACCGCATGAGCGATTCGCGTAACGTAGTGATGGCGTTGCAGCAGGACAGCACTGAAGTTGGAACCGTACTGGACGTCATCCGAGGCATTGCAGAGCAGACCAACCTGCTTGCCCTGAATGCGGCCATCGAAGCGGCACGTGCGGGTGAGCAGGGGCGTGGTTTTGCCGTGGTTGCCGATGAGGTGCGTACCCTGGCGATGAAGACTCAAAAGTCCACGGAAGAGATCCGCACGATTATCGAATCACTGCAATCGCGCAGTGAGCAGACCGTGCAGATGCTGCAGGAGAATAATACGGATATCGAAACCACGGTCGGGCTTTCCAGGCAGACCCAACACGCCTTCAGTGAGATCGAGAACGCCATGCATCATCTGCTGGATATGAGCACCCAGATCGCCAGTGCCAGTGAAGAGCAGGCGGCGGTGACCGAAGAGATCAGCCGTAATGTCGAGAAGATATCCCAGGTCGCGATCTCCACTGCAACTGGTGCTGAGCAGACCGAGGTCTCCAGCCAGATGTTGGCCCGTCTGGGTGACGACCTGATGAATATGGTCGGCCAGTTCAAAGTGAGTGGCCAAGCCTGAATCTACTGTATGTAGTGGCCGAGGCCCCACAGCCTCGGCTATTTCTACCGTTACCATCCCCACACAATGTCGTTTTCTGCTTGTCGCATTTACCACAAACCGGCTCATGCAACATCGTAACATGTTGATATAATAGGAAATAAAATCCGGCACGCCGTTTGCTGGAGCATAGGCAAGAGACAATGGCGTGGGAGGATGGTTATGGATCTCAAAGTAGTGGGAGCAGCGGAGGAATCGGTGCAAAAGGGATGCGCCGCGTCGGGATGCGGCAGCAGCAACGACCAGCTCAGCCACCTGCCGGAGGAGATTCGGCAGAAGGTTCACAACCACCCCTGTTATTCGGAGCAGGCACACCACTACTTCGCCCGTATGCACGTGGCGGTAGCCCCGGCCTGCAACATCCAGTGCAACTACTGTAACCGCAAATATGACTGTGCCAATGAGTCCCGTCCTGGCGTGGTTTCCGAACTGCTGACCCCCGACCAGGCGGTGAAAAAGACCCTGGCGGTTGCGGCCAACATTCCGCAGATGACGGTCCTCGGCATTGCCGGTCCCGGCGATCCGCTGGCCCAGCCAGAACGTACCCTGGAAACCTTCCGTCAGCTTTCCGAGAAGGCGCCGGACATCAAGCTCTGTGTCTCTACCAACGGCCTCAACCTGCCCAACGTGGTAGACCAGATCTGTGAACACAACATCGACCACGTCACCATCACCATCAACTGCGTCGATCCTGAAATTGGCGCCAAGATCTACCCCTGGATATTCTGGAACAATCGCCGTATTCGCGGCGTAAAAGCGGCTGAGATCCTTATCGCACAGCAGCAGAAAGGTCTGGAGATGCTGGTCGAGCGTGGTGTACTGGTAAAGGTCAACTCAGTGATGATCCCCGGCATCAATGACGAACACCTGAAAGAGGTGAGCCGTATCGTCAAGGCCAAGGGTGCCTTCCTGCACAACGTAATGCCGTTGATCGCCGAAGAAGAGCACGGCACCTACTTCGGCATCATGGGACAGCGTAGCCCCAACGCTAAAGAATTGCAGGAGTTGCAGGATGCCTGTGCCGGTGACATGAACATGATGCGTCACTGCCGCCAGTGCCGTGCCGATGCTGTCGGTCTTCTTGGCGAAGATCGCGGTGCCGAGTTTACCCTCGACAAGATCGAAAGCATGGAGATCGATTACGAAGCGGCGATGGTTAAACGTGCTGCGGTGCATGCCGCCATCGCCGAAGAGCTGAATGCCAAGCAGAACGGATCGGTGGTGACTGTTTCCATCGACTCATTGCGCAAGAAACAGAAAACCGGCCGTCCGGTGCTGATGGCTATCGCGACCAAGGGTGGTGGCATCATCAACCAGCACTTCGGTCATGCCACCGAGTTTCTGGTCTATGAAGCTTCCGACGACGGCGTACGTTTTATCGGCCATCGTCGTGCCGACCAATATTGCGTCGGTCAGGATACCTGTAACGAAGACGAGAGTACGCTGGATCGTGTAATCAAGGCACTCGAAGGTTGCGAAGTAATGCTCAGTGCACGCATCGGCCTACCACCCTATGAAGCACTGGAAGCGGCGGGCATTCAACCGATCAGTGAATATGCCATGGAACCGATTGAAGAGTCGGTTGCCAAGGTCTATCAGGAGATGCTGGAGAGCGGCAAGCTCGACGACATCGCCGACAACGGCGTCAGCGTGGCGTAGGAGGAGCAGGTCATGTCACTGAAAATCGTCGAGCCCTGTGTCAACTGCTTTGCCTGTCTGGAGGTCTGTCCCAGTGAGGCGATCTATGAAGCCAAGCCTCACTTTCTGATCGAGGCAAAGAAATGCAGCGAATGTGAAGGCGATTTCGCCGAGCCGCAGTGCGCCAGCATCTGCCCAATCGAAGAGGCGATCCTGGCTGCCGATGGCACACCGATTAACCCGTTAGGTTCACTGACCAACATTCCTGTCGAGAGACTGAAGCAGTATCACGCAACCCTGTGAGGTGAGTTATGGCACTGTTAAAACTGTTGAGTAAGTTGTTTAGTGCAAAACGTTCTTATCACGCGTCGTTCCCCGATCATATCTGGATGCGGCATAGCGCGCTGCTGGTTGCGGCACAGCACAAAACGAGGCGAAACGGCAGGGGGGTATGACGACTATCCTGTTTTACGAAAAGCCTGGTTGCATCAACAACACCAGGCAGAAAAAGTTGTTGCAGGACGCAGGCTATGAGGTCGATGCGCGTAACCTGTTGACCGAATCGTGGAGCAGGGAGAGTCTGGCACCGTACTTTGTCGGTTTACAGGTGGCGCAGTGGTTTAATCGTAGCGCGCCAAGAGTGACCAGTGGTGAGATTGTTCCGGAGCTGGTTGACGAAGAGAGCGCCTGGGAACTGCTATTACAGGAACCACTGCTGATTCGCCGTCCGCTTATCCAGATAGGCTCACACTATCTGGTCGGTTTTGAAGAAGGGAAGGTCAATCAGGTGCTGGCGCTCAGTTTTACTGAGACAGAACCGGGTGAACTGGAGCGTTGTCCACGTTTTATCGGCCACTCATGTGATGACGAGGCGGAGGCATAATATGCAAGCCAACGAGACTGCCATTATGCAAAATTCTGTACAGGATAGAGAGGCCATTTATAACCAGTTGGTTGAACGTGGTGATGGTTCTCAACTTGCTGATCTTGTTGCTCGTATGCTGGCTTCTCAAATCTGTGGCATGGGCGATATGCCGCAGAGATTAGGACTCTCTCGCATCCAGTTTGCCGCACTGTTACAGCAACGTCTCAATCTTGATGATAGCAGCAACTTCGATCAGTACGGCTGCGAACTTGATCTGACTCGTAGCCCGGAGCATGAAGACCTACGCGGTCTTTTCCTCGAACATACACGGCCTGATATTACCGAGCAAACCGCTGAGTGGGTGGCTGATATTCTCGTCGCAGGTTGTATGGGTGGCGATCACCTGTGGCAAGACCTTGGCCTCTGGTCACGCAACGACCTCACCGCGCTGATTCGTTCAGCCTTTGCCCCATTGGCAGACAAGAATGCCCAGGACATGAAGTGGAAGAAGTTTTTCTACAAACAGCTCTGTGTCCGTGAAGGTGTATACGCCTGTCGCGCGCCTTCTTGTCAGGTTTGTGTGGACTATAGCAACTGTTTCGGCCCCGAATAACAGAAGCACTCTCAAAATTGCTGTGCTTGGCGATACGGTGTTGAAAATGTGCTCAAAATGCTCATTGACTACGTGTCAACTCCGCTTTTTCGCACATTTTCGCCTTGTCTCGCCTGCGCTCGCTAATTTTGAAGAGGCTTCTGCTTTCTAGTGATGTTGTTGCCATAGTTATATCGGCGATAAATAATGCCTGTTCCAGGTCAAACGGTGAGCAGGGATGTTTAAAACATACGGGCATATTGTTTTTACACTGCTGATGGCAGCTTCTGTCCAGTTGCATGCGGCTGATACGATCTTTAGTAATCCCCAGCCGGTTTCCATCGCCAATCTGCCGAAAGGTTATGGAGGCACCCCCATCAGTACGGAAGAGCCCTTCATTTCCAGAGACGGTAAGTTCCTTTTTTTCAACAGCGGTGACAAGGAGAACCACAAGGATCTCCATTTTTCCGAGTGGAGAAATGGTCATTGGCAGTATCGTGGCGAGGTGGGGGACAAGGTGAACACCGCCAAGGAGGTCGAGGGCAATCCAACCATGGATACCGCTTACAATTTCTTCTATATCGATTCTTCTACCCAAACCATGGTACGTAAATCCCGTTTCTATCCCATTACCGGCAAGTTGGGTGCATTGCGCGATGAAAAAGGTGTCCCTGAGCGCATCGTTAAGCCATTCAAGCGCTTTCAGGGCAACATGGGAGTGGAGGTGAGTGCCGACGGAGAATACCTCTACTTCTCACGCGCTACCTGGGAGATGCATGGATTCAAACTGGGGCCATTCGAGGATTCGGACATTCTGTTCAGCAAACGGCAGGATGGTAACTACGTCTATGACGAATCCGAGGCAAAACGGGTGATGCAATACATCAATACCTCCGATATGGAATACGCCGCCTCTATCTCCGCCGATGGACTGGAACTTTTCTTTACCCGTCTGCCGCTGGCCGATCTGAAAAAGGGCAAGCTCCACTCGCAAATCATGCGCGCTACACGCGGCAATCTGCTGGAAGCATTCGGAGTGCCGCAAGTGATTACCGCTATCGGTAGTAACGACTTTGTTGAAGGACCAGGTATCAGCCCGGATGGCAGGGAGCTCTATTACCATAAGCGGGAAGGCGAAAAATTCCGGCTCTACAAAGTGACGCGACACTGATGCCTGAACACGATCTCGAACAGCGCGCTATTGCCGCCTATCTTGGGCTCGCCATTGGCGATGCACTTGGCGCGACCGTGGAGTTTATGACCCCACGGGAGATCCAGCACAAGCATGGCATTCACAAGGAGATTATCGGTGGCGGCTGGTTGCACCTCAAGCCGGGCATGGTGACCGACGATACCACCATGAGCCTGGCACTGGGTGATGCACTACTCGAAGCAAAAGGTGTCGATGCACAGACTATCGGTAAACATTTCGATCAATGGATGCGTAACAAGCCGGTCGACATCGGCAATACGGTAAGGCGCGGCATTCTGAATTTTCGCAACAAAGGGGAACTGTCTGTACCGCCCAACGAATACGATGGGGGCAACGGTGCCTGCATGCGGGTCTTGCCGTTGGCTATCGCAACCCTGGGCTGGGAAGAGGCGGCGATGCGTCGCGCCGTCGAGACGCAATCCCATCTTACCCACAACAATCCACTCTCCGATGCGGGCACCTGGTGCGTGGTGCAGATGGTGCAACTGGCCTTGCAGGGCGGAGGGATTGCCGAACTACGTCAGGGTCCAGTAGAGACGTTGTTACAGCAATATCCAGAGTTTGTCTTTCGGCGCAAGCATCCGTCAGAGAATCCCAGCGGTTTCATCGTCCACACCCTGCGCGTGGTCTTCAGCGCACTGTTCGATACCGATAACTTCGAGGATTGCCTGGTCCAAACGGTGAATCGGGGAGGGGATGCGGATACCACCGGTGCTATTGCCGGAATGATCGCCGGGGCACTCTATGGTCTGGAGTCGATCCCTGGGAGATGGTTGAAAAAGCTGGCAGGTGATGTACCGGCAAAATGTCGGGAACAGGCCTCGGCACTTCTCAAACTTGCGGTTTGACGCGCTCCGCTAATGCTTCGCTATCGAGAATTCTTACCACACCGCGTTTGGTCTCCACCACTCCCTGTGCAGTAAAACCCTGCATCACCCGCGCAACTACCTCGCGACTGGTGCCGAGGTGCCCGGCAAGTTCCTGTTGTGTTTGATGAACCTCACCGGCGTCATTGGCATTTGTCAGGAGAAAGGCGGCCAGGCGTTGATCCAGATTGAACGAGTGGATCTGCTCCAGCTCATTCATTAAACGGAACACCAGCGTGGAAAGCGCCTGTACCGTCATGTTCTGTACCGAGGTTTCATGCTCGAACAGTTGCCGATAGAGAGGCCCCGGGATCACCGCTACTTCTGTATCGGCATCGCTCTCTACCCAGGCAGGATAGCGCAGGTCGTTGAACAGGCAGTTGAGGGCCAGCACACAGGTTTCACCGGGGCGGATGAAATAGAGTGTTGCCTCGTTGCCCTGTGGGGTATAGGTGAAGACGCGTAGCTGACCACGGGTAACCAGGTAGGCACCGGAGACCTGCTGTCCCTTGTGGATAATCTCTCCGGCTTTCTCCAGTTCAACCAGTTGCACACCATCGCGCAGTAGTTGTTTGCCGTCTGGTGAAAGCTTCAGGTAGTTTTCCAGTACATCCTCTCCTGCCACGGCACTGCTCTCCATCGGGGTGGAAAGCAGTGATTATCCACTGCCACATGTGCTGTTTTCAATGATCTGCCGCAGCCTGCCTTAGCGTGTCACTGCTGAGTGCGTTGAGAAAGGCGACGATGTCCTGTATCTCGTCATCGCGCAATTTACGTTGTGTCGATTCATACAGAATCGGTTCCTGATCCGACCAGCGTAGCATCGGCCCGGTATAACCCAGTTGTGCCGCCGACATAATGCGCACCACCTCTTCCAGTTTTTTAACCGAGCCGTTGTGCAACCAGGGGCCGGTGAGGGCGACGTTACGCAGTGAAGGCACACGCCAGTAACCGCGTCCAGATACCGGTGGTACGGCGCCGGTGTCCTCAGTCAGTCGATAGCGTTGCTGCTGGGGTATATGTGTCAGCGGGAACGGACGCATCGGTTGCGTTGTATCGAACAGACTGGCGGCGCTGAAATTGGGGCCGGAGTGGCAGTTAATACAGCCAACCGACTGGAATAGTCCCATTCCGCGTAATTGTGCTGTTGTCATTGCATCAAGATCACCGCGGACAAAGCGGTCATAGGGCGTGTCCGGTGTGATCAACGTGCGTTCATAGGCAGCGATCGCCTTGGCGATACGATCGATGGTCACCACTTCGTCGCCAAAAACCGAGATAAATGCGCTACGGTACGCCGCTTTCTGCCGTACCCGCTCTTCCACTGCAGTCCACGACGGCATACCCATCTCTACCGGATTGATCAGCGGCCCCTTGGCCTGATCTTCCAGTGACACCGCGCGTCCATCCCAGAAAAGCTTGTTCTGAAAAGCGGCATTCCACACGGTGGGTGCATTGCGGCCACCTAACTGCGCGTCGATACCGAGTGATGTGCTGCGACCATCGGCACCAGCCAGGGTGTCGATGTCATGGCAGGAGGCGCAGGAGAGTGTGCCATCGAGAGAGAGAGACTTGTCGAAAAAGAGCTGCTTACCCAGCGCTACTTTTTCTGCGGTCGTGGGATTGTCGTCCGGGGCAGGGGCCTGTTGTGGCAACGCCTGCCAACGATAGTTAGTGCTGCTGACTGTAGTTGCCGCAGGCGACTCGGATAGCATCACCCAGCGATGCCTGGGCGCACGAGGCGCGGGCAGTACAGTCGCGCCTTGTGGCGGCAACTCGAAGCGATCGATAAACGGGTCTATGAGGTATTGGGGAAACCAGGCAAGACTGATAATGATCAGCAGCTTCAGGGCAAAAGCGAGTATCCCGGAGCCGAGTGCCGTTGCCAGCAACAGTCGCTTTTGACCAGCCAGTCTTGCCAGCGGCCCCAGCTCCGTATGTACCATGTAGAGCAGGCCAGATGCGGCTATCGCCACGGCGATAAGACCAATCAACAGTAAATCCAGTGGGGTAGTCATACCCATCTCCCCTGTGCCTTGTTCAGTTAGCGGAATTCGACAGTGGGAGCCTATCCAGCCCCAGAGGAATGTTCTGTAGCAAAGGTTACACATGAGGTATCCTTGCCAGCCTGATGTCTGTATTGCTTAAAACCGCCATCCCATACCAGGATCCCAGCCGTCTATTTGCACCGCTGGCGCAACAGCCGTGGACGATCTGGCTCGACAGTGGCAACGGCGAGCTGCAGGGACGCTATGACATCTTGGTGGCTGAGCCATCGGTGACACTGGTGACCGGTAGCGATGGGGTAACGGAGATTGATGGAGAAAAAAGTAGCGATGGCGATCCCTTTGCGCTGCTGCGTGAACAACTCGGACAACACACGCCATCGTTACCGGAGGGTATTCCGTTTGCCGGAGGCGCCGTCGGTTATTTCGGCTACGACCTCTGTCGCCTTATCGAAGATATCCCGTTCAGCGCTATAGACGACACCGCACTGCCCTGGATGGCGATCGGTATCTACGACTGGGCGTTGGTCTGTGATCGGGTAGAGAAAGAGTGCTACCTGGTATCGAGCCGCATCAGTGATGAAAGCGATCCCCGTTGGCAGCGACTCATCACCTACTTCAGCAGAAATGAGTCACTCCCGGAGCGATCCGCATTTACAGCAACCGCCGCTATAACATCGAATATGGATCGTGCCGGTTATGCCGCCGCCTTCGACAAGGTTCAGCGTTATCTGGAGGAGGGCGACTGTTATCAGATCAATCTGGCGCAGCGCTTCAGTGTCCCCGTGGAGGGAGACTCCTGGAATGGATACCTAAGGATGCGCGAAATTGGTGGTGGCCCGTTCTCCACCTGGATGAACCTGCCAGATTTTCAGGTATTGAGCACTTCGCCGGAGCGCTTTCTTAAACTCGATCACGGCAAGGTAGAAACAAAACCGATCAAGGGTACACGCAGACGTCTCGTTGATGTCGAACAGGATCGGGTTCTGGCCGACGAGCTACGCAACAGTGTCAAAGACCGGGCGGAAAATCTGATGATTGTCGATCTGCTGCGTAACGACCTGGGCAAGAGTTGTCGTACCGGTTCGGTGAAAGTACCGGAACTGTTTGCTTTGGAGAGTCACACCACAGTCCATCATCTGGTGAGTACCGTGACGGGTGAACTGAAAGAGGGAAAAGATGCACTCGATCTGCTGAAAGGGTGTTTCCCTGGCGGCTCGATTACCGGCGCACCAAAACTTCGCGCCATGCAGATTATTGAAGAACTGGAGCCGCACCGCCGTGGTGTCTATTGCGGGGCTATCGGTTATATCGGTTTCGATGGCAACATGGACTGCAACATCGCCATCCGTACGGCAGTGCATCAAGACGGAACACTCTATTACTCTGCCGGCGGCGGTATTGTGCGTGATTCGGATTGCGAACAGGAATACCAGGAAAGTCTGGATAAGGCGGCGGTGTTTTTCACCTGTTTTGCATAAGTGACATGTAGGTCGGCTTTAGCCCGACATGTCGGTCTGATGGCCAACCTACATTTATTCAATCCCAGGCACTGGAGTTAACGCTATATCCCCCGAGGATGCTTACGTAACTCGCCCTCTCATACGCGGCTGGGTCACGAATCTGCCCGTGTGACAACACGCCCTTGATTTGATCGATGCTGTCGTACGGACTCTCATCCAGCCATTTTTCCACCCCCTTTAGAATACGGCGAAGTTGTTTAGGGCCGTGCAGCAGCAGAGTGCTGCAAAGGTGGGTGATATCGGCGCCGGCGAGCAGCATCTTGATCGCATCTTCGGCAGTGTGAATACCACCGGTAGCGGCAAGGGAGAGTTTGGTACGGCCGTGCAGAATGCCCAGCCAGCGCATAGCCAGTAGCATGTCGTGCGGTTTGGAAAGGTGCAGGGTCGGCGCAACACGCAGGGTGTCGATATCGATATCCGGCTGATAGAAACGGTTAAACAGTGAAACACCGTTGGCCCCGGCTTCTTCAAGTTGCAGGACAAAGTTGCCCAGCGCGCTGAAGAAGGGTGACAGTTTGACGGTAATGGGTAAGGTCACCTCTTCACGCAGTTGCTTGAACAGGGTGATATAGCACAGCTCCATATCCTCACTGTTTACGCCCTGTTCTGCAGCAATGCGATAGACATTCAACTCAATGGCATCGGCACCAGCTTCCTGCAGCAGTTTGCCCTGTTTTACCCAGCCATTGAGAGAGACACCATTGAGGCTGGCGATGACCGGAATGGATAGGGCGTGCTTGAGGCGCCGGATCTGTTCCAGGTAGTTATCCAGGGCATCGCCTGAATTCGCATCTACCGGCAGAAAGCTGTCCGCTTCGCTGTGGCCGAGTTGCTGGTCGACAAGAAACGGACTCTGTTCGCCGCGCAATTCTTCTTCAAACAGCGAATACATCACCAGCGCCGAGGCGCCGGCGTCTTCCAGTTTGCGTGCCGTGTCCAGACTGCGACTCAGCGGTGAGGCGGAAGGGACGAATGGGTTTTTCAGTTCCAGTCCGAGATAACGGGTAGTCAAATCCACGGCAATCACTCCTTCTCCCCGGTGTCGGGCTTTTCATAACTCATGGCCGCCAACTGCTCATAGTGGTGGTAGCGCGACAACGCTTCCACCTGGGAGTCGTGCAGGAACTTCTCTGCACTATCGGGGTGGCTACGCCACAGCATGCTGAAGCGGGTCTCGTTGGAGACAAAGTCCCGGTATCCGATGGCCGGTTTTTTTGAGTCGAGTTGCAGTGGATTTTCACCGTTGGCCAGGCGCCGCGGATCATAGCGCAGTAACGGCCAGTGGCCGCTTCGCAGCGCCATGTCCTGCATTTCATGGTTATGCAGCATATCGTTGCCCCAGGCGATGCATGGCGCGTAGGCGATGATGATCGAGGTGCCGTCGTAGGATTCCGCTTCCAGAAACGCTTTCAGTGTCTGGATATCCTTGCCCGCATAGGCCACCTGAGCGACATAGACGTTTTCGTAGCTCATGGCGATCATCGCCAGATCTTTTTTCGCCGTCGCTTTGCCTCCGGCGGAGAACTTGGCCACTGCGCCGCGAGGCGTTGCCTTGGAGGTCTGCCCGCCGGTGTTGGAATAGACTTCGGTGTCGAGCACCAGGATATTGACGTTACGACCCGAGGCCAGCACATGGTCAAGTCCGCCGAAACCGATGTCGTAAGCCCAGCCATCACCACCAACTATCCAGACACTCTTCTTCACCAGGTTGTCGGCAACGCTTTCCAACAACCGAGCTTCCGGCTTTTTGACTCGCTTTAACTTGTTAAGCAGCGCCTTTACCCGCTCGCGCTGATCGTAGATACCGGTCTCGTCGCTCTGGTCGGCGTTGATCAATGCTTCGACCATCGCGTCGCCCAGTTCATTTCTCAGCTTCATCAACTGCTCATTAGCCAGCTCGGTCTGTTTGTCGATGGAGACGCGCATACCCAGGCCAAATTCGGCGTTATCCTCGAACAGGGAGTTGTTCCATGCTGGTCCGCGGCCATCAGAGTTCTTCGCCCACGGTGTGGTCGGCAGGTTGCCGCCGTAGATCGAAGAACATCCCGTGGCATTAGCGATCACCATACGGTCACCGAAGAGTTGGCTTGCCAGTTTCAGATAAGGTGTTTCGCCGCAGCCGGAACAGGCGCCGGAGAATTCAAACAGTGGTTGAGTGATCATCGCTTCCTTGATTACGCTGGTGCGCAGCTTGCGCCGATCGTATTCGGGCAGTTCAAGGAAGAATTCCCAGTTTTCTCGCTCCTGTTCGCGTAGCGGTGGTTGCGGCACCATATTGAGAGCGCGACGTCCTGGTACCTGTTTATCCTTCACCGGGCAGATATCGACGCACAGTGCGCAACCGGTGCAATCTTCCGGGGCCACCTGATAGCTGATGTGCCAGCCTTCGGGAAACTCCTTACCTTTCACCGGTACATGTTTAAAGGTCTTGGGTGCCTTCTTCGCCAATGCCGGATCGAAGACCTTGCTGCGAATGACACCGTGCGGACAGACGAAGGGACATTTGCCGCAGTGGATGCAGAGTTCTTCGTCCCACTCAGGGATCTCCAGCGCGATATTCCGTTTCTCCCACTGGGTGGTGGCGCTGGGATAGGTGCCGTCGAAAGGCAACATACTTACCGGCAGCGCATCGCCATGACCGCCAATGATCGGTGCGGTGACTTTCTGGACGAAATCCGGCGCGTTGGCAGGAACCACTGGCGGACGCTCGAAGGTACTATCGGCTTTGGCGGGTACCTTTACCTGATACAGATTGGCCACCGAGGCATCGATGGCACGGAAGTTCATCTCCACCAGCTTCTTGCCCTTTTTGCCGTATGTCTTCTCCACCGCATCCTTGATTGAGGCAAGCGCCTCGGCCTGTGGCAGGATGTCGGAGATAGCAAAGAAACAGGTTTGCATGATGGTGTTGATACGCATGCCCATACCGTTCTCGTCGGCGACCTTATAGGCATCGATCACATAGAAGCGCAGTTTCTTGTCGATGATCTGCTGCTGCATCTTGCGCGGCAGAGTCGCCCACACTGTATCGACGGGCGCCGTGGTGTTGAGCAGGAATACGCCATTCTCCGCCGCCTTGTCGAGCATGTCGTAGCGCTCAAGGAACACGCTCTGGTGACAGCCGACAAATCGTGCCTCGTTGTCACCGATAAGATAGGGAGAGTGGATTGGCTCCGGGCCGAAGCGCAGGTGCGAGACGGTGATCGCACCGGATTTTTTCGAGTCGTAGACGAAATAGCCTTGGGCATGCAGATCGGTGCATTCGCCGATGATCTTGATCGAGTTTTTGTTGGCACTGACGGTGCCGTCGGCACCTAGGCCATAGAAGAGGGCGCTCACCGCCTTCTTCGATGCATCGGTACGGAATGCGGCATCCCAGGCCAGGCTGGTGTGGCTGACATCGTCATGAATGCCGATGGTGAAGTTGTTCTTCGGTTTCTCGGCCAGTAGTTCATCAAACACGGCTTTGACCATGCCCGGTGTGAACTCCTTGGAGGAGAGACCGTAACGTCCGCCGATAATGCGCGGTATTGAGGTAAACGGCGCGGTGCCATCCGCTACTGTCTGAGCAATGGCAGTCAGTACATCTTTATAGAGCGGCTCGCCGTCGCTACCCGGCTCTTTGGTGCGATCCAGCACCGCAATGGATTGCACCGAAGCGGGCAGGGCATCGATAAACATTTTCGCGTCGAAGGGACGGTAGAGACGCACCTTGAGCAGACCGATCTTCTCGTCCTGCGCCAGCAGATGGTCCACCGTCTCCTGCGCCGTTTCCGCACCGGAGCCCATCAGAATAATGACCCGTTCTGCATCCTTGGCACCGTGATAATCATAAAGACGGTACTGGCGACCGGTCAGTTTGGCGAAACGATCCATGCACGCCTGCACGATGCCGGGCATCTCGCTATAAAAAGGATTGACGCTTTCGCGACCCTGGAAGTAGACGTCGGGGTTTTGTGAGGTACCGCGGATCACCGGGTGTTCCGGGTTAAGGGCACGGCGACGGTGTGCGGCGACCAGTTCGTCGTCGATCATGGCGCGAATGGTTTTCTCGTCCACCTCTTCGATTTTGGCGATCTCATGGGAGGTACGGAAACCGTCGAAGAAGTGTAGTACCGGCACCCGGCTTTCCAGCGTCGCGGCCTGAGCGATCAACGCCATGTCCATCACCTCCTGCACCGAGTTGGAGGCCAGCATGGCAAAGCCGGTCATGCGGGCGGACATAACGTCACTATGATCGCAGAAGATGGAGAGCGCCTGCGCCGCGAGGGAACGGGCGGCGATGTGGAAGACGGTCGGCGTCAGTTCACCGGCGATCTTGTACATGTTGGGCAACATCAACAGCAGCCCTTGAGAGGCGGTAAAGGTGGTGGTCAGGGCGCCGGTCTGTAGCGCGCCGTGAATGGTGCCGGCGGCACCGCCTTCACTCTGTAGCTCGACCACCTGCGGCACCGAGCCCCAGATATTGGCCTTACCCTGTGCAGACCATGCATCGGCAAATTCACCCATCGGTGAGGCGGGGGTGATGGGGTAGATGGCGACAACTTCGTTGGTGAGGTGGGCAATGTGGGCAGCGGCTTCGTTGCCATCCAAGGTAATCGTTCTACGTGTCATGCGTGCTCCCTTGATACCACCTGGAGGTTGAAGTGGACTCAAGAATAGCGAGCGAAGCTGAGACAAGGCAAAAATGGACGAAAAAGCGGAGTTGACACGTAGTCAATGAGCATTTTGAGTCCAGTTTTAACACCGTATCAGCGAGCACAGCATTTTTGAGGCTGCTTCAAATTATTTCTCCACACACCATAGCCCGGCTCTATCAAAATCGCCACTGCACACAGGTGTGATAAGCTGCGCACAGCTCGTCAAAACGGAAAATAGATTTGAACCTGATCTTCTTCGCCATCGTCCTGATCGCCTTTGTCGTCGCGGCCTGGAAACAGTTGTTCGGCACGGCAGGTGACATCTCACCGATGGATGCGCTTTCGACGGCGATGGTAGAGTCGGCCTCCGGAGCGGTCACACTGGCCATCGGTCTGGTCGGTGTCATGACCCTGTTCCTCGGCCTGATGAAGGTGGCTGAAGAGGGCGGCATGCTCACCATCCTGGCGCGTCTGATTCGGCCACTGATGGTCAGGCTCTTCCCCGAGGTGCCGCCAGAGCATCCGGCGATGGGGGCGATGATCCTCAATATCTCCGCCAACGCCCTCGGCCTCGGCAACGCCGCCACTCCGTTCGGCATCCGCGCCATGCAGGAACTGGACAAGCTCAACCCTCACAAGGGCACTGCCAGCAATGCCATGGTGCTGTTTCTGGCGATCAACACCTCCGGCGTCACCCTGCTGCCCACGGGGATGATCGCCCTGCGAGCCTCGGCGGGTTCGCTGGACCCGGCGGGCATCCTGCCCACCACCTTGTTCGCCACCGCCTGTTCCACCCTGGTGGCTATTGCGGCAGCCTTTTTCTATCGCCGCTTCTTCCCACTGGAGAACGCCACCGCGGCGATCCAGGCAGATAGCGGTGCGAGCGATATCGAAAGCCATGGCGCCTATCCGCTGTGGGTCACCTTCCTTGCCCTCGGCCTGCTGGCCGCACTGGTGCCGATGACCCTGCTTTACGGCAAGGCGATCGCACCGTGGATTCTGCCCGGTCTGATGCTCGGCTTCCTCAGCTTCGGCCTCTGGCGCAAAGTGGCGATCTACGAAGTCTTTGTCGAAGGGGCAAAAGAGGGTTTCCAGGTGGCGATCCGCATCATTCCCTATCTGGTTGCCATTCTCGTTGCGGTGGGGATGTTCCGCGCCAGCGGTGCGCTGGATATCCTGGTCCACGCCATCGGCAGCATCACCGCACCACTTGGGATGCCCGCCGAGGCGTTGCCGATGGCGCTGCTGCGACCACTCTCCGGCTCCGGTGCCTACGGCGTCGCCGCCTCGATCATCAATGACCCCAATATCGGACCCGACAGCTACACCGGCTACCTCGTCTCCACCCTGCAGGGGTCCACCGAGACGACCTTCTACGTCATCGCTGTCTACTTCGGCGCGGTACAGATCAAGCGGCTGCGCCACGCCCTGTGGGCCGCGCTCACTGCCGATGTGGTGGCGGTGATCGCAGCGGTGGTCGCGGTGACGCTACTGTTCCAGTTTCGCGCATGAGTAAATCCGTCGCTGTTACAGCCCTCGATCCACAGCGCGAGGAAGAGGCCAGGGCGCTCGCCGAGCGCTGGGAATTGCCATATGGCGAAGCGAAGTTCCAACTCCAACTTACTCACAAACATCTGCAATTGATCAATCAGGAAGACCTTAAAGCCGGTGCCGTCTTCGTCGACTTTGTCGGTGGTGCGGTCGGGCATCGCCGCCGCTTTGGCGGTGGAAGAGGGCAGCCCATCGCCAAGGCAGTCGGCCTCAAGGGCGGCGCCAATCCCGATGTGGTCGATGCCACCGGCGGACTGGGCCGAGATGCCTTTGTGCTGGCTTCGCTAGGTTGCATGGTCACCCTGATCGAACGCTCGCCGGTGGTTGCCGCACTACTGGAAGACGGCCTCAACCGGGCAAAGGATGATGAGGAGATTGGTCTCTGGATCGGCGAGCGTCTGAGGCTGGTCCATGCTGATGCCGTTGAATGGATGAGTGCACGGAACGAAAAGGACTTTCCTGACGTTGTTTATCTAGACCCCATGTTTCCGCATCGTAACAAGACTGCGCTGGTAAAGAAGGAGATGCGCCTGCTACAGCAAATACTTGGCGTTGATCCTGATTCTGATGCACTGCTACCTGCAGCGTTACGTATTGCTAAAAAACGGGTGGTGGTCAAACGTCCAGATTCCGCGCCATTTCTGGCGGAGACAAAACCGAGCATGAGCATTGAGAGCAAGAAACATCGGTTTGATGTGTATGTGAAAGCGGCAATGTCATAGGCCGCATAGACGTCACATTTGTTAAATTAATATTAAATTAAGGCAAGGCGTGTGTAATTCACGATAACTACTAAAATGAAACTGCAAATAGAGTTCCTGGCAGGAACCGAATAACGCGGATAGAGCACTACAGCAAATAAAAACGGAGGAATTTAATCATGGATAGAACACACACCTATCACACTACGCGCGCCGAATTAATACGTGAGATCGAAGAGGTGAAAGCCGTCGTGGATTCCCCTGAACCACTTCACGAAGATCCCGTTGAAGATGTCGCTATCCGCGGCATCTGGAGCGCGCTGCTTGAACCTCTGCAACTACAGCTTGACGCAATGAATCGACTGGCGAGTTAATCCCATTGCTGTCACGGCGCTAATTGTTGCCACTTCACGGGTTATTTTTCAGACATATTGGAGATGAAGGCATTGGCTTCCTTGATGGAAGTTTCCATTTCCTTGATCAGTCGTGAAACGTTACCTTCGATGTTGGCCAGTTCGCCTTTCAGCGATGCAATGGCACGTGCATTCAGGTTGTGCTTGAGAAACAGTACCTGATCCTTGAATGCCGCCAGAACTGGTTTCATTTTTGACTCTGCCCGTTTCATCGCCTTGAGCAGCTTGTTGTAATGACTTTTTGTCTGCGCCATTTGTTTCTCACTGGTACGGCGCATGGAGACATTGGTGTACTGTCCCAACTCCTCTTTCCATTCCTTGAACAGAGCATCGGCTACAGACTCAACTTTCTCAATGCGGTTAGAGACTTCCTTTGCGCGCTTTTCACTCAGTTCGTACTCATCGTTAAGCGCATTGTATTTGTCTTCCAGATCACCACCGGAGAAATTCAGCTCCTTACTAAAGCGATCCAGGGCTGATTTGAATTGCTCCTTGGACTCCACCTGCGCATCACGCGCCTCCTGTACCCGGTCGGCAAGAATATCGCGCTTATGCACACCGAAAGTTTCCATGGTGTTGTAGTAGACGGTGGAACAGCCACTTGTGAACAGTGCAGCCACGACAGCCAGGCGGGTGAGGGACGATATCTTCATGACGAGCCTTTCAGGTAATGAGGGTACGACTACTAGACTTGAGCCAGTGTAAACATTCGGTATAGGGCACTCAAGACAATATTTCGGAGGTTATGCCCAGGCCCATCAGCTCACTTTTCTGCTCAAACGGCGAGCGACAAAGAGCGTTACGGCGCTGGCTGCGACCATCATCAGCAGAATGACCGGCCAGATTGTCGGCAGGATTTCCCAGCCCAACGCAACCACCATCCATTCGCTGTTTCCTGACGAGGAGGACAACGCATACTGCTCCAGCACATAGTCGCTATAGAACAGGAGCAATGCCAGCAGCGCCGCGTAGATTCCCATACACATCGTAAAACTCTCCTCTGAGACGAGGTCTATAAGGTACCAAATATGTGCAAAATTGCACCAATCGTGGGCGAAATTGGCCAGTCAGCCCTGATTGTTCTCATTCCCGAAATAGATGAGGTATTCTCTAAGCTTCGAGGGATAACCACTAGTGCGTAATGAGGTGTAATCCAGATGTACGAAAAGAGTGTCGAGTTACTGAACAAAGCAGTGGCGGACGAGCTTTCTGCGGTCCACCAGTACATGTATTTCCATTTTCACTGTGACGATCAGGGCATTGAACTGCTTTCAGCCCTGTTCAAGCGCACCGCCATCGAAGAGATGATGCACATCGAACGTCTGGCCGACCGAATCCTGTTCCTCAAGGGCGATGTTGTGATGCAGGCAGCCGAAGAGGTTAAGCCGATTCAGGACGTCATGGCGATGCTGGAGTGGGCTGATCAGTCCGAGCAGGATGCAATCAAAATGTATAACGAATTTGCGTTGGAATGCTCAAAACACGCCGACTCATCGACCAAAAAACTGTTTGAAGATCTGGTCATGGATGAAGAACGCCACTACGGCCAGTTCGATGATGAGAGGGAGAACGTCAAACGCTTCGGTGCAAGCTATTTGGCACAGCAGGCGATGGAACGCAGCAAGGCTTCATCTGCGGGCGGCCCCATGGGAGGGAATGGCGGCGCTGCCTAAGCCAGTTATTTATCGCTCCCTGACATCGGGCAAACAGGCAAGGATGCCTCAACGCTTGTATCCAATCCGAGTTCCTTCATCTCATGCTCACTGAATACCCGTGAACGGGTATGGAAGACTTTTCCCAATGACCCTTCCAGGGAAAAGGTACTGCCGTCACCGTCGATGACATCGATAATCAGCTGAGTGTGTTTCCAGTACATGTACTGGGATTTGCTCATGTAGAAGGGACAACCGCCGATATGACCCAGATATTCATCGTTGATGCCGATGGTGAGTTCGCTGGGCAGGAAACAGTTTGCTGCGCTGTTTTCGCAGCATCCCCCCGATTGATGAAATAGCAGGTCATCGCCGTATTTTTGCTTCAGAACTTCAATCAGTTCCAGGGCTGCCTCAGTGGCTCTGACTTTATCGACCATGGTTGACTCCTTGAAAAAGCGGGGCGGTTTCCCGCCCCGTAAAGCACTGTGACATAAACGCTGGACTTAGAAGAAACCGAGTTTCTCTTCGCTATAACTGACCAGTAGATTTTTGGTCTGCTGGTAGTGATCCAGCATCATCTTGTGGGTCTCACGACCGATCCCCGACTCCTTGTAACCACCGAAGGCGGCGTGAGCCGGGTAGGCGTGGTAGCAGTTGGTCCAGACACGACCGGCCTTGATGCCACGGCCCATGCGGTAGGCGCGGTTGCCGTTGCGGGTCCAGACACCGGCACCGAGACCGTAGAGGGTGTCGTTGGCGATCTCCAGTGCTTCCGCTTCGTCTTTAAAGGTGGTGACCGCCAGTACCGGGCCGAAGATCTCTTCCTGGAAGATGCGCATTTTGTTGTGGCCCTTGAACAGGGTCGGTTTCACGTAGAAACCGCTTTCCACATCGCCGCCCAGATGAGCCTGCTCGCCGCCGATGAGACACTCGGCACCTTCTTCCTTGCCAAGCTCAATGTAGGAGAGGATCTTGGTCAGCTGTTCCTGCGATGCCTGGGCACCCATCATGGTGTCGGTATCGAGCGGGCTGCCCTGCTTGATGGCTTCGACTCGCTTGAGTACACGTTCCATGAACTTGTCGTAGATCGATTCCTGGATCAGGGCACGACTCGGACAGGTACAGACTTCACCCTGGTTGAAGGCAAACAGCACCAGACCTTCGATCGCCTTGTCGAGGAAACCGTCGTCCTTATCCATCACGTCTTCGAAGAAGATGTTGGGGGACTTGCCGCCCAGCTCCAGCGTGGCGGGGATCAGGTTATTAGCAGCTGCCTGGGCGATAACCCGGCCGACACTGGTAGAACCGGTGAAGGCGATCTTGGCGATGCGTTTGCTGCTGGCCAATGGCATACCGGCCTCGCGGCCAAAGCCGTTGACCACATTCAGTACACCGGGCGGTAACAGATCTGCGATCAACTCGACCAGAATCATGATGCTGATCGGGGTGGCGTTGGCGGGCTTCAGTACCACGCAGTTACCGGCGCCGATGGCAGGGGCCAGTTTCCACGCCGCCATCAGGATCGGGAAGTTCCACGGGATGATCTGTCCGACCACGCCAAGTGGTTCGTGGATGTGGTAGGCCATGCTGGTCTCGTCGAGCTCGCTGATACCACCTTCCTGCGCACGCAGGGCGCCGGCGAAGTAGCGGAAGTGGTCGATGGTCAGCGGTATGTCCGCCGCCAGGGTTTCGCGGATCGGTTTGCCGTTATCAACGCTCTCGGCGTAGGCCAGGACTTCCAGATTCTCTTCCAGGCGATCGGCGATCTTGAGCAGGATGTTGGAACGGTCAGTCGGTGAGGTTTTGCCCCAGGCGTCTGCGGCGGCGTGAGCGGCGTCCAGCGCCAGCTCGATATCCTCCGCGCCGGAACGGGCGGTTTTGGTGTAGACCTGACCGTTGACGGGGGTGATGACGTCGAAGTATTCGCCCTTAATCGGCGGTACCCACTTGCCACCGATGAAGTTGTCGTAGTGATCCTTGTACTTAATTTTGGCGTCGGCTGTGCCGGGGGCTCCGTAAATCATTGTGCTTATCTCCTCTGTTGATGGTTTTTACCTCTCGGCCCGGTCATGCGGTGCCGTGACAGACATATCTCAAGGAACGTGCCAGAATGAGGAGAAATATATGTGATTGATTTTGATTGAATAATGGATGCCGGTTGGCAAGAGTGACGCGCCATGCAACGTTCCAGGTTTTACCACCTGTCTCAAAATGTGACAGTTAGTAGGGGATTGCAATGGATCGGTTGCGCTGGAGGTCTATCTATTTATACTGGCCGAAAAACAGGCGATTCCCCTTGCCGAGGAGTGCCATATGAGCACCACACTAGCCACGGCGGATCTACGCAAAGCACGCATGCACCTGCTGGAGCATGGCGACTGTCCGACCGACATCATCGATGAGCGCATTGCCCGTTCGTGGCAGCGCAGCCTTGCTGCGGGCCTCTCTCCGGTCGGCAGACTTTCCGATTCCGAACACCTCACCGGCAATAGCCTGCGCCAGGTGCTCGCACGTAACCATGACCTGCTGGCCCATTCCCGTCCGGTGATGGAATACCTCTACGAGCAGATGCGCCACAGCCACAGCATGATCATCCTGGCGGATCGTCGCGCCACCCTGATGCAGACCATGGGCGATGTCGACTTCCTCACCAAGGCAGAACGTGTAGCGCTCTCCGTGGGCGCTTCCTGGCAGGAGAAGTATCGCGGCACCAATGCCATCGGTACCGCATTGGAGGAGGCGAACAGCGTCGAGATCAACGGCGAGGAGCACTTCCTGGACCGCAACGGATTCCTTACCTGTGCTGCGGCGCCGATTATGGCGGCGGACGGCACACTGCTAGGTGTCATCGACGTCTCCGGTGACAACCGCCGCCGACATCCGCACACACTGGGGTTGGTCGGCATGGCCGCGCGGATGATCGAAAACCGGTTGGTGCTGGCCGATCGTCACCACTCCATCCGCCTGCGCCTGCATGCCTATCCGGAAGGGATCGGCACGGTCGCAGAGGGCATCATTACGCTGTCGGAGGAGGGGCGCATCATCGGCGCCAACCGCACCGCACTTTCCATGCTACGCCTGAGCGCGCTCGACCTGGGTGTGATCCCGCTGAGCCGAGTGATCGATGTGCGCTTCGAAGAGCTGATGTCGCACTACAGGCATCGCCCGGAACGCGCGACACAGATTCACCTGCACGACGGCAGTGTGCTGTATGCGAAAGTGCATGTGGAACAGTCGATTCTCACTTCCACTACCGCCACGTCATCATTAGCTGAGCCGCGTGATGCGTTGTCTGCGCTCGACAGCGGCGACCCGACCTGGCGTGCCGCGGCGGAGAAGGCGCGACGAATTCTGGATAAACCGATCCCGTTGTTGATCCACGGCGAATCGGGTGTTGGTAAAGAATACTTCGCCCGTGCGGTGCATGAGAGTGGCCCGCGCAAAGAAGGGCCGTTTGTCGCCATCAACTGTGCCGCGCTACCGGAAAACCTGATCGAAGCTGAACTGTTCGGTTACTGTGCTGGCGCATTCACTGGCGCAAGACGAGATGGTTATCAGGGTAAGTTACGTGAAGCGCATGGCGGCACACTGTTCCTGGATGAGATCGGTGACATGCCGCTACCGATGCAGACACGCCTGCTACGAGTTCTGCAGGAGCGCAAAGTAACGCCGTTAGGTGGCAGTAAATCATTCGATGTGGACTTTACCCTAATCTGTGCCTCTCACCGCAAGCTGCGCGAAGAGGTGGACAACGGTACCTTCCGCAGCGATCTCTACTACCGCATCAATGGTCTGACCGTTTCGCTTCCCGCATTGCGCGAGCGTAGTGATCTGCAAATCTTGACCGAACGTATTCTGGACGAGATTAACCACAACCATCGCGTCATCCTTTCTCCCACGCTGCTGAATGAATTCAGTCGTTATCCGTGGCCGGGTAATTTGCGTCAATATGCCAATGTACTACGTACCGCCAGTGCCATGCTGGATGAGAACGAGCTCTGTATCGACTGGCAACACCTGCCGGAAGATCTGGTTGAAGAGCTGACGGAACTCCCACGTCAATCCGATGCGCAGCACACTGCGCCTCAAAATCTCAGGGAACTCTCCAACTCAGTCATCCGAAAAACGCTGGAAGAGTGCAGGGGTAATGTCTCCAAAGCGGCGCGGCAGCTTGGGATCAGTCGACAGACACTGTATCGCAAGCTGAAAACGCACTAGTTATGTTTCTCGGACACTTTGGCGCTGGCTTTGGAGCGAAAAAATTCGCGCCTAAGGTTTCTTTAGGTACACTGTTTCTCGCGTCCCAATTTATTGATCTACTTTGGCCGCTTCTTTTGCTGCTTGGTCTTGAACAGGTAGAGATTGTTCCGGGCATTACCACTGTCACCCCCCTACTGTTTAAACACTATCCCATCTCGCACAGCTTGCTGGCAGTAATAGGGTGGGGCGTATTGGTAGGTGGCGTTTATTTTATTCTTAAGCGGCAACGCTTTGCTGCCATCTTGCTCGGTTTTCTGGTGGTCAGTCATTGGCTGCTGGATACAATCGTACACCGCCCAGACTTGCCGCTATATCCCGGCAGCAAGATGCTTATCGGTTTTGATGCCTGGTCATCATTACCTTTGACTCTACTGATAGAACTTTCCATTTTCTTTTGTGGCCTGTGGCTCTATATGCGCAGTACGGCTGCTAACGATGCAGTAGGTAAATGGGGGCTACTTGGATTAGTGGGCTTTCTGGTATTGATCTATGTTGGCAACGTTTTCGGTAGCCCGCCCCCCAGTGCTTACGCAATTGCCTGGTTGGGTCAGGCGCAGTGGTTGCTTGTATTGTGGGGTTACTGGGTAGACAAACACAGGGGTGTTCGACCAAGAGGGTAATGGATGGCGCTTTGTAAAAAGAGATTGGCGACACTGCTTGTTGCAGCAATGATGGCAGGATGCTCTTCGGTCACACCGATGTACCCTGATTCAAAAAACGTGCAGGCGGCGATCAAGCCAGGTGACAAAGTCTATATCCATACCAAAAGCGACGATAATGGTGGTCAGTGGTACACCGTGGATAAGGTTAGCGATACATCCATTACAAGCGGCGATAAAGATATCCTGTATACGGATATACAGAAGATGGAGAAGCTTGAGAAACCAGATATCACCAACGACGAGAGCAAACTTGCAGGGAAAATTATCTTATCTATCGGGGTGGCTGTACTTATCGTAAAAGCTCTGGTTGCCGGAATATTTGGCATATAGTTCCTAGTTTATTCTCTATATATACCCTTTCAGATACGCCTGCCTGCGTCTCTCCGGAAAATGTTCAATCGCATAGCGCAACATCGTACGTGGCATCTTGCTGTAGTGCTTTAACAAAAACGCTTCTTCCCGTTTTCGATCGCGTTTGCCGATCTCACGTAACATCCAGCCCACCGCCTTGTGCATCAGATCGTGCTCATCCAGCAGTAATATCTTCGCTAACTTCAGTGCATCGTCGAAATCGTCTCTGCAGATGAAGTAAGAGGTCGAGAGCATGGCGATGCGCCGCTCCCACAGGGAGTCGGAACGGGCCAGCGTATAGAGTGGTTTTCGGGAGCGGGTGTAGAGCCAGGCACCGACAATATCCCGTGCGCTGAGGTCGACCAGATCCCAGTTATTGATGTACTCGGTGGGATCGAGATAGAGGTGATAGAGCTCTTCGCGCCCTGACTCGTCGCTCATTTTATAGCGATGTACCATCAGTAGCAGTGCCAGCATTCGTTCCTCGTGCCAGCGTGACTTGAGCAAGGATTTAATGATGCTGACCGATACCACACCAAACTGTTTTACCAACGCTCGTATCTGCGGCATTCGCAGGCCGAGAAAACGATCCCCTTCACCATATTCGCCCGGCCCGGTCTTGAAATAGCGCAGCGCATGCTTTGCCCGCTCCGGATCGGCCAGGTCGTGGATTGCGCTACGTATCTCTTTGAGTGTCGGTTTCTGTTTCACGGCAACATGCTACTACAGCCTGCAAATCGCCATGCAAGTCACCTCTGTCGCATTCACGACAATTTGTGCTGACAGAGTAGCAAAGTCTCCCACTAAATTTGTTGGTTAATATCTATAAGTTTTTGTAATCATTAGCTAATTAGTCTGTCATTATCGCTGGCACAACGCTTGCTCTTACTTCAGGTAACAAAACCTGAAGATAGGAGCACAGCAGATGATCACGATGACCGACAAGGCCGCCAAAGCCGCATCTCTCTTTATCAAGGGTTCCGATACCCCCACCGGTGGACTGCGTATCGCCATCACCGGCGGCGGATGCTCAGGATACACCTACGACCTCTCCATTGAAGCTGAAGCCACCGCGGAAGACACCGTGATCGAGCACGGTAAGATCAAGGTCTTTCTCGATCCAGCCAGCGCACCGCTGCTCGACGGCGTCACCATCGACTTCAAAGAAACCCTGGAAAGCTCCGGCTTCACCTTCATTAACCCGAATGCCAGCGCCTCCTGCGGCTGCGGTAAATCATTCTCGGCATAAGGAGTGGGCATCATGTGGGACTATTCTGAAAAGGTAAAAGAACACTTCTTCAATCCCAAGAACGCCGGTGCGGTGGCTGATGCCAACGGCATTGGCGAGGTGGGTTCCATCTCCTGTGGCGACGCACTGCGTTTGACCCTCAAGGTCGACCCGGAGACTGACATTATCCTTGAAGCGGGCTTCCAGACCTTCGGTTGCGGTTCCGCTATCGCTTCCTCTTCCGCACTGACCGAGATGGTAAAAGGGATGACCGTCGACGAGGCGCTGAAAGTCTCCAATCAGGACATCGCCGATTTCCTCGAAGGGCTACCACCGGAAAAAATGCACTGCTCAGTTATGGGCCGTGAAGCACTGGAAGCAGCCATCGCCAACTACCGTGGCGAAGAGTGGTCCGATGACCATGAAGAGGGCGCACTGATCTGCAAATGCTTTGCCGTCGATGAAGTGATGGTGGAAAAAGCTATTCGCGAGAACGGGCTGACCACCGTGGAAGAGGTGACCAACTACACCAAAGCGGGCGGCGGTTGCTCCTCCTGTCATGAAGGGATCGAAGAGGTGCTGGAGCGCGTGTTGAAGGAAGAGCCACAACTGGCCGCAGTAAAAATTGAGCCAAAACCTGAACCGGTCCCGCAACCCATCGCCGCCAAGGCTGGCATGACCAACCTGCAGCGCATGCGTCGCATTGAACAGATTCTCGAAGAAATTCGTCCCATGTTGCAGCGCGATCACGGCGATGTGGAGCTGGTGGATATCGACGGCAAGACCGTTTACGTCAACATGATCGGCGCCTGCTCCGGCTGCCAGATGGCATCACTCACCCTCAACGGTATTCAACAGAAACTGATGGAAGAGTTGGGTGAGTTCGTCAAAGTGGTTCCGGCGAGCCAGATGGCCAGAGCGATGGGAGCGTAAGACGATGAGTGATATCTACTTCGACAACAACGCCACCACCTGCGTCGACCCGGAAGTGGTCGAAGCAATGCTGCCGTACTTCACCGAACAGTTCGGTAACCCGTCATCGTTGCACAGCTTCGGCAACAAGGTCGGCGCCGCGATTCGCGATGCCCGTCGCCAGGTGCAGGCACTGCTCGGTGCCGAGCGTGACGACGAGATCGTCTTCACCTCCTGCGGCACCGAATCGGACAGCACCGCGATCCTCTCTGCGCTCAAGGCGCAGCCAGATCGCAAAGAGATCATCACCACTGCGGTCGAACATCCGGCGGTCCTGACTCTCTGTGACTATCTGGAGAAAGACGGCTACACCATTCACAAACTGAAAGTGGACGGCAAGGGCCGCCTCAATCTCGATGCCTACCGTGCGCTGCTCTCTGACAAGGTCGCCATCGTCTCCGTGATGTGGGCCAACAACGAAACCGGCACCATCTTCCCGGTGGAAGCCATGGCCGAAATGGCCCATGCCGCCGGTGTTATGTTCCACACCGACGCGGTACAGGCAGTGGGCAAGATCCCGCTCGATCTGAAGAACACCAAAATCGATATGCTCTCGCTGTCGGGCCACAAATTGCACGCGCCCAAGGGCATCGGCGTGCTCTACCTGCGTCGTGGTACCCGCTACCGTCCGCTGCTGCGTGGCGGTCATCAGGAGCGCGGCCGTCGTGCTGGTACGGAAAACGCTGCGTCCATTGTTGCCCTGGGCAAGGCCGCTGAACTGGCGATGCAACATCTGGAAGAAGAGAACACCCGGGTTAAGGCACTGCGTGACCGACTGGAACAGGGCATCCTCGACGCTGTGCCCAACGCCTTCGTCACCGGTGACACCAGCAATCGTCTGCCCAACACCGCCAACATCGCCTTCGAATATATCGAAGGGGAGGGCATCCTGCTGATGCTGAACAAGGCAGGCATCGCCGCCTCCAGTGGTTCCGCCTGCACCTCCGGTTCACTGGAGCCGTCCCACGTGATGAAAGCGATGGGCATTCCCTACACCGCCGCCCACGGCACCGTGCGTTTCTCCCTCTCGCGTTACAACTCAATGGACGAAGTGGAGCGGGTGATTGCTGCAGTACCGCCGATTGTCGAGCGTCTGCGCAAGCTGTCTCCTTACTGGGGAGAGAATGGTCCTGTAGAAAATCCGGAACAGGCATTTGTACCTAAGTATGCTTAACGACATCTCGTCACCCCGGCGCAGGCCGGGGTCCAGAGTAACTTAGATGAAACTGGATTCCGGCCTTCGCCGGAATGACGAAACCTGGTATCCGCAAAGGCCGCCTTGTGCGGCCTTTTCTTATTGCACTTGTAATACAGGGATAGCGAAATTAGTGACTACGGGGACTGAACTGGAGCCGCTAATCACTTCGGCATAACTGTAATTGGTGCCAGATGCATAGGGGTTAAGGTAATACTCATTACCGCTGTTTACAGGTGAATTGGCTGTGATAGCTATAACAGGGTAATAGGACCCAGTAGCGGTGCCAGAGTTAACTGTGATATCCACGAAATTACTCGCCGTGGCAGGACTAAGCAGAGACCCGCCACCCGCGGAAGGATTACCAGACAGAATATCTGTCGGTGCCAGGATAACGACCACATTACTTACATTGGTAACGTCACCACGCAATGTGAAGCTGACTCTGACTGTACCACCGCTTGCTGAAGTGATAGAACTCGTGTCGAGTGTGGGCGTGGATTCAAGGCAGGGAATGGTACAGCTATGCGGGCCGGTATTGTTGACCCCACCTGTTCCGCTACTTTCACATGCTGCCATTGTGCTAATAATAATACTGACCATCAGCATATGGGTTATTTCTTTTCTTATCATGCTGTAGACCTCGTTAAATGGTTACGCCAGGCATTACAACATCATCAACCGTATAAAAAAGTTACTACAACACACTTTAGAAATTTGTAGATGGCACATGAGATGCCATGTAGGTGAGCAATCTTCGCTAGTATCAGACTCCCAATAACACTTTAGTGGTGAGGCCTTCCATATCGAGTTTTATCCGCCCATACTGTCAGCGTAATCAAGTCCCTGTGATTTAAGAACGTGTTGGGGATAAATAACCACAATCGGAGCCTGAGAAATGCCAATAGTGTGGCGTGACAAGATGAGCATCGGTAATCACATTATCGATATGGACCACCGCCTTTTGATCTGCATGATCAATATGATTGAGCTTTCGCTACTGGCTCCTGGTGACAAAGTCGGCAATATCAAAGTGGCGCTGGATGAGCTGGAGAGCTATACGGATATCCACTTCAAGCGTGAAGAGAAGATACAGTTTGCGATCAAATATCCTCGGTATGACGAGCACAAACATGAACACCAGCAATTGGTGAACCGTCTCCAGGAGATTAAGGAACAGATACTTGGCATCGATGACCCTGCCATACTGGCAAAAAAGGCACCGCAATTGACAGAGTTGTTGCGGGACTGGCTTTTACACCATGTCCTGCAGGAGGATATGAAACTTAAACCCTACGTTGAGCAATATCCGCCGAACTACATGCCTTAGGCGTTCTCATCTCCTAACTGATAGGTCTGTAGATAATGCAGAAAGGTCTTCGCCACCCGCGACAGGTGCTTGCCCTTACGATGCACCGCATACCAGCGTCGCTTTAGCGGAAAACCTTGCACATCGAGTTTCACCAGTCGTCCTGTTTCCAGTTCCAGCGACAGACTGTAGCCGGACAACACACCTATACCGATCCCGGACATCACCGCCTGTTTGATCGCCTCACCACTACCCAACTCCATGTAGGGTTCGATGACGATATTCCGTTCTGACAGCATCGCCTCGTACGTCATGCGAATACCGGAACCGGCCTCGCGAGCAATGATCTTTTCGCCGATCAGTTGCTCCGGTTTGATCTTTTTCTTTCCTGCCAGTGGATGATCCGGGTGGGCAAAGACCACCAGCTCGTCGTCGAGGAAGTCGTGCGCTTCGAAGTCATCGCCCTGGGGCAGGGTGGCCATGATGTAGAGGTCGTCTTCGTTAGCAGCAAGCCGTTCCAGAATTCGTTCGCGGTTACTCGCCTTGAGTTGTGGCACCACCTTGGGGTACTGGCGCAGAAACGCGCCGAGGTATTGCGGCAGGAAGTATTTGGCGGTGGTCACCGCAGCCAGCTTCAACGGGCCGGAGACTTCACCGTGCATCTCCTTCAGCTCCTCCTCGAACTGATCCAGCCGACCGAAGAGGTCGTTGCAGGCCCTCAGCAGTGCCTCTCCCTCAGCGGTGAGATAGACCTGATTGCCCATCTTCTCGAACAGGGTTGCCCCCAGAATCTCCTCCAGCCGCTTTACCTGGATTGAGACGCCGGGCTGGGTGAGGTGGATCGCCTCAGCCGCCCTGGTGTAGCTGCGTAGCTGGGCCACGGCGTGAAACACCCTTAGTTGCTGCAAGGTCGCTCTGAACATCGCCCACCTTCCTTACTGGTCATTAACGATCCTTAATGTGGATCATTTTTACTATTAATTTCCATTATTTGGCCATTTCGCTAAATTGCAACCGTGACTTAACCAACTAATCCGGTCAGGAAATGGCCGGGCAGTTTTCAGGTAGATAGCGAGAGGAGCAAAGCGATGGCTAAGACCTACCAAGCGGGCGTGAAAGAGTATCGTGAAACGTACTGGATGCCCGAGTACACCCCCAAGGACACCGACTTCCTGGCCTGTTTCAAGATCACGCCGCAGGAAGGGGTGCCACGCGAGGAGGCCGCCGCCGCGGTAGCCGCTGAGTCCTCAACCGGCACCTGGACCACGGTGTGGACCGACCTGTTAACCGACCTCGACCACTACAAGGGGCGCGCCTACGCCATTGAGGACGTACCGGGCAACGATGAAGCGTTCTACGCCTTCATTGCCTATCCCATCGACCTGTTCGAGGAAGGCTCCGTAGTTAACGTCTTCACCTCGCTTGTGGGTAACGTCTTCGGCTTCAAGGCGGTCCGCGCCCTGCGTCTGGAAGATATCCGCGTCCCGCTGGCCTACGTCATGACCTGTAACGGCCCGCCGAACGGTATTCAGGTGGAGCGCGACCGCATGAACAAATACGGCCGTCCGCTGCTGGGCTGCACCATCAAGCCGAAGCTGGGCCTCTCCGCCAAGAACTACGGCCGTGCCGTGTACGAATGTCTGCGTGGTGGTCTCGACTTCACCAAAGACGACGAGAACGTGAACTCCCAGCCGTTCATGCGCTGGAACCACCGCTTCGAGTTCGTGATGGAGGCGATCCATAAGGCAGAGGCCGAGACCGGCGAACGCAAAGGTCACTACCTCAACGTGACCGCGCCGACTCCGGAAGAGATGTACAAGCGGGCCGAGTTCGCCAAAGAGTTGGGCGCACCGATCATCATGCACGACTACCTGACCGGCGGCTTCACCGCCAACACCGGTCTGGCCCAGTGGTGTCGTGACAACGGCATTCTGTTGCACATCCACCGTGCGATGCACGCGGTACTCGATCGCAACCCGAACCACGGCATCCACTTCCGTGTGCTGACCAAGGCGCTACGCCTCTCCGGTGGTGACCATCTGCACTCCGGCACCGTGGTCGGCAAGCTGGAAGGTGACCGTGAAGCTACCCTCGGCTGGATCGACCTGATGCGCGATTCCTACATCAAGGAAGACCGCAGCCGCGGAATCATGTTCGACCAGGATTGGGGCGCGATGCCTGGCGTCATGCCGGTTGCCTCGGGCGGTATCCACGTCTGGCACATGCCGGCGCTGGTTTCCATCTTCGGCGACGACTCGGTTCTGCAGTTCGGTGGCGGCACACTTGGCCACCCGTGGGGCAACGCTGCTGGCGCAGCCGCCAACCGGGTTGCCCTTGAGGCCTGCGTCGAAGCACGCAACCAGGGTCGTGAACTGGAGAAAGAGGGCAAAGAGATCCTGACCGCCGCCGCCGAGCACAGCCCAGAGCTGAAGATGGCGATGGAGACCTGGAAGGAAATTAAATTTGAGTTCGACACGGTAGACAAACTCGACGTGGCTCACCGCTAACGGAACCGTAGGATGGGCAAAGGCGCCTGCGCCGTGCCCATCAAACAGGCAGAAGATGGGCACGCTGCGCTTTGCCCATCCTACGCCTGACTCAACCGACAGAATGAGGATTGAATCATGAGCGACATGCAGGATTACACATCAAGTCTGAGCGACGCGGCGAGCCGCAAGTTCGAGACCTTCTCTTATCTCACCGAGATGGACGACGCCCGTATTCGCCTGCAGGTTGAATACATCGTCAGCAAGGGCTGGAACCCGGCGGTAGAACACACTGAACCAGAGAACGCCTTCGGCCACTACTGGTACATGTGGAAGCTGCCGATGTTCGGCGAGACCGACGTCGACCGCATCCTTGGTGAAGCGGAAGCGTGCCACAAGGCACACCCCGGTAACCATGTGCGACTGGTCGGTTACGACAACTACGCCCAGTCCAAAGGTGCCGAGATGGTGGTGTTCCGCGGCAAGGCAGTTTGAAAAAAGGTAACAGGTGTCAGGTTGCAGGTCATGACACCACGGGCTGCTTTTCCTGCCACCTGTTACCTGTCACCTGATACCTCAATTCACCGAGGAAAGAGCCATGACAGATATGTCGATTAAACAGTACGCAATTAAAGGCGAACCGTTTTACAAACCGGTAGGCAACGAGGTCACGCTCTACGAAAAGGCCTACGCACGACGCATGCCGATGATGCTGAAAGGCCCGACCGGCTGTGGCAAGTCACGCTTTGTTGAATACATGGCGTGGAGACTGGGCAAGCCACTGATCACTGTCGCCTGTAACGAAGACATGACCGCCTCGGATCTGGTGGGACGTTTTCTATTGGATAAAGACGGCACCCGCTGGCAGGACGGTCCGCTTACCTTGGCGGCACGCATGGGCGCCATCTGTTACCTCGACGAAGTGGTCGAAGCGCGGCAGGACACTACCGTAGTGATCCACCCGCTGACCGATCACCGTCGCACCCTGCCGCTCGACAAAAAGGGCGAACTGATCGAAGCCCATCCCGATTTCCAACTGGTGATCTCCTACAACCCCGGTTACCAGTCATTGATGAAAGACCTGAAACAGTCGACCAAGCAGCGCTTCGGTGCGCTCAACTTCGACTACCCCGATGCGCAGAGCGAAACCGAGATCGTCGCCCGCGAGGCCGGTATCGATACCGACACCGCAGGCAAGCTGGTGCAGATCGCACACCGCGCCCGCAACTTAAAAGGGCACGGCCTGGACGAGGGGATTTCCACCCGTCTGCTGGTCTACGCAGGCAGCATGATCGCCGAAGGTGTCGAACCGTTAGCCGCCTGCCACATGACCCTGGTGAATCCGTTGACCGACGATCCGGATATACGTGAAACGCTGGAGGCGGCGGTACAGACGTTTTTTGTTTCGTAATAAATCTCGCGCAAAGACGCCAAGGCGCAAAGGGTACAACTGCTTGTATTGCTTCAGTGGAATATAGGCACGGAGGGAACAGCGATGACTCAAAGCAATAAGCAATTGAAAGGTTTCCTTCGCGTCTTCGCGCCTTTGCGTTAAAGGCTTTTTACCATGACGGTCAATTTCGACGATTACAAAGCGCAGTTCGCCGAGATGGCGCCGGAGGTGCGTGAGGTACTTGAATCGACCTTCCACGAAGCGGCGCGTCTGATGTCACCTGCCGGTCTGGAAGAGTATCTCGATGGTGGTCGCGGCCTGTGCAAACTGGGTCGCGGTTCCGATCTGGTTATCGCCTATCTGGAAGAGATGCCGCTGGTGGTGAAGGAGTGCGGCGAAGACATTATCAGCGACTGCATTCACGCGGCGATGAAACTCTCTTCCATGACCTCCGGCGAAGTCATCGCCATGCTGTTTTCCTCACTGCCGACCGCAGCGCGTCGTCTCGGCGATCCGGAACTGCTGCGCGGTTATCTGGCGCTGATCCATCATCTCTCCGCCCGTGCCGCCCGCGGACTGCGCCCGATGCTCAGCAACATCGACGAGCTGCTTTCCAAATTGACCCTCAGCGGACTCAAGCGCTGGTCTTCCTTTGGTGCAGAAGCGTATCGTCGCGACCTGCCGAATCTGGTGAAGTATTTCGCCCTGGAGACGGCAGACAGCAAAAAGATGTTGCAGCAGGAGCGTCGCGGCACGCTGTTCATCGACAGCCAGCGCAAGCTCAACTACTACCTGCGCGCACTGTGGGGGCGCGACTTTTTCCTGCGTCCCACTTCAGCCGACTACGAAGGCTTTCGTCCCTACATCGAGCAGCATGTGTTGCACCTGCCCGATGCGGTCGACCCGATCAAACGCGACGGCGAAGAGATCGTCTCCGGGCTGGAACTCTATCGCGCTCAGTGCGCCCACCTGGCGGCACACATTCACTACAGCCGTCATGCGATCTCGGCAGAGCAGTTGTCTCCGGCGCAGATGTTTTTCATCGCCCTGGCCGAGGATGCACGGGTCGAGTACTGCGCGGTCAACGATTTCCCCGGTCTGAAAAAACTCTGGGGTACGCTGCTCTCGCTGCAACCGACCACGAGCGTTGAACATGAAACCGTGGTGCTGGTAGAGAAGATCGCCCACATGCTGCTCGACAGTAGCGTGCAGAGCGGCGATGCCGAACTCGATGCCATCACGCAGAAGTTTCACGCCAACATCGCCCACAACCGACTGGAAAACAGTTTCAGTTGGCACATCGGTCTGGAGCTGTTCAACCTGCTCAGCGCCCGTAAGGCGATGCCGAGTCTGCGCGTGCTCAACGCTTTCCGTATTGCCTATCGCGACGACAACCGTTTTGTCTGGTCGATGGATGAGTTCGACCGTGCGCTCTACGGCGAAGAGTACCTGCCCGCCAGTCAGCGTCAGGTGCGCAAGTATGTCAGCGCAGTGGAGATGGCCAACGAAGTCGATTGCGAACTGGCCGGTGACGATGCCCAGGAGATCTGGGTCTGCGCCACCGAGTTCATGCCCTACGAAGATGCGGGCGAGGCGACCACCAGCTTTAACGCCATGTGGGGCAAGGAGCCGATCTCTGCACCGTTCCACTATCAGGAGTGGGACTATCAGGTGCAGCTGTTCCGTCCCGACTGGGCAACGCTGTATGAGCGCCGACCGGCACGCGGCAACCCGGAAGAGGTCGATGCGATCCTCAGCGAATACAAACCGGTGGCCTACCAGATCCGCCGCATTATCGATCTGCTGGCACCGCAGGGCGTACAACGTCAGCGCAATCTGGAAGATGGCGACGAAGTGGATATCAATGCCGCGGTCGATGCGATGGTGGCGATGCGCATGGGCGAACAGCCGAGTCCGCGCATCACCATGCGCAACGTGATCAAGAATCGCGATCTGGCGGTCACTGTGTTGCTGGACCTTTCCGAATCGACCAACGACCGTATCGACAACAGCGACGAAGATTCCAAAACGGTTCTCGACCTGACCCGCGAAGCGGCAACGTTGGTAGCGACAGCAATCAACGGTATCGGCGATCCGTTCGCCATCCACGGCTTTGCCTCGGATGGTCGACACGACGTGCAGTATTTCCGCTTCAAGGATTTCAATCAGCGTTGGGACGACGAGGCAAAGAGTCGTCTGGCCGGAATGAAGGGCGGACTCTCTACCCGCATGGGCGCGGCGATGCGTCATGCCGGACACCATCTGCTGAAACAACCGGAGCGGCGCAAGCTGCTGCTGGTGGTCACAGACGGTGCGCCCGCCGACATCGACGAGCGTGATCCGCAGCACCTGCGCCACGACACCCGTAAGGCGGTGGAAGAACTGTATAGCAAAGGCGTCATGAGTTACTGCCTCACTCTCGATGCCGATGCCGACCACTATGTGAAGCGTATCTTCGGTGCGACCCATTACACCATTGTCGATCACGTCAACCGGCTGCCGGAAAAGCTGCCGGCACTGTTCGCCAGCCTGACCTCATAAGAGGAGGAACCATCATGCAACAGGCAAAGAGTTATGTAGGAATCAATAACGACATCAACGGTGCGATGACCGCGACGGGCAAGATCATTCGTGATGCCTGGGCCTTCGGTCTCATACCTGAGAATGAGACCTGCGAAGGCTGGAATGCCGCGGCGATTGAAAACCTGTGGCAGAAGGTTAATGTCGAATGGGAGAAGTACGGCTTTCTTGTGGGCAACCTGCCCGACGAACTGCGGATTCGCTTCATTCATATCCACTCGAAGGCACTAACCCGGGCAAAGGCGTCAGGGTGGAGGGGAGAGCATGAACTGCGTGACGATAGCTGAGGCGGACATGTATCGACGCCATGAAGAGGTGCCCGTCTACGAATACCGCGACGCGATCATCGAGGCACACTACTTCAACACGGTGCAGACCGCGCTGCGTCGTCTTGGCGCCGAGTTGTCGATATCCATCCCCGGACTGAAAACCCTCGACCTGATCCTGCAGCCAGATGCCTGGATTGTGGTGGACCGTGCCCTCTACGATGTGCCGATCGCCGCGTGGACCGAGTTCGATACCGGACGCCGCGAAACATTGCATATGCCGGTGCATTGCCAACTGCGACTCTTCCACGTCAATGCGGGCATGATCATTAAACGAGTGCTGGATTCGATGGAGCAGATTCTGGGCGAACGACTCGACGCCCTGAGTAACGGGACACATGGAGTGATCGGTTTTCCTTCAAAAGATTAACAACGTCGATTCACTGGAGTGAGAGATGACACGTTTATCAGACGGAAGACGAATTGCAATCATGTCCGACCGCGCACGTTTCCATGCGCGCCGTCTGCGCCTGCGTGTCACCGCCAACACACCGCATCAACAACTCTATCCGCTCATCGATATACTGCTTGAACATAACGGCACCACCACCTTCTCAGGCTACACCCTGGCGGATCGCAACTGGCGCATTCAATGGAGCGATGCGGATCGCCGACACTTTCTCGACTGGCTGGCACAACCGGCACAGGTACGCATCGTTGAACAGGCCCGTACCCGCCTGCTGGCGGAAAACGTCACCACCTACGACGAGTGGCACAACTATCCGTCGCGCCTCTATAGCCCGTTACATCAACGCATCCAGGCACTGACCACCACCCGCGCCACCGCGGAACAGTGGCGACGCACGCTACTCAACCTGCGTCGTGGTGGTGTGAGCGACGAGGCGATTGTCTGGTCCGGGCTGCGTGACTTTCTTTCCGTCTATCAAGCAAAAGAGATGGTGGAGAAAACCGCGCTACTCGATGCCATCGACTATCGTGCGGTCACACCCCATCTCTGCAATGAGCTGGAGTACATCAAGGAAGCGTCGATGCCCTTCACTGAGGTGGCCAAGCGTCTTCCCAGCTACCAGATGCGAATGGCCGGTTACGCGGTGGAAGAGGGCGATCTCGCCATTGTGCGTTATCGCTGTCGCACCTCCCGCTATCAGGTCGGCATGCTGCGCAAGCCGGGCCGCACCGATGTGCGCTGGTTTGTGCTCGGCCCCTACGGTCAGCCGGTTATCGACGAGCGTTACGGCAGACAGGAGTTTGCCAGCCGCGAGGCGGCGATCCGTCAGGCGAAATACCACGCACACAACCATCACCTGTTGCGACCGGTACAGCGCTACAGCCAGCGTTATGAATACATGAGTCTCTTCGGTGGCGAAGGCTATCGCGAGTGGCTGGTGACGCTGCCCGACTACCCGCACTCCCACTTCACCGCCCACTACCCGGAGCGCAATGTGTTGCTGCACATTCGCACCAAGGAGCGGCAAAGCATCGACGGCAAGCGGCTGCTGTTTATCGAAGAGATGCAGAGCGACTGGCATCAGTCGTCAGCCCGTTACGGTCTGCGCAGCGGCATTCCTCGCGCACCGTTTCGCAATCAGTGGGTTTCGCTGGGGTTGAAATTGATGCTGCTGCATGCGGTGGAACGGGGACTGGACGGCATCGCCTGGGCCGACGCCATGGTGCATGAGCTGCGTTACGACCGGCAGATGTCGCGCCTGAAGCGACTCTACGACAAAGAGATCCCGCGTATCCTGCAACGGTTGGGACGGCAGTGGCATGTGCAGATCGAACAGAGCGGATTTGCCACCCGCAGTCCCTGGCTACATGCGGCCCGCCACAAGCAGAACTGGAAGGTAGAGGGCGGTGCAGGCAAGTTCACAACCCGTCCCCGCTACGACAAGGAGCAGGCACGGGCGCTGATCGAACGCCATAGCAAGGCGGTAACCCTGAACCTGCCAGTGATGCTTATACCCGATGAGATGCGACAACATATCGCCGAGCAGGGCTTGCCGCTGTTTGGCGAATCGACTTAGAAAGATATAAGTAAACTACAGAAGGCCGCCTTGTGCGGCTTTTTTATTTATTCAAGTGTTGAATATTGCTTTTTCTATACACAAACGGTAAAAAGCGGACAGGATAGACGTGAGGGACGACGTGGCAGGGTGCACCATTTCCATTGCAGGGCGCAAAACCTTTTCCATTCCAAAGAATCAAGTCTCTTGTTTTAACTTTTTTATTACAAGCCATCTATTGCAGATGGCTATTACTTAATGGGGTAGGTTATGTGTAAGTCGGTACATGTGTATGTTGTCTGCATGATGGTATTGATGCTTTCTGGCTGTGGCGGTGGTTCATCAACGCCAACTGATAGCGTTGTCGTTACCATTGAGCTGGATAGCGTTCCAAGCTCGATAACCTACAATAAAACAACAACACTTGACTGGCTTGCTGAGTATTCGTGGGGAGCGACATTCGACATAAATGGGGATGGCGCCATAAATGCTGGAGACGTTGTTCTGCAAATATTGCATTTCAAATCAGCGGGTAGCGTAGAACAGACTGGTACGATTGATGATTTTTCCGCCAAGTTATGGATATATACATCCGACACCAGCACTACCTCGATAGCAAACATCAGTAAACAGGTTTCCGGGAATACAATAACACTAACAGCCGATAAGTCTTTACACTCATCACTCTCCTCCATAACGGCATCGACGCTAATTTATTTCGAAACCCTAGAGTTGCTGGATAATGGTTCACCTGAGCACGACTATCATCCCAGCTTTAGGACCTATACAAGTATTCCGCAGAGCAACCAATTTACCGACGCTCAGGGTGATGTAGCATCCGCAGCCGTAGATATGGTTTCAATGCAGGTGTCGATACAATAACCCTGCTCTTGTGCGAAAAACGTGCCAGAGAGCCATATTCGCTAACATTAGAAACAATTGCTCTCTGGTGCCTGTTTTTGCGACAGCACTTAGTCGAGCAGGGGTTGCCGCTATTTGGTGAGTTGATTTAGGCAAATGGCAGCAGGCTATCGAAAGACCCTTTGGCATTTTTCTTAGGCGAGCGAAATGTCTTAATCTACACATCTGTAGTCGCAATCATTGTGTCGACAGAAGGGCTATTTTTTAATTTGTTTGATAATCATCACAAACAACAGAATGGCAATAGTTTCGCTAATGCCTCCACTGTTGATGGTGATGTTACCAACTTCGACCAGAACCATATTTGGCTCCTAATAAAATCCGCGAAGCAGATTTCGGACATAAAAAAACCCGCTTTCGCGGGTTCACTACGGTGGTGAATATGAATACCTCAGACGTAAAAAAACCGCCTCTCGGCGGCCCCATTTATCAGTAGCCACATCACCTTCCATACTACACGAAAATACTATACTTTCCCTATATTCTTTGTCAAACCATTAAAAACGGCTCGTACATCGATATTTGCTCTATTTCGAAACAGTTGCTCTCTGGTGCATGTTTTTACCCCGCGTTACGTGTGTATTGCGTTAATTCTGTGGGAGCGGTAAAAAGGCACCAGGAAGGGCGAGGGAGATGGCACGATATGGTTTACCAACATCCAACGCATGGCGCAAAATTATTCCTATTTCAATTATGATTATGATTAGAGGGTGAAAATGGACGCGTCATTCGTGATTATTTACCCTTTGCAGTTTATTTATGCGCTTGGGGCTACGCTCTTCTTGTTCGTTATACCGATAAAACTATTTCTCCCAGAAAAATATTTTCCTCCAAAAGCGGTTATCCCCTCTTGGCTCATCCTTTCGGCGATTATCGCCATATTTACCACAACTAGCCCACCTAAAAATCCTGACCCTTACAATTGTCGGGAAACGAAATCAGGATTGCTATGCAATTAATGATGGGTAAAAAATTTTAGTGGAAAGTGGGAGGAGGGATTTACAAATGAGTAGTGTTGTTAAAAGAAAATGAATTTCATATCTGATTTCTTTCGAGGGTGGTGGTACCACCTCTCAATGATACGAAACCTGCCCTCGGCAACTAACAAAAAGGCATGGTTATGGGAACATGCTGATTCGATGGTTGTTCTGATTATCACCGTGGCAACGATTGCTCTTATCGTATTAGTCGAATCAATAGGGCCAGGAATCTATTACTACATACCAACGGGTCGGAGTTATTTCGACCACAAAATCGGTGTTCCTCATAATCCCTAATCAATAAATTCCCCTGATGGTTTTTGTCGGGTTCGCAACATTGTTGTGCTTCGCCCCCTGTTTTGGTGCGCGCCACCAATTCTAAGTCATTGATATTTAATACCATTGTTTCTGGCATGTTGGTTGCTGTGGTACGGATACAGACAACTGTATTCAGGATACGGCTATGTATCAGGGCAACCGCAAGGTCACGATCAACGACACCACGCTGCGCGACGGCGAGCAGACCGCCGGGGTCGCCTTCAACCTGGAAGAGAAGATCGCCATCGCCAAGGCGCTGGATGCGGCGGGGGTCGGTGAGCTGGAGGTGGGTATCCCGGTGATGGGCAGCGAAGAGCAGGCGGACATCCGTGCCCTGACCAGCCTTGGCCTGAATGCCGACCTGATTGCCTGGGGCCGGATGCGCGAAGAGGACCTGCGTGCCTGTATCGGTCTCGGGGTCGAGCGGGTCAATCTCTCCATGCCGGTTTCCGACCAGCAGCTACGCAGCAAACTGGGCCGCGAGCGTGACTGGGCACTGAATAACATCCGTCGTTACGTCAACATGGCCCGCGACCTCGGCTTTGCCGTCAGCGTCGGTGGTGAAGATGCCTCCCGTGCCGATGACGACTTCCTGTTGCAGGTGATGGAAACCGCACAACTGGCCGGGGCGGACCGTTTCCGCTTCGCCGACACCGTCGGCATCATGGAGCCGTTCGGTATCTATGAGCGCCTCTCACGCCTGGTCGCCAACAGCGACATGCAGGTGGAGATGCATGCCCACGACGATCTGGGCCTCGCCACCGCCAACACCCTTGCCGCTGTCCGCGCCGGGGCCACTCACGTCAACACCACCGTCAACGGCCTCGGCGAGCGCGCCGGGAATGCCGCGCTGGAAGAGGTGGTGATGGGGTTGCAGGTACTGCACGGCATCGACAGCGGCGTGATGCTCCAGGATTACCAGCAACTGGCCGAACTGGTGGCCAACGCCTCGGGCCGTCCGCTGCCGTGGCAGAAGAGTCTGGTCGGCGAAGGGGTCTTCACCCACGAATCCGGCATTCATGTCGATGGCATGCTCAAGGACCCACTCAATTATCAGGGCGTCGATCCGGCGCTGCTGGGCCGCGTGCACCGTCTGGTGCTGGGCAAACACTCCGGCGCCAATGCGGTGGTGAACTGCTTCGCCGAGATCGGCATCCTGCTCAGCCGCGAACAGGCCGACAGCCTGCTGCCCGGTATTCGCCGTTTTGCCGCCACACACAAACGCTCGCCGAGTCGCAGCGAGCTGGAGAGCTTCTACGCCTGCCTGGCAGGGGAGTCTGACCATGTACACTGAAATGGAAGAGAAGATGAGTACACCCGTAAGCACTGCGCCCGGTCTGTGGAAACAACTGGCGGAAGACATCCACTGTGTTTTCGAACGCGACCCGGCAGCCCGCTCACGCATTGAAGTGCTGACCACCTATCCCGGCGTACACGCGATCCTCTGGCACCGCATCAGCCACAAACTCTGGGCTTTCGGTCTGCGCTATCCGGCGCGGTTGATCGCCTTCGTTTCCCGCATGCTGACCAACATCGATATCCATCCCGGTGCGACCATTGGCCGTCGTTTCTTTATCGACCACGGTGCCGGTGTGGTGATCGGCGAGACTGCCATCGTCGGCGACGATGTGACCCTCTATCACGGTGTCACCCTCGGCGGCACCACCTGGAACAAGGGCAAGCGCCACCCGACCCTGGGCAACGGCGTGATGGTTGGAGCCGGAGCAAAAATTCTTGGTGCGATTACCTTGGGCGATAACGTCCGCGTCGGTGCCAACTCAGTGGTGGTAGCGGATGTGCCCGCGGAGCGCTCGGTGATCGGCATTCCCGGTCGCATCGTCCGTCGCGATCTGGAGCGCAACACTGACATTGCCGGTATCGATCTCAATCACCATTTGATTCCTGACCCGGTGGGCAAGGCGATCGCCTGCCTGATGCAGCGCATCGAGGTGCTGGAAAAAGAGTTAAAGCAGAAGGGTAGCGACGACTGTGTCGCCTGTGGTGACGACCGGCTCTGCGAACCCGATTCTTTCGGTTATCCCATGCAAAAGACAGCAGGAGAATGAAGATGGATCTTCTGGACCTCGACGGTCAGCAACTCTACTTCGACGAGCCGATACCAGAGAACGTGCAGCAGATGCTGATGCAGGCTGCTGCCGCCTACGGTGACGGCAAGGCGGAGAGTCTGCTGCTGCGGGCGTTTCTCTACGCACCGGACAACCTCAGTGTGCTGGTGGCGCTCTACCGTACCTATTACTACCAGCATCGTCTCGACGAGGCGAAGCAGATCGCCAGGCGTGCGCTGCAGGTGGTGGCACGGCGTCTCGATTTTCCTGAAGACTGGAGGCTGGTGGATCTGGCAGAGCTGAGTCACGGCGTGCTCAAGTCGATGGGACTGATTCGTTTTTATCTGCTGACGCTGAAAGCGGATGCCTATCTCCATCTGCGTCTTGGTCAACTGGAAGAGGGCCGGGCCAGATTAAAAAAGGTCAGGGAGCTGGATGCTTCCGACCATTTCGGTGCCGGGGCATTGCTGGATATGCTGGCACGTACAGAACGACCACATTTGGTTTAAAGGGGTGTAGCCATGAGTACAGAAGATTTTATGGACGAACTGGAGGATCTGGTCTCCGCCGAGGATTTCCTCGACTACTTCGAGATCCCCTACGACGAGACCGTGGTGAAGGTTTATCGCCTGCATATCCTGCAGCGCTTCCACAACTATCTCACCGCTGCGAAGATGCCCGCCGACGAAGCAGGTATGCGTGCGGTCTACGTCAACTCGCTGGCGCAGGCCTATCAGGACTTCGTCAATTCCGACGCGGCGACCGAGAAGGTGTTGAAGGTTTACCAGAAGGCCAGCGGCACCAGCTTCTTTAGCGCGGATTCCATCGGCAAGTCGCTATGAGTTTGCCCCTGTACGACAACGGCGACGAAGTGCGGGTGATTCGCAACATCCGCAACGACGGCACCTATCCGGGCGAAAAGATCGGCAATCTGCTGATCCGTCGCGGCAGTACCGGTTATGTGCGCAGCCGTGGCACCTTTCTCCAGGATCAGATCATCTACGAGGTGCACTTTGTCGAACAGGGCATGGTGGTCGGCTGCCGTGAAGAGGAGTTGATCGGTATCGACGAAGAGTGGGTGCCGAGCCGTTTTGAGTTTCGCGAGAAGGTCAAAAGCAAACTGAAGCTGGCGGTGAAAGGTGAAGTCATCGCGGATATCGGTGATGTGGGCGAGATCATTAAAGTATTACGTTGGCAGGAGGATGGTGTGGCCTACCATGTACGCTTCCCCGGACACACCCTGCTGGTGCCGGAAGCTTCACTGGAACCTGTTGAACTGGTAGAAGAGGAGGTGGCGCAGTGATGTCACATGGTCCGGAAGTCGATTACGCCATGATGCGCAATGCGCTGGAGATGTTCGATACCACCCAGGCGGAGTTGAACGACGGGCAGCGCACCGCGGTGCTGCAACGGGTTAACCGCGAACTGGCCATCGCCAAAAAACTGCTTTCGGCACCGGAAGCCTCTGGCGTAGTGGTGCCGGAGGCCGCAGTAGAGCAGGCCTACGATGAACTGGCGCAGCGTTTCGAAGACAGTGGCGGTTTCGTCACCGCGCTGAAGGCCAACAATCTCAGCGAAGCAAAGCTGAAACAGGCACTGGCCTGGCAGCTGCGCCTCGACATGGTGCTGGAGCACATGCTCAAGGAGCAGGGGACGGTCAGCAAAGAAGAGGTGGAGATCTACTACTACCAGCACCTGGAGAAGTTCGCCCTGCCGGAGACTCGTACCGCACGGCATATCCTGATCACCATTAACGATGAATATCCTGAAAACCGCCGCGAGGTGGTCACGCAGCGAATGGCCGAGCTATCCGGGCAACTGGACAACGACCCCGCCAGCTTCCACAAACTGGCAGAACAGCACTCCGAGTGTCCCACCGCGATGCATGAAGGGTTGCTGGGCCGGGTCAAGCCTGGGCAGCTCTATCCGCAATTGGACGCGGCACTGTTTGCCATGGAGGAGGGCGAGATTAGCGACATTATCGAAACCGAGGTCGGGTTGCATATTCTGCTCTGTGACGCCATCCACCCTGCGGGACACCTCTCTTTTGCTGAAGTCAGGGAAAAACTGGCCGCCCATCTGGAGCAGAAAAAGCGCAAACGACTGCTACAGGACTGGCTACGTGACGCGCAGTAATATTGGCGTAACAAAATTGTAGACAAAACTAAGACCAACCTGTACGGTTGGTTAATATCCGGGGCGCGCCCCGTTTTACCACAGCTCAATACATATAAACCCCATGGTGGAAGCAAAACATCGTACACTCGATGTCACCGTTATGGACGACACTGCGCTGCGGCGCAATACTGATATGGTGATAGAGAGTCACAGCACCAACTACCGCGCAGCCATTGAGGCCTCCAGGGATGGCTTCTGGTTGCTTGACATCTCAGGGTTGATCCTTGACGTCAACGACACCTACGCCAGGCTATCTGGCTACACCAAGGCCGAACTCATCGGCATGCACTTCTCGCAACTGGCCACCGCGGAGCATGAGATAACCTCGATGCACCTGCGCCACATCATGCGTGGCGAGGATCATCTGTGTGAAACTCAACACCGGCGTAAAGATGGCACTTTATGGGATGCAGAGATCGTCACCCGCTACAGCCAGAAAAGCGACGGTCAGTTCTATGTTTTTATTCGCGACATCACCGAGCGACTCCGTATCCAGCAGCAGCTTCATCTGACGGCGGAAGTCTTTGAGAATGCCAACGAGGCCATCGTCATCACCGATGCCGAAAACACCATTCTTCGCGTCAATAAAGCCTACTGCGATGTTACCGGGTACAACGAAGAAGAGGTTATTGGCAAGACGCCGAGTGTGCTGCAGTCCGGCCGACATGATGAACAGTTCTACCAGAAGATGTGGCAAAACCTGAAGGAAAAAGGGCATTGGGTAGGTGAGATATGGGACAAACGCAAAAACGGTGAAGTCTATCCAAAATGGTTGAGCATTACTGCGGTGCGCAACCAGCAGGGGCAGCTCACCAATTATGTCGGCACCTTCTCCGATATCAGTGCATTGAAGGGAATAGAAAATGAGCTAAAGAAACTGGCTTATTACGACGCCCTGACCGGACTGCCAAATCGCACCCTGTTCAAGGAGCGCCTGCAGGAAGAACTGAATCGTTGCCAACGTTTTAACTGTAACTGTTCCGTGCTGTTTATCGATCTGGATCGCTTCAAACTGATCAACGATACGATGGGACACGCCACTGGCGACGAATTGCTCATCGAAGTCTCTCAGCGAATTCGGAACTCACTGCGCACTACCGACACCTTTGCCCGCATGGGTGGTGATGAGTTCACGCTACTGTTACCTAACATTCCCAATGCCGATGCGGTTGCCCACGTGGCGCAGAGTATTATCGACTTGATGAATCAGCCAGTTCTGCTTAACGGCGAGGAGATACGTGTTGGTTGCAGTATCGGTATCGCTATTTATCCCAATGACGGTGACAACCTGGAAACCCTGACCCGTCATGCCGATACCGCGATGTATGTTGCCAAGGCCAATGGCAGAGGCCAGTACCACTTCTTCTCCGCCAACATGGATCAGATCGCACACGAGCACCTTCGCCTTGAGAGCGAACTTCATCATGCGCTCGAACGAGAAGAGTTTTTCCTCCACTTCCAGCCCCAGATCGATGCGCGCACAGACAGGATCGTGCGCTGCGAAGCGCTGATCCGCTGGCAACACCCGGAGCGGGGCGTTGTGGCGCCTGATCTGTTTATTCCTATTGCGGAAGATAGCGATCTGATTCTACAGATTGGTGAGTTCGTCCTGCGCAATGCCTGTCGCCAGATATGTGAGTGGCGAGAACAAGGCATCAATGTTCCGCCGGTAGCAATCAACCTTTCAGCACGCCAGTTCCGCCAGTCCGATCTGGTGTTCAAGATTCTGAACATCCTCACTGAATACCAACTGGGTGTGGATGCCATTGAATTCGAAATCACCGAAAGTGTGGCGATGGAGAATGCGGCGTCTACCATGCATCGCCTCTCAATGCTCGCCAGTGAAGGTTTCTCCCTGGCTATCGATGACTTTGGTACCGGCTACTCCTCGTTGAGCTATCTGAAGACCTTCCCGGTCAACAAACTTAAGCTCGATCGCTCTTTTGTTATGGATATCCCTCAGGACACCAACGATGCCGCCATCTCCGCTGCGGTGATCCGCATGGCTCACAGTCTGAGCATGGAGGTCATTGCGGAAGGGGTGGAAACCATTGAGCAGGTGGCTTTCCTGCTGGAGGAAGGATGTACCATCATGCAGGGCTACCACTACAGCAAACCACTCTCCGCAAACGACTACCTCAGCTTCCTGCAAAGCCATTGACGGCAGCAGCCTGGCTGGCGGCAACCCCATGCAGGACATACAATACTGCCCGAGTAGCGATAAAGCGGGAGTCGTCAGGTGACCAATCAGAGTAACAAGCGTGAGAGCATGTCCTTTCTGGAAGGCGTCGAGCGGATGGTGGATCGCGCGACTCTCGCCGCCGGTCTCGATCCCGACACTGCCAAAGTCATCAAGGCCAGCAGCGCGGTACTTCAGGTGCGCTTCCCGGTACGGGTACAAAGCGGCATCGAAGTCTTCACCGGCTGGTGGTCGGTCCACAGCACTCACCGACTGCCGGCGAAAGGCGGTCTACGCTTCGCTCCCCACGTCAATCAGGACGAAACCGAGGCACTCTCCGCGCTGATGAGCTACAAGTGTGCCCTGGCCGATATCCCCTTCGGTGGCGCCAAGGGCGGGCTGATGATCGATCCGGCGCGCTACAACACCGAAGAGATGCGTGAGATCACCCGCCAATTCGCCCATGAACTGGCGCGTCGTGGTTTCCTCGATCCGGCCACCAACGTACCGGCGCCTGACCTCGGCACCTCCTCACGGGAGATGGCCTGGATCGCCGATACCTACAAAACCCTCTACCCGGAAGATTTGAATCAGGACGCCTGCGTCACCGGCAAGCCGGTCGATCGCGGCGGTATTCCCGGTCGTACCGAGGCCACCGGCAAGGGGGTGCAGTTCGCGCTGCAGGAGTTCTTCCGTCATCCTGAAGAGGTGGCGAAAACCGGCATGAGTGATGGCAGTTTGGCGGGCAAGCGGGTGGTGATTCAGGGGCTGGGTAACGTCGGTTACCACGCAGCCAAATTCCTCACCGAGGAGGATGGGGTAAAGGTCATTGCCATCATCGAGAAGGATGGGGTGGTATTCAATGAAGAGGGTCTCAACATCCACGACGTGCGGCAGTGCATGGTCGAGCACAAAGGCCTGCGTGAATTTACCGGCGGCACCTTCAGCGAGAAACGCAGCGAAGCGCTGGAAATGGAGTGCGATATTCTGATTCCGGCGGCGCTGGAGTCGCAGATCCATGCCGACAACGCCATGAACATTAAAGCCAAACTGATTGCCGAAGCAGCCAATGGCCCCATCACCTACGAAGCGGATGAAATCCTGCGCCACCGTGGTGTGGTGATCCTGCCCGACGTGTGGGTTAACGCTGGTGGTGTGACCGTCTCCTATTTCGAATGGACCCGCAATCTCTCACACATGCGCTTTGGTCGTCTGCAACGACGCTTCGATGAGTTGCGCGGCAATACTTACATGAATGCGCTGGAGGAGGCGACAGGGAAAAAGATCCCGAGCAAGCAGCGCGCGCAACTGGCCCACGGCGCCAGCGAACTGGATCTGGTGCGCTCCGGTCTCGATGACACCATGCGCTCTGCCTTCGCCGATATTCGTGACACCATGAAACGTAATCCAGAAGAGATACACGACTACCGCACCGCGGCCTATGTGATCGCCATTCGTAAGCTGGCGCAGTCCTATTACGATCTGGGCCTGGCCCAGACCAACGAGTAACGGATGGATCGTCGCCGCATAGGCCTGTTCCTCGGGCCACTCCTGTTTATCCTCCTGTTACTGCTGCCACTGCCCGAGGGCATGAGTCCCGAGGCACGTGCAGTGGCGGCGGTCACCGTGCTGATGGCGGTGTGGTGGATCAGCGAGGCACTGCCGATGGCGGTGACTGCGTTAGTGCCTATCGTCGCCTTCCCGCTACTGGGCGTGATGTCTACCGCCAAGACCACCACCGGCTATGCCAATCATCTGATCTATCTCTTCCTCGGTGGTTTTCTCATTGCCATGGCAATGCAACGCTGGGATCTACATCGGCGGATCGCACTGCACACCATTCGTCTGGTCGGTAGCAATCCACGCCGTACCGTGCTGGGTTTCATGCTGGCAACCGCCTTCCTTTCCATGTGGATCAGCAATACCGCCACGGCGATGATGATGCTGCCCATCGCTCTGGCGGTGATCGACAGATTGAATGCGGATAAAGATAACCAGGGGTTTTCCGTGGCGCTGTTGCTGGGTATTGCCTATGCCGCTTCCATCGGTGGTGTCAGTACCCTGATTGGCACCCCACCCAATGCGATCCTCGCCGGGGTGCTGGAACAGCAGTTTGGTATATCCATCGGTTTTGCCGACTGGCTGATCTTTGCCTTTCCACTGTCGCTGCTGATGTTGCTGTTGTCCTGGATCTATCTGACCCGTATCGCCCATCCCCTGCAACAGGACGATGGGGAAGGGATGCAACAGCTGATTCAACAGCAGTTACATGAGCTGGGTCCGCTGCGCAGGGAGGAGGGGTTGGTGTTGGTGGTGTTTATCTCCGTCGCCTGCGCCTGGATTCTCCGTGGTCTGGTGTCGGTCTCCTGGCTCAAGGGTGTGAGCGACGCAACCATCGCCATGGCCGGCGCCATCATCCTGTTTATGATCCCGGTCGACTGGCGTAAGGGGCGTTTCCTGCTCGACTGGCAGAGCGCGGTGAAACTGCCGTGGGAGATCATCATTCTATTTGGCGGCGGCTTTACCCTGGCCAGCGGTTTCGCCGATAGCGGGCTGACGGTCTGGATCATCAACCAGCTGGGCGATTTGCAGGATGTGCCGGTGTGGCTGCTGATCGCGCTGGTCACTCTACTGGTGATCTTTCTCACCGAGGTCACCTCCAACACTGCGACGGCCACCATTATTCTGCCGGTGATGGGGGCGCTGGCTGGCGCGATGTCTGTCAGCCCGACGCTATTTATGATCCCGGCGGCCATTGCCGCTTCCTACGCCTTTATGCTGCCCGTCGCCACGCCGCCCAATGCCATCGTATTTAGCGGTGGTTATCTCACGGTGCCGCAAATGGCGCGCGCTGGCCTGTGGCTGAACCTGCTGGCGGTAGTACTGATCAGCCTGTTCGTGGAATTCAGCTCACCGCTGTGAGCCCACGGCGGATTTAACGTATAATTGCCGGCCGCGACACTCGGCAATGCAACGCTCCAGAATGAAATTTTATATCCGTACCCTCGGCTGCAAGATGAACTGGCTCGACTCGGCGCGCCTCGCAGCCGCGCTGCAAAGCGCTGGCAATGTCGCGGTTAACGACGAGGAGGAGGCCGACTACATCTTCGTCAACACCTGTACGGTTACCTCCGAAGCGGATCGCAAATCGCGCCAGACCGTTAACCGTGCCGGACAGTTGCAAAAGCAGGTGGCGGTGATGGGTTGCGGCCCGCGTGTCGATCAAAATGACTGGCAGGCACAGAACGACAGCGCGTTGATCTTCGGTGACGAATCGGAAATGCTGGCGCACTTTGGCGTGGAAAACGACGAACTGCTGCTACCGCTAAACTCACGCACCCGCCTGCCGGTAGCGATCCAGACCGGCTGCGACAATGAATGCAGCTTCTGTATTACCCGTATCGCCCGAGGCGCTCACCGTAGCCTGCCGATTGAACAGGTTGTGCGCCAGATCGATCTCGCCTATGAAAGCGGTGTGCGCGAAGTGATCCTCACCGGTATCAACCTCGCCGCCTGGGGCTGCGACGATTCGCGCCAACCACAGCAGGCGAAACTGCACGAACTGCTCGAAGCGGTTTTGCAGCGCACCAAGATGCCGCGCATTCGTCTTTCTTCCATCGGCCCGGAATATATCCAGCCTGCTTTTTTTGATGTCTATGCCAACGAACGCATCTGCGACTACCTGCATATCTCTTTGCAGAGTGGCAGCGAAGGTGTATTGCAGCGCATGGCGCGTGGTCACGGCACCAAAGAGGTGGAATGGATCGCCGAGCGGGCGAGGGCGGTACGCCCCGATACGGCACTGGCCGCCGATCTGATCGCCGGTTTCTCTGGTGAGACCGAAGAAGAACACAGGGAAACGCTGGCCTTTGTGGAAAAGCTGCACTTCGCCAAGCTGCATGTTTTTCCCTTCTCTGTACGCGAAGGTACCCCGGCGGCGGAGCTGCCTGAGCAGCTTTCGCAGATGGTTAAAAAACAGCGCGCAGGGGAGTTGCGCGATCTGGGGCAGGAACTGCGCCAGCAGTTCATACAAAGCCAAATAGGTAAGCACGTACAGGTGCTTGTCGAAGCCAATGGCCAGGGACTCAGCAGCAATTACCTGCGGCTGAAAACAGAAAACCTCGATCAAGGAATGATCGCATCGCTGACTGTCGATGCAAACGCACTACTCGGCTGATAGACGAATGCGGACGCTTGCCATTTGCCTCATGGCAATAAGTCTGGCTGCATCGTTTGCTGTCTCGGCCAAAAATGAGGCGCTGTCCGATAGTGATATCCGCCAACTACTGATCAAACAATCCATCGCGGCCTATCCTGGCAACTGTCCGTGCCCGTATAACTTTATGCGTAACGGAAGACAGTGCGGTAAGCGCAGTGCCTGGAGCAAACCGGGCGGTTACGCACCGCTTTGCTATCCACAAGATGTCACCGACGAAAGGATTAAGTCGTTTCGCCGCAATAAACAGTAAAGACAGTTCAGCGCAGTATTGATAATATTGGCGCCAAGGATCGCCTTACAAATCGTCAGGAATAAGGAATCGTTCAGTGACAAGGACCTACATCACCATTGCCCTGGTCATCGCCCTGCTGGTCGGATTTGTCATGACCTACAGTGAGGGCAAAGACGCCGGTATCTCCCAGACAGAAGCCTTCTACCAAACCCGTATGAATGAATCGATCGCCGCTATGCAGCAGGCGATGGCCAAGGCACGTAGTGAAAGTCGTGACGTACTGGTGGAAAAAGACAAAGAAATCGAAACAGCCCGCCAGCGGGCAAAACAAGCATGGGATAAATTGGGGAAGAGCAATGCGGAACTACAAAAGTGTCTTACCGTTGATGTGCCTGTTAGTGCTATCTGGGTGCAGCAGTAGCCCGGTATTGCAGAGCGGCTGCGTCATTGACCGTAGCCTGATCGTTGAACTCAGTGATCACAACCCAGGTAACGAAGTCACCGTCGGCGCGATTGTGAAAGATATCCTGCCTGCTATGGTTGACGACATTCACCGCGACAATGAGCGTAAACAGGAACTTCATAAACAGCTCGATACCTGCGGCGTCTAGAAGCTACCTCAAAATTGTTCTCATACCCTGATCCTGCGTTGCAAAGCCTACTCCGGTGCTCATTTACTATCGGTAAACTCCGCTCCTCACAGTCTTTGCGCCTTGTCTCCGGGCACGAGTCCTAATTTTGAGATAGCTTCTAATAGTTACTCAACGCGTTCCACTGCCATCGCCACTCCCTGACCACCGCCGATACAGAGCGTAGCCAGACCTTTATCGGCAGATAGCCGCTGCATGCCATGGAGCAGGGTGACCAATACCCTGGCACCAGATGCACCGATAGGATGACCGAGGGCAATCGCACCACCGCTGACATTGACCTTACTGCTGTCCCAGCCCAGCGATTGATTCACCGACAACGCCTGTGCGGCGAACGCCTCATTCGCCTCTACCAGATCCAGATCGCCCACCTGCCAGCCCGCTTTCTCCAGACATTTATTGGTGGCGGGGATCGGGCCCGTACCCATCACTGCCGGATCGACACCGGCACTGGCGAAGGCCACGATACGTGCCAACGGTTTGAGCCCGAGTTCAATCGCCTTCGACTCCCTCATCACCAGCACCGCCGCAGCACCGTCATTGATACCTGAGGCGTTACCGGCGGTAACGGTGCCATCCTTTTTGAATGCCGGGCGCAGTCCGCCCAGCTTTTCTGCGCTGGTACCGGCGCGGGGATATTCATCCCGCGCGAAGACCAACGGTTCGCCCTTGCGTTGCGGTATGGTTACTGGGGTGATCTCCGCATCGAATAGACCTGCGTTTTGTGCCGCTTCGGTTCGCTGCTGGGACTCGGCAGCAAAGGCGTCCTGTTGCTCGCGGGTGAGATTGAACTGTTCGGCAATGTTCTCCGCGGTAATGCCCATGTGAACATCGTTCAACGCGCACCAGAGGCCGTCGACGATCATGCTATCCTTCATCGCCCAGTCGCCCATCATCTGGCCTTTCCTTGATCTGGGCAGCACATGTGCAGAGAGGCTCATGCTCTCCTGCCCACCGGCTATTACGATCTCCACGTCGCCACAGGCGATCGCCTGAAACGCCAGTTGCACCGCCTTCAACCCGCTACCGCACACCTTATTAATGGTCATCGCCGAACTCTCAACGGGTAGTCCCGCCTTCAATGCCGCCTGCCGAGCCGGGTTTTGTCCGGTCCCTGCGGTCAGCACCTGGCCGAAGATGACCTCATCCACCTGTTTGCCGTCCAGACCCGACTGCTTCAGCAGTGAGCGAATGACCGTCGCTCCCAGATCTACCGCGGGCATGGAAGCCAGCGCACCACCGAAAGATCCAATAGGGGTGCGGGTTGCATGGGTGATCACGATAGCTTCTGACATGGATGGGATTCCTCGGTGACGTGTCTGGATGAGGGAATGATGGTTGACATTGACGTATACGTCAACTAGATTACCAGCACGTCACGACATCGTTCGTCAATCGAGCAAATACCTACAAGCGATGACGCATCTGAGTTAAGGAAACACCGTATGCCGCTCTACCAAGCACCAATAAGAGACATGCTGTTCGCCTATTACGAGCTTCACCGTGGTGAGGCGATGCGGAAATTGCCGGGATTTGAGGAAATGGACAGGGAGACCCTCGAATCGATCCTGGAAGAGGCGGGTAAATTCACCAGCGCACGGCTACTACCCCTGAATCGCAGCGGCGATGAAGAGTCGTGCCAGTGGCAGGAGGGTAAGGTCACCACCCCGGAAGGTTTCAAAGAGGCCTACCGTGACTTCACCGAGGCAGGCTGGAACAGCATCGCCTTCGATGCCGAGTACGGCGGCCAGGGGCTACCCAAATCCCTGCACATGCTGGTCGACGAGATGATCTGCGCCTGCAACCTCTCCTTCAGCCTCTATCCCGGCCTGACCAACGGCGCCTGGGCGGCACTGGAGAGCTACGCCGATCCCGAATTGAAAGCACTCTACTTCCCGCGCATGGCCTCCGGTGAGTGGAGCGGGGCCATGTGTCTTACCGAACCCCATTGCGGTACCGATCTCGGCCTGCTGCGTACCCGCGCCGTACCCCAGGACGACGGCAGCTACCGCATCAGCGGCACCAAGATTTTCATCACCGCGGGCGATCACGACCTCACCGACAACATCGTCCATCTGGTGCTGGCCCGCACCCCGGATGCACCTGCCGGTATCCACGGTGTCAGCCTCTTTCTCGTGCCCAAGATCCTGCCCAACAGCGACGGCGAATTGGACGAAGCCAATAACGTCAGCTGCGGTGCCATCGAGCACAAAATGGGGATCAAAGCCTCTGCCACCTGCGTAATGAACTTCGACGACGCCAAGGGCTGGCTGGTCGGCGAGGTCAACAAGGGTATGCGCGCCATGTTCAAGATGATGAACACCGAACGTCTGGCGGTTGGTATGCAGGGGTTGGGGGTCGCCGAAGCGGCATACCAGAACGCCGTGGTCTACGCCAAAGAACGTCTGCAGGGACGTGCGCCATCGGGTGCACAAAGCGATGCGGCCGCCGATCCGCTTACCGTCCACCCGGATATCCGCCGCATGCTGCTGACCATGCGCGCCTTCACCGAAGGCTGCCGCGCCCTCTCTGTCTGGGTGGCGCAACAGCTCGATATCGCCAACCACTCCGAAGATCCGCAGGAACGCCAGGCTGCCGATGAACTGGTGGCCTTGATGACCCCGGTGGTTAAAGCCTTCTTCACCGATGCCGCCTTCGAAGTGGCCAACCTCGGTGTGCAGATCTATGGCGGCCACGGCTACATCCGAGAACACGGTATGGAGCAACTGGTACGCGATGCGCGCATCGGCCAGATCTATGAAGGCACCAACGGTGTTCAGGCGATGGATCTGGCAGGACGCAAACTGCTGATGGCCGACGGCAAACTGATCGAACGGTTCCTGGCCCCGGTACACGAGTACCTGAAGGTAAAAAGTAGCTACGCCGTGCTGGCGGAGTTCACCTCACCACTGGCCGCCGCCGCAGGGCGACTAAAGATCGCAGCGAAAACGCTGCTTGAACGTGCCGCCGTCAACCCGGCGGAGATCGGTGCTGGAGCGGTGGACTTCCTGCAACTGTTTGGACTGACCGGACTGGCCTACATGTGGGCGCGGAGTGCAGAGATCGGACTGAAGAATATGGATGGGGAAGAAGCCCTGTTCTATGAAGCCAAGGTCAGAACGGCGCGCTTTTTCATGCAGCGCATTCTGCCGCGTATTGAGAGCCACTATCGGGCCATCGATGCCGGTGCGGAAAGCATGATGGATTTTGACGACAGGGCCTGGTGAGTACCGGGCTGGATAACAGGAGCGACCAATGAAGATTCTTGTTTGCGCAAAACGGGTGGTCGACGCCAACGTGAAGATCAGCGTCAAGGCTGATAACAGCGGTGTCGATCTGGCCAATCTGAAGATGGCCATGAACCCCTTCGACGAGATCGCCGTGGAAGAGGCGGTGCGTTTGCAGGAGGCGGGCAAGGCCGATGAAACCGTGGTGGTCTCACTGGGCAAGAGTGCCTGCCAGGAGACCCTGCGCACCGCACTGGCGATGGGCATCGACCGCGCAATCCTGGTGGAGAGCGAAGAAGAGTTGCAGCCGCTGGCGGTCGCCAAACTGCTGGCCGAGGTGGTCAAGCGTGAACAGCCCGACCTGATCATCATGGGCAAACAGGCGATCGACGACGACAACAACCAGACCGGCCAGATGCTGGCCGCGCTGCTGGGTTGGGGGCAGGGCACCTTCGCCTCCCAGGTGACACTCAACGACGGCGAAGTGGAAGTGACCCGCGAGATCGACGGCGGACTTGAGACCGTCGCCCTGCCGTTGCCCGCACTGGTCACCGCCGATCTGCGTCTTAACGAACCGCGCTACGTCAAGCTGCCCAACATCATGAAGGCGAAGAAGAAGCCGCTGGATCTGCTCACCCCGGCCGAACTGGGTGTCGACATCGCGCCGCGCCTGGAAGTGCTGAAAGTGGAAGAGCCGCCCAAGCGCAGCGGCGGCATCAAGGTGGCCGACGTGGCCGCACTACTGGACAAACTGCGTAACGAAGCGAGGGTACTCTGATGGGCGTTCTGGTCATTGCTGAACACGACAACGCGGCACTGAGTCCGGCGACACGCAATGCCGTTACCGCAGGTGCTCAACTGGGTGAAGTGACAGTTGTGGTGGCCGGTGAAGGCTGCCGTGCCGTCGCCGACGAAGCCGCCGCCCTGAACGGCGTCGCTCACGTCCTGCTGAGTGACGATGCCAGCTACGCCCAGGGACTGGCCGAGCCGTTGGCCGCGCTGATCGTGAAAATTGGGCGCGAATACAAACACCTGATCGCCACGGCCACCACCTTCGGCAAAAACCTGATGCCGCGACTCGCCGCGCTGCTCGATGTGGCGCAAATCTCCGAGGTGATCGAGGTGGTTGATGCCGACACCTTCAAGCGTCCCATCTATGCAGGCAACGCCATCGCCACCGTACGCAGCAGCGACGCGGTAAAGGTGATGACCGTACGCGGCACCGCCTTCGCCCCCGCCGAAGCCGGTGGTAATGCCGCACCGGTAGAACCACTCTCCGCAGCAGGTGGCAACGCCGTTTCCCGTTTTGTCTCGCGCAACCTGACCAAGTCCGACCGTCCCGATCTCACCACCGCGCGGGTAGTGGTCTCAGGCGGTCGCGGTGTGGGCAGCCAGGAAAACTTCGCCATCATCGAGGCGCTGGCCGACAAGCTGGGCGGTGCGGTGGGCGCATCCCGTGCGGCGGTCGATGCCAAATTCATCTCCAACGACTACCAGGTCGGTCAGACCGGCAAGATCGTCGCGCCGGATATCTACATCGCCGTCGGCATCTCCGGCGCGATCCAGCACCTGGCGGGGATGAAAGAGAGCAAGGTGATCGTCGCTATCAATAAAGATGAAGAGGCGCCCATTTTCGAAGTGGCCGATTACGGCCTGGTCGCCGACCTGTTCGAGGCGGTACCTGCGCTGACGGCTGCGCTGGACTGATTGATATCTGCCTCGCGCAAAGACGCCAAGGCGCAAAGAAAAGCGGTATCAAGCGGTAAACGGGCAGTGAGAGGAGACGATGTTGAACTTAGCGAAAGTTCGATGGGGAGCCTGTAGGAAACAAGTCGAATCCGGATATTTCGACAACTTGTTTTCCTTGGCGACTTTGCGCCTCTGCACGAGCAAACGATTTTGAATTAGTAGAACAGAAAAGAGGGTGTGCTGATGGAACGCGAAGTGATGGAATTCGATGTGGTGATCGTCGGTGGCGGCCCCGCCGGACTCTCCGCGGCGATCCGCCTGCGCCAACTTGCCCAGAAGCAGAACCGTGACTTAAGCGTCTGCGTGCTGGAGAAAGGTTCCGAGATCGGTGCCCACATCCTCTCCGGTGCGGTACTCGAAAGCCGCGCCCTGGCTGAACTCTTTCCCGATTGGCGGGAGCAGGGGGCACCGCTCGATACGCCGGTAACGGAAGACCGGGTAATGCTCTTCACCAGTCCGACCGGGGCGATCCGCATGCCCAACATGCTGGTGCCTCGCACCATGCACAACAAGGGCAACTATATCGCCAGCCTGGGCAACCTCTGCCGCTGGCTGGGCGAGAAGGCGGAGGAGGCCGGTGTCGATCTCTTTGCCGGTTATCCGGCGGCGGATCTGATCATCAACGAGACGGGCCAGGTGGAAGGGGTGATAACCGGCGACATGGGCCTGGGCAAGAACGGACAGGAGAAATCGGGCTTCGAACCCGGCATCGAACTACGCGGACGTTACACCCTCTTCGCCGAAGGCTGCCGCGGTCATCTGGGCAAACAGCTCATCGAGCGGTACCAACTGGATGCGGAGTGCGACCCGCAACACTACGGCCTCGGCATCAAGGAGCTGTGGCAGGTCGCTCCAGAAAAACACAAACCCGGCACAGTGATGCACGGCGCGGGCTGGCCGCTCGCAGAAAATGGCGCCAGTGGCGGCTCCTTCCTCTATCACGCCGCCGACGGCCAGGTGCTGGTTGGGTTGATTACCGACCTCAACTACAGCAACCCTTACCTCTCGCCGTTCGAGGAGTTTCAACGCTTCAAGCAGCACCCGGATATCCGCAACGTACTGGAAGGGGGCAAGCGCCTCAGCTACGGTGCCCGGGCCATCGCCAAGGGCGGCTTCAATGCGCTGCCAAAACAGCATTTCCCCGGCGGCCTGTTGCTGGGCTGCGACGCAGGCACCCTCAACTTTGCCAAGATCAAAGGCAGCCACACCGCGATGAAGTCGGGCATGGTGGCGGCGGAGACGGTATTCGGGGCACTGACGGGCGAGGAACCGGCGGATCGCGATCTCAAAGCCTATGCCGAGGCGGTTAAAAACTCCTGGCTCTACGACGAACTCTACCGCAGCCGCAACTTCGGCCCGGCGCTGCACCGCTTCGGCACCCTTGTCGGCGGCAGCTTCAATTTCATCGACCAGAACATTTTCCGCGGCAGAATGCCGTTGACCCTGCATGACCGCAGCGAGGATCGCACCTCCCTGAATCTCACCAGCGATTCCCGGCCTATCGCGTATCCCAAAGCCGATGGTGTGATCAGCTTCGATCGTCTCTCATCTGTTTTCATCGCCAATGTCAGTCATGAAGAAGACCAACCCTGTCACCTCATACTGAAAAAGCCCGAGGTAGCGATCACCGTCAATCTGAGCAGCTATGACGCCCCTGAGCAGAGGTACTGTCCGGCCGGTGTTTACGAAATTTTGCATGATGACGCCAATGGCAAGCCGCGCCTGCAGATCAACTCGGCTAACTGCCTCCACTGCAAGACCTGCGACATCAAGGATCCCTTCCAGAACATTGTCTGGCGTACCCCGGAAGGGGGCGGTGGACCCAATTACCCCAATATGTAGAGGCGCGTTGTAATGAGTAAGACCCCGTTGCGTACGGCGATGCACCACCGTTCCATCGAGCACAAAAGTTGGCTGCTTGAGGATGGATGTCTGGAGATAGAGAGCCGCCTGCTCGACACCAAGGCCTACGACACCGTTGTCGGATTTGATCGCAACTTGCCTACGGGCGAGCCGCTGCACGATATGACCATCCGCATCCTGCTCGGTACCGATACGTTAATACGTGAAATCGAACTGCGGATGGATGCCACGCCATTCGATATCTGTCCCGAGGTGATCCGGCGCTTCGAGTCACTACGTGGCGCGAGTATGGGCAGAGGCTGGAATGCGATGCTTAGTCGCCGTTTCTCCGGCATCAGCGGCTGCCGTCATCTGGTCGATCTGTTGCGTGGCATGGGCACAGTGGCCTTTCAGAGCATCCCCAACGAAGGCTGGACCCGTAAGGCCGTCGCCACGTTTAGCGATAGCTGTTATGCATTTTGTCAGGGTGGACCGATAATGGCGCGGTTAACGGCAGAATTGGCCGGTAACATAGACCGCAATAACCATTAGGGATACTAGTTGACGTTAACGTCAACTGCAATTATAGTGAGGTTCATATGACAGCTGCATCCAATGATCTTTTGAGTGTGACGGAACTGGCCGACGAACTGGGGATTACCCCGCGTGCCATCCGCTTCTACGAGACCAAGGGGCTGATTAAGCCCAAGCGGGCAGGCACCACCCGGGTTTACACCCATCGTGACAAGGCCCGCATGCAGCTGATCCTGCGTGGCAAGCGCCTCGGTTTTACCCTGGCGGACATTAAGGAGTACCTGGACATCTATGACATCGACCCGTCACAGACGCAGCAGATCAAGTTGCTTCTGGACAAGGTCGAGCGACGCATCGACGAACTGGAGCAGCAACGTGAGGATCTGGAAACCACTCTCACCGAGCTGGAAGAGATGCGTCAGGAGTGCATTATCAACATCGAGGCGCGCAGCGAATAACGCCTGACGGCGCGCGCCTTTTTTCCTTTAACCAGCAAAAAATTCGGAGAAAGGCAATGAAGCGTGTCGTAATCGCTGACTATGTGCGTTCCCCCTTTACCTTTGCGCTGAAAGGCGAAATGGTGAAGGTACGTCCCGACGATATGGCCGCACAGGTGGTCAAGGCCCTGGTCACCAGGAGCGGGGTTAAGGTAGACGATATCGAGGATCTGATCCTCGGCTGCGCCTTCCCCGAGGGTGAGCAGGGATTCAACATGGCCCGCCTGGTCGGCTTCATTGCCGGTCTGCCACAATCGGTAGCCGGTACCACGGTAAACCGCTTCTGCGGCTCCTCCATGCAAGCCATTCATATGGCAGCCGGTGCCATCCAGATGGGCGCGGGCGATGTCTTCATCGCCGCCGGTGTCGAATCGATGACCCGCGTACCAATGACCGGCTTCAACCCGATGCCAAACCCGGCACTCTATGCCGCACTGCCCGCCGCTTACATGGGCATGGGCGAAACCGCCGAGAACGTCGCCAAGAAATACGGGCTCTCCCGCGCCGAGCAGGAAGAGTTCGCCGTCCTCAGTCATCAAAAAGCCGCAGCCGCCCAGGCAGCAGGCAAATTGAGCGACGAGATCATCGCCATCGACAGCGGCAAAGGGCTGATTGAACAGGACGGTTGTATCCGTCCTGAAACAACCGTTGAAGGCCTCTCCGGTCTCAAACCTGCCTTCTCCGTCGACGGCTCTGTCACCGCCGGTACCTCCTCACCGCTCACCGACGGCGCCAGCGCCACCCTGGTTTGTAGCGAAGAGTACGCCAAGGCGAACGGCCTGAAACCCATCGCTGCGATCAAGAGTATTGCCGTGGCTGGTTGTGCGCCGGAGATCATGGGCATCGGTCCGGTCGCCGCCACCCGCAAGGCCCTGGCTCGCGCCGGTCTTGCAGTGAGCGACCTCGACATCATCGAGCTCAACGAAGCATTCGCCAGCCAGTCACTCGCCTGTATCCGCGACCTCGGTCTGGATATGGACAAGATCAACCTCGACGGCGGCGCCATCGCCCTGGGTCACCCACTGGGTGCCAGCGGCGCACGTATCACCGCCAAGGCCGCCACCCTGTTGCAACGTGAAGGCAAGCAGTTCGCACTCTCCACCCAGTGCATCGGTGGAGGGCAGGGCATCGCAACCATTCTGGAGGCGCTGTAATGGAAATCAACAAGGTTGCCGTCATCGGCGCCGGCGTCATGGGGGCGGGCATTGCCGCTCACATGGCCAATGCCGGAGTGCCGGTGGTGCTGCTCGATATCGTTCCCGAAGGCGCGAAAGACCGTAATGTTGTTGCAGATGGTGCGGTAAAGAAACTGCTCAAGGCAGAACCCGCGGCCTTCATGCACAAGCGTACTGCCAAGCTGGTCACCACCGGTAACATCGAAGACCACATGGAACTGCTGGCCGACTGCGACTGGATCATCGAAGCGGTGATCGAGCGTCTCGACATCAAGCAGAACCTCTATCGCAAGATCGACGCGGTGCGTAAACCGGGTGCGCTGGTCTCCTCCAACACCTCCACCATTCCGCTGGACCATCTGGTGGCGGACATGCCTGCAGGGTTTGCCGAGGATTTCCTCATCACCCACTTCTTCAATCCGCCGCGCTATATGCGTCTGCTGGAGATCGTCAAGGGCAGCAAGACCCGTGACGATGCGGTCGCCGCAGTGCAGATGTTCTGCGATCACCGTCTGGGCAAGGGCGTGGTCGACTGCAAGGACACCCCCGGATTCATCGCCAACCGTATTGGTATCTACTGGATCCAGACCGCCGTGCTGGAAGCGTTCCGCATGGGCGTTTCGGTGGAAGTGGCCGACGCCGTGATCGGCAAACCACTGGGGATTCCCAAGACCGGTGTCTTCGGTCTTTCCGATCTGGTCGGTCTCGACCTGATGCCGCACCTGATGCAGAGCATGAAGGCGACCCTGCCTGAGGGTGATGCCTTCTTCGAGGTGGCCGAGATCCCGCCACTACTGGAGAAGATGATCGCCGACGGTTACACCGGGCGTAAGGGCAAGGGCGGTTTCTACCGCATCAACCGCGATGGCGGTGACAAGGTTAAAGAGAGCATCAACCTGCAGACCGGCGAGTATGCGCCTTCGCTCAAACCGAGCCTGGAGAGTGTCGACGCCGCCAAGCTGGGGCTGAACATCATGCTGCAACACCCCGACGAGGGTGGTCGTTACGCCTGGCGTGTGATGTCCAAGGTGTTGAGCTATGCCGCCAGCCTGGTACCGGATATTAATGATCACATCCATGCCGTCGACGAGGCGATGCGTCTCGGTTACGCCTGGAAGTACGGCCCGTTTGAGCTGATTGATCGCATTGGCGGTGCCTGGTTCGCCGAACGTCTGCGTGCCGAAGGCATGGCCGTGCCGCCGCTGCTCGAAGCGGTGGGCAAGGGTAGCTTCTATCGCACCGAAAACGGCGTGTTGCAGTACTTCACCACCGAAGGCGACTACCGCGATCTGCCGCGTCCGGAAGGGGTGCTACTGCTGGCCGACATCAAACGTCGCAGCAAACCGCTGGCGAAGAATCCTTCCGCCGCCCTGTGGGACATCGGCGACGGTGTGGTCTGCCTGGAGTTCACCTCCAAGATGAACACCATGGACCCGTTCATCATGGGCATGATCCGCAAGGCCGTCGAACTGATCCCGGCCATGGGCTTCAAGGCGATGGTGGTCTACAACGAAGGCAGCAACTTCTCCGCCGGTGCCAACCTTGGTCTGCTGGTCTACGCAGGCAACCTGGCGATGTGGGACGAAGCGACCAAGCTGGTGAAGGAAGGCCAGGATACCTACATGGCGATGAAGTACGCGCCGTTCCCGGTGGTCGGCGCACCTTCAGGCCTGGCCCTCGGTGGCGGCTGCGAAATCCTGCTCCACTGCGATGCGTTGCAGGCCCATGCCGAGACCTATGTCGGTCTGGTGGAAGTGGGCGTCGGCATCATTCCAGGCTGGGGCGGCTGCAAAGAGCTGCTGACCCGCTGGAGCGTGAACAAGCGCCGTCCCGGCGGCCCGATGCCTCCGGTGATCAAATCATTCGAGACCATCAGCGTGGCCACCGTGGCCAAGAGCGCGCCGGAGGCCTTCGATTATATGTTCCTGCGCGAGGGCGACGGCATCACCATGAACCGGGATCGCCTGTTGGCCGATGCCAAGGCGAAGGTGTTGTCGATGGTCGATGGCTACACCACGCCGGAGCCGGTTGAACTGCGACTGCCCGGAAAGACCGCCCGCGTGGCGATGGAGATGGGCGTGGACGGCTTCGCCAAGCTGGGCAAGGTGACCCCGCACGACAAGGTCGTGGCCAATGGCCTGATCGAAGTCCTCAGCGGCGGTGACACCGATGTGACCGAATCCCTCACCGAACAGGATCTGCTCGATCTGGAGATCGATCAGTTCATGCGCCTGGCCCGTCACCCGGACACCCTGGCACGCATGGAACACATCCTGGAAACCGGCAAACCCCTACGGAATTGATCAGAGGAACTAAGCAATGGCTCAATATCAACCCCCGTTGCGGGATTACCAGTTTATCTATCACGAGCTGTTCGATCCGGCAGAGATTCAGGCACTGCCGGGCTGCGACGAATTCGACGGCGATCTGGTCAACGCCGTGGTGGAAGAGGCGGGCAAGTTCTTCACTGAAGTACTGCAGCCGCTGAACCGCAGCGGTGACGAAGAGGGTTGCCATTTCGAGGACGGCCAAGTTCGCACCCCTGCCGGTTTCAAAGAGGCCTACGACCAGTATGTCGAGGCGGGCTGGACCAGCTTTGCCTGCGATCCGGAATACGGCGGCCAGGGCCTGCCCAATGCGGTGACCCTGCTGGTGCAGGAGATGATCTGCGCCACCAACCTTTCGTTCGGGATGTACCCCGGACTTTCCCACGGTGCCTACAACGCCATCAAGGCGCACGGCAACGACGAGTTGAAGGCGCTCTATCTGCCCAAACTGGTCGACGGTAGCTGGTCCGGCACCATGTGCCTGACCGAACCGCAGTGTGGTACCGACCTGGGTCTGGTACGCACCAAGGCCGTGCCGCAGAAAGACGGCAGCTACAAAATCACCGGCACCAAGATCTTTATCAGCGCCGGTGAACATGACCTGACCGACAACATCGTTCACCTGGTGCTGGCGCGTCTGCCCGATGCGCCGAGTGGGATCAAAGGCATCAGCCTGTTTGTGGTGCCCAAGTTCCGACCCGACGCCAACGGCGAAGCGGGCGAGGCCAACGGCGTCAGCTGCGGCGCTATCGAACACAAGATGGGGATCAAGGCATCCTCCACCTGTGTGATGAACTTCGACGACGCCAGCGGCTGGCTTATCGGTGAGCCGCACAAGGGCATGCGCGCCATGTTCACCTTCATGAACACCGCCCGTCTCGGCGTCGGCGTGCAGGGGATCGGCCTTGGCGATGCCGCCTACCAGGGTGCCGTTGCCTATGCCCGCGAGCGTATTCAAGGTCGCGCACTGACCGGGCCGAAGTCACTCGATAAACCGGCCGATTCGCTGCTGGTTCACCCGGACGTGCGCCGCATGCTGTTAACCCAGCGCGCCTACGTGGAAGGTGTTCGTGCCCTCGGTAGTTGGTTGGCGCGTGAGATCGATATCTACGAACGCTCCACCGACAAAGAAGCCGCGCAGGCGTCGGAAGATCTGGTGGCACTGTTGATGCCGGTGTTCAAGGCTTTCGGCACCGACACCGGATTCGAAGTCGCCAACCTCGGCGTACAGGTCTTCGGCGGTCACGGCTACATCCGCGAACACGGCATGGAGCAGTATGTGCGCGACGCGCGCATCACCCAGATCTACGAAGGCACCAACGGCGTTCAGGCGCTCGATCTGGTCGGTCGCAAAATGTCCGCCCACTTCGGTCGCTACATGCGCCGTTTCTTCCAGCCGTTAGCAGCCTATATCGAAGCGCGTCAGAACAACGAACAGCTTGCCGAGTTTGTTGGCCCGCTGGCCAAGGCGTTCGGTCGTCTGCAACGCGCCAGTGCCTGGATCGCCCAGAACGGTATGGCCAATCCCAACGAGGCGGGTGCCGCATCGAGCGACTATCTGCGCCTGTTCGGTCTGACTTCGCTGGCCTACCTGTGGACACGCATGGCCGAAATCTCCCTGGACAAACTGGATGGGGACGAGGCCCGTTTCTATCAGGCCAAGGTCGATACTGCGCGCTTCTACATGCAGCGTCTGCTGCCGCAGAGCGGCGGTCTGTTCAGCGCGATCCTGGCTGGCGGCAAGTCGATGATGGCCTTCAACGACGAAGCCTTTTGATGTGCGGTAAGCGGCGGAGCGTAGTGCATTGAATCTGTTCTTCCGCATGTTGCGGATCTTTGTGATGGGGCTGTTCCGCTCGCGCATCGATCTGCTCGACAGCTCCGAGTTGAGATTCCGGGTCCTGCCGACGGACCTGGATATCAACGTGCATATGACCAATGCACGCTATCTCAGCTTTATGGATCTGGGCCGCACGGACCTGCTGTTACGCGCAGGCATGCTGCCGATGATGCGGCGAGAAAAATTGATGCCGGTGGTAGGGCACATCGACATCAAGTTCCGCCGTTCGCTGTTTCCGTTCCAGCGCTTCAGCCTGACCAGCAGGCTGATCGGCTGGGACGAAAAGTGGCTCTACATGGAACAGCGTCTGGAAAGTGCCAAGGGAATACATTCCGTCGCCATCGTGCGCGGACTGTTTCTCGATCGTAACGGTGCGGTGCCGACGCAACGTTTGCTTGATTACCTGGGGTATCAGGGAGCGTCCCCAGCATTGCCGGAAGAAGTAATCCGCATGAGGGCGGGGAACGCCGAATAAAGAGTGCGGCGACGACAATGCCGCGCAGATCAAACGGCCCTAAATGTGGTCGGTTGAACAATAATTAGGAGGATGAACTGATGTCCACCCTAAAGGGGAAAACGCTCTTCATTACCGGGGGAACCCGCGGTATCGGTTTGGCGATCGCTTTGCGTGCCGCAAAAGACGGCGCCAATATCGTTATTGCCGCCAAGACCGACACCCCCCATCCAAGCCTGCCGGGCACACTCGATACGGCGGTCGCCGAACTCGAACAGGCGGGCGGTAAAGCGCTGGCGATCAAAACTGACATTCGCGACGAGGATCAGATCGCGGCGGCCGTTGCACAGACGGTAGAACATTTCGGCGGCATCGACATCCTGGTGAACAACGCCAGCGCGATTAATCTCACCGGCACACTTGAAACACCGATGAAGCGTTACGACCTGATGAACCAGGTCAATGCCCGTGGCACCTTTGCTGCCTCGCAAGCATGCCTGCCGCACCTGCTCATGGCGAAGAATCCACATATCCTCAATCTCTCGCCGCCGCTCTCAATGAATCCAAAATGGTTCAAAAACCACACCGCCTACACCATGGCCAAATACGGCATGAGTATGTGCGTATTGGGTATGGCGGAAGAGTTTCGAGACAGAGGTGTAGCGATCAATGCGCTGTGGCCGCGTACTGTGATCTACACCGCCGCTGTTGCCATGTTGCAAGGCATGGTCAAACCGGAAAACTGCCGCAAACCGGAGATCGTTGCCGATGCAGCACACGCCATCCTGATCCGCGACAGCCGTTCATGTATCGGCAACTTCTTCATTGACGATGAGGTATTGAAGGAAGCAGGCGTGACCGATTTCGACCAGTACGCAATTGACCCCAAGGGGCAGTTGTTCCCGGACTTCTTTCTTGATTGACGATGGGGCGAGCCGATGACGAATAACAATCCACGTTATATCACGACTGAGGAAGCCGTCACCCTGGGGGGACTGTTTCAACGTCGCGTGGAACGCACCCCGGATGCTGTCGGATTCCGCTACTTCGATTGCGACGATGAGAGTTGGCAGGACCTGACCTGGTCACAAATGGCCATACAGGTCGCACGCTGGCAGGACGCGATGCTGCAGGAAGATTTTTCACCAGGCGATCGCGTCGCGGTGATGATGCGTAACTGCGCCAAGTGGGTCATGTTCGATCAGGCGGCGTTGGCACTCGGACTGGTAACCGTGCCAATCTATGCCGATGATCGCGGCGGTAACGTATCCTACATCCTGCGCGATTCGGGTAGTAAGCTGCTGGTCATTGGTGATCAGGAGGAGTGGGACCGAATTGAACCAGAACTACCTGCGATGCCAGACGTACAGCGCATCGTCCTGGTAAAGCCGGTTAGCAGAGCGATTAGCGATCCCAGAGTAACGTTGCTGGACGATTGGTTGCCGAAGGAGGGCGGAACTTTACGCACCTCCGAAGCGAAAAGCGACGATCTCGCCTCCATTGTCTACACCTCCGGTACCACCGGTTTCCCGAAAGGGGTAATGCTGAGTCACCGCAATATGCTAAGTAATGCGGAGGCCGGAGCACGTGTGGTCGACCTGGGTGAATCGGACATCAATCTTTCATTCCTTCCTCTCTCACATACCCTGGAACGGACCCTCGGTTACTACTTCTCCGTGATGGTCGGCATGACAATCGCCTACGCCCGCTCCATCACCCAACTGGCAGAAGATCTACAAATTATTCGTCCAACTACCCTGATTAGCGTACCGCGTATCTACGAACGCGTTTATGCCAAAGTCATGGCTGGGCTGGAAGAGAAGGGACCAGCCGCCAAGCGACTATTCGATCTCGCGGTAAACATTGGATGGAAACGTTTTCTGTATCTTCAGGGACGAGGCAAATGGGAACCCTCACTGCTGTTGTGGCCACTACTGGATCGCCTTGTGGCACGCAAGATCAACGAACGTCTTGGTGGGCGCTTACGCGTTGCCGTGAGTGGCGGGGCTGCGTTAGTGCCGAAGATTGCGCGAGTGTTTGTCGGATTAGGTGTCCCCATCTTGAATGGCTACGGTTTAACCGAAACCTCGCCGGTGATCAGTTGCAACCGACCAGACAACAACGTACCGGAAAGTGTCGGTCTGTTGCTTGAAGGTGTAGAAGTCAAAATTGCAGAGAACGACGAACTACTGGCCCGCGGACCGAATGTCATGCTCGGCTACTGGAACAACCAGGATGCCAACGGCCGTGTGCTCGATAAAGACGGTTGGTTGCATACCGGCGATAAGGCGCGCATTGATGAGTCCGGACATATTTTTATCACCGGTCGGATCAAGGAGATCATCGTTCTCAGTAACGGTGAAAAGGTCTCTCCAGTCGATATGGAAATGGCGATCACCATGGATCCGCTGATCGAACAGGTAATGGTCATCGGTGAACAGCGACCCTACCTTTCAGCCATCTGCATCCTGGAGCCTGAGTACTGGAAGCAGTTCGCACCGTCTATCGGTGTCGACCCGAATCAACCAAACGTATTGCAACTTCCTGAGGTGGAAGAGACGGTACTCGCCAGAATCGCAGAGCAGATCAAGATGTTTCCCGGCTATGCGCGCATATTGCGCGTTCATCTGAGCTTCGAGCCCTGGTCGATCGAGAATGGTTTAATAACACCGACCCATAAATTAAAACGCGCCCAGGTAATGAAGAGACTGGAAACGCCGGTAGCAAACCTCTACTCGGGACATTAAGCGAAATATCCGCAAAAAAAAACACAGCAGATTTTGCAGCCAGCTTGTTTGGGCTATTACGAGCAGTAAGGTGTCACGCAGGATAAAACACTGTGTGGCGCCGATTGGTAGTAGGACGATCGTCCTGCAATACCGGACGATTAAATCAATAATTGATACACCAAAGGGGAAATAATATGGGTAAAACAAAAATCAATTCAGCGATAGCATCGCTGGTCGTTGCTGGTGCCGCGTTGGGGGCTGGTGAGGCCAGTGCATCGGGTTTTGCACTGGTAGAGCAGAGCGTTAAGCAGGTTGGCAGTGCTATTTCTGGCGGTGCAGCCTCTGCCGAAGATGCTTCCACTATCTTTTTTAATCCGGCTGGTATGACACGTCTAAAAGGTGACCAGGTGGTTGCTGGAGCGCATTACATCGTTCCGTCAGCCAAGTTTTCTGGTGATGCAACACTTGCCCCGGCGTTAGGCGGTACTGCCATCAGTGGCAGTAATGGCGGTGATGCCAGTAGCGGCGCACTTGTCCCCAGCTTTTACTACGTCCATGAGCTAAATGAACAGATAGTACTCGGTCTGGGTGTCGGTGCACCATTCGGTCTAAAAACCGAGTACGACAGCGGCTGGGTAGGGCGTTATCACGCTATAAAATCAGACCTTAAAACTCTCAATATCAATCCGTCCATTGCCTATAAAGTCAATGACAAACTGTCGCTGGGCGCAGGTATTAACTATATGCGTGCAAGCGCTACGCTCACCAACGCAGTGGATTACAGTGCCGCTTGTCTACAAGCCGCTGCACAAGGTGCACCAATTAACTGTGCAACCCTCGTATTGGATACTCCCGGTTCTACTGCAACGGATGGCACAGTTGCTGTCGACGGTGATAACTGGAGCTATGGCTTCAACCTGGGTCTCCTCTATGATTTGAATCAGGAGACACGCATTGGTGTTGCCTACCGCTCAGAGGTTAAACAGAAACTGACTGGTACGGCGGACTTCACCGCGCCTAATGCAACAGCACAAGCTGTTCTGGGCTCAGTATTGGCCGATACAGGCGCCACCGCATCGGTAAACTTGCCGGCTACTCTCTCCCTGAGTATGACCAGCCTGGTGACACCTGAATGGGAAATGATGGCCGACGTCACCTGGACTGGATGGAGCAGCTTCGACGAACTGCGGATTGAGTTTGATAGTTCATTAGCTGATTCCGTACAACCGGAGAACTGGCGAGACACCTATAAGGTCTCAGTCGGTTTCAACTACCACGCCAACGCGCAATGGGTCTGCCGCGGCGGCGTTGCCTACGATCAAACACCTATCAAGAACGCCCAGGATAGAACACCACGCATCCCTGGCAATGATAGAAAATGGCTGGCAGTAGGTGCATCCTATCAGGCATCTCCGGCGATGACGGTCGATTTCGCCCTGGCACATCTCTTCGTTGCCAAGACCAATATCGATGCAACCACCTCATCTGGCTATAACCTGACAGGCACCTACGACTCCGATGTGAACATCGCTTCCGTCGGTGTTGTTTGGAACTTCTAACCGGCCAGGCCGGATGCAGATGATATTTGCATCCGGCCCACTTTTATAAACCAGGACCCGGAGGTCATCTGTGTCGCAATCTTCGCAAACACCCAAAGTGGTTATCAGTGGCACCGGATTGTTTACCGCTCCGGAAACCATCAGTAACGCGGAACTGGTTGAATCCTTCAATCAATACGTGGACAACTTCAACCGGGAAAACGAACAGGCGATTGCCCGTGGTGAACTCGAACCCCTGGCATATTCCAGCGTGGAGTTCATTGTAAAAGCGTCCGGCATTGAGAAACGCCACGTAGTAAATAAGTCCGGGATACTGGATCCTGCACGTCTATGCCCGTCCATACCGGAACGCGGCGATGACGAACAGTCAATTCAATGCGAGATGGCGGTAAACGCTGCAACCGAAGCGATGGCGCAGGCCAATAAGAGCGCATCCGATATAGATGCGGTTATCGTGGCCTGTTCCAACCCACAACGCGCCTATCCGGCCATTTCTATCGAAATTCAAAATGCCATGGGCATTCAGGGCTTCGCCTTTGATATGAATGTGGCATGTTCTTCCGCAACCTTCGCCCTGCAAACCGCACGAGATGCGATTTTGTCTGGCTCGGCCAAATCAGTATTGATAGTAAACCCGGAAATCTGTTCCGGACACGTTGCCTGGCAGGACCGCGATTGCCACTTTATATTTGGCGATGCTTGCACGGCAATCGTAGTGGAGGCTGTGGAGAGCAGCAAAAGCAACGATAATTGGGAAATTGTCAGTACCCGACTGCAAACCCAATTCTCCAACAATATTCGCAACAATTTCGGCTATCTCAACCGTTGTGATGAGAGTGGCGCGAATACCAGAGACAAACTATTTCGCCAGAACGGTCGTAAGGTATTCAAAGAGGTGGTACCCATGGTGGCTGAGATGATCACCACTCACCTTGCCGATGAAGCCATCGAGTTGGACGAGCTGAAACGCATGTGGCTGCATCAGGCCAATCTAAGCATGAATCATTTGATTGCCAAGAAAGTCCTGGGGCGTGACGCCACGGCTGATGAGGCACCAGTGATACTGAATGAGTACGCCAACACCAGTTCTGCCGGTTCCATTATTGCATTCCATAGGCACAGAAAAGATATGGCATCAAACGACATCGGTGTAATCTGTTCGTTTGGCGCTGGCTATTCAGCCGGCAGCATTATCGTAAAACACCTATAAGAAGCGAGGACGCCCCATGTACAGAATTTTGTATTTATCAGCACTACTAACTTTTACCTGTTCATCCGCTCAGGCCGGTCAACTGGCTGGAATTGAAGTGGAAGATCAGATCACCGTTACCAACAACACACCCCTGAAACTGAATGGTATGGGTCTGCGCGAGAAAGCATGGTTCGATATCTATGTCGGCTCTCTCTATCTGGCAGCTCCCAGCCATGACGCCGCCGAGATCATCGTGCAACCGGGGCCGTTCCGTGTGCAGATGGACATTCTCTATGACGAGATCTCCGGTGAAAAACTGATAGCGGCCTGGCAGGAAGGGTTTGAGAAGAATCAGTCTCCGGATTCGCTGACAAAACTGGATGATCGCATTAAACAGTTCAATGCGTTGTTCACAGAGGGTGCCGTGAAGGGTGACCGTATATTGATCGATTATGTGCCATCCAAAGGCACTCAGGTGACCAAGAACGATAAACTTCTTGGCACGATAAAAGGCGATGACTTCAAAAAGGCCGTGCTGGCAATCTGGCTGGGCAATGAGCCAGCAGATGAAGACTTAAAAGAAGGAATGTTGGGCAAACAGGGAGAGTAGGGCGAAGGGTAGTCCCTGTCGCACCATAGCCCATATACATTTACAGGGGGAAATGTGTGATGCGTATTGGCGTGGTAATCGATTCGGCCTGTGATTTGCCTGCTGACTATATCAAACAGCAAGGCATACTGGTGTTGCCGATTAATCTCTATCTTGGTGACGAGCATCTGTTGGATGTGCGTGATCCGGCTGCGACCATCGAGTTTTACGAGCACTACGCCAAAAATCGTAAACAGACAGCCAGTACAGCGCCACCCGAGACCGAGCAAATTATCGAATCATTGCTGGAGCATGCAAACCAGTTCGACCGTCTATTGATCGTCACTGTTACCAGCACGCGCAGCAAGGTTTTTGAGCATGCCACAAAAGCCCAATTGCCGCTACTAAACGCGCTGATACAACAGCGTCGGCAGGAGAATATTGGCGGTTCCGTGCTGCTGCGCGTACATGACAGTAAAACTATGTTTACCGGGCAGGGCGTCCTGGTACACGAAATGGTCAAGCTGCTAGAGAAGGAAGAACTGGATTTCAACGAACTCTGCCGTCGCGCCGATGAATTCAGTGAGCATATTCACGCCTATCTGGTGCCGAATGACCTCTTCTACGTGCGTGAACGCGCCAGACAAAAAGGTGAGAACAGTGTCAGCTGGCTTAGTTATCAGGCTGGTACACTGCTTAACATCAAACCGGTCATCCATATGCATCAGGGTGATAGCGGCGCGTTAGCCACCGCACGGGGATTTGATGCCGCACTTGAGAAACTGCTGGAAATCGCAACCGATGCCATAGACGCAGGCCTGAAAAGCAATACGGTCGTGATGAGTTATGCCGGTGACCCAAAGGTCATGGGAGAGAATAGATTGATTCGCGAATTTCGTGCTTATGCCGCCAGCAAGGGCGTCGATGTACTGGAATCGGTCATGAGCACAACCGCCGGATTGAATGTAGGACCTGGCGCCATCTCGCTCGCCTATGCATCCTGAGTCACGACTGCTTTAACGAGGTAGAGCTTCTAATGTTGTATACCACCATGCTCAAAGCAAAACTGCATCGCGCCCGGGTGACCCACTCGGAACTGGAGTACGAGGGCTCATGCGCTATCGACGGTAAACTGCTGGAGCTGTCAGGCATCCGTGAATATGAGCATATCCAGATCTACAACGTCAGCAATGGCGAACGCTTCACCACCTATGCAATCCGCGCGGAAGAGGGCTCAGGTGTCATCTCGGTCAATGGTGCCGCAGCACACAAGGCGTCCCCCGGCGATATCATCATCATCTGCGCCTACGTTGGTTTAAGCCAACAGGAGTTAGCAACCTTCAAGCCTTCGTTGGTTTATCTCGAGGAGCACAACCAGGTCATCCGCACCGCCAACACCATTCCGGTCCAGGCCGCCTGACGGTGGCCCTTATTTTCTCCTTAAACGATATCTCAGCCACCACTTCTCCAGCTCCACCAGAAACAGTACCGATGAGGCAATGATGGTGATCTCGATCCAGCTTGTCGCATCCAGGGGAACCGTATTAAACAGTTTCTGCATCGGTGGTGCATAGGTAAAGGCGAGTTGCATAACAATCAGCACTGCACAGGCGAGCAGGGCGTAGCTGTTACCGAACAGCCCTTCTCTGTTCAGTGATGATGAGGTGAGGTGACGGGCGCTGAATAGATAAAAGATCTCGAACACCACCAGGGTGTTCACCGCGACAGTACGCGCCTCTTCAATGGGGGCACCATGCAGTCTGTGCCAGAGAAACATGCCGAATGTTCCGCTCACCAGAATGATAGAGACGAACACGATGCGCCAGACAAGAAAGCCCGATAACAGCGGTTCGTCTGCATCTCTCGGTTTGCGTTGCATGATGTTGCGTTCCGCAGGTTCAAAGGCCAAAGCGAGCGCCAGGGTGACTGCGGTGATCATGTTTATCCAGAGAATTTGTGCTGCGGTAATGGGCAGCATTTTCCCCATGATGATAGCGGCGATAATGGTCAACGCCTCACCACCATTGGTGGGCAGGATAAAGAGGATGGATTTCTTCAGATTGTCATAAACTGTGCGCCCTTCATGCACCGCATCGACGATGGAGGCGAAGTTGTCGTCGGTCAGCACCATCTCTGCCGCTTCGCGTGCCACTTCTGTGCCTTTCTTGCCCATTGCTACACCGACATCCGCCCGTTTCAGGGCCGGGGCATCATTGACCCCGTCGCCGGTCATCGCCACCACATCACCATTTGCCTGCAGAGCCTTCACCAGACGTAGCTTGTGTTCCGGGGTGGTGCGGGCAAAGACGTTGGATTTGACAACCAGGTGCTGCAATGCTGCATCATCAGCGGCATCGATCTGTGCGCCGGTAACCACACCGTTGTTTGTCACCAGACCGAGATCCCTGGCGATAGCGCGAGCGGTAACGTCGTGATCACCCGTAATCATCTTTACCGCAATGCCAGCGTTATGACAGGCAGCAATGGCGGCCTTTGCCTCCTGGCGCGGTGGGTCCATGATACCGATCACACCGAGCAGGGAGAGACCATCGGCGATATCGCCATAATTCAGCGTCTGCTGTTCCTTCGTTGCCGGCCTGATGGCGATCGCCATCAATCGTTGTCCCAGATCGGCCATCGTTTCTATGTTGGTATGCCAGTAGCTCCTGTCCAGCAGTACATCCTCGCCCCGTTTGCGCTGGTAGCGGCACATCTCCAACACCTTTTCCGGTGCGCCCTTGACATAGATGAAGCCATGTCCGGCATGGTCATGGTGCAGGGTGGCCATGAATTTGTGTTCCGACTCAAAAGGAATCACATCAGTGCGGGGCCAGAGCTCCTTCTGAAAGTCGATATCCAGCCCAGCCTTCATGCCAAGGGTCAGCAGGGCGGCTTCCGTGGGATCGCCCTGTACTGTCCAGATACCATTCTTCTCTCTAAGGGATGAATCGTTGCAGAGCATCGCCGCACGACAGAGCTCACGCAGGGCAGGGTGTGCATCCAGATTCTCCTGAATCACACCATCACTATCTACAAAACCGCCGTGTGGATCATAGCCTTCACCACTGACTCTATAGCTGCCACCGCCCGTAGTCACCGCAACGGCGGTCATTTCGCTTTTGGTTAAGGTGCCTGTTTTATCGGAGCAGATAGTGGTGACAGAACCAAGGGTTTCCACTGCAGGCAGACGGCGAATGATGGCGTTGCGATGCGCCATCTTCTGCACACCGATGGCCAGGGTAATAGTCATTATTGCCGGCAAGCCTTCAGGGATCGCCGCTACCGCCAGGCCTACGGCGGCAAGAAACATCTCGGTGGCGGTGTAGTGATGGACCAGCACGCCAAAAGCCGAAGTAAGGGCGGCAACCGCGACGATGGCGATACTCAGCTTGGCGGCAAAATCGGCCGTTTGACGGAGCAGGGGAGTGGTCAGCGTCTGGATCCCGCCAAGCATTCCGCTGATACGCCCTATTTCGGTATCGTCTCCCGTGGCCACAACGATGCCCTGCCCCTGGCCGTAGGTGACAAAGGTACCGGAATAGGCCATGCATATTCTGTCACCAACCGTACTTTCCGCTGCAACCTCCAGGGTATCCTTGTGCGATGCGTCCGACTCACCGGTCAGCAATGCCTCATCGATGCGCAGATTCTTGACGCGAAATAGTCGCAGATCGGCAGGCACCCGGTCGCCGGAGCGTAATAAAACGATATCACCGGGAACCAGCTCCTCAGCAGGAATGGTGACAACACCGTGTGTGCGCTGCACCATGGTGTAATTGGCAAGCATTCGGCCGATTGCGTCCATAGCCTTCTCGGCCTTTCCCTCCTGGATAAAGGCGATAATGGCGTTAATGAAGACCACCAGCATGATGACACTGGTGTCGATAAGATGGCCGAGGGCGAAGGTCACCGCCGCCGCAACCAGCAGCACGTAAATAAGCACATCCCTGAACTGATTCAGGAAGCGCATAAAGGCGCTCTTCTTTTTTGGGGGGGTCAGTCGATTCGGGCCATACCGCTGTAACCGCAGTTGCACTTCCTCATCACTCAGTCCGGCCGTTGTGCTTTCAAATGCAGAGAGAACACTCCTGTGATCAAGGCTATGCCAGTTGTTCCTGTTCTCTTGCATATCCATTCCATGTGAGACGTGTAAGAGGAAGTATAGTGTCTAAGATTAGGCATGATCGCTATCATCAGGAGTGAGGGGGATAGTGAGGGTGCCGACTCAGAACAGCGCTCATAGATAGCTCCCTTGCATACTTTACATAATAGATATTATGCGCATATACGGGTGCGTCAAAGGGAGCCCCCAGTTGACCCAGGTACACAGCGAATTCCCTCTCCGGGATGACATCATCTACCTCAACCACGCTGCGGTCTCGCCTTGGCCGTTACGTACCGCTGATGCCGTCTACGAGTTTGCCAAGCAAAATCTCACCCAGGGTTCGTTGTTCTATCCTGAGTGGCTGGAAACCGAGGCGTTGTTACGTGAACAGCTGCGCCAGTTACTCAACGCGCCATCCACGGCAGATATCGCGCTGGTAAAGAACACCTCAGAGGCACTCTCATTTGTGGCCTATGGTCTGGAGTGGCAACGCGGTGAGAATATCGTTATCAGTGATCAGGAGTTTCCCTCCAACCGTATCGTCTGGGAGTCACTGACTGAACAAGGCGTCGAAGTACGTCAGGCGGATCTGGCTTCGGCAGAGACACCTGAAGATGCGCTGTTCGCCCAGGTGGACACCAATACCCGCCTGATTGCCATTAGCTCGGTGCAGTACGCCAGCGGTCTACGTATGGATTTGGAAAAAATCGGCAACTTTTGCCGCGAACACGGCGTTTTGTTCTGTGTCGACGCGATTCAGAGTCTGGGCGCACTGCCTTTTGACGTTCAGACCTGGCATGCCGATTTTGTCGCTGCCGATGGCCACAAATGGATGCTTGGGCCTGAGGGTTTGGGAGTGTTCTATTGCCGTGCCGAAGTGCGAGACAGGCTCAAATTGACCCAGTTCGGCTGGCACATGGTGGAAGACGCCGGCAATTTTGACCGCCCGGATTGGGAACCTGCGAAATCCGCTCGTCGTTTTGAGTGTGGCAGCCCCAATATGCTGACGATTCATGCCCTGAGTGCCAGTCTGTCACTATTACTGGAAACCGGCACGGACAGGGTTGCAGCGCAAATCCTCGATAACAGCCAGCATCTCCTGGAACAACTGGCACGACTAGGCTTTAACCTTGCCACACCATTATTCGAATTACGCCATGCCGGTATCGTCAGTTTTCATCACCCGCGCTACGAATCGACAAAGTTGTTCGATTATCTGCGCCAAAACGGTGTTTTCTGCGCCTTACGCACTGGAAACATCCGCTTTTCGCCCCACTTTTACACGCCTCGCCCACAACTTGATCACTGCCTGGAATTGCTTGAGAGTTACCGGGGTTAGACTGGTATACTTTGCGCTTTGCCGCGCAACTGGCAGAGCCCATCACAACAAAATAATCAGGCGCTAGAGACAGTAAATAGTGAGTACCGAGGTATTAAGGCAGTTTGTTCCCCTCAACGAATTGACGGTGGAAAACCTGCGCGACATTGCAGAGAAAACCCCCATTGAGCAACTGCCCAAGGGTAAGCCGCTGTTCCGTAAAGGGGAATCAGACAACTACTCCTATTATTTGCTGACCGGCAAAATCATCCTGGTCGGCGAAGAGGGCCAGCAGCCCAGCGCTATTATCGGTGGCAGCTCCCCTACCCGTTTCCCGCTGGATCACCACAAGCCTCACCACGTCACCGCCTTTGCCGATACCGACATCACCTATTTCCGCATCGATAACGACCTGCTCGATATCCTGCTCACCTGGGATCAGAACGCGGGTTACATGGTCTCGGAGATCGACGAGCAGGAAGAGGAGAAGGACGGCGACTGGATGACGATGATGCTCCATTCGGAGATATTCCATCGCATCCCACCGAGCAACATCCAGCAGGTCTTCATGCGTATGGAGGCTGTGCCGGTCAAGGCCGGTGAAGCGGTGATCAAGCAGGACGACGAAGGCGATTACTACTACTTCATCAAGTCTGGCCGCGCCGAGGTCACCCACGCTACCAAATCCGGCAAGGTGATTAAGCTGGCCGAACTGGAAGCAGGCACCGGTTTCGGCGAAGAGGCGCTGATCTCCGACAACCGCCGCAACGCCAATGTCACCATGCTCACCGACGGTGTGCTGATGCGCATGGCCAAGGCAGATTTCGTCCAGTTGCTCACCGCGCCGGTACTACAGAGTGTCGATTACGACATGGGCAAGGCGATGGTGGCCTCGAACAAGGCGGTATGGCTCGATGTCCGCCTGGAGAGCGAGCACAAGAATGCCTTCATCCCGGATAGCATCAACATCCCGCTCTATCTGCTGCGGATCAAGGCACGTGGTCTAAATCAGAAGCTGAAATACATCGTCTATTGCAACACCGGCAGGCGCAGTTCATCGGCCGCCTACCTGCTCAATGAGCGTGGTTTCGATGCCTGTTACCTGGAAAACGGCCTGCGTGGCCTGGAGAAGGAACAGCTTGCCGAACTGAAACGTGGCGAGAGCTAAATTCTTTTTAATTCAATTTGATACAAAGCAAACTTAAAGTAGAAATCGGCGCTAGTTCAGGCCGAAAAGACGGTTGAAATTGGCCGTAGTCTGCGCCGCCAACCCCTCGTAAGTCTCCCCACGAACCTCTGCCAACAGCCTGGCTACATCGGCAACCCAGGCAGGCTGGTTGCTTTTGCCGCGGTGCGGTACCGGGGCCAGATAAGGGGCATCGGTCTCCACCAGCAGGCGATCCGCTGGTACCCGTTTGGCCACCTCACGCAGATCTTCGGCATTACGGAAGGTCACGATGCCGGAGAAGGAGATATAGAAACCCATCTCCAGAGCCTGCTCCGCCGTGGCCCAGTCCTCAACAAAGCAGTGCATGATACCGCCCGCCTGCTCGGCCCCCTCCTCCCGCATCATCTGAATCGTATCGGCGCGGGCGTCTCGGGAGTGGATGATCAGCGGCTTGCCACACTGTTTCGCCGCCTCGATATGGCTGCGGAAGCGCCGCTTCTGCCACTCCTGCCCCTCATCACTGCGGAAATAGTCCAGCCCGGTCTCACCGATGGCGATCACTTTTGGGTGCTCCGCCAGCTTCAGCAGCTCCTCGGTCGTGACCTCAACCGGGTCGTCCTCATTGGGATGGACGCCGACCGAGGCGTAGACGTCGTCGAAGCGCTCGGCGATGGCAATCACATCGGGGATATTGCCGCGATCGATGGCGACACAGAGGATACGCTCGACACCGTTGTCCCGGGCGGCCTGGATGGCCTTGCACAGATCACCGTCATAGGGGGTCAGATCGATTCGGTCGAGATGGCAGTGGGAGTCTACAAGCATGTTTCAGATAAAAATTGAGGAGGGCGGTTTGAATGCCCTCCTCTAACCAGTTGGTAGGAGACTAACTCGTCAGGAAACCTGACACTTACATCGTGTGGGTCTGACGGTCCGATTTCAATGCCCCGGCAAGATAGGTTTCAATCTTGCTGCGGGCGGCGCCGCCGTCCTGCTCGCTGAACTGCACCCCAATCCCGGCAGCACGGTTGCCCTGCGAGCCTTTGGGGGTGATCCAGACGATCTTGCCGGCGACCGGCAGCTTTTCCTTCTCATCAATCAGGGTCAGCAGCATGAAGACCTCGTCGCCAAGGTTATAGGCCTTGTTGGTCGGGATAAAGAGGCCGCCGTTTTTCACGAATGGCATGTAAGCGGCGTATAGCGCGCTTTTGTCCTTGATGGTCAGGGAAAGTATCCCCTGTCTCGGGTTGGGCGTACTCATGTAATTTCCCGTTTATACCTTGCGTTGGGTCCACGCCAGGAGAAGCTCTTCCAGGATGACCTGCTGGTTTGCCTGACCGTGTATCAGGCGCAGCCGCTGCAGGACCTTCTCCGCCAGTTGCTGAATGAATTCCAAGTCTACCTTTTCGGCCAATCCGTGCAACTGTTGCGCACGTTGCGGATTGCTCAAATTTGACTGAGTCGGCACCAGTTTCAGCTTCACCATGTCGCTCAGCAGCTGGTAGAACCAGGGTAGAACCTTACGTGTACCGACTTTGTGCCACTGTTCCGCCAGGTTGACCGGACTCGCCTTGCCCTGGGCCAGGGCGGCAAAGTCGCCCAGCAACTCGTCGTGCAGGGCCAGAATCCCGTCCCGCTCCAGCGCCTGAGCCAGCAGCGGCGCGCCACCGGCCATCTGTAGCAGTGTCTCGGCGGACGCAGAAAGACCCTGCTGTTGCAACCAGGCGAGGGTTTGCGCATCGCTGACGGCAACCGGACGGAAAACCACCTGTTGGCAGCGGCTACGGATGGTCGGCAGCAGCGCCATGGGCCGGTCGGTGGTCAGCAGCAGGATGGTGTCGCCCGCCGGTTCTTCCAGGGTCTTGAGCAGGGCATTGGCGGAATTGGCATTCAGGGCATCTGCGGGCTGTAGCTGGATCACCCGCTGGCGACCGTACTGGCTCTTCAGCGACTGGAAGCGGGCCAGCTCGCGTACCGCGTCGATACCGATCGACTTGCCCTCCTCCTCCGGTGCTACCAGCAGATAGTCGGGGTGGCTGCCCGCCTGCATCAGCATGCAGCCGCGGCAGCTACCGCAGGCGCTGCCGTCTTCCAGCGGTGAATCGCAGAGGATGGCGCGGCTGAAACGGGTAGCGAAATCCTGCTTGCCCAGCCCGGCGGGGCCACTGAGCAGCAGCGCATGGGGCAGACGGCCATCCTTGAGGCGGCCAATCAGCCCCTGCCACAGGGATTGTTGCCAGGGATAGGGACTCAGTTCAGCCATGCTGCTCGTTTAAATAGGTGGTGAGTTGTGCTGCCAGTTGCGCCTGAACCTGTTCCAATGGTTGGGAGGCATCGACCAGACGATAACGCCGTGGGTGGCGCGCGGCCTGCGCCAGGTAACCCTGACGTACCCGCTCGAAGAAGTCGATCTGCTCCCGCTCGAAGCGGTCCAGTTCAGCACGCTCGCTGGCGCGGGCCAGTCCCACGGAGACCGGCAGATCGAGGAAAAAGGTCAGGTCGGGGCGCAGATCGCCCTGCACCCACTGCTCCAACTGGGCGATACGGGCCATTTCGATACCACGCCCCGCGCCCTGATAGGCGTAGGTGGCATCGGTAAAACGGTCGCAAAGCACCCACTGGCCCCGCTCCAGGGCGGGCAGGATCACTTCATTAATATGCTGGGCACGGGCGGCGAACATCAGCAGCAGTTCGGTATCGCTGTGCATGGTGCTGTTGCGGTGGTCCAGCAACAGCTCTCGAATCTGCTCGGATAGCGGTGTACCGCCGGGTTCACGGGTCAGGATGACATCCAGGCCAGCGGCCTGAAGTTGTTGGTGGATAAAGGCGAGGTTGGTGCTCTTGCCGCTACCTTCACTGCCTTCCAGGGTGATAAAACGTCCGCGCATCTGATCTTCCGTCGGTTACAGGCGCACAATCCTACCACAGAGAGATGTTACTGCCCGGCCTCTGTTTCTTCTTTCGGTGCCAGCAGGCTCTCCAGATTCTGCCGCAGTTGTTTTACCAGCGGCGGCGCCTCGACCTCCATCACGTGCTCGATAACCCATTTGTTATCCGCACCACCCAGCACTTCGTCGCAGAAGGCGCCGAAATAGCGCAGCATTGGGTAGCTCGGCTCGCCATTGCTGGCGGCAAATTCGGAATAGCCCTCCAGGTGGTGGTTCAGCTTCTCGATAAAGGCCTGACGATACCCTTCCGGTTCCCCTTTCAGCTCCTCCACCTGGTTCTCTACCACGGTGCCGATCAGGTGTTTGGCCAGCGCCTGGGTGAAGCGGCCGCGTTGCTCTTCGTCAAGCATTTCGTAGACCTTACGGTCTGCCAGCTGGAAGAGAAAAATGGCAAGTTCTGAAATAAAGTCAATCAGTTGCGCGTTATTCTTAAAGTTAAATCCGTCGTTATACATCTTGGTGGCGCTGCCCGAGGCCATCTTCCAGATGTTCATCCCCACCACACTGGCGATGGTCTCAACGGATTTGGGGGCCGACTTGTTATGCCAGCGGCTTCTGATTCGCGCCATGTTGTTTCCTTTATCAGTTCAATGTTCTGGCGAGCTTGAATTCGTATTGATAGCCTAAAGATCAGATGGGACCTACGATGGGGCTACAGGAGTGTGAATACAAGCATGAGCATGCCGAGCGGAATACTGGCGCACAAACTGGCCGGAATGGTGCAACACAACTGCAACATCTCCGATGCGGCTCATGCCCGCAACTATTCGCTCTGTATCTATCTGCTCAAGATGCGCGAATTTTACCGTTGGGAGAAGGGCTTTGCCTACCGCGATCCGCTACCCAAAGAGTCACTGGGGGAGTGGGTCAGTGAACGGGAACAGTTGTGGGAGACGCTGGAAGAGAAACCGTTTCGTCCCATCATGCTCTCAGGACATGACAACGACCCCTTTCACAGCGCGCAAATCAACGAACAGATCGCCGCTCATGGCCTGCTCTACAGTGGCGGCTACTGTGGTGCCAAACCGCACTTCTTCCTCGCCGAACTGGAACAGAAGCACGAAGAGGAAGGCACCACGGTCTACATCGCTGGCCGCGAATTTGCCCGCGAGATCACCGCACCGCCAGCCCTCAGTCTCGGCAGCACCATCTTTCTGCGGCGTGAATCGTTGAGCCGCATGATCTGGGAAAAACTGGAAGAGTGGGGCTGGCACGATCCGAATCGCGCCATTGCCCGCGCCAGTCACGATTACCATTTTGAACGCGCCTTCGACCAGGCGCTGGAAAAGATGACCGACGACGAGATACAGACCATGCTGCAGCACGAACTGGGCGAGGTGGCTGTCGGTCGTGAGCTGGGTCCGGAGTGGGAAGGGATGCTCGCCACCCTGCCCCGCTCCCGCGCAGAATTCACGCTACGCTCCATTCGCGATCACCTGGTCGACTGCCGTCGCACTCTGCCGTGGATGCTTGACGAAGGTCGTGACGCCTCGCTGCACTTCTACATGGCCAACTTCACCACCCTGCGTAAAGATATCTTCCCTGCCCTGACAGATGCCTACGCAAAATGGCTAAATGGTGACAAGGGCATGCAGTTACGTGAAACGCTGAAACGGGCGACCGACCACTGGCAAAATCTGGCCGAGCAAGCCCTGGCGATCTATCGCCGACATGGCAGCAATAGCAAAGAATTTATACAGAAGCTAGATAATATGGATATCAAATTCTGATTTTGGATTAAGTTAAAAACGGTTACACCTTCCTCTTTCCACAAAGTAAACAAAGCCGCCCCGCACGATGCGGAGCGGCTCCCGGTTCAACCAGTACCGACCGACAACATTATCTGAATGAACCATGCCTCCGCTTATCGCCCAGATTCGCGTCTTTCAGCGCATCCTGCATGGCGTCATAACTCATGCCGTCAAAGCTGCCGTGCAGGGCGTACTGGCCTGCCAGATCGCCACCGCCGATGTCGTCTTCACTGTTGTGGTGTTCGAGATGATGCTTCAGCTTTGCCTCAGTCAGTGACCAGTGATCGGTAACGCCGGATTCCGCAAAGGATTCCGTCAGGGCGCTGAAGTCGATACTGAGGACGTCTAGCCCTGGTGTCTTGTCATGATGTGAACCCCATCCCCAGTCGTGCCCATGGCACCGACTTTTTGCTTCGCTGATGATTTGCAGGGTGACTATGTTGTGGTTCTGCTCCGAGGCATACCAGTCGTTCAGGGTGATACTTTCGTTGTCACCAATCTCCAGCACCAGATCGTCGCCCGCTTTGCTGAAGGCTAGATCGGATAGTTCAATCCCGCCGCCCATGGAGAGCGTATTGTCCGCTTCCGTGTTGGTGAGGACGATATCGTTTCCATCGCCGACATTGAAGGCGATAAGGTTGGCCCCGGCGCCGGTGTCGATGGTGTCGTTGCCGCTGCCACCAATCAGGATGTCGTTGCCGGCTCCACCGTAGAGTTTGTCGTTGCCGGCACCGGCATCGAGCAGGTTAGGCGCCGGGGCCACTTCACCGCAGCCATCGTGACTGTCACCACAATGTCCGTCACTTCCATCATGATGATGGTGGCTACCATATTGCTCACCATAGTGATGTTTGTTGCCGCTGTTGCAGGACCAGGCAAAAATGCCGCCGAAAGGCCAGCCCTTGAGAGAGGTGTAATGCCCGTCATGCTGCTGGCCATAGTCTTTACCATGATGGTCATCATTCTCTTTGCCATGATGGCTGTCATCGTGACTGCTGCAATGCCCGCCGTCGTCATTACCGTGGTGACCGTGGTCATGCTTGCCATGGTGCTCATGTTGATGGCGGTGTCCTTGATGATGGTCGTCGTCATCATCGCCACAGCAATCGGGTGGATCCAGCAGCGGCGCACCTTCCAGTTGTACCGCATCAATCGGGTCTTCGGCAATAAGTATGTCGTCGCCTTCGCCGCCCTGCAGGATGTCCTGGCCGGTTCCACCGATCAGCACATCGTTGGCACCGCTGCCGATCAAGATGTCGTCGTCACCGAAGCCGTAGATCACGTCACGCAGGCCGCTGCCGGTAAGGGTCTCTTCTTCGCAGGTGCCTTTGAGGAGGTCGGCCACGTCTAGTTTGAAGTCGCTGTAGGCGGAAGCGCCGTGCAGATCGGTGGCGGTAACGCGAATGTCCCAAATACCCGCCGCTTTGCCGTCAGGCAGGTTGCTGCTGAGGGTTCGGGTGGCTGGATCGAATGTCAGCCAGTCCGGCAACGGATCGCCATTGGCGAGGGTGGCGCTGTAGCTCAGTGTGTCGCCCTGATCGATGTCGCTGAAGGTGTCCGCCGGGATTTGGTAACTGAAGGTGACTTCTTCATACGCGGCTTGATCGGATAACGGAATGTTGACTACCGGCGCATCGTTTGTGCCAATGATGTTGACAGTCAATGTGGAGGCGGTCTCTGCCATGCCATCCGTTGTGATGTAGTCGAAGGACTCACTGACCAGTTGGCCTTCTGCCAGCGATTGCACAGCAATGGCGCTGTTATACAGCGCGTAGTTATAGCTGCCGTCGACATTCAACGTTAGTGTGCCGTATTGACCCACATAGGTACCGGCGTTGGCGACGGTGAGGATGTCGCCCTGGTCGATGTCGCTGTCGTTGGCCAGCACATTGCCCGTAGCTGTAAGGGTAACGTCTTCCTGCATCGCGGCAGTGTCGGCTGTCACGACGGGGGCATCGTTGGTGCCGGTAATGGTCATGGTGACGGTGGCCGTGCTGGTGGCACCGGCGGAATCGATAATGGTGTATTCGAAGGTGTCGGTGGCGATCTGCCCTTCCGCCAGTTCCTGGAACAGATCGCCGATGTCGTACTGCACATCGCCGTTAACCAGGCTGACCGTAGCGCCTGCCGCCGACTGCGCCGATACGGAGGCGATACTCATGGTGTCGCCCTGATCGATATCGTGATCGTTGGCCATCAGTTCGGCAGCGGTCAGGGTGACTACCGGGCCGTCTTCCACAGCGGCCCCAAAGTCCACCTCGGCGACCGGGCCGTCGTTGGTGCCGACGATGGTGACGGTGACGGTGCTGGTCGCGGTGGCGCCGTTACCGTCGTTGATGGTGTAGACGAAGCTGTCGTAGACGACGGCTCCAGCTTTGAGTTCCTGGAAGCGATCACCGATGTCGTAGTGAACTTCGCCATCAACCAGGGCCACCGTTGCACCGATGGCGGAGGCACCGACCGATTCGACGGTGAGGATGTCGGTGGGATTTGGATCGGTGTCGTTGGCTAGCAGGGTTGAGGTAGGCGTGATAACAATTCCGCCGTCTTCGAATGCGGTCATGCTGTCCGGGTTGGCAACCGGCGGCTGGTTGAACAGGCCTTCGATACCGGCCTGGTCCAGGGCGCTACTGTCGCAGAAGCTAATCCGGTTAACACCTTCAGCATTCAGGAACCAGTCTTTCAGGGCGATCGAATCGTCGGTACCGATAATACGAATTACCGCATCGTTACCCACACGCTCGCCTTCCAGATCGGCGGCGGTGAGATCTTTTCCGATATAGAGGGTGTCGGCTCCCTGATTGTCGTCGATGATGTCGTTGCCGTCACCAAGGCGGAAGATGTAGGTATCATCGCCAGCACCGCCCATCAGGGTGTCGTTACCAGCACCGCCATAGAATCTGTCGTTGCCGTCGAGTCCTTCGAGCAGGTTGTCGGCGCTGTTGCCACGCAGAATATTGTCACCGGCGTTGCCCTGGCCAGTTGTTGCACCATCGAGCAGGGTGAGGTTTTCGAGGTTGGCATCGGTCAGGCTGTAGTCGAGGGAGGATTCGACTGTGTCGTTGCCGCCACCCGACGCTTCGATGATGATGTCGCCGGTATTGTCGATGACGTAGGTGTCGTCGCCCGCACCACCTTCCATGGTGTCGGCACCGACGCCACCATCCAGACGGTTTTTCAGGGCGTTACCGATAAGTTGGTTGTCCTGGGCGTTGCCGGTGCCGTCCATGCCGAAGGTTTGCAGGTCGGCAATGGTTTGTGCATCCAGGTTGGTTTCGTCGTAAACCAGTTCCAGTCGCTCGATGTTGTCGCCCAAAACAAAGCTGGCGTTACTGAGGACGGTATCAAAACCCTCACCGGCATATTCTGTAACGCTGTCGGTGGTCCATTGCAGACGTTCTGTATTAACGATGTCGCCACAGTCGTTAAGTTCGGTGGCGGGCACTTTGGTGTAGCTGCCGTCGACAACGTAGGTGTCATTGCCCTGTCCACCGGACATGGTGTCGATGCCGTCGCCGCCGTCCAGCAGGTCGATGCCGTCGCCGCCGTATAGGGTATCGGTACCGACCTCGCCATAGAGGAAGTCGTCTCCACTACCGCCGTCGATGACATCATTACCTTCGCCGCCGTAGAGTCTGTCGTTATTGGTGCTTACATCAGATCCACCGTAGCCGTATCCACCGTAACCATAGCCACCGCCGCTGGCAGTGGCATCCATCCCGCCGAACAGGTAGTCATCGCCCTCGCGGCCATAGAGGATGTCGTCACCGGAACCGCCATCAAGGTAATCATCACCGGCACCGCCGTCCAGGGTGTCGTTGTTGGGTAACGGTCCGTACACATAGCCGCCGTAACCATAGTTGCCGCCATAGGAGTAGTAAAACCCGTATTGGTCGTCGCCACCATAGAGGTGATCGTTTCCATCGCCGCCCAAAAGCGTATCGTTTCCGGCATCGCCGTCGATGGTGTCGTCTCCGCCCAGGCCGTAGAGTATGTTGTCCCCTTCGTTACCAATAATGTAATTGTCTGAGGCGTTACCCGTCGCGTTGAGATTGCCACTACCGAACAACAACTCGATCGCCTCAATGTTTTCACCCATGGTGAATGACACGCTGCTGAGCACGCTGTCGTAACCGTCTGTGCCGGTCTCGATGGCAACGTCGTTGATGTTATCAATAATGTATTGGTCGTCACCGTTGCCGCCGATTAGGGTGTCGGCACCATCACGACCATTAAGGGTATCGTTCCCATCACCGCCATCAAGGGTGTCGTTGCCTGAACCACCATCCAGTATGTCGTCGCCACCCAGACCAGAGAGCACATTGTCGCCCGCATTACCGTAGAGGGTGTTTGCCTGATTGTTACCGGTGCCATTGATATCTTCCATACCGGTAGTACCTGTCAGGTACAGCCGTTCGATATGGTCACCAAGGGTGTGGTCTACGGAGGCGTAAACGCGGTCATACCCTTCGCCGCTATTCTCCTGGGTAATATCCCCGATGTGGTCGACAAAGAACACGTCATCCCCGGCACCACCGTGCATAACGTCGGCACCTAAACCACCGCTCAGGCTGTCATTGCCGTCGTTACCCCATAGGGTGTTGTCCGCATCATTACCGAGAATGACGTTGTTCAGTGCATTGCCGCTACCGCTTAGCGCATCGTTGCCGGTAAGGGTCAGGTTTTCGACGTTGGCGCTCAGGGTGAAATTCGCCGAGCTGTAGACCGTATCGATGCCATCCCCAGCATTCTCAACAACGGTGTCACCGGTATTATCCACAATATAGGTGTCATCACCCGCACCGCCGACCATTGTGTCGGCACCACCCTGACCATCAAGGATATTGTTGTAGGAGTTGCCACGCAGCACGTTGTCCAGTTCATTGCCGGTTCCGTTCAATGAACCGTAACCGGTCAACGTCAGGTTTTCGAGATTACTTCCCAGCGTGTAGTCGAAACGGGCTTCAACGGTATCGGTGCCCTCTCCGGCCACTTCGATAACCGTATCGGACTGATCGACCACATAGGTATCGTCCCCATCACCACCGGCAAGCGTGTCCGCTCCACCTCTACCATCAAGACGGTTGTTGCCGCTATTGCCGACAATCTCGTTGTCGTAGTTGTTACCGGTGCCGTCGATATCGGCATCGCCGACCAACTCCAGCCGCTCAATGGCGGAATTGTCCAGTTGATAGGTAACACTGCTGCGTACGGTATCGATACCGTCATCCGGCGTATCTTCCGTGGCGACATCGTTGCTGTTGTCGACGATATAGATATCCGCACCGGCGCCGCCGATCATGACATCCACTCCGGCACCGCCATCCAGGATGTCATCCCCAGTACCGCCGGATAACGTGTCGTCCCCTTCACCGCCATCCAGGACATCATTCCCATCACCGCCGTATAACGTGTCGTTGCCGCCAAGACCGGAAAGGGTGTTATCCAATTCGTTGCCTTGAATAACGTTGTTTTGTGCGTTGCCTGTCCCGGTGATGGCAGCCGAACCATTGAGCACAAGGTTTTCGACGTTGTCTTGAAGCGAATAGGAGTACGAGGCAATAACGGTGTCGTTACCTTCGTTTGCCAATTCAACGATGGTATCGCCTGCCTGGTCGACAAGGTAGGTGTCGTCGCCTGCACCACCGGCCATGGTATCGGCACCCGTACCGCCGTCGATGTAGTCGTTGTGCTCCAGGCCGTATATGGTGTCGTTGCCTTCCAGGCCGTAGAGGTTGTCGGGCAATGGGGTGCCGTTGATGATGTCATCGCCAGATGTACCCACCTGGTCGAATCCCAGCGCCAGTAGTTCCTGGTAGGTCATGACGGTGCCGTCGGCAAATTCGATTCGGGTAATGCCGGAGGCGCCCGCATCCGGGTTGTTGGGGTCGAAGTTGTCGAGGTGGATGACGTCGGTGTCGGAAAGGCGGATGGCGAGGGAGCCTACTTCCAGTTTTATCATGCCCGTGGTGATCCCTTCGCCTAACTGCAGGACGTTGAGATCGTCCGCGGTATCGAAAATATGTACCTCTCCATCGCCAATTTCGTAGACGTATGTATCGTTACCCTTGCCACCAGCAAGGTAATCAATCCCTCGACCACCCCATAGTATGTCGTTCCCATCGCCGCCCAGAATCAGATCGTTGTCATCTCCACCATACAGGTAGTCGTTATTGTCACCGCCATCCAGCGTGTCATTGCCCTTTCCGCCACGAATAAAGTCTTTTCCCGCTTGCCCCATCACGTAGTCATCGCCATCCCCGGCCAGGATGATGTCATCGCCTTTGCCGCCGTCGATGAGGTCTTCGCCGCCGTTACCCAGTATGTTGTCGTTGTCGTCTCCCCCGGAGAGGTTGTCAGCGCCATCGTTTCCGATAATGGTGTCGTTCCCTATGCCGCCGCTCAGGGTGACTCCCTGTGTCAGCGGATAGGGTGCCATGTAGTGGCCAAAGCTATCCGACAGTATTTCGCCTTTCGGCGCATGGTCAGCGTGGTAGTAGGTGTATGACCAGGTGTTGTTGTGATCGATAGACATTTTGTAGGTCCATCCATCACCGGCGGCGGAAGCTCCTTCTATAGGTTTCAGGATTATGTTGCTAGGATCGTAGGTGTATGTAAATCCCGATGTGATGAGGATGTCGCTGTAGCCGTGTTGATCGGCATTGAATGCATTTGCTGGATGGAAAAATACGGCAGAGGTGTCTTGCCAGAAGATTTCGTTGCTGATCCACGGACTGATTTTCGGGTTGATGACGGATTTGGCGATGGCGTCAAAGTTGATTGCGGAGATGATGTCGTCGCCGATTCCGCCGTATACGGTGCTTCCTCCGAATACCGATGTGATGTAGTCGTTACCGCCGTCGCCATAGATGAGGTCTTCGCCGCCGTTGCCGACGATCCAGTCGTCGTTGTCATCGCCGTGCAGGATGTCGCTTTCGAAGGAGCCGAGAATATAGTCCTGCCCTGCTCCGCCGTGAATTGTGTGGCTGCCTAACAAGTCGGTTCTGCTGCCAATAAGGTAATTTGATTTGTTGTCGCCGCTTAGTGTGTTGATGGTTACCGGTGCTTCACTGTCGACGTAGGTGATGCCGAAGCTGCTGGGGTCGAAGTTTTCGATGGAGACGTGGCTGTCGGAAAAATGGGCAGTACCTGCTTCGTCGATGTGAAATCGTATGCCGTCGTCGCGTTGGTAGAATTCGGTGCCGGTAATATGGGTGTAGGTGCCGTCAATGCCTACTCCATTATGGAGGACGGTGTTGACTTCGTTGATGCCGCCTGTGTCGGAAATCCGATCGCCTCGACCGACCAGGTAGGTGTCGTTGCCAGTGCCGCCTTTTAGGATGTCGATGCCGTGGTCTTCGATAACGCCATCTTTGGTCAGATTGCCGCCGATGAGAACGTCATTACCCGCACCACCAATAAGGGTGTCACTGCCGCCTTCGCCGATGAGGATGTCATTGCGCTCGCTGCCGGTGATGTTTTTGTTGCTGTAGTCGGGGTTGACTCTTTGGCGGGAATTGGCTCTGCCTGGATCGAGATAGATGTCGGTGGAGAGGTAGGACGCTTTGTTTAGGGTGAGGGACCCGCTGGTGTTGAGGGTGGTGATGATTTGTTCTTTTGCTTGGGTAAAGGCTTCTGCCAGTGTATCGGCATTGGCGGCACCGGTCATGTCACGCTGGCCGGAGGTGCCATCAGGATTTTGGCCGTACCATGATTCGTAAGTCAAAATTGTGTCACGGTGGAGTTGAAGCATTCGGTAGGCGGATTTGGCGTCTTCCAGTTGTACCGCTGGGTCGGTAGTGTCGCCGTACAAGCCGAACAGTTGGGCTTCGGCGTAACGGCGTTTTGCCAGACCTGCGCCACCCTGGCTGTTTATCGCGGTGGTGTCTCCACCATTGATTTCGTTCCATCCACTGCGATTGGTGTTGTAGCGCATTTCGAACCAGGCTTCGGCGCGGTTGTCGCTCTTAATCGCAGTAACGAGGTGCTTCCCAACAGTCGTTTTTGCGTTGTAATACATTGACATCACGGCTGCATATTCTTTACTGTCGTGGGCAAGGTTTGTGGTGGTGTCTGTATTGCCAAGCCGGGCATCCAGCATGGCTTGCAGCCCCTTTTCCACAGGAAAATCGAGAAAATCAGGGACGGTCACACCACCTTCGATAATCCGTGTGATTACGTCTTGTGATTGCGTTTCGGTAAGCTGGAATTGACTTAGGCCGCCGTATTGTTGGGCTAAGGTATCAAGAGCAGCTCCAAGTCGCTGATTGGCAGTTTGAACTTCGCTAAAACTGGCATCTTCGGCAGGGCGATTATTGACAAATACTTGCTGAAATGCGCTCACCATCGCATCAAGCCGCTGGACTTTCTCGGCAACGGTTTCCGGCGGCAGGCCATTCGTTTGCCGGCGAATAGCCTCCTGGTTATTCGAATAATCCACCATACCCAGCTTATTGAGCACAAGTTTCAGGTGCGCCTCATTGCTCCAGTCGATATTAATGCCGTCACCGATGGTAACATTCTGGTATTCGCCAAGAGTATTCGTGGTGGCTCTGTCATAGTATGGAGTCGGAACATAATCTTCCAGCGCTCTCAGATTCGACAACAAGTCATTGATGTAATTCGAGCCGGTTGCTGTATGTGTATTGGTAATCGCCATAACTTACTCCATTAATCGTTATTTTTTGAATTTAAAACGGCAGACTGGATATGTTTCGCTGTTTGATATTTGATAAACACTTAAAGATGAATAGAGCGGTTCAGCAAGACCTTTGTTTGCCTGTTCCCACTCATCATGCCATACATCAAAATACCGTTCTTCTGCATATGTGAATGAGTCAAAAGCCGAAAGACCAAATATGTACAATCCAGGTATTGGTTTAATGTTTGGTGTCCAATAGGTCTTTGGAGGCCAATGATATGTTGTGATAGGAAATGGCACTGTCACCTTTTGGAGCCCATCAGACTTCTTAACATCAATATCTTTCCCGGATGCATCCACCACCATTACCGGCATTACCCATCTTGGTGGTTTATCCATCGCTTCACCACAACGCCCATCGGCTTCCACTCTAAGTAGAACTTCTTTATCACCTGAGTTATCAACATCGGCCTCACCCAACCACATATGCCACCAGCGGTACGAATGTTTTGACTTAATCGAATCCAATTGCCCCTGGTAAGAACTTTCCTTCAAATAGCTGGCGACTTCGCCTCTATCCCATGGCCAATAACGAATATATCGATATGCCTGCACCGCAAGCTCTGGATAATCCTCCGGACTTACCTCGCGCCATTGCACCGCCTCAAACGCTGGATACTCTTTGCCAAACGGCCGACTACACATTGGCACCGTCATATGACCATACTGGCGTTTGGTTGCCACTTCATGCTCGATATAGTCCTTGTACTCACCACAAAGCTTGTCATTATTGGACAGTAGCATCAGGAGTTTCCCCTTCTTGGGCTCTCCAGTTAATTCGCCAATCTGGCTACGGTACGATGACGCCAGGCAATCAGTATCCAAGCAACCATTCCTTACGGCCAGCCAGTTACGCTGATTGACCTTCAGTGTTTTTGGTTCAGAAGAGGATTCCAATGCTTCTGTATAAGCCTTACCCAGTTCCTCATCCAACTTGGAAAGTGCTGGGTCAGCACAAATCATCTTCTCGACTTTTGTACCGGCCTTATCGCAATCAAAACTCGCTGCACAGGCGAAGTTGGCACCCAGCGCCAGCAATACGAGTGCTATCCATTTCTGATTCATGCTGCCATCCTCATACTTTGTTGATTCTTGTTCCGCCTATTCTGCCAGAAGGGTTGTTCACTTTCACCGCCGACCATGGTGTCGGCACCCGTACCGCCGTCGATATGGTCGTTGTGCTCCAGGCCGTATAAGGTGTCGTTGCCTTCCAGGCCGCAGAGATTGTCGGGCAGCGCGGTGCCCATTATCACGTCGTCGCCCGCCGTGCCGACCTGGTCGAATCCCAGCGCCAGCAGTAGCATCGGGAACCTCATTCGATTTCTTCTAATTGTTTAATTATCTCCCCGCAGGCTTGGGCAATTAAACTAGAGTGGCTATTGAGTGTCAAAACACCTTCGCCATAGTTCACATTGTTTACCTTTATCCTATCTACTTGATTCTCGTTGTATTTATACGCAACCGCGAAGTGTGTTTTGTTAGTGAAACAGAGTAAAACACTAAGAATCATTTAACCTTTGCGAGCGGATGTTAAACAAGAGAGAAATGGACAACTGGATTACCGTGTGCAATCAGGGATAGCTAGGCTAGGCTGGCTCGAAGGATAGAGGACTGGGCGTCCGGAGTAGAAAGCAGAGTTTAGGCGCCGGTAATGAGTATTACGCCAAAAGCTCTGTGCAACGCTTCGCAATTCGTTCCGCTGCATCTCCTTCGCCTGCATATTTGGCGGCAAACGCTTTCGCACGTTGCGTATATTCGGGGTTATCGATAAGTTTTCTCAGCGCGGATTCCACGACATCTGGCTTCTCTGTCTGTTCGGGGACAATACCGACACCGAGTTGTTCCAGACGAAGACTGATTGAACGTTGTTCCACGTGTAAGGGCAATAACAGCAACGGGTTTCCGGCAAACAATGCTTTTACGACCGTACCATGACCCACATGGCAGATAACGATGTCGGAATGTGCAAGCACCTTGTCCAGTAGGACAGGTTCTCTAAAAATGCGCAGTTTGTCCGTGACAAACCGCGAGTGGTAACGCTCCGGCATAGCAGGTGCAAAGACCGTAGCGGGCAACTCCAGTTTCCTAAGTATATCCAGCACCATACGATCATAACCGCGTTTGAGATAGGCAAAGATATACGGCTTTTCATGTTCTTGTGGTGGTGGTAACTCAACCGGCTTCCCTTTACTCGAGTCCAGTAGCCCCCAGTAGGTAGCATCTCCCCGTGAAGGATAGAAATCGAGTTCAGGATAGGTAATCAGGAAGCGCTCGGTTACATCGAAAACATCGTAAAACCTTCTCAGACGCGGCATACCCAACCGTTCAAGCGTCAGGTTAATGGTGTCCAACACTTGCTGCTGACTTTTGATCAATCGCTTGGGCGTCGCTTTCATCCACGGCAGCAGAGGCGGCGGTGGATCCGCATCAGGCGGCATGCAAAAGCCGGTGGAAAGTATCGCGGTTTTTATACCCAGCGCCCGGGCAATGATTATCGCGGCAGGCGAATAATCTACCAGTACAAGATCGGGACGGAGTTGCTGATACAGGTTTTTCCAGGCATTGAACAATCCCGTCAACCCTTCAGGATCAGTGAAACCGAAATGTATCAGGATCTCGGCAAAACTTGCCGGGGATTTTGGCGCATTATGCACAGGCGCTGTCCATATCGGCGCCTGGAAGTAAGCGGCATTCAAATGCGAAAGAGTCGCATCGGCATGTTTAAGGTCACTCAGCACAAAAGAAACATCGTGATCACGCTCGATCAACTCTTCCGCGATTCGCGCAAGACGGCGGATATGACCGAATGCATTTCCCAACTCCCAGATACAGAGAATCTTACCCACGTATGCTACATTCCATGTGTTGTAAATGAGCCTACCAGTCTAACACTCGCCCTGAGATGCTGAAAGAAATCACTAAAACCAATCCAACGATGCCTGTACTGAATTACATTTTCATCTTTACCCAGATACACCTCCCATAGATGGGTTGCTACGAAAGGCTTCAGGATCCATCTTCTGTAGTTCGTCACCAATACCATTGGGGTAGTAGAGGCGATATACGCTGTGGGTACCTCTCATTTCACGCCGGACAGGTGTCGGGCGCATTCAGCCACGGCTTTAGCCGTAATGTTCTGCCGCTTCGTGTCCGTGTCAGTAAAAAGCCCGCATTAGCGGGCTTTTTCGACATCGGTTTTCGCAGAAGCGATTCGATCAATAACCGCCTTTACGACGGCTCTCCGGCAAACCACCGATCTTGCCAGCCTGTTTGGAAGGCTGCATCGGGAACAGGGTGTACAGATCCTTGGATTGAATCTTCTCGTCCCACTTGTCGGACATTGCCTTGATGATGTTGCGGTCATTCGGCTGGTTGCCACCGTTGTTGATGTACTCATCACGCAGGTAATTGATCAGGTCCCATGCCTTCTCGTTCAGCTCGACGCCTTCAGCAGCAGCGATAGCGGCAGCGACTTCCTCGTTCCAGTCTTCGATGTTAAGCAGATAACCGTTGTCGTTAGTTTCAATGGTTTTGCCGTTTACTTCGTATGCCATAAATTTTCTCCTGTCTAACAAGTTCTCCGAAACCATCTCAAAATGGCTCTCGCACCCTGAATCCTGTGTTGCAAAGTCTGCTCCGGTGCTCATTTACTACCGGTAAACTGCGCTCCTCGCAGACTTTGCGCCTTGTCTCAGGGCACGAGCGCCTATTTTGAGAAGGCTTCAATATAAAAAACTGAGCTATCCTAAACCGTCTTATGCGGAATGAACAACCCGCAACCGAGCATTTTTAGATGGTGTGGACCGAGTCCGATCTCCTGCAGACGCACCGCATCCGCAAGCGGCAGATCGGCAATCAACAGGCTACGGGTCAGCAGTTCACCATCGGGTAAAACAAAACTATTTTCCTTGCCGCAGACCACCTTCTTGAAGCGCAATCCGGCCGCCTTGAGTTCAGCGACCTGCTGGGCGATGAAGGCTTCTTCGGTTTGATCGGCTTCGGTGATCGCGACATAACGTGAATAAAGGGTATTCGTCGCACTCAACGGATGCGCCTTGCCCTCGCCCACTTCGATCTCGCTATCGCCCAGATGCAGCGTTTGTCCAGTCAGTGCCAGCGCATCGTTGATTCGCTCGGCAGGCAGGCGTAAAACCAGTTTGGTGCGGCGCGAGGGATAAAGCATATCGCCGCTACCGTGCGGGCGTTCCCAACCGTTGCCTGAGTCGGCCACATAGATCAGATGCAATGCGGCCTGCTCCTCTTCAGCAAACCAGGGCAAGGCCTGCTGTATTGCGCTGGAAAGTGCCCAGGCGTGGTCGACAGGCAGGGATTTGCAACGAATGGAGAATTGCAGATCCAGCACATTCTCCGGCACCACAAAGCGGGTGATATCGTTTTCGTCCTCGTCCTGCCAGAACACGTCCTTACTCCGGGATCTTTGCGCGCAATACGTCGCGGTCGAACCACCATTGATCGGCAGGGACCAGTACATCAAGGATCATCGCCAGACGCGGCAGGAATTTGCCCGGCTCTTTCAGCTCCAGGCGGTCCATCCAGATGTCGAACAACTCCTGAGTGTCACAGGCGCCATTGGTATGACGACGCGCCACCTGGCCTAACAGCTGCCCGGTGAAGAAGCCCAGCTCATCGTGCTGCTTGCCCTCGGCACGCATATCGGCGATGTAACAGGCGGTGGCGGCGGCCACGGCGGCGCCATCGGAGTTGTCCGGGGTCTCTTCCACCAGGTGTTGCAGCATGGCGACACTCAGTTCCGGGTCGATGGGATAGGTCACACCAAGCCAGATGCCGTGGGTCAGCGCCGCTACCGCATCGTCCTGGCCGGACTGATAAAGGATGTCACAGGCCTCAACCGCCTGCTGCCACTGCTCGTTTTCGATGGCGAGGCTCAGCGCCTCTTTCGCTGCGGCGTGGGCCTCGGCCTCACGGCCTACCAGGTCGAGCAGGATGTAGCCACTGTCCAGCAGCGGTTTGATGCGCGCCACACCGCTCAGCGAGGGCAGTTCGTCGCGCAGCTCATCCAGCCGGGTCACCAGCAGTTCGCTGGACTTAACGGTATCCTCGGCACACTCGGCTTCGCGATGGTGGTCGTTAATATTCAGGTACTTCACAATCAACCCTATCTATATATATGTTCGTAGAAGTGGTCTCAAAAATAGCGATCACAGCATTTTTGAGGCCGCTTCTAGTCAGGTAAAGCTGGCTTCGAGCCGGTCTTCCCAATTCTCCGGGGTGTCCGGATAGGGCGGTTTGACGTCGATGCGGAAGAACATCTCCGACTTGGAGCGTTCCTTGACCACTTCCAGCAACTGCTCAAAGTTCTCCAACTGTGGGTTCTGGATCAGCACTTCGCTCAGATATAACATGCGGCTTCCCTCTGGACTCGTCTAAATCAGCCACTCTCAATATGTGCCCACTCGGCACGCAACTCAAGTTCGAGCACCTTAGCGGGACGCGATAATAGCACAGCAAAATCCGAGTGTTGGGATAGGCGAAAAATAGCCGGAACGGCGGCATATCCCCAATGCTCCGCAATAAAAGCTTCAAATAAGCGCCCTAATGATATGTTTTTTCAATACTTACTATTGCGACCTGTCGATTTGGGTGGGGTATAGCTAATGACGCCATATATCCCTTTTTGGATATACGGCTATCTATCCCCTCCCCCATCGGGGCGGTTAATTGCCACATAAGAAACTCCTAAACTTCGTTCCCATATTGAGAGCATCTGAAACCGGGGCTCATCAATCCATGCAGGATATTTCAGTATCTGCAGCCTTTGGTAGGTCGGCTTGAACAAAACAAGTAGACCGTTTGCCCATAAGTCTGACGGGAGTATCGAGAGAAATGGCCAAAAAAATGCACGACACACCTATGCTTGATCAGCTGGAAAGCGGCCCATGGCCGAGTTTCATCACCGGTATCAAGCGTCTGGCGCAAGACAATGACATGATGGTTGACCTGCTGGGTCAGCTGGAGACTTCCTACAAAACCCGCAAGGGTTACTGGAAGGGCGGCACAGTAGGTGTTGTCGGTTACGGCGGTGGTGTTATCCCCCGTTTCACCGAACTGCACGACGAGAACAAGAAGCCCCTGTTCCCCGCCGCCGCTGAATTCCACACCCTCCGCATCATGCCCCCCGCTGGCAACCACTACACCACCGATGTAATGCGCAAGTTCTGCGACATCTGGGAACAGTACGGTTCTGGCCTGGTAGCTTTCCACGGTCAATCTGGCGACATCATGTTCCAGGGCTGCACCACCGAAAACGTTCAACCGGCATTCGATGCGTTCAACGAAATGGGCTTTGACCTTGGCGGCGCCGGCCCGGCTGTCCGTACTGGTATGTCCTGCGTTGGTGCCGCTCGTTGCGAACAGTCCTGCTTCGATGAGCAGCGCACTCACCGCACCCTGGTTAACGCGTTCCTCGACGACATGCACCGTCCGGCCCTGCCGTACAAAATGAAGTTCAAGGTTTCTGGCTGCGCCAACGACTGCATGAACTCCATTCACCGTGCTGACTTCGCCGTTATCGGTACCTGGCGCGACGACATGATCGTTGACCAGAAAGAAGTCAAAGCCTTCGTTGCAGACAAAGGCCGCAAGTACGTTATCGACAACGTCATCACCCGCTGCCCGACCAACGCCCTGTCCCTGAACGACGACGACACCCTCGACGTCAGCAACAAGGACTGCGTCCGTTGCATGCACTGCCTCAACGTTATGAACAAGGCTCTGAGCCCGGGTAACGACAAAGGCGCCTCCGTCCTCATCGGCGGTAAGCGTACCCTGAAGATCGGCGACCTGATGGGCACCGTCATCGTTCCGTTCATGAAGCTTGAGAACGACGAAGACTTCGAAGCCATCGAGGAACTGGCCGGCAACGTTATCGACTTCTTCGCTGAGAACGCGCTAGAGCACGAACGTACCGGTGAGATGATCGAGCGTATCGGTCTGGTGAACTTCCTTGAAGGTCTTGGCCTTGAAGTTGACCCGAACATGATCGCCTCTCCGCGTGCTAACTCCTACATCCGCATGGATGGCTGGGACGAAGAAGCGAAGAAGTGGGCCGAGCGCAAGGCGTAAGCTGAGCCATTGATTCCTGTATAGGCGGTGTGAACTCCCGCCAGTACAAAACCAATTAACTTAGAGTTGGAGGTAAATATGTCTGCACCTCGTATGCCTATCGAGAGCGGTGTACCGGATCCGTTTCCGTTCATGCACCCTGTGCTGAAGAAGAACTTTGGCCAGTGGAGCTACCACGATCGTCCGCGTCCCGGCGTTCTTCGTCACGTTGCCAAGAGCGGTGACCAGGTTTGGACCGTTCGCGCTGGTACCCAGCGTCAAATGGACCTGTACACCATTCGTAAACTGTGCGACATCGCCGATCAGTTTGCTGAAGGTCACGTCCGTTTCACCATGCGTTCTAACATCGAATTCATGGTTAGCGAAGAATCCAAAGTTGCCCCGCTGGTTGAGAAACTGACTGCTGAAGGTTTCCCTGTCGGTGGTACCGGTCCTTCCGTCACCATGATCTCTCACACCCAGGGCTGGCTGCACTGCGACATCCCGGGTACTGACGCATCTGGCGTTGTTAAAGCCCTGATGGACGAACTGCACGAAGAGTTCATCAAGGAAGACATGCCGAACCGCGTTCACATCACCACTTCCTGCTGCCAGATCAACTGCGGTGGTCAGGGTGATATCGCGATCAACATCCAGCACACCAAGCCGCCGAAAATCAACCACGAACTGGTTGCTAACGCCTGTGAGCGCCCGACCGTTGTTGCGCGTTGCCCGGTTGCTGCGATTCGTCCGGCCATGGTTAACGGCAAGCCTTCACTGGAAGTCGACGAGAAGAAATGCGTCTGCTGCGGTGCCTGCTTCCCGCCCTGCCCGCCGATGCAGATCAACGATCCGGAATACTCCAAGCTGGCTATCTGGGTTGGTGGTAAACACTCCAACGCCCGTTCCAAGCCGATGTTCCACAAACTGGTTGCTGCTGGCCTGCCGAACAACCCGCCGCGTTGGCCGGAAGTTGCAGAGACCGTCAAGAACATCCTGACCGTCTACAAATCCGACGCCAAGGACTGGGAACGTATCGGTGACTGGGTTGAGCGTATTGGTTGGCCGCAATTCTTCGAGAAGACCGGTCTGCCGTTCACCAAGTACCACATCGACAACTGGCGTGGTGGTCGTGTGAACCTCAACGCTTCCGCTCACATCCGCTTCTAAGAGGGTTTGAGAGAATGAAGTTTACTATTCAGGTTAACGAAGGCCCGTATCAACACCAGGCCTCCGACACCGCTTACCAGTTCACCAAAGCTGCGCTGGAGAAGGGTCATGAAATCTTTCGTGTCTTCTTCTACCACGACGGTGTGAACAACGCGACCCGCCTGACCACTCCTCCGCAGGATGACCGCAACGTCATCAACCGCTGGAGCGAACTGGCCAAGCAACACAACCTGGATCTCGTCGTCTGTGTTGCCGCGGCTCAACGCCGCGGCATCGCCGATGCTGACGAATCCCGGCGTAACGGCAAAGATGCAGACAACCTTCAGGAAGGTTTCCGCATCTCTGGCCTGGGTCAGCTGATCGAAGGCGGCATCCAGTCTGATCGACTGG
>JBNKDG010000005.1:0-284699 GCA_050288165.1 Thiohalomonadaceae bacterium | reverse complement strand
TCTACGGCGTGTCGATGTTCTACTCGGTGATCTGGATGCTCAACCGCGCCATCCACAGCCACAACCGCTGGGTCGATTGCTTCCTGCTGATCGTCGGCGGTTACATCGCAGGCACCACCCTCTCCGGTGCGCCGCTGATGGTGGCGGTGTTCATGCGCAACGTGCGCCGCGAACAACTGCGCGACACCCTGTTCGTGCTCTGGTTTGTGCTGGTGACGATCAAGATGAGCACCTTCGCCGCCTTCGGCGTCAACCTCAACCTGCTCACCGCGCTGGCATTGCTACCTGTCGCAGGCATCGGCCATGTCGCCGGGCTAAAAGTGCATGAAGCGATCCTGCGTAACGACCAGCAGTTCAAACGCTGGGTTGGCGCGGGGTTGTTCGTCGTCAGTGCGTTGGGATTGTGGAACTTGTTTTAAGTGTAGGCCGTAACCCGACAATCAATCTGTCGGATTACGCTTCGCTAATCCGACCAACGATCTAATTCTCTCCAATGGGAGGCAATAAACCTTCAAGTAATACGATGAGCTCAGGCACGTCATCAGCCACCGTTTTATAAAGCATTTCATGATCAATCTGGCCGTATTCATGGGCCAGGATATTTCGTTGCCCGATAATTTTGCGCCAGGGAATCTCCGGGTGTGACTCCATGAAGGATAGCGACACACGTCGCGCGGCCTCACCGATAATCTCCACACCACGCTCAAGCGCGCGTACCAACACACGGTCATTTAGAAATGCAGATAAATCACGATTCCCCATCATTGATTCCACTTCCCTGGCCGCCTGCAACATATCCCATAGATAAGCCGCATCCCTTTCCTCAGGCTGCATACAGTTCCTCCATGTCCTTCTCTATCGCTTTCCGTCGGTAGGGATTATTTAAAATGGAAGGTGTCGCGACATCCACCTTACGTCCCTGAAATAGTTCGACAAAGGCATCCTGAATTTCCACCATGCCCGCCAGAGAAGGCGCTGCCTCGTTCTCAAACTCAATCAATAAGTCGATATCACTGTCGTCATTCAACTCACCGCGTGCCGCGGAACCGAACAGCGAAAGCCGACGAATATGGAATCGCTGTGCAATCTCCTGTAGATCAGAGTGCGAAAATTCAATCTTCCCACCAATCACGAGTTTGTTTTGATTTTGCACAACGTATTTTTCCTTCGCCTGGCCCCTTAATCGTTTCACCAATTCCTGCATGGCGATATCGCGCTCCCGCGCACGTCCGCCGCGAATTGCATCCACAAGTACTAGCAACTCATACAACGCCGGATCACGTCTGGCAGCACCTGGCACAGATTTATACAGTGGTGAAAACCCCATTCCCCGAACTTCACCTTCAGGGTCTGGCCATACCGGTGGCGGTTCGTCATCGGCAACCATCTTCTCCATCAGAGGCGATGCCGCATGGGCGGTCGGCATACCCCGGCTCATCAGCCCCAACTCCGGCACAAAGACATAGCGAAGCCCCGAGAGCAGAAACTCCTCCAGGTTACGGATATTGGGCCGGATAGATTCTTCACCCTGAGCCGCCAGGCCTGCGGCCAACGCGCGCTTGATTGCGGAGTGAACCTCCGAAGCACTCATACCCAGCTCACTGGCCAGGCTGCCATAACTCCATGGGCCGGGACCAATGGCAACCAGCTTGAGCAATACCAGGACATCTTGGGGTTTGAGGATCATACCTATTCTCTATTCGTGATTCGCGAATAAAGAATAGCAGTAAACCAGCCCTATAGAAACAACCACTTATCGGCGAAAACGTAGGATGGACAAAGCGCAGCGTGCCCATCACAAAGCCGTCATTCCGGAATCATGTAGGCTGGGCAGTCATGCCCAGCATCACACCTCCAACACCCGCCCCGGCTCGTAACCCCACATCTCCTCATTCTCGTAACCGCGCTGATTGGAAATCAGGCGGCACTTACCGACATGGGTATCGAGGTTGGCGTGGGTGTGACCGAAGCACCAGAGATCGGCCTGCTCAATCAACTCGGGAAGATCACTAAGAAACGCCGTGCCGAATGCATCCATCGGAAAGTGGGGATGCTTACACAGCAACGATGGCCCGTGGTGCGTCACCACCACCGTCTTGCCATCGAATGGTTGCGCCAACTTCGCTTCCAACCAGACGCGTGATTCACGATGCAACGCCAGCGCATCCTCGGGCAGGAAAAGACGCTCACCGTTACTAATCAAGTAATGGTCATTCAACCGCTCATGCACCACCAACTTCGCCAACGCCGGATCACCCACCGCCCGGTAATCGGTCCACAGGGTACAGCCAAGAAAGCGCACCCCATCGATCACCAGCGCATCATTCTCCAGGAAATGCAGCAACTCATGCTGCGCAGCAAAGGCGCGCATGGCTGCGGTCAGTGAAATATCGTAACGGTAATACTCATGATTGCCGGAAACATAGATCACCGGCTTACCCAGCCGCTCCGCCACACCCGCCGCCCACTCCAAACCATGCAGACCGACATCGATATCACCGGCCAGCACGATCAGATCCGCATCCGTTTCCGCGATGGGCGGCACCGATTTGGAACGGAAGAATTCATTGTGGAGATCGCTGAGGAGGTGAAGTTTCAATTTTGAATATTTTAGTACTTTTGTACAGAGTGAATTATTTTAGTCACTTCTTTTTATAACTTGTTTCAAAGTAGAAACCAGTTCCAGATATTATCCATCTGTTCAAGTGATGAATAGCATCTAAAAATACCTTTTCTTCTCGTGTCGCACATTCCCATACTACGGCAACACGCCATCCTTCTTCCTTCAGAGTTTTTAAGATACGCTCGTCACGTAGACGATTATCTTCAAACTTCTTTTTCCACTTCTGTGAGTAATTGCGGTCTGAGTAGGCCAATCTACACCCATGGTGCTGGTGCCAGTAACAACCATGAACAAAGATTGCCACCTGTCTACGGGTGAGGACAATATCTGGTTTAATCTTGCCGACTTTACTGTTGAGCCTGAAGCGATATCCTAATTTATGAAGTGCCCTACGGGTAAGCACTTCTGGCTTGGTGTTGGTACTACGTATCCCAGACATCATCCGGCTACGAGTGGCCGGATCGACAATATCAATCATTGGGTAAATAGGGCCATCTGTTTAACTCGCTTTTCATGAACTGCGTTTTCAGTAAGTTCTGTAATATGTGGTTTCATAATTCGAGCAATCTCAGTAACAACAGGCACCACAACTCCGTTGCCGAACTGCTTGTATGCACGAGTATCAGATACAGGAATAACGAAGTGCCTGTCGTCCGATTCATAGCCCATCAGACGTGCACATTCACGCGGCGTGAGGCGACGAGGATTACCTCGCCCTCTGGCAACCAAGATCTCTGAACCATCCTTGTAATAACGAGCTGATAGCGTTCTTGCAATAGAGCTCTTTGTTACTAGACCAAACCCAAAACCATTACCCGCTTTCTTGTGTTTTTCAGCATATGCCTGCAGATAGTTCCACAATTTATCGGAAAGTGTATATTTGTCATCTACCTTTGCTTTTGGTCCGGATGTATATGGTGCTTCAGGTTCTTCTGAGCCATCTTGTGGATGAAGAATATCAGCCATTTTCTTTGCGTTGCTATCAGGTAGCTGAAGCGCGTTCCACGTGAATTCAGTATTTTCACGAAAACCGACAATAAAGATTCGTTCTCGGTGCTGTGGCACAAACCCTTTAGCATCAATTACTTTATAAAACACCTGATAATTAAGTTCGTTTTTCAGTGTATCCAATATAACTCTAAAGGTATTGCCCTTGTCGTGACTTTGTAGATTTTTTACGTTCTCCAAAAGAAACGCTTTCGGTTGTTTCTCACGAATAATCCGAGCAACGTCAAAAAACAATGTACCTTGTGTAGTACATTCAAAACCGTGTTTACGTCCTAATGAGTTTTTCTTGGATACGCCCGCTATTGAAAACGGTTGGCACGGAAAACCTGCTAATAAAACATCATGGTCTGGAATATCCTTTTCTGGCACCTTGGTAATATCACCCACCAGTGGGTGATCTACAGGAAAATTTGCCATATAGGTTTTCTGAGCATATGTGTCCCACTCACTGGTAAACACACACCGACCACCGTGCTGTTCAAATGCTTTGCGGAGTCCACCAATACCCGCAAACAAATCGATGAAGGTGAAATCCGTCTGATCTGGTGGCGGTTGTGAGCCGGTAAAAAGCATCTGCTGAAGGCCGTGAACCGCATAGGTCGGGGGACCATCCTCGTTCACTTCCCAGCGTTTTACAGTTCTCACATCACGCCCCAGATAATTAGCTATTTCCTGCTGGGTGTGGTGTTCACGAACTTTGGCTAGTAACTCACCGGGATTAACCTTGAGATCCACTTATGACTTTCCTCTGAGGCAAATGTTCTGGGAACATTTGGGGACATTATGTCATATAGAATTCCCAGTCAATAGGAAAAATCTTACGATGAGGTCATCTCGAAGCGAACACGTCCAAAATCCCGGAGGTCATGAATACAGGGCAATGGTAGACCGAATGAATTCTTCTAAACTGGTGAGCTTGCCCCTGACAACATCAGGGAATTTCCCGTGCAATGGTTTGGGCACCACTAATCGCACTCCTTCCAGCTCCATCTCACGATACTGGTTTTCAGACACTCCCTCCTGGAGAGTAAAAAGAAAAGGGCTTTCGATTCGATTAGCTTCGTTCAGGATCTGGCGCCACCGATCCTTACAGGTCGTTTTTACCGCAAGCATCCTCAACAATTCGGATGGCCACTCTAGATCATGGTATTTCTCACAGGAAGGAAATAAAAAATCGGGCTTTTTTCTCGACTCTGTTACACACTGCGTACCAAAATATTTCAGACCTTCTTCCTGAAAAATGTATTCAAGGTGTAATTCTAACGATGTTCCAGAGCGAGATTTACGCCGATTGCTAACAGAATTTGCTAACGCCACAAAATCATCTACTGATGGAAAACCCTCGTTCACCAAACCCAATATGTGTTTCTCTTCAATCGCTCGGAACACGGCAAATTCATGATCGCGTCTTTTCAATATTCGTTTATCTGGTTCAAGTTGTTCTTCACGATAATGTCGAATAACAAATTCGATAATTTTCTTTCCACTGGGAAAGGCCGTATCCCACTCACAGGGCAAATCGATAAACTTCTCCGCGGGCGCTGGCAATGAGAACATCCCACCCACTAAATTATCAAATCTGTCACACAACCATTCGCCAGGAAGCACTTCACCGATCAGTGCTTCAAGATAGTCTTCTTCATCAGGATTCCTGCATGACCAAACTCGGAGAAAATCGGCATTTCTATTTTCTCCCGGAATATGAAACGCAAAAACGCACAGAGCGCCCGTATTATCAATATCCTGTACTGGAGTTTCCCCAATTCCTTTTTTCCACTGTGTAAGTCGCTGCTCATCTCGTCCGTTTTTTACTTTTTCAGAATGTTTATTATTGTAATAAATCGCCCTGATGGTTTGTTCTGGAAGAGCGTGAGAATCAACGGTTGCTGATAAATGTGCCTCAGGATTCTTAATGCCTATACGTTGAATCTCTGGAAGAAAACGCAAACCGGCGTCTTTGGGGATATAAATACCTACCTGATGACCTCCTGTAAGGCCCGTATCATTAGCCGAAAGACGCTTTATATAAAATATCCACTCAGGATCAAACGACTCGAGCCATTCCTGTATTTCTAAAGTCCTGTCCAAAACAAAGCTCCTTTGCAAACCCGTCTCGCAACTCGTGCACCGTAATAACTGTTCTTAGCAATAATGGGTACACCGCTTTTTTGCATTTCTATTTCCCAGAAATTCCAAGCTTACTTCTGTTAGCGAGTTCTGCCCAGTCCCGTGGACCACTGCTCCCGTGAACATATTTATACTTCAAGCCATTCAACTTCGTTCAGTTCCGGTTCAGCCCCTCACGCGTAGCCTGCAAGCGTACAAGGCACAAACGCTTACGCAAAAGGAGGCTCGCCATGAACACTAAAACGCTGATTTCCGCCCTGGCCCTGACACTTGCCCTGGGCGCCCTGGCCCTGCCGGGCACTGCTGCTGCTCGGGATTATGGTCGTGACGGTGACCGTCAGGAGCACCGCCGCGATCGTCATGACAATGATCGTGGCCGTTACGAGCGCCGCGACCACCGTCGTGATCGCTATGAACACCGCCGCCACGATTACGGCCATCACCATGGAAGCCGTTTCTGGTTCGGTTTTCCCTTTGTCCGTTACGGCTACTACGACTATGGCCACCACCACGATGGGCATCACAACCCGGACCGCATTATCCGCATCCAGCCCCGCTGGTGATCGGTCGGCCGGGAGCTTGCTCCCGGCTATCGCTTAACTCCCTGTTATTTCGATAAATCGCCTTCCCTGAAATCCATTCAGTTTCGTTCAGTTCCGGTTCAGCCACCGGCGAGTAGCCTGAAGGCGTACAAGGCAAAAACGCTCACGAAAAGGAGACTGCCATGAATACCAAGACCCTGATTTCCACCCTGGCCCTGACTTTGGCGCTGGGCACACTGGCCCTGCCGGGCACTGCCGCGGCTCGCGACAACAATCGCGACGGCGACCGCCCGGAGTACAACCGCGACCACCGTGACAACGACCGGGGTGAACAGCGCCGCCACGACAATGACCGCCAGCGCCGCGAGCATGAGCGCAACCGCCATGACAACGGCAATCACTACGGCCGCATTCACTGGGCGCCGTACATCCCGAAATACCAGCCGAAGCACCGTGTTTACAACACCCATTACGACGGCGGCTATTTCGACCCACGGGTGATTATCCGCATCGAGACTCACCTGTAACGAACGCTGAAGGAGATGCCATCATGAACAAGCGAATCCTTATCCCCCTGATGCTGGCCATGGCCTCCGCGCCGCTGGCCGCCGAGCCCTTCGACCCGCCGGTGGAGTACGAGCGGGCCAAGGTGATTCGTGTTGATCCGATCTATAACCTCATCGAGCACGAGCAGCCGCGCCGCGACTGCTACACCGAAGAGGTTTACGGCAGCCGCACTCACAGCGACCCGGGCGCCACCCTGGTGGGCGGTATTCTCGGCGGGGTGATCGGCCACAATCTCGGCCATGGCGACCACGGCGCGACCGCCTTCGGTACCCTGGTCGGCGCGACCATCGCCAGCAACAACAGTACCTACGAAGAGCCCTATAGCCGCGACGTGCGTCGCTGCACCGTGCGCACCGACTATGTTCAGGAGGAGCGGATGGTCGGCTACCGCGTGACCTATCGTTATCGCGGCCACGACTACACCACCCGCATGGACCGCGACCCGGGCGAATTCGTCCGCCTGCGCGTGGAGGCGACACCGGTAGATTGAGCCGGGGCGCTGCGTGTATGCTTTCTTGGCAACGGTAGATACCGGGGTTTTTGTAGGCTGGGCAGTGATGCCCAGCAGGGCAGGCCCCGATACACACCGAAGCTGGGCATGACTGCCCAGCCTACATGGGTCGCAAACACAACGGGTACGCCATGAAACACCTCGCTACGACACTGCTGCTACTCCTGGCCCTGGGCGGCAACGCCGCCATCGCCGTACCCGCCTGGGCAAAGCAGGGCGACGCGCCGATGGCGAAGAAGTCGCGGACCCTGTCCCTCGACCAGGCCGTGGCGCAGGTGCGCAAGCAGACCGGCGGGCGTGTGCTCTCCGCCGAGACGGTGCGCGAGCAGAACCGCCTGGTGCACCGCATCAAGGTGCTCACCCAGGAGCGCAAGGTGCGCGTCATTACCGTACCGGCGGAGTAAGGCCCGGTGCGTATTCTGGTGATTGAGGACGAGGCGCCGCTGCGCGAACAGTTGCGCCTGCGCCTGGCCGACGAGGGTTACACCGTCGATGCCAGCGGCGACGGCAAGGAGGGGCTATTCTTCGCCAGCGAATATCCGCTGGATCTCGCGATTGTGGATCTCGGCCTGCCCGGCATGTCGGGCCTCGATGTGATCCGCACCCTGCGTGCCGACGGCCACGATTTACCCATCCTGATTCTCACCGCCCGCGGCAAGTGGGAGGAGAAGGTCACCGGCCTGGAGGCCGGGGCCGACGACTATCTGGTGAAACCCTTTCACATGGAAGAGCTGCTGGCGCGGATTAAGGCATTGCTGCGCCGCGCCGTCGGCACCGCCCGCGAGGTGATCGCCTTCGGCCCGCTGCAACTCGACACCGGCAGCCAGTCGGTCACCCTCGCCGAACAACCGGTGGAACTGACCGCCTACGAATACCGCCTGCTGGAATACCTGGCCCGCCGCCACGATACGGTGGTGCCCAAAGCGGAGCTGGCCGACTACCTCTACCCCCACGACGACGACCGCGACAGCAATGTGATCGAGGTGCTGATCGGCCGCCTGCGGCGCAAGATCGACCCGGACGGCAGCCGCAATCCCATCGAAACCCTGCGCGGCCGCGGCTACCGCTTCAACGGCACCCCGGCATGATCTCCCTCTCCGCCCGCGTCAACCTGAGTGCCGCCGCGGTGCTGACCATTTTCATCGCCCTCACCGCCCTGGCGCTGGAACGCGCCTTCGAGGAGAGCGCCACTTCGGCGCTGCGCGAACGGCTCTTCGGCCAACTCTATGTGGTGATGTCCGCCGCCGAGGTCAGCGACAGCGGCATGCTGGCGATGCCGGGCCACCTGGCCGAGGTGCGGCTGGAGCAACCCGGCTCCGGACTTTACGCCCGCATCGGCAACGGCAAGGGCGAAACCCTCTGGCACTCCCCCTCCGCGGTCGGCCTGCAGCTACCCGTGCCGCCGAATGCTAGTGAAGGCTTACTTCGGGTGCCCTTCGACGGCCAGGACTACTTTCTTGTGAGCGTCGATATCGAATGGGAAACGGTGGAGGGCAGCGTGCCGCTGCGCTTCAGCGTGATGGAAAACCCGGCGGTGTTCGACGAGCAGATGCAGCGCTACCGCACCAGCCTGTGGGGCTGGCTCGGGGGGATGGCCGCGCTGCTGTTGCTGGCCCTGGCCGGGGCGCTGATCTGGGGGCTGCGCCCGCTGCGCACCGTGGCCCGCGAGGTGTGCGCCATCGAAACCGGCGAGCAGCAGGAGCTTCAGCGCGACTACCCCAGGGAGATCCGCCGCCTCACCGACAACATCAATACCCTGCTGCAACACGAGCGGGCGCAGCAGGCGCGCTACAAAAACGCCCTGGCCGATCTGGCCCACTCGCTCAAGACCCCACTGGCGATATTGAGGGGTTTGGGTGAGAGTGAACGCTCACCGCAGATCGACGAGCAGGTAGAGCGGATGGACAACATCGTGCAGTACCAACTGCAGCGCGCCGCCACCGCCGGGCGCTCCGCTCTGGCCGCGCCGATCGCCGTGGCGCCGGTTGCCGAGCGGTTGCTGGCGACATTGGCAAAGGTTTATCACGACAAACCGATCGCCCTGGAGAAGCATTTCGATCTCGAAGCCCGCTTCCGCGGCGACGAGGGCGACCTGATGGAGCTGCTGGGCAACCTGCTGGATAACGCCTGGAAGTGGTGCGGCGGGAAGATCGCCCTGCGGCTGGAAAAAGAGGGCGACGCGCTGCTGATTCTGGTGGAAGACGACGGCCCCGGCATCGAGCCGGACGAGGTCTACCGGGTGCTGGCCCGCGGCGGTCGCCTGGATGAAGCCACCCCCGGCCACGGCATCGGCCTGCCGATGGTGCGCGATATCGTCGAGGCCTATGAAGGCAGCTTGAAGATCGACCGCTCGGAGCTGGGCGGCGCACGGATCGCGGTGCACTTACCTTAAGTAAGTGGCCTCCCATTGCCCGCGGCCTCGGGCATCCCCATCTATTCAATAGTTCACCACACCCGGTACCCGACCATGGCCACCAACGAAAAGAGTGACGCCGAATGGCGCGAATCGCTGACCCCGGAGCAGTACCACGTCTGCCGTGAGCACGGCACCGAGGCACCGTTCACTGGCAAGCTGCTGCACAACAAGGAGGACGGCATCTACCGCTGCGCCTGTTGCGGCGCGGAGCTGTTCGACGCCAAAACCAAATTCGATTCCGGCACCGGCTGGCCCAGTTTCTGGGATGCGCTCGATCCTGGCAAAGTCTCGCTGAAAGAGGATCACTCCCACGGCATGACCCGCATCGAGGTCACCTGCGCCAACTGCGGCTCGCATCTGGGACATGTCTTTCCCGATGGCCCGCAGCCGACCGGGCAGCGTTACTGCATCAATTCGGTTGCGCTGGATTTCAAGAAAAGCGAGTAGCTATCTGGTGTAGGCTAGACTCGACTTACCTCAGGCAATAAAGAAGAAGAAATGAATCCACTACTGCAAAGCGCGGTCGACCAGACCGGCAAGTTTATTCTCGGCAAGGAACACCAGATCAAACTGGCCATCGCCTGTCTGCTGGCGCGCGGCCATCTGTTGATCGAGGATGTACCGGGCGTCGGCAAGACCATCCTTTCCCATGTGCTGGCGCGGACCCTTGGTCTCGACTTCAATCGCATTCAGTTCACTTCCGATCTGCTGCCCGCCGATATCCTTGGCGTTTCCGTGTATGAGCGCAGCAATGGCGCGTTCAAGTTTCATCCGGGCCCGATCTTCTCCCAGGTGATCCTCGCCGACGAGATCAACCGCGCCACACCGAAAACCCAGAGCGCGTTGCTTGAAGCGATGGAAGAGCAACAGGTCACGGTGGAGGGACAGACCTACTCCCTGCCGCAACCTTTCTTTGTGATCGCCACGCAAAACCCGGCGCACCAGATCGGCACCTTTCCCCTGCCCGAGTCGCAACTGGATCGTTTTCTGATGGTGTTGTCGCTCGGTTATCCGGAGCACAATGCGGAGCGCGCGCTGCTGATGGGTAAGGAGCGGCGCGATATGTTGCCGGAGATTAAACCGGTGATTACGCCTGAACAGTTGCTCAAACTTCAGGAGATGGTGAAGCAGATTCACGCCTCGGAGGCATTGATCGATTACATCCAGGCGCTGCTCGCCTTCTCCCGTCAGTCACCTTTCTATCTTGCCGGGCTTTCGCCACGCGCCGGACTGGCGCTGCTGAGTGCCGCCCGTGCCTGGGCGTTACTCAACAATCGCGATCATGTGATGCCGGAAGATGTGCAGGCGTTGTTGCCCTATGTGGCCGCGCACCGTTTGCAGGCCGCGGATGAAACCGGTGCGCGTAGTGTCGAGGCGTTGGTGCGGCCGTTGCTGGAAGTGCCGATCCCTTAGGCCGATGATTGCTGCCGCCTACCGTCACTGGCGCGATGAGGCTCTCTATTTTTGGCGCCATCTGTTGAAGCGCAGCCGCGCCGAGCACGGCACCATCACGCTCAATCAACGCCGCGTTTACATCATTCCCAGCCGTAGCGGTTTTGTCTTTGCGCTGGTGTTGCTGGCGATGTTGATCGGCGCGATCAATTACCAGAACAGTCTCGCCTTCGCCCTCACCTTTTTGCTCGCCGGACTGGCGATCGTGTCGATGGTGCATGCGGTGCGTAATCTCTACGGTCTGCGCATCCATGCGGGCCATCCGCGTCCCGCCTTTGTCGGTGAACAGGCGCGCTTTCCTATCTATGTAGAGAACGTTAGCGACCAACCGCGCATAGCTTTGAAGATGTATCTGCCGGATCAGTTGCCGCTGGTTTTCGATCTGGAAGCAAACGGTGGCAGCTGGCTGGACCTCACCTTCCCCACCTCGCGACGCGGCTATCTGGTGCCGGGGCGCATTACCCTCTATTCACGTTTTCCATTGGGACTGTTTCATACCTGGAGTTACATCCATCCGGAGATGCGGTGTCTGATCTATCCGCGCCCCGCGGTCGAGCGCGATCTCCCCGCATTATCGTCACAGGCAGAGGGAAGCGGCGATACCCGTCAGCGCGGCAACGACGATTTCACTTCGCTGCGTCCCTATCACCTCGGCGATTCGATGCGCCATGTGCACTGGAAGGCGCTGGCCCGCGAACAGGGGATGCAGACCAAACTGTTCGGTGGCGGTAGTAACGAGGAGTTGTGGTTGCACTGGGAACAGTGGGGCAACCTGGCGATCGAAACGCGCCTTTCGCGCCTGACCCGTCAGGTGCTGGAAGCGGATGGTCGCGGCCTCGCCTATGGCCTGCAACTGCCGGATAAAACAATTGCGCCATCGCGCGGCGATCTTCATCGCCATCGCTGCCTTGAGGCGTTGGCGCTGTTTGGTCTGAAAGAGGAACACGGCGATGGCTGATTACGAACGCAGCCTCGCCCCGCCGTTGGTGGGTCGCCAGTGGTTGCTGGGGGCGCTGTTTCTGGTCGCGCTGCCGCATCTGTTGCGTATGCCGATCTGGTTTTCCGCGCTCTGCGTTGCGGTGTTTGCCTGGCGGTTATTGCACGAGTTGCGCGGTTACGATCTGCCCGGCCGTTTTTTGCGTTACCTGCTGGTGTTCCTTGGTATTGCCGCGGTTGGTTTTGCATACCGCACCTTTGTCGGTCATGAGCCGGGGGTGGCGCTACTGCTGTTGATGCTCTGCCTCAAACTGCTGGAGATACGCACACTACGCGATGCGCTGATCGCGCTCTTTATCGGTTACTTCATGGTCTTCGGCGGTTTTATCTTCAGCCAGTCTATCCTGATGGGCGGCTATCTTTTTCTGGTGGTACTGGCGCTGACCGCCGCGCTGATCACCCTTAACCATCCGGCGGGGAGTAACGCCAACTACCGTTTCTATTTCACTACCGGCGGCAAACTGTTGTTGCAGGCTTTGCCGTTGATGGTTGTGTTGTTCGTGCTCTTTCCACGACTCGCTTCGCCACTGTGGGGGATGCCGGAGAGTCGCGCCGCGAAGACCGGGCTTTCCGATTCCATCGAGATGGGCAGTATCAGTGAACTGGTCGAGTCCAATGAAGTGGCCTTTCGCGTCGACTTTAACGGCCCGATCCCCGCTGCCGACAGACTCTACTGGCGCGGCCCGGTGTTGTGGCAAACCGACGGCAAACGTTGGACGGTTAGACTGCGTAAACCAACCCGCAGCCTTCCCGATTTCACCCGTGGCGCGCAAACCGTCGATTACACCGTGACCCTCGAACCGAGCAATCGCAACTGGCTCTTTGCTCTCGATCTGCCGCAGGCCTTGCCGATGGGCATCGGCGAAGTTTTTGTGCTGGACGACTTTCAACTGCTGCGCCGCGAGTTGGTGAGCAAGAAGTTGCAGTACACCCTGCGCTCGACCACCGACTATCGCATCAACGATTTGCCGTTCTGGATGTTTGAGGTCGGCACCGATCTGCCCGGCAACGTTAATCCGCAAACTCGGGCATTAGTACAGGGGTGGCGCAACGAAGGCGCGGACGACAACACCCTGGTGCAACGCGCCATCAGCATGATTCGCGAGCAACCGTTCTACTACACCCGACAGCCGCCGCAATTGGGTGAGAACCCGGTAGATGAATTTCTCTTCACCACTCGTCGCGGTTTTTGCGAACACTACGCCACCGCCTTCGTCACCATGATGCGCGCGGCGAATATTCCGGCGCGAGTGGTGACCGGTTATCAGGGCGGCGAGCTCAACGCACTGGGTAATTATCTGATCGTTCGCCAGAGCAACGCCCACGCCTGGGCCGAGGTGTGGCTCGATGAGGGCGGTTGGGTGCGCGTCGATCCCACTGCGGCGATCCCGCCGGAGCGTGTCGAAACGACCACCGACGCGGCGCGTTTTCGTACTACCGATCTGACCGCGCCGGATCTGCAGGGCAACTCGCTGTTGCGCGAAGTTTACTGGAAATGGATCCACGGCTGGGATGCACTGAACCATAGCTGGAATCGCTGGATTCTCGGTTTCGATCAACAGCGACAGAAAGAGCTGCTGCAAAAACTGGGAATGGGCGGTTTCGACTGGGGCTGGGTGATCGGCATTATGACCGGTTTGATCTTCGGCGTGCTGGGGATTATCGGTGCGATCACTTTCCTGCGTCGCCCGCGCCAACGCGATCCGATATTACGTCTCTATCTGCAGTTCTGTGAACGACTGGAAAAGGCAGGATTTGTACGCGCCGCCAATGAAGGGCCGGACGATTTTGCCCGGCGGGTGATCGCAGCACGGCCGGATCTGGCCGCGGCGGTAAACCAGATCAACAAGCTCTATGTGCGACTGCGCTATACCGCCAGCGCGCGTGCGGAACAGGTTGAAAAGCTTCGGAGACTGGTTGGCTCTTTCCGTCCCAACGCCGTTCGTTAGCCTGCCGCTTTTTTCTCTTCCGCCTTCTGCTGCTGGGTCTCCAGGATCTCCACGATGTTCTCCTCGATCCAGTCGGCCAGCAGTTTCATCCGATAAGCCACCTCTTCACCCATCGGCGTCAGGCTGTACTCCACATGGGGCGGCACCACCGGGTAGGCGGTCCGCAGGACGATGCCGTCGTGCTCCAGCCATTGCAGGGTCTGCGCCAGCATCCGCTCACTGACCCCGCCGATCTTGCGTCGTAGTTCGCTGAAGCGGTGGGTGCCATCCAGCAGCGCGGTGAGGATCAGTACCCCCCAGCGGCTGGTGACGTGGTTAAGTACCTGACGCGACGGGCATTTTTCCGCAAACAGGTTGCCCCGTGAGTAGCCCCCCATGATGGCGGTGGTGGTTTCGCTGATCTCGCCCATGACACTTACCTTTATGTGCGTACTTACTTTGAGTTAGTGTTGGCGCTAGTATGCCTCCTCGACGCAGCAAGATAAAGGGGTACGACGATGATTGGAGTCACAGGTGCATCTGGCCAACTGGGCCGATTGGTAATCGAGGAGCTGCTGGGGGACGTTCCGGCAGATCAGGTGGTGGCGCTGGTGCGCGATCCGGCCAAGGTATCGGATCTGGCCGCACGCGGTGTGCAGGTAAGGGCGGCGGATTACAACCGACCGGAAACTTTGGACGCTGCTCTGGCAGGGCTCGACAAGTTGCTGCTGATCTCTTCCAGCGAAGTGGGCCAGCGGGCGCCCCAGCATCGCAACGTGATCGATGCGGCGAAGCAGGCCGGGGTCAAACTGCTGGCCTATACCAGCATTCTGCATGCGGATAGTTCACCGCTGGGCCTGGCTGCCGAACACCAGCAGACCGAAGCGGCCATCAAGGCCTCCGGCCTGCCCGCAGTAATCCTGCGCAATAGCTGGTATAGCGAAAACTATCTCGCAGCGGTGCCGGTTGCGCTTGAGCATGGTGTGGTACTCGGAAGCGCCGGTGATGGACGCATCGCCTCGGCACCGCGCGCCGATTACGCCGCCGCCGCGGCAGCGGTTTTGCTTGCCGATAACCAGGCGGGCAAGATCTACGAACTGGCGGGCGATACCAGTTACACCCTGAATGAACTGGCGGCGATGATCGCCGAACATTCCGGTAAGCCGGTGCAGTATCAGAACCTGCCGGAAGAGGCATACAAAGGCGCGTTGATGGAGGCTGGTTTTCCGGAACCGTTTGCCGCGCTGCTGGCCGATTCGGATGTGGGTGCCTCAAAGGGTGGGCTGTTTGACGACAGCCATCAACTGAGTCAACTGATCGGTCGTTCCACAGTCCCGATGAGCGATTCGGTTAAGGCGGTGATTGGGTAAATCTGGTGACGCGGCCATCCAGTGGATGGCCGGACGTAGAAGCCGTCTCAAAACTTAGATTCGTGCCCGGAGGCAAGGTGCCCCGAAGGTAATGCCCTTGGGTGCGCAGAGTCTGCGAGGAGCGGAGTTTACCGGTAGTAAATGAGCACCGGAGCAGACTTTGCAACACAGGATCAGGGTGCGAAGATTGTTTTGAGATGGCTTCTATTTGCCGATGCAGAAACTGGAGAAAATCTTTCCCAGCAGATCATCGGATGTCACCTCACCGGTGATCTCGCCCAATGCCTGTTGTGCCCGGCGTAACTCTTCAGCCAGCAGCTCACCACTGCCCTGTTGCAGCAGTTGATCACCGGTTTGCAGATTTTCCGCGGCACGCTCCAGTGCATCGAGATGGCGACGTCTCGCCATAAAGGCACCTTCGCCGGTTCCCTGATAGCCGATGCTCTGTTTCAGGTGATCGCGCAGCAGCTCAACTCCCTCACCGCTTTTTGCCGAAAGACGGATCTCCTTACCCAGTTCTCCGTCGATGATCGCCGCCGCGTTGCCGCTGACATCGATCTTGTTACGCACTACCGTAATCGGCAGCGCTTTAGGCAATTTTTCGAGGATCGCTTTTTCTTCGGCGGTAATGCCTTTTGCGTCATTCACCAACAGCAGCAATCGATCCGCCTGTTCGATTTCGCGCCAGGCGCGACGGATCCCTTCCTGTTCCACCACGTCGTCGCTTTCGCGCAGACCGGCGGTGTCGATAATGTGCAACGGCATACCATCGAGATTGATCTGTTCGCGCAGCACATCGCGTGTCGTTCCGGCGATATCGGTAACGATGGCCGACTCCTGTCCGGCGAGCTGATTGTGCAGACTCGATTTACCCGCATTAGGCGGACCGGCGATCACTACGGTCATCCCCTCTTTCAGCAGTGCGCCCTGTTGCGCGGCGGCCATGACAGAAGCGAGCGCGGTGATGATTTCGTCCAGTCTTCTTTGCACTTCACCGTCGGCGAGAAAGTCGATCTCCTCCTCGGGAAAATCGATCGCCGACTCCACATACATGCGCAGCTCGGTGACTTTCTCCACCAGCTCGTTAATACGTGCGGAAAATTCGCCGCGCAACGATCGCAATGCAGAGCGTGCCGCCTGTTCACTACCGGCGTCGATCAGATCGGCAATCGCTTCTGCCTGGGCGAGATCGAGTTTGTCGTTAAGAAAGGCGCGTTCGGAAAATTCACCGGGACGGGCGAGACGCACACCGAGTTGTTGCGCCAGTGCTAGCAGACGATCCATGACGATTGGCCCGCCATGGCCCTGCAATTCCAGTACATCTTCACCGGTGAATGAGTTGGGTGCGGCGAAGAAGATCGCGATCCCTTCGTCGAGTACTTCACCATCGAGATTTTTAAACGGCAGGTATTCGGCTACTCGTACCTTGGGACAGTGGCCCAAAATTTGTTCCGCACACTCACGACTCAACGGACCCGATATGCGCACGATACCAACCCCACCTCGTCCGGGTGGTGTTGCCTGTGCTGCGATGGTCTCTTCGGTACGTTTCATGTGTTTATCTCTTCAGACAAAAAAAGCGCGGTGCACTGCTGCAACGCGCTTTTTATTGTGGTTCATTCGTGCCTACTTTTCCGCGATCACCACCCGGGTGATGTAGTACTGCTGGGCAATGGAGAGGGTGTTATTCACCACCCAGTAAAGCACCAGCCCCGAGGGGAAGAAGAGGAAGAAGAAGGTGAAGGCGATCGGCAGGATCAGCATCACCCGCGCCTGGATCGGATCCATCGGTGTCGGGTTTAGCTTGTGCTGGATCAACATGGTGACACCCATCAACAGCGGCAGCACGTAGTAGGGATCGGCAGTCGAAAGATCCTGAATCCAGAACATAAACGGCGCCTGACGCATTTCGACGGTTTCGAGCAGCATCCAGTAGAAGGCGATGAATACCGGGATCTGCACCAGGATCGGCAGACAACCACCAAGAGGATTGATCTTCTCCTCTTTGTAGATCTTCATCATCGCTTCCTGGTAAGCCTGCTTGTCGTCACCATAACGCTCTTTCAGTGCCGCCATCTTCGGCTGCACCTTGCGCATGTGCGCCATCGATTTGTAGCTGGTCTCCGACAGTTTGTAGAAGGCCGCTTTCAGCAAAATCGTAATGACGATGATCGACCAACCCCAGTTGCCGAGCAGGCTATGGATCAACTCCAGGGCCAAAAACAGCGGTTTGGAGATGATGGTAAGGAAACCGTAATCGACGGTCAGTTCCAGACCCGGCGCAACCTCGGCCAAATGCTCCTGCAGTTTCGGACCAACATAGAGACGTGATTTCAGGGTTTCACTGGCACCCGGTGCAACGGTTGTTGCCGGTGACATCATACCGAGCAGATAGGTGTTGCCCGGCGCTTTACTGTAGTAGCTGTCGGTTTCATCCGCTGGCGGGATCCAGGCAGAGAGGAAGTAGTGCTGGATCATCGCAGCCCAACCGCCTTTGATCTTGCGCTCGAGGTTCTGCTTTTTCATATCCTCGAATTTGATCTTTTCGTACTTCTCTTCTTCGCTGTAGATCACACCACCGGTGTAGGTGTAGATAAAGTTCGACTGGCTTTCCGGCTCGGTACGCTGCAACTGGCGATAGGCGTAACCTGTCCAGGGTTTGCCGCTACCGTTTTTGATCTCGAAGCCAACGTCGATGACGTAGCTGTCGCGATGGAAGGTGTAGATCTTGTCGACGCTGAGTCCGCTACCGTCTTTCCAGTTCAGACGCACTTCCAGGGTGTCGCTACCCTCGGCCATGCTGTATTCGGTTTTTTCCGCACGGAACTGCTGTTTGTGGTTGGGTGCAACACTGCCTTCAGCACCGAGCAAAGCAGCCTGGGCCACGTGGAACAGTTCGCCATCATCCATCAGGCGGAAGGGATGATCCGGTTCATCAACAGAAACCGGGTACTTGCGTAAATCTACCCGGCGCAGATCGCCACCAGTGCTATCGATGACGATATCGTAAACATCGGTTTTAACCTGAATGCGCTGCTCACCGGCAACCGCCTGCATGGTGGCGACATTTGCGCTGCCCGGCGTTGCGGGAAGATCTTTACCCGGCGCTTGCGGCGCATCACTGGGGGCAGCCGGTGTGGCGCTTTGTGAAGTTACGGGTACGGGTGGCTGGTTATAGTCCTGTTGCCACGCCTGCCAGATCATCAGCAGGGTAAAGGAGAGGGCGGCGGCAAGGAGAAGTCGTTGCAGATCCATGATTCACTCTTTATATAGGTGTTCGGTTCCGGGGACCGGGTCGATGCCCCCTTCGTGCCAGGGATGACAGCGGGAGATTCGGCGCAGGCCAAGCCAGCTTCCCCGCAGGGCGCCGTGTTGGCGAATAGCTTCTTCGGTGTAGCAGGAACAGGTGGGATAAAAACGGCACTGATTGCCCATGATGGGGCTGAGAACGGCGCGATAGCCCTTGATAAGCAGGATCAGGATTTTTTGCATCGTTCGGCCAACTCTTGCCAGTGCTTGTCCAACTGCGCTCTTAGCTGACGCCGGTGTACCTTGTCGGCGCCAGGCTTTGCCATAACTACCACATCAAAGTTACCGATTATATCCTGATGCAATCGGAAACTCTCTCTGGCCTGGCGTTTTACCTTGTTGCGACCCGCAGCGGTTCGGATATTTTTGCGGGAGATGGCCAGACCGAGGCGGGGATGATCGAGTTCGTTGCGTATGGCCAGCAGCGTCAGATATCTACAGCCAATTTTGCATGGGTCGGCAAAGACTCGTTTGAAGTCCGCCGACAGCAACATACGGAGGCGGCGATCAAAGCGTTCCGAACCCTTTCGGGACGGCGCGCCAGTCGCCGCATCGTTCAAGATTCGCGTATCAGGCGGACAGGCGGGCACGGCCCTTGGCGCGGCGGGCTTTGATTACCTTGCGACCACCAACGGTGCTCATGCGGGCACGGAAGCCGTGGGTGCGGGCGCGTTTAATACGGCTGGGCTGAAAGGTTCTTTTCATGGCAGCAAATCCGGTTAAGTGTTTCCAGAAACAAAACCCCGAATTAGTCGGGGCGGAAAAGTCGGCAACGATACTGCCTGGACCCCTGTTTTGTCAATAGCGACGCGGCTTTAACACTATGTTCCGAGGGTTGTGGATAACTTTGGTGATTGGCTGTAGACTGCCCTCCTTCCCCCGATTCCCGCAGTCGATTTTGAGGTTAGGCGATGAGCGTCGTGCTTTGGGGTCAGTGTCTTGCCCGCCTGGAAGATGAGCTGACTCCGCAGCAATACAATACATGGATTCGACCACTGCAGGCGGAGATGGTCGATGGGGTATTGCGCCTGCTCTCACCGAACCGCTTTGTTCAGGACTGGGTCGGGGAGCATTTCCGCGAGCGTATCGCTGAAATGCTGCGCCAGATGAGTGACGGCGAACCGCCACGGCTGGAGCTCGCGGTGGGTAGTCTGGCTCCGGCGGTTGCCGAACCGACCCCGGCACAGGTACGTGAAAATGCCCCCGCCATTCAGGCCGCGGTAAAAAAGAATAAGGAACAGGCGCGCACCAATCCCAACTTCACCTTTGCCAATTTCGTCGAAGGTAAATCGAATCAACTGGCTCGCGCCGCCTCGATGCAGGTAGCGGAAAACCCCGGTACCGCCTACAACCCCCTCTTTATATACGGTGGCGTAGGTCTGGGTAAAACCCACCTGATGCATGCGGTGGGTAATCTGATCCTGGAAAAGCAGCCGAATGCCAAGGTGATTTACCTCCATTCCGAGCGCTTTGTCGCCGACATGGTTAAGGCGCTGCAGCACAATGCGATCAATGAATTCAAACGCTACTACCGTTCGGTCGACGCACTGCTTATCGACGATATCCAGTTTTTTGCCGGTAAAGAGCGCTCCCAGGAAGAGTTCTTCCATACCTTTAACTCCCTGCTCGAAGGTCAGCGCCAGGTGATCCTCACCTGTGATCGTTACCCGAAAGAGGTTCAGGGTCTGGAAGAGCGTTTAAAGTCCCGCTTCGGTTGGGGTCTCACTGTGGCGATCGAACCGCCGGAACTGGAAACCCGGGTGGCGATTCTGATGAGCAAGGCGAGTCAGTCGAATATCGACCTGCCCCATGAGGTCGCCTTTTTCATCGCCAAGCGTATCCGCTCCAATATCCGTGAACTGGAAGGCGCGCTTCGTAGGGTGATCGCCAATGCCCACTTTACCGGCCAGCCGATCACCCTCGACTTTGCCAAAGAGGCGCTGCGCGACCTGCTCGCCCTGCAGGCGAAACTGGTTACTATCGACAACATTCAGAAAACGGTCGCCGAGTATTACAAGATACGGGTGGCTGATCTATTATCGAAGCGGCGTAATCGATCTATTGCACGCCCGAGACAGACCGCCATGGCACTGGCCAAGGAGTTGACCAACCACAGTCTGCCGGAGATCGGTGACGCATTTGGTGGTCGCGACCACACCACGGTCATGCATGCATGCAAAAAGATCGCGGAGTTGAAAGAGAGTGAGCCGATGATCGGCGAGGACTATGCAAACCTGTTGAGAATCCTGACAACATGATGTGGATGGCGTGTGGATAACAAATGAAGGCAAAAGTTATCCCACTCTGTGGACAACTTATCCACAGTATATCTTGAGCATGGACAGGGTAGTTATACAGCGGTTTTTTGTTTTTAACTTACTGTATTTAAATGATTATTTGTTATTATCCACGTAATACTGCGTCGCTAATAACAACAACAGTTTATATATATCTTTATTCATTTATATAGATAACGGGATAATCGGATGAAATTCAGAATCTCGCGTGAAGCAATACTAAAGCCCCTTCAGGTGGTCAGTGGTGTCGTAGAAAAACGCCAGACACTTCCCATCCTCTCCAATGTTTTGATCTCGGTAGCGGATAACCGCCTCACCCTCACCGGTACTGATCTTGAAGTTGAGATGACCGCATCCACAGATCTTCAGGGGGCTGAGAGTGGTGAGAGTACCCTTCCTGCACGCAAGTTTATGGATATCTGCAAAAGCCTGCCGGAAGGTGCCGACATTGATATCAGCCTTGATGATCAACGTGCATTGATCAAATCGGGCAAAAGCCGTTTTACCCTGGCGACTATCGCTTCCACCGATTTTCCTGCCACTGAGAAGATCACTGCGGCCAAGGAATACACCCTGTCCCAGGCGCAGCTGAAGCAGCTTATCGAACAGACTGCTTTCTGCATGGCCAACCAGGATGTTCGCTATTACCTCAATGGCCTGTTGCTGGAGTTGAAACAGGATGCATTGCGCGCTGTGGCAACCGATGGTCACCGTCTGGCATTGTGCGAAGTGAAATGCGATCTGGTACCTGGCGATGTCACCCAGGTAATCGTTCCGCGTAAAGGGGTGACGGAACTCTCCCGTCTGCTCAGTGATAGCGATGGCAGTTGCAAGCTGGAACTGAACGCCAATTTCCTGCGCATCAGTTTCGATAATATGGTCTTTACCTCGAAATTGATCGATGGTCGTTTCCCTGATTACGATCGAGTTATTCCCAAGGGTGGCGATAAAATTGTGGTCGCGGATCGTGATGTGCTGCGTCAGGGTTTGCAGCGTGCTTCCATCCTCTCCAATGAAAAGTATCGTGGTATCCGTCTGAGCTTCAGCAAAGATATCCTGAAGGCGACGGTCAATAACCCGGAGCAGGAAGAGGCGCTGGAAGAGATCGATGTCACCTATCCTGGTGATGAGATCGAAATAGGTTTTAACGTTGCCTATCTGGTCGATGCCCTGAATGCGATCAAGCAGGAGAGTGTCGAGCTGACTTTGATCGATGCCAACAGCAGTTGTCTGCTACGTGGTGTTGATGATGCCGCTTCCCGCTATGTCGTTATGCCGATGCGGTTGTAATTCAAAGCCGGCATGCGACTGACGCGGATCGATATCCGCAATCTCAGAAATCTTGGAGGGGTGTCACTACACCCCTCTCCTGGTCTTAACATCCTTGAAGGCGAAAACGCCAGCGGCAAGACCAGCTTCCTCGAAGCAATCCATCTGCTGGGACTTGCCCGCTCCTTCCGTACCCTCAAAAGTGAACATCTGGTACAGCACGGTAGTGATTCGTTCACGCTCTTCACTCAACTGGATAAAGGTTCTCTCCACCGCATAGGTCTGCAGCGCTTCACCGATAATCGTCTGGAACTCCATATTGATGGCGCAAAGGCTGAAGGGCGTGGTGCACTTGCCAGTCTACTGCCACTGCAACTGATTACACCTGAATCGATCTCTCTCCTCCTGGGCAATCCATCTGAACGGAGGCAGTACCTGGATTGGCTATTGTTCCACGTGGAACACTCGTTCCAGTCCACCTGGAGTAACTACTATCGCTATCTGAAACAGCGCAATGCCCTGCTCCGTAGTGAGCAGTACCAGACCATCCAGCAGTGGACGCTTGGTCTGATTAAGTCGGGTGAATCGATTAACCGAATGCGGCAGGCAATCCTTAAAGAATTGATGCCCCACATACAGCACTATGTTTCGTTGCTGCTGCCCGACATCTCCTTCAACCTCCTCTACCGTCAGGGTTGGAAAAAGGAGCTATCTCTGGAGGAAGCATTGGAACGGGGGTTTGAGGGTGACATACGGATGAAATACACCACGAGTGGACCTCATCGTGCCGATCTGGTCTTTCGAAGTGGTGAAGATAAGGTGGTCGATATCTTCTCTCGTGGTCAACTGAAGCTGATGCTGGCGGCACTGAAGCTGGCACAGATGGCACTATTCTGTCAGCGCATGGGTACGACAGCGATAGTGCTGATAGATGACCTCCCGGCGGAGCTGGATAGCAAGCACCGCAATCTGTTGGTTGGCCAGCTGCAAGAGTTGGGCACCCAGGTTTTCATCACGACGACTGACAGTAGCCTGCTCGATTTCTCAGCCTGGGAAGAGACGAAAGTGTTCCACGTGGAACATGGTGAAATCAAAGAAGTGGTATAATGGCCAGTCCTAAGACCGGGGGTAGTTCATGAGCGAATATAATTCATCCAGTATCAAGGTGTTGAAAGGTCTGGACGCTGTACGTAAGCGCCCCGGTATGTATATCGGTGATACCGACGACGGTACCGGCCTGCACCATATGGTCTTTGAGGTGGTGGATAACTCCATTGACGAGGCCCTTGCTGGACACTGTAGCCAGATAGACGTGGTCATCCACAGCGACGACTCCGTTTCAGTACGGGACAACGGCCGCGGCATCCCGGTCGACTGGCACGAAGAAGAAAACCGCTCCGCCGCCGAGGTTATCCTGACCGTTCTCCACGCCGGTGGTAAATTCGACGATAACTCCTACAAGGTCTCTGGTGGTCTGCACGGTGTGGGTGTCTCGGTGGTCAACGCCCTCTCCGAGAGTCTGAAACTGACCATCCGCCGCAACGGCAAGAAATATCAGCAGGAGTACTCCCTGGGTGACCCGCAGTACCCGCTGAAAGAGATTGGCGAAAGCAGCGATACCGGTACCGAGATTCGCTTTAAGCCCAGCCCAACCATCTTTGCCCAGACCGAATACCATTACGATATCCTGGCCAAGCGCCTGCGCGAGCTTTCGTTCCTCAACTCCGGTGTGCGCATCCATCTGCTCGATGAGCGCAGTGGTAAGGAAGACCTGTTCGAATATGAGGGCGGCATCAGCGCCTTTGTCGAGCACCTCAACCGCAACAAGACCCCCCTCCACCAGAGCGTGCTGCACTTCAGCGCCGAGCGCGACGGCATCACCGTTGAGGTGGCGATGCAGTGGAGCGATGCCTACCAGGAAAACATCTTCTGCTTTACCAACAACATCCCGCAGCGCGATGGTGGTACCCACCTGGCCGGTTTTCGTGCCGCGCTGACCCGTACCGTCAACGGCTACATCGAATCTGAGGGTCTGGCGAAGAAGGCCAAGGTTGCCCCCAGTGGTGACGATGCGCGCGAAGGTCTGACCGCGGTACTGTCGGTGAAGGTGCCGGACCCTAAATTCTCCTCCCAGACCAAGGATAAGCTGGTCTCCTCCGAGGTGAAGGGGGTGGTCGAGTCACTGGTGGGCGATCGTTTCCAGGATTTCATGCTGGAGAACCCCTCCGATGCCAAAACGATCGCCGGTAAGGTGGTCGATGCAGCCCGAGCCCGCGAAGCGGCACGCAAGGCCCGCGAAATGACCCGGCGCAAAGGGGCGTTGGATGTTGCCGGTCTGCCGGGCAAACTGGCCGACTGCCAGGAACGTGACCCTGCTCTCTCCGAACTCTATCTGGTGGAGGGTGACTCCGCCGGTGGCTCTGCCAAGCAGGGCCGCGACCGCAAAAATCAGGCGATCCTGCCGCTCAAGGGCAAGATCCTCAACGTTGAGAAGGCACGCTTTGACAAAATGCTCTCCTCCGCCGAGGTTGGCACCCTGATCACCGCTCTTGGCTGTGGTATCGGCAAGGAGGAGTTCAATCCGGACAAGCTGCGCTACCATCGCATCATTATCATGACCGACGCCGACGTCGACGGCTCCCACATTCGTACCCTGCTGTTGACCTTCTTCTACCGGCAGATGCCGGAGCTGATCGAGCGTGGCCACATCTACATCGCCCAGCCGCCTCTCTATAAGGTGAAAAAGGGTAAGCAGGAGCGTTACGTTAAGGATGATTCCGAGCTGAACAGCTATCTGTTGCAGATCGCCCTGGAAGGGGCAGAACTGCACAGCAACCCCGATGCACCGGCGATCTCCGGTATCGCTCTGGAACAATTGGCGCTGCACTATCAGCAGGTAATGGCCGCCATCAAGCGTCTTTCCCGCCGCTACAACGGTGCGATGCTGGAGCAGATGATCGATCAGCCAAGCATCGGCGAGGAGGCCTTCGCCGATGGCGGTGCGGAGAGCTGGTTTAACTCACTACTGGAAGAGCTGAATCGGCTGAATATGCCGGAGCGTCGCTATACCGCGGTATTCAATAAAAACCCGGATGGATCGGTGGAGAGCGTGGTGGTCAGCGAGTGGCGCCACAGTGTTCCAACCGAGACCGTCTACCAGGCTGACTTCTTTGGTTCTTCTGACTACCGCGCGATCCGTGGCCTGGGTGAAGAGCTGCATGGCCTGATTGGTGAAGGGGCGTTCATTGCCCGCGGTGAACGGCAGAGTGAGACAACCGATTTTGCTTCCGCCCTCAACTGGCTTCTCGACGAAGCCAAACGTGGCCAGCATATCCAGCGTTATAAGGGTCTCGGCGAAATGAACCCGGAGCAGTTGTGGGAGACCACCATGAATCCGGAGGCACGGCGCCTGTTGCAGGTGACGATTGAGGATGCGATTGCCGCAGACGATATATTCACCACCCTGATGGGCGACAACGTCGAACCGCGTCGCGACTTCATCGAGAAGAATGCGCTGCAGGTTTCCAACCTCGATATATAAAAATCTATATTATTCAAGGCGTTAAAAAAGGGAGGCATTACCTCCCTTTTTGTTGAAGTGGGTAATCACTTACGCCTTGTGATAAGAGACAATACGCTCCACTTCGTTCTTCGAGCCCAGGATCACCGGTACACGCTGGTGCAGGTTGCTGGGTTTCACATCCATGATCCGCTCGATACCGGTTGAACTGGCGCCACCCGCCTGCTCAACGATGAAGGACATCGGGTTGGCTTCGTACATCAGGCGCAGTTTGCCTTCGGTGCCCTTGGCCTTCATCTTTGCGTCGATGGGGTACATGAAGACACCGCCACGGGTGAGGATGCGATGCACCTCGGCCACCATGGAGGCAACCCAACGCATGTTGAAGTCTTCACCACGAGCGCCCTCTTTACCGGCCAGGCACTCATCCACATAGCGCTTAACCGGCGCTTCCCAGTGGCGCATGTTGGAGGCATTGATCGCGAACTCACGGGTATCTGCTGGAATCGTCATGTTGGGGTGAGTAAGGACAAACTCACCAATGTTCATATCCAGGGTGAAACCGTTGACGCCGTTACCGGTGGTCAGCACCAGCATAGTGGAGGGGCCATAGAGAGCGTAGCCAGCGCAGACCTGTTCGGTGCCCGGCTGCAGGAAATCCTCGGCAGTCGGGTTTGCCGCATCGCCGTGGAAACGAAGGATGGAGAAGATGGTACCGACGGAGACGTTGACGTCCATATTGGAGGAGCCATCGAGCGGATCGAAGGTCAGCAGGTACTTGCCGCGCGGGTTACCGGCCGGGATCTGGTAGATATCTTCCATCTCCTCCGAGGCCATCGCCGCCAGGTGACCGGCCCACTCGTTGGTCTTGAGGAAGACTTCGTTGGTGATGATGTCCATCTTCTTCTGTTCTTCGCCCTGGACGTTTTCTGAACCAGCAGCACCCAGTACGCCAACCAATTCTCCGTGGTTGACCAGATTGGAGATCACCTTGCAGGCGGTGACGATGTCGTTGAGTAGCGAGGTAAAGTCGCCGGAGGCATTCTTAACCTTGCGCTGCTCCTCAATGATAAACTGCGTAACGCTTGTACGATGGTTGTGCATCTTGTAGAACCCTCTGAAATATAAATAAAAATTCGCTCCGAACGGTGTCCGTCCGGTAATAATTCTGTGTTATCAGGAAAGGCCCGCGGGTTAAATAGACGGGCGGCTGCTTCCACGCTAGTTAGATAGCGGAGGCAAAACGGCGGCCATTGTAGCATAAATGACCGTATTAAAAATTCTTTGGTTAACCACAAAACTGGTATGGGATAAGGGCTGAAGATTACTTACTCAGTGTTGTGATGCGCTGATAGGTGGTGGTTATCCACTCTTCCGTCTGTTCGTTGATTTCGTTGGCGCGCTTGCCAGTTGTATCAATGGGCGGACCGATGACCACACTGATGGTACCCGGACGTTTGATGAACTTGCCTTTGCCCCAGAACTCCCCTGCGTTATGACAGACCGGTACGACAGGGAAGCCGCTCTTTTCCGCTAACATCGCGCCACCGATGGCATAGCGTTTCTGTTCACCCGGGGCTGTACGGGTTCCTTCCGGGAAGATAATTAACCACTGGCCACGCTTAAGGCGGTCAGTTCCCTGCGTGATCACCTGTTTTAGTGCCTTTTTCCCCGCAGTACGGTCGATGGCCACCGGGCGCATCATCGCCAGACCCCAACCGAAAATCGGCAGCCACAGCAGTTCACGCTTGAGCACCCAGGTCTGTGGCGGTAGTACCGTCTGCAGGGCGATGGTCTCCCAGGCGGACTGGTGGTTTGCCAGTGCGATGGCCGCACCATTTGGAATGTTCTCAAGACCCTCCACACGCATATCGAGGTTGCAGGTCAGTTTGAGCCAGTGGACCACAAACCAGGCCCAACGGGTCATAAAAAAGTAGCGTATCTTGAATGGCGCCAGGTAAAAAAGCGGTCCGACACCAACGATAAAGAGGAGAAAGGCATAAATGCCGAAATAAAAGAGTGTCGCACGCAGATAAAGCATTAGGACTCTTCCCCAAGCAGTGCTGTGACGGCAGCGGCAAGATCATCATAAACAGGAATACCTTCGAGCCCTTCACCCTTGGCCAGGGTACGTTCGCCCTTGCCGGTACGGACCAGGATCGGGTTTGCACCAACGGTTTGTGCGGCCTGTAGATCACGGAGTGAGTCACCGATTACCGGTACCTCTTTCAGAGAACAGTCCATGCGTTTGGCGATCTCGTGGTACATACCCGGTGCTGGCTTGCGACAGTCGCAACCATCATTTGGTCCGTGTGGACAGAAGGTGATCATCTCGATCTCGCCGCCGACCGCGGCGAGCAGGCGACGTAGTTTGTCGTGCATTGCGTTGAGGGTGGCCACATCGTAGAGACCACGGGCAATACCGGACTGGTTGGTCGCAACTGCTACACGATAACCGGCCTGACTCAGGCGGGCGATCGCCTCCAGGCTGCCGGGCAGTGGAATGAACTCGTCAACACTTTTAACGTACTCGTCGGAGTCCTGGTTGATGACACCGTCTCGGTCGAGAATGATGAGTTTCATAGTTATCGCTATGCGCTGAATTCAGAAAACTGTGTTTCAGCTTTGTAGTTGTGACAGATCGGCGACCTCAAGGAACAGCCCACGTAGTTGACCGAGCAGTGCCAGTCGATTAGCGCGGATCTTGGCATCTTCCGCCATAACCATGACCTGATCGAAGAAGTTGTCTACTACTTCGCGCAAACCGGCCAGCTGTTTGAGGGCCGCTTCGTAGTCGCGCTTGGCGAACAGCGGCGCAACCTGTTTCGCCATTGCCTCGACCTCTTTGTGCAGCGCTTTCTCCTCCTTTTCCTGGAGCAGTTTGCTGTCGACTTTCTCCGGGATCGCCTCTTCTGTTTTCTTCAGGATGTTGCCGATACGTTTGTTGGCGGCGGCCAGTGACTCGGCTTCGGCCAGTTTGCGGAAGGCGGTGACCGCCTTGAGGCGGGCATCGAAATCGAGGGGACGGGTCGGGCGTTGGGCCAGTACCGCTTCAAAGGTGTCCGGGGCAATCCCCTGCTCCTGGTAGTAGGCCTTGAGACGGCCCATCATGAAGTCAAATACCTGGATCGTGACGCCATCGTTGTCGAACAGACCTTTATTCGATTCCGTGGCATGACCTAGCAGCGCCAGCAGATCGAGATCGAGCTTCTGTTCAATGATAATACGTAGCGCACCCAGAGCGGCGCGGCGCAATGCGAAGGGGTCTTTATCGCCGCTGGGGACCTGGCCGATACCGAAGATGCCGATCAAGGTGTCGAGTTTATCGGCGATAGCCAGGGCCTGACCGGTTTTGCCGGTGGGCAGGGCGTCGCCGGCAAAGCGCGGCATGTACTGTTCGTCCAGCGCAGCGGCGACATCGGCAGCTTCGCCGTCGTGAGTCGCATAGTAGCGGCCCATGATCCCCTGCAGTTCCGGGAACTCACCGACCATGGCGGTCATCAGATCGCACTTGGCCAGCAGTGCAGCGCGCTGGGCCAGCTTGGCATCGCCACCGATTTCTGAAGCTATTTTCCCTGCCAGGTCGGCAACACGTTTCGATTTGTCGTAAACGGTGCCGAGTTTCTGCTGAAATACTACGCTTTTGAGACTTTCGCCGTAGGCTTCCAGTTTTTGCTTGCGATCCTGGTTCCAGAAGAAGTCGGCGTCGGTGAGGCGCGGGCGGATCACCCGCTCGTTACCAGCACGCACATACTCCGGGTGGCGGCTGTCGATGTTGCTCAGGGTGATGAAGTTAGGCATCAGTGCGCCTTTTGCATCGACCATGTGGAAATATTTCTGGTGCCCTTTCATTGCCGAGATCAAACACTCGGGCGGCACGTCGAGGAAGCGCTCCTCGAAACTGCCGACGATGGGATGGGGCCACTCAACCAGGCCGGTCACCTCGTCGAGCAGATCCTCGTCGATGACCGCGGTGCCGCCCGCGGCTTGCGCCGCCTCGGTGACCAGTTTGCGGATCAATTCGCGGCGTTCGGCGAAATCGGCCAGTACCCGGCCGGTATCCTTGAGGGTCGCGGCATAGGCAGCCGGTTCACTGAGGCAGATCGGATCGGGATAGTGGAAGCGGTGGCCGATGGTATCGCGGCCGGAGCGGACGCTGAGGATCTCGGTGTCGATAATGTCGTCGCCGAACAGCAGTACCACCCAGTGAACCGGGCGAACGAACTCTGCGTCGAGATTGCCCCAACGCATCCGCTTGGGGATCGGTAGTTTGTTCAGCGAGTCATTGAGGATCGCCGGGATCAATTCGGCGGTGGCCTGACCCTTCTGGTTGCTGCGGAAGACCAGCCAGTCGCCTTTATCGGTTTGAATGGTTTGCAACTGATCCGGGGTGATGCCACAGGAGCGGGCAAAACCCTCGGTGGCCTTGGTCGGCTTGCCATCTTTGTCATAGGCGGCGGCGACCGCCGGGCCGCGGCGTTCGACTTCTTTGTCGGCCTGGGCGCTGTCGAGTCCCTTGACCAGCACCGCCAAACGGCGTGGGGTGGCGAACGATTCGAGTGTGGTGAAATCGAGTTCCGCTTTCTTCAGCCCCTCTTCGATGCCCGAGGTAAAGGCATTGGAGAGTTTCAGCAGTGCCTTGGGTGGCAGCTCTTCGGTGCCGATCTCGATCAGGAGGTCGCGTTTATCACTCATCTTATTCGCCCTCCTTCTTCAGCATGGGGAAACCGAGCGCCTCGCGGGCGTCGTAATAGGCCTGGGCCACGGCGCGGGCCAGTGCGCGCACACGCAGGATGAAGCGCTGGCGTTCGGTGACCGAGATAGCGTGGCGGGCGTCCAATAAATTAAAGGTGTGGGAGGCCTTGAGCACCTGCTCATAGGCGGGCAGCGGCAGTCCGGCTTCGATCAATTTCTGGCTCTGTTTTTCGCACTGGTCGAACAGGGTGAAATGGAAATCGACGTCGGCGTGGTCGAAGTTGTAGTGGGACTGCTCCACCTCGTTCTGGTGGTAGACGTCGCCATAGGTGACTGGGCCATTGGGACCGTTGGTCCAGACCAGATCGAAAACGCTTTCGACCCCCTGCAGGTACATGGCGATCCGTTCCAGGCCGTAGGTGATCTCACCGGTGACTGGTTTGCAGTCGAGGCCGCCCACCTGCTGGAAGTAGGTAAACTGGGTCACTTCCATGCCGTTGAGCCATACCTCCCAGCCGAGACCCCAGGCGCCGAGGGTCGGCGATTCCCAGTTATCCTCGACGAAGCGGATATCGTGCTCCAGCGGATCGATGCCGAGCATCTTCAAAGAACCGAGGTAGAGCTCCTGGATATCGAGCGGCGACGGCTTGAGGATCACCTGGAACTGGTAGTAGTGCTGCAGACGGTTCGGGTTCTCGCCGTAGCGGCCATCGGTGGGACGACGCGAAGGCTGCACATAGGCGGTGCTCCACGGCTCCGGGCCAATGGCGCGCAGGAAAGTGGCCGGATGGAAGGTGCCCGCACCCACCTCCATATCGAGGGGTTGCAGGATCACGCAGCCCTGCTCCGCCCAGTATTGTTGCAGCGCGAGGATCAGGCCCTGAAAGGTGGAGACGTCTACCGGTTTCATCGGTGCTCTTCTGTGGTTTCGACCAAAGCGGGAGATTATAGCTTGGCGAACGTACTGTATGAAAGGAAGGGCGAGCGGATAACCTGTTCCCCTCCTCCGCTTTAGGCTAAAATCTGCCGCCTGCCCTGTCCATTTCCCAGATATTCCGAATATGACCCAACAAAGAAAAGCCGTGGCGCTGGTTTCCGGCGGCCTCGATTCCATGCTTGCCGTGAAAGTGATGCTTGAACAGGGTATCCACGTGGAGGGGATCAACTTCTTCACCGGCTTTTGCGTCGAGGGCCACACCCATGCCATTCGCAAAAAAGACGCCGCCAAGCCCAAACGCAATAATGCGCTGTGGGTGGCCGAGCAGTTGGGGATCAAACTGCACATCATCGACATCGTCGACGGATATAAAGATGTATTGCTCAATCCGAAGCACGGCTACGGCGCTAACATGAACCCCTGCCTCGACTGCAAGATTTTCATGGTGCACAAGGCACTGGAGTGGGCCGAGAAAAAGGGTTTCGACTTTATCGTCACCGGGGAAGTGATCGGCCAACGACCGATGTCGCAGCGCAAGGATACGATGCCGGTAGTGGCGCGTGAATCTGGCGCTATGGATCGTCTGTTGCGACCGCTCTGTGCGAAGAACCTGCCGCCGACATTGCCGGAACGCGAAGGCTGGGTCGATCGGGAGAAGTTGTACGATTTCTCGGGCCGAAATCGCAAACCACAGATGGCACTGGCGCAGCAGTTTGGATTTGAAGAGTGGGCAACTCCGGCTGGCGGCTGTTGCTTCCTCACCGACGAAGCCTATTCTCGCAAGCTGGTCGATCTGTGGCAGGGGCGCGGTAACCGCGAATACACCATGGACGATATTATGATGCTCAAGGTGGGGCGGCACATTCGTCCGGCGCCGAACTACAAGCTGATCGTCAGCCGCGAAGAGGGGGAAAACAATTTTCTCAGCGGTTACAAAAAGCTCTACACTCATCTCTTCGCTACCTCGCACAACGGACCGCTGGCACTGATCGACGGCGAGCCGACCGCAGAGGATCTGGAAACCGCGGCACGTATCGTTGCGCGATATGGAAAAGGTCGCACAGCAGCTGAAGTCACCGTTGAAATAGCAACGCCAGACGGTGAAGTGAAGCAGATGACGGTTGCGCCGATGCCGCCGGAAAAAGTTAAAGAAGAGTGGATGGTTTAGCCCGATGCATTATCAACTCGACGCAAGAAGACTGCTCTGCCCGATGCCGGTGATCCGCACCCAGAATCGGGCCGAGGAGTTACAGCCGGGCGATACACTGGAAATCTTTTGTACCGACCCCGGTGCGTTGAACGACGTCCCTGCCTGGTGTCGCATCAATGGCCACAAGCTGTTGGAGGCTCGCCAGGAGAGCGGTGAAGTCATTATTGTTATCGAAGTTTGCGCAACGGACGAGACGGAATAATCCATGGGCGGCGATCACCACCATCATCATCACCAACAAACTATCGACCCGAGCGACAGTCGCTATTACGAAATTCGCAAAGTGACTTTGATCGGATCGGCGGTCGACCTTTCGCTTGGCGTGGTGAAACTGATCTTCGGTTTCCTGGCGAATTCACAGGCACTGATCGCTGATGGCGTTCACTCCCTTTCTGATCTGGCCACCGACTTTATGGTGATCTTTGCTGCGAAACACGGCAGTAAAGATGCCGATGAACAACATCCCTACGGACATGGCCGCTTCGAAACTTTGGCCACGGTCGCGCTAGGTATTGCTTTGATGGCAGTTGCCGCCGGGATCGCCTGGGACGCTATCGATCGTCTGTTTAATCCTGGAGAGTTGCTGCAACCAGGTATCTGGGCACTGCTGGTTGCCGTTGTCTCTGTCTTTGCCAAGGAGTGGACCTACCACTACACCATGCGCCTGGCGCGCAAACTTAAATCGAACATGCTCAAGGCCAATGCCTGGCACAGTCGTTCCGATGCGATTTCATCGGTGATTGTGGTGATCGGCGTCGGCGGCACTATGGCCGGTCTGGAATATCTGGACTCAGTGGCGGCGGTACTGGTTGGTGCCATGATCGCCAAAATCGGTTGGGACCTGGCGTGGCAGAGCGTACATGAACTGGTCGATACGGCCCTGGATCCGGAGCGAGTGTTAATCATTCGCCAGGAGATCCTCGGTGTTGGTGGCGTACGTAAGCTACACATGCTGCGCACACGAATGATGGGCGGCGAGGCGCTGGTCGATGTGCATGTCATCGTCGATCCCAAGCTCAGTGTTTCCGAAGGACACTATATCGGCGAGACTGTACGCAAGCGCCTCATCGAGGCGGTCGACGAAGTGGCCGATGTGATGGTCCACGTCGATTCGGAAGACGACGAAAAGATGAAGCCCAGCCTCAATCTGCCGGGGCGCAGCCAGGTGATAAAAAAGCTGGAAGAAAGCTGGACAGGAAACCCGGCGGCGAGCAAGATCGAGCGCATTGTTCTTCACTACCTGGACGGCAAGCTTGATGTAGAGCTTTGCCTCAACAGAGAGGATAATGCGACCTCTTTACCGGCGGATAGTGAACTGGATGCGCTGCTTCAGGCCGCCAGTCAGCTGGAGGAAGTAGGCGAGGTGAGCATCTACTATCGCGTCGCACCATAATGGTGCTAAATGTAGTGTGCAGCACCACAGTGGTGCGCAAATGCCTGTGAAGAACCGCGAAAGAAAAAATATATCCATGATTTTCAGTTAGATACATCATGGCATATTTCATGCACTGATAAGGCGCATTGTTTCATGCCCGAGTAGGGCGAAGATTATTGTTTAAACCAGATTGGAGGCACCGATGTCCGCTAAAGATGTACTGAAGCTTATTAAGGATAGTGGCGCGAAGTTCTTCGACTTCCGCTTCACTGACACCCACGGCAAGGAACAGCACGTGACCGTGCCTGCCCACACCATCGACGAAGACGTCTTCACCGACGGCAAAATGTTCGACGGTTCATCTATCCAGGGTTGGAAAGGTATCAATGAATCCGACATGATCCTGATGCCGGATCCGTCCACCGCCGTGGTCGACCCGTTCTCCGATGAGCCGATGGTCAACATCACCTGCGACATCGTCGAGCCTTCCACCATGACTGGCTATGAGCGCGATCCGCGTTCCGTTGCCCGCCGCGCGGAAGAGTTCCTGAAATCCACCGGTATCGGTGACTCTGCCCTGTTCGGCCCTGAGCCGGAATTCTTCATCTTCGACGACGTCCGTTGGGGCGCCGACATGAGCGGTTCTTTCGTCAAGATCGACTCTGAAGAAGCCGAGTGGAACTCCGAGAAAGCCTACGCCGATGGCAACATGGGTCACCGTCCCGGCGTTAAGGGCGGCTATTTCCCTGTTCCGCCGGTTGACTCCCTGCACGACATCCGTGGCGCCATGTGCCTGGCGATGGAAGAGATGGGTCTGGTTGTTGAAGTTCACCACCACGAAGTTGCGACTGCTGGCCAGTGCGAAATCGGCGTTGGTGCCAACACCCTGGTACGTAAAGCCGACGAAGTACAGCTGCTGAAATACTGCGTACACAACGTTGCCCACAGCTACGGCAAGACCGCGACCTTCATGCCCAAGCCGATGGTTGGCGACAACGGTTCCGGTATGCACGTGCACATGTCTATCGCCAAAGACGGTACCAACCTGTTTGCTGGTAACGAGTATGGTGGCCTGTCCGAGACCGCTCTGTACTACATCGGCGGTATCATCAAGCACGCCAAGGCCCTGAACGCCTTTGCCAACCCGTCCACCAACTCTTACAAGCGTCTGGTTCCCGGCTTCGAAGCTCCGGTTATGCTGGCCTACTCCGCCCGCAACCGTTCCGCTTCTATCCGTATTCCGTTCACCAGCGCCAAAGGCCGCCGTATCGAAGTTCGTTTCGGTGACCCGACCGCTAACCCGTACCTCTGCTTCGCTGCCTACCTGATGGCTGGCCTGGACGGTATCCTGAACAAGATCCACCCGGGTGAAGCAATGGACAAGGACCTGTACGACCTGCCGCCGGAAGAAGATGCAAAAATTCCGAAGGTCTGCCACAGCCTCGACATGGCGCTGGACGCACTCAACGAAGACCGTGCGTTCCTGACCCAGGGTGGCGTTTTCACCGACGACATGATCGATGCCTACATTGACCTGAAAATGGCCGATGTAACCCGCATCCGCATGACCACTCACCCGGTCGAGTTCGATATGTACTACTCCTGCTAAGGAGCGGTTGTATCGGCAAAACAAAACGCCCCTTCGGGGGCGTTTTTGTTTGTGCGAGATTGTTGAACCCGGCGCACTGGATTATGCTTCTGGCATGAAGAAGCTACTTCTCGTCTCACTACTTTGCACCAGCGCAGCACTGATGGCCGAAGATAATGTCGGCTATCGTGTAGTCCATCCCGACGGTACGGTGGAGTTTACCGATGAGCCGACGCAGGGTGGTCAGGAGATCAAGTTGCATGATGTGCAAACCATCAAGCAGCAAATGGACGAAGCACGGGCAATCCGTCGTAGCGATCAAAACAAATCGCCGAAGAACAAGGCAACCTACACGGGTATCAATATAGCGTCACCCGCTGCGGAGCAGACATTTTGGGTAGGAACCAGTCCCGTCAGCATCTCAGTAAGTGTGGAACCTGGGCTTAAGCCTAATCACACAGTTGTAGTCCGGCTCGATGGTAAAACCATTGGGAACGGTAGTAGCGTCAATGTAAGTTTGGATGGCCTGGATCGTGGAACTCATACGATAACGGCCAGCGTTATCGATACCAACGGCACAACACTAATTAGCGCGAGCCCAGTCATATTCTATCTACGCCAACACAGCGCCAAATAGTTCTGGTAAACCTCCTTGTAATACCCCCATTCGCTGCATATGCTTGATGAACCAATTTGGTGCATCGAGGTTGTAGGCCGTGCAAAAGACAGCTATAGCAACAGAGCTGTTTTCTCCATTAATTCATAGCCTTACGGTCAATCACTATAGTTGAGCGTTTCTGGTGTGTATCTTGCTTATGGCTGGACATGAAAATGGCGTTAGATAAGGCCTGTGCCCTACAACTACGAGTCCTGGAAAACCTGCACTCAGCGGTCCTGCTGCTCGATAGTTCGCTGAAATTACGCTTTATCAATCCCGCCGGGGAGATGCTATTTGCTGTGAGTGCGCAGCGTTTTCTGGATCAACCGGTGCAGAACACGCTGTTCGACAAAGAGGTGAGTCTGGCGCTGATGCAGGTGTTGCAGACCGGCACGCCCTTTACAGAGCGCGAACTGGTGCTGGACCTGGGCTACCGCAACAAGGTCACGGTGGATCTCACCGCCCTGCCTTTATATGAAGGTGCAGGCGGCAGAACCGAACTGTTGGTGGAGATGAAGCAGGTAGACAGGCAGCTACGTATCACCCGAGAAGAGGGTCTGGTGGCACAGAGCAATGCGACCCGTGCATTGGTGCGCGGCCTGGCACACGAAATCAAGAATCCGCTGGGTGGTCTGCGCGGTGCGGCGCAACTGCTGGAGCGTGAGCTCAATAACGAAGAGCTCAAGGAGTACACCAACATCATCATCAGCGAAGCAGATCGTTTGCAGGAGCTGATGAACCGGATGCTGGGTCCGAGCACCCTGCCGCGCAAGCGCGAGATCAATATTCACGAAGCGATGGAACGGGTACGACAGGTGGTCGGCGCTGAAATAAGCGAGCGTATCCACCTGATTCGAGACTACGACCCGAGTATCCCGATGGTCTACGTCGATCTGGACCAGCTGATCCAGGCAGTGATGAATCTGGTACGCAACGCGGCACAAGCGCTTGGCGATGAGGGTGAAATCACCCTGCGTACCCGAACGCTGCGCCAGTACACCATCGGCTCAGTGCTGCACAAACTGGTTGCGCGGGCGGACGTCATCGACAACGGTCCCGGTATTGCACCGGAGATGCGGGAAAACCTGTTTTTGCCGATGGTGACGGGACGAGCCGATGGCACTGGGCTGGGATTACCTTTGGCGCAGTCATTAATAAATGCCAACGGCGGCTTGATCGAATGGGAGAGCCGTCCGGGGCAGACGATATTTACGGTATTGATACCGATCGATGTGGATCGGGAACACCATCAGGATGTAGCGGTATGACAAACGAGATCACCATTTGGGTCATTGATGACGATCGCTCGATACGCTGGGTGCTGGAAAAGGCATTCAAGCAGGCAGGGATGAACATCCAGAGTTTTGAAAGTGCCGACAAGGTGCTCAAGCTACTGGAGAGAGAAGAGCCCGATGCGCTGATCACCGACATCCGTATGCCGGGCATGAGCGGACTGGAACTGCTGAAAACGATCAACGATCGTTATCCAGAGTTGCCCGTCATCATCATGACAGCGCATTCTGATCTTGATAGTGCCGTCTCCGCCTATCAGGGCGGCGCCTTTGAATATCTGCCCAAACCCTTTGATGTCGACGATGCGGTAGAACTGGTCCGTCGTGCGGTTGCCCATCGTCAGGAGCAGAGTCGTGGCGGTGCGGATGAGAATCGCATGGAGAGCATGGAGATCATCGGGGCCGCGCCATCGATGCAGGAGGTATTTCGTGCCATCGGCCGCCTCTCCTCCTCCAACATTACCGTATTGATCAACGGCGAGTCGGGCACCGGTAAAGAGCTGGTTGCGCACGCGTTGCACAAACACAGCCCACGCAAGGACAAACCATTTATTGCGCTGAATACCGCAGCGATCCCGCGTGACCTGCTGGAGTCAGAACTGTTTGGCCATGAGCGCGGCGCATTTACCGGTGCGCAGTCGGCACGGGAAGGTCGCTTCGAACAAGCTGACGGCGGTACGTTGTTCCTCGATGAGATCGGCGACATGCCGGCGGAACTTCAGACACGTCTATTGCGTGTGTTGGCCGACGGTGAGTTCTATCGTGTTGGCGGCCGCGCACCGATTAAGGTCGATGTGCGTGTGATCGCTGCGACCCACCAGGATCTTGAAAGGCGGGTGCGTGAAGGGCTGTTTCGAGAAGACCTGTTCCATCGCCTTAATGTCATTCGTATTCATATCCCCTCACTGCGTGAACGCCGCGAAGATATTCCGCTGCTAGTACGCCATTTCCTGAAAAAGGCCAGCGAAGAGATCGGTGGTGAAAGCAAGTGGCTCGACAAGGCGACCGAAAGTTACCTTGCGAACCTCGACTGGCCTGGTAACGTGCGGCAACTGGAGAACACCTGTCGTTGGTTAACTGTGATGTCGCCAAGTCAGGAGATCCATCTTGAAGACCTGCCGCCCGAACTGAAGTCTGCAACGGATCAACAGAGCGACGATCGTGACTGGCTGAGTCCATTAAAACGCTGGGCGGAACAGAAACTGAATGGCGGCGCGGCAAATATTCTCGATGAAGCGGTGCCGCAATTCGAGCGCCTGATGATCGAAGTGGCGCTGAAGAAAACCGGCGGTCATCGTCAGGAAGCGGCGCAACTGCTCGGCTGGGGCAGGAACACCATTACTCGCAAGATTAAAGAGCTAGGGATGGAAAAGGAGTAGGGCTCACGGCACGATGATCGATTTGTAGTTGACCGTAATGGACCGTTGGGCAACCGGTAAAGCCGAGGAACCACCCGCCGTTCCGACCGCAGTGATGGCACAATACCCGATACCACTGCTGGCATCGATAGCATGCACAGAGCTGATGCTGTACCAAGCGAGCACGCCTGCTTCTAGTGCGACTGGGGCTGCGGTATCTGGAGTTGCGCAAACCGCGGGTGTGTTTGCAGCGACAAAATTATGGTTGATTTGGTAGGCAGCAATCTGCGTTGCACTCTCGGCCGCGTAAAGAGCCTGTGCCGAATACCACTCATCGACGGTACTCTCGCTCTGAGTCGAAGTCAGTGTCGCAACCATCGCACCGAGCATGGCGAGCGCCAATAACAGCGTAATCGCAGCGATGATCGAAAAGCCTGTCTGGTGGCGTCGATGGCCGATTAAGGTACGCATACAACGGTGCCCTGAGTATTACGGATGTGGATCTCGCGATAGGCAGTAATGGCCTCATTTCCATCACTTAGTGTCAGATCGATGGTGACTACTCCGCTGTTAATCAAAGTTCCCGGACTGTAGGAAAAGGTAATCGCCGCAAGATTGGTTGTGAGTGCAGAGACAGGACTAATGAGATTCGCTGCATCATCATCCCAGTTCAAGACATTACCAGCGGCGCTGACCTGTACTGCATTGCAGCCGTTATAGGTTCTCGCCATGATGCCACCCGTGTCCACCAAACCAACCAGACCACTCAACTGAGTAAAGGTCAATGAAGTGCCGGCAGGGTTTACCGTGATACCTGCTGGATCGGCCTCGCGAATTTCACGTGTCAGACGCTCCAATACCAGGCGCGCCTGAGCTGTTAAGTCATTGCGTACCCGTGCAGCATGAAAACCGCCAATAGTGGTGCTTAATACAGGAGCGATAACCGCCGCGATAATACCTATCAATACAATGGTCATGACCATTTCGATCAGGGTAAAGCCGCGCTGCGTGGAAAAGGTGTGTTTCGCCATTAGAAATTCACCCGATAGGCTACCAGTGTCAGGCTCTCGCCTAACGGTCCGGTAACCGTTACTGCAATGCGTCGAACGTCCGCAGCGGGAATCGTCTTCCATGCCGTCGCAGTAATAGCAACGGCTGCAGAATAATCACCACTGTATCCGGGAGCTGTGACGACAGCCCCGGCCATGCTGGTTATGGCTTCCGGCGGTGCTGTGGCATACCCGTTGTAATCATCGATATCGTCCCAGATGGCACGATTAGCTGCGCCTTCTTCCGGTCCTAAATTCAGATTACCCGAAATAACAGCCGCTGCCTGGCAGGTTGCCGGAGCAGCGAGGTTGCATTTGCTGCGGCTGCACTGAAGATCGGAAAGGGTGCTGCAGTATGCGCTGCAGGTGTCTCCTGGGGTGGCGAGGTTACCATCACTGTCGACACAGCCACCACCAACCGGCGTGCTCTCATCCCAACGTTTAGAGAGAATTTCATCCATGTAGGCATGGGCGATAACCAGGGCGCGTTCGCGGATCAGCGGTTGAGCCGAATCGCGGCTAGTGGTGGTGGAAAGGCTGACGATACCGGTGAGGCCAACGGCCAGGACTAGAATGAAAATGACCGTTTCGGTAAGAGTGAACCCGTGTTGCCTGATCATCGATGCGCCAGTCCGGTGAAAGGTTCAATAGCCAATGATGTCGTAACGCCATCTGCCGTCACGGTGATCACTTGAGCGGCTAATGCACAGGCGAGATTGCCAGTACATGTCGGTACGCCGCGGCCATCGAAGGTGATCTTTCCGGTTGGATCAATGGTAACAACGTATTGCGCAGCGGGGGCTTTGAGCAACCGCCAAGTGCTGATTGGCGAGGTCACGCCAGTAAAGGTAAAGCCGTCTATATCGATATTGATCGCAATACCGGGCACACCGGTATTATCCATCGCCTCCTGTTGCGCGTAGCGAATGGCCTGCACCAACTCCTCAGCACCGCTGTAAGAGGTCATGCTGACGTTGGTCGTTTTTGACGAGACGTAGACGGCCAATATGCCGACCAAAATCAACACCATAATCAGTTCAATAAGAGTAAAGCCGGATTGCCTCATCGACTCTCTTGCCAGAACAGGAAGCGATCATCGCCACGATAAATACCAAACACAGCCGTGGCAAAGGGATCTTCTGCGTAGGTACCATCGCCATTACTATCAATGCGTAACCAGGGTATAGCGGTGGCATCAAGTGTAACGTCAACACTACCGTCGTTTGTATCAGCGCCGGCGCCAGGTCCGGGTGCGGACAGTGTGATGGTGCCAACAGCGGTAGAAAGTGCGGGAGAGACAGCCGTTACAGCAGTATCGCCGCTTTGCAGATTTGCCGTCCAGTTTGAAAGACTAACACCGGCAATACCGGGAAGCGGCGTACACGAATCGTCACTATTGGTAACGAAATCAGTATCAGCGGCATTACGATATTGTGCAACGATGGACATATCGAGATCACTGGTTTGCGGGCCATAGGCGTTGACCAATGCCAACCGTCCGAAGCGATATTCAGCGGTGTTGTTCTGGTTTGTTTCATTGCCGCTGGCATCACCATCGTTTGAGGTGACGCTCAGGTAAACGTCGGTTTGCGGTGCAAGCGAAACGGGCGGAAGGTTGGAAAACGCATAGCGGGCATGCGCAGTAAAAGGCGAAGAACCGTTGTTAAAGCTGAGCGTATTGTCGACACTCCACGAGCCTGGCTGAAGCACACCAACAATGTTCGGTGGTGTTCGCATCGGTATCGCAGTGATGTTGGCGGGCAGAAGTTTGGCAAAACCACCCACGTAGTTGAGCGTGGTGTTATTCGCCGTATTGCGTGCTGTAACGGTGCCAATCACGTCAAAAGGTTGTCCGGCTTTGGCTGTGTCGCCAAGTCCGGCGTAGGTAAAGGTCCCGCAGGAAGATATCTGGCTGTGCGTAACCAAGAAATTGGCCGGGAAGAAGCGACCAATGTTGTTGCTGATACCTTCGATAAGATGGGTACCCGGTGCTGCGGTGATACCCAGGTAGCTGTCCAGCGTTGCGGTGAGTGTAAAGACACCAACCTCGCCGATGGACTGGTCGGCAATCGTTGCGGTGCCGTTATCGGCATCAACGATATCGATGCTGCCGTTGCCCAGTGTGCCAGCGCGGACACCGGGTACGAGTAGTGATGATGGTGCAACGAGGTTATGGCCCAGAGTGATTCCGCTGGCGATAAAGTTGGGCGTGATGGTGTTATCAGCACAGGCAGCACTGACACTCATGTTGAATGCTGCGCCCGCCTGAGTGAAGGCCGTGCAGGTCGCATCGCCGGTCGTGCAATCTGCATTGGCATCGCCACTGCCGACAACAAATTTGGCAGGTACCGCGATAAAGGTATCGCTGCCGGTCATGACTAGGTTCTCATCCGCCGAACCGCCAGCGCCGTCAAAGCGGGCATTCAGTTGCACCCGACCCGCATCGGGATAGGCCACGCTAAAGGTGCTCTGGCCATTGGCATCGAAGTTCAATTGGATGTCGGTGCCTGGTGCGGCGGTGGCGACGTTGGCGCCATTAACACTGACCGCGCTTGCACCGGTTAACGGACTGACATAACTGGACCACAACTTGAGTGTTTCGGCGCGGCTGCTGAACGCCGGGACGCAGCGTTCAGAGGTCAGATCCTTGCGCACGGCTGTAATGCTGGCGCTAGTCGACGTTGCACAGGAAGTCAGGTTAGGTACGTCGACAATAAAGCCAGTGTCGTGGAAGGTCAGCAGACAACTGGCGCTGTTGTCGCTGGTGTTCAGGCATTCCGTGGCGTTTGCACTCGACGGTGTTGCGCCAGCAAGTTTTAGAGTGATTGCGCCCGGGGTAGTGTGTCGAATAGCCAGGGATGCAACACCACTACCATCGTTGACGTTTGCGCTATCGCCGGTGGGGTCGATGGTCACGCTGAAGTTACTGTTGTAGAAACTGGTACAGGCGGCATCCGTACAGGCCTGTACAGTGATCGCTTCCGGGTTACAGGTCAGACCGGAACCGTCATGCAGGATACGATAGTGATGGACCTGCGCGGCGCCACAGGGGTGAGAGGCGTTCATGTCTGCAGTAATCTGCGCAGCTGATTGTACTAGGTCGTATATATGTATCTCATCCATCAGGCCGTCAGCAGAGCGATTTGTGGCGCTAATAGCAAGATAGGTTGAGCGGTTGTCGCCGAAGAACAACGTATTCAGATTGCCGATGGTTCCATTTGAATTGATATTGTTTGAGTTGGAGAGGACACCATTGACATAAATGGCAAGGCGGTCAGCACTCAAATCCCAGGTGACGGCAATATGGGTCCAGGTATTAGCGGCAGTGTTGATCGTGGTTGTACTGACCGCAAAGTCTGAATCAGCGCTGTCTTCCAGCTCAAAATGAAGAGCACCATTTTGATCTAGGACGAGCTGGAAATATTTCTGACCATTAGCTGTTGTGGAAGCATCGAACAGTTGACGGTCACGGCTGCCGCCGCCATTCCAGTTACGGTTACTCGAGTACCAGAAACTAATAGTCCCTTGGTTACCAATTTGGGTATCGACATCCAGACCGGAATCGATCGCATCCATAGTTGTCGTGCTATTGTTGTAAGGGATACTGGCATAGCCACAGGTGCCCGGATCGCCCGCAATAGCTGGACTAGTGTTAGCGGATGTCACAGTACCGCTGGTACTGCCATCGTTGCCGTTACCGCTGCTGTCGGTAACCACACCCCATGCCGATTCATCCAGGTGATAAAGTGCAAGCGGGGTTGTCGGGCAAGTATGGGTCGCATTCATATCAGCGATAACTTCACCCATGCTCTGCTCTGCGGCATAGACACGCACTTCATCGATGAGACCATCGAAGAGCCGAGCCGCAATGCCCTGATCGCCACCGATCTGCAATGGATTGCTGTTGGTGATCAGGTTGCCAGTAAAGCTACTGCTTGCCAGTTGCACACCGTTAACATAGATGCGTTGTCTGCCGGAAGCGTAGGTAATGGCTACGTGATACCAGTTGCCGGGCGTAATGTTGGCGCCGGAGGTAGTTAGAGTGCGCACGGTGCCATTGTTGTCGTTCCACCACCAGTAGATTTCTCCTGCTGTATCGAGGTGGAACTCGAAGTTGGTATCCTTGGATAGAATCGTTTTTAGACCCGAGGCCGGTAAGGCGTTAGGTTGTATCCAGGCGGAAGCGGTCAGGCTGCTGGTGATATCGAGTAGCGCGTTATCGGCTATCTCAACCGGTCCATTAAAGCCATCGAAATTACCGCCACGGCAGACCTTGGCCGGTGCGGTGCTGGCGCCGTTAAGCGCAGTACCGTGCAGTCCATTGACGGAACTGTCGATCACTTCATCGGCAGTGCCATTCCATGAGGCTTCATCCTCTGCGTAATAAGCGACCAGTGAAGCTGTATTGGAGTTGCCCGTGCAGACATCATCGATATGCCAGTAGTCGTATATACGCCCATTTCGAGGCGCATTGCCACCGACCGTGAAAAAGCGAATCTGAAAACTCGCATGAATCGCATCGGCTGGAAGTGGATAGGAGAGATTGAATATTTCACCTGCAACTCCGCCACCCGGCAACGTAGCGAGAGTAGTCCAGACATTGCTGCTATTGAGATACTGGATTTGCAGGTCTTCACCAGCTTCAGGTTGCTGACTGTAGCCGTCAAGGCCATTCTGGCCCTTCCGTACCCATAGAGTGAGAGTGGGCGATGCTGCTGCAGAAGAATCAATAATGCCGCTTGAAACGTAAACCTGACCAGAGGCAAGGTACAAACTGTGCGTGGGTGAATTAACGGTCTGTGTCCCTGCGGCGATACCGGCAATACCCGTACCGCCGGGTGGTTGCGAAATAGTCCAGTTCACCAGGCCGCCTTCAAAATCGTCACAGGATCCAAACGGGAAGCCGGATGGCAGCGAAGTGTTGTAATCGACCACGATCTGGATCGAATCGACATCGATGACGTGTGACGGGCCGTTGTTGCTCGGCTTGATCGCGCGAAATGCTGTACCGAAGGTATTGCTGTTAATATCCGCAGCGGTCCAGGTGTCGCCCCAAAGGTCTACGGCGCCGCCGTGGGGCTCGGTGACAAAGGCGGTTGTATACTGGGTAGTGGTCGCCCGGTCGGTGGTGCCAATAACTCCCGCCTTGACCAGGCGCATGGCAAAATCGCGACTGCCCCCATTACTGGTGCGGTCGGACTGACGCGTGATATTGACAGTAATGCCATTGATGACAGCGCCCGCAGGAATCGCAAACCCGAAGCCGGTGCACTGCAAATAGTCGGTAGCGACGCCATCGGTTTGCGAGCTTGAGAAACCGCCTCCAACAGAAACGGCGTTAGCAGCGTTGGTCCAATTTTGGCCGCCGGCATTAACACTCTGGCAGTTTGAGGGATAGGCTGAGACGGTAGCGGCACTAGCGGTTTGCCAAGTGCTTATTGCCAGAACAAATAGAAGCAGAGTTAGAATTCGGCGCAAAATACCGGCAGGAGCCTTTTTTACAAGGCCAAGGTCGGAATGATAGAAAGGCGGTGTACCCAACACACGTATCATGCCAAAACTCCCTCCAGATCTTCATTATTTTAGATGCCATATCGGCGGCCCGCAGGCGGGTGTGGTTCTTTGGCCACTTTTTTACTTTTAGGGTATTCGACGCTTTGAGTCGAATGAGCTTGATATATACCCTTCAGGACGCTGAATAGTAACAAAATGTTGCTATCCGTACCTTAACAGCCACCGGTTACAGCAGAAATGGTCGGGCCGTTTCCCAATGTGGCATTGGTGTATTGCACATAGCAATTGCTTATTCCGCCAAGGTTGTACCGGCCAGCTGTGTAGGTAAATTGCCCTAATCCATCGACAATCCACTCCATGGTGTGTTGGCTGGCGCTATTTGGGTAGCCGAAAGCAAACACTTCATTAACACCATCACCATCTAGGTCTGCCACGGCATTGGCAGCTGAAATATTAACTCCTTCTATAACGGCCTTGCTGTGCGCCAGGGAGGCGCCGGTAGTAACCGCGTTTTGCATGGCGCTGATAGCTGCGAGGCGGGTATTTGTGCTCAAGTCAATAAAATGCGGCGCGGCCGCTGCAGCAAGAATACCAAGGATAACAATCACCATAATGAGCTCAATCAAGGTGAAGCCCTGATGAATAGATCTCATTTCAAATGACTTCACCATGTAGGTAGCACCGCAGTCACAAAGGAAGGGTTTGATATGTAGGCTATGCTGGAAAAACCACGGTGCACCACATGACTTAGCCAGATATGTGGATAAGTCGATGCTACCGAACGGGAAATGTTCGTTAGGGAGAGTACATGACGCAGCATATGAATAAGCTCAATGCAAAGCGGGAGACTACGCTAGTCTCCCGCCACAAGCTTGGTCTAGCTATAGCTAACCTTACTTAGCCTAGCCTGCGCTAATACCGGTAAATGTGCTAGTAGTTCCGCCGAGCCCATTTAAGGTGCAGGTTAGAGAAGAGCCTTCGGGATTAGGTATAGCCGCAGCGGTAATGCTGTAGCCAGTAGGAAGACCACCCTGAAGTAATGACGCACCGTCAGTGCAATTCGCGACAGTGACGCAAACACCTGCAGTGGCGGTGTGTGGCGGGGTAGTTGTTGCGCAACTGGCGTAGTTAATTGCCATGGCCGAGGCAAGGCTGCCTGCAATACCGTCTACTGACGCCTGTTGCGCATTGGCGGAAAGATCAACAAATCTGGGGATCGCCGTTGCGGCAAGGATGCCGAGAATCACGATCACCATGACCAGTTCGATCAGGGTAAAACCTTGTTGAGTGCTTTTCATTTTCGCTTCTCCAGTTTTGCAGACCGCGGTCTGCGTCTGACAACATTTCAGTGGTATCGCCGACCGTATAAGGGCTTTATAGGGTGGTATTACGCAGTTGTCACGACAATACCGTTACAAAGTTAGCATTCTATCCTGATTTCATCAATAGGTTATTCCTGTCTATTGAGGCACAACAACACAATAAAACATTAAGCAACTGATATTATTGAAATTAGGTAAGCAGAGAGTGCCAAAGTCACCACCCCCAGCGTACGTGGCTGGTTACGCATAAATTCGCTGCCAGGACCCAATTTTGCCGAGAGCCAGAGGGTCTTTTTGCGGGTAGTCAGCCAGCGGTTGGCGCGCGCCTCGAAATCCTTGAGGGCGCTGGGCCGAACGTAGATCACCAGGCCGATAATGATGGCAAACAGATTACCCAGTATCAGAGCATATTGTAGCGAGGCCACCAGCCACTCGGCGACGGCCAGGGGATAGATATTCAGTAGCAGCCGGCTCACCTGGCCCGGTACGATGTCAAACATAGCGCGGTAGAGGTTAAAGATGCTGGCAGCGATGATCAGCAGTCCGATGGACTGATGATGGCGGTAGAAATAGCGATCAATATTGCGGGAAATGTCTAAAGGACGCAGCCCGCGGCGCAGGGAGAAAGGCGCACCAGCCAACTGCTCAACCCGCGCGAAACCGCGTGGCGAGATAAGTAACCATAACCCGGAAACAACGCCAACCATAGCCGCCCCAGCGGCATAGGCGAAAAGCATGGGCCCAAGGATGTGTGAAAAAGTGTTCATAGCAACCAATCCAACGCTCTGGCGGATGCGCGATCCGCGAAACTCTACACAATCTGGCCGACCAAGTCAGCTTGATCGGAGATTTGCTTTCTCAGGTTGAGTACTGAGTCTCAACTGCTAACTAGCATGCCCGCAGGCAACCATTTATTGGTACTGACCATAGTCTAGACGATAAAAGGCCCCGATCGGTTCTACCGGTGGGCAAATTTTGTCATATCCCACATCGGCAGGAAGACGCCCAGGGCGATAATCAGCACCATAATGCCGATAGCGATAATGAGCACCGGCTCTATCGCCGAACTGAGGTTTTTCAGTTCGTAGTCGACCTCTCGTTCGTAGAAGGTCGCGACGTCTTCCATCATCTGGTCGATGGCGCCGGTCTCCTCGCCCACCGCAAACATCTGCAGCACCAGCGGTGGGAAAAGTCCGGTAGCAGCAGCGGTGCGGGTCAGGTTTTCACCGCGCTCGACGCTGTTGCGCATACTCAGGACCCGCTCAGCGACGAACTCGTTATCCACCGCTCGGGCGGTAACGGTCAGCGCCTGGATCAGTGGCACCCCACTTTTGAAGGCCATGGCAAAGGAGCGGGAGAAGCGGGCCAGGGTGCTACGGGTGATCAGGCTGCCCATGACCGGCAGGCGCAGTTTTAATCTATCCCAGTTGTACTTGCCCTTGCCCTGGGAGATGTACTGGCGGATACCGAAGAAGAGCAGGATGGCAAGCGTCACCATGTAGGGCCAGTAGGCGACCGTGAATTCCGACATACTCATCAGCAACTTTGTCTGCCACGGCAGCTCGGTCTTCATTTTGGCGAAAACCCGGGCAAAGGCAGGGATGACCAGGGCGTTGATGATGCCGATGGCGATTACGATGGCGAGAACAACAAAGCTGGGATAGCGGATTGCCATTTTGATCCGGGCCCGGGTGTCACGCTCCATCTCCAGGTATTGGGAGAGCTGCTGGAAGGCCTCATCCAGGCGACCGGTGGTCTCGCCGACACGGATGATGCTAATGATCAGGTTGTTGAAGATCGCCGCTTCCATACTCATCGCCACGGAGAGTTCATGCCCGCCCTCGATATTGCGGCGGATGCGGTTGATGGCGGCGGAGAGGGTACGATTCTTGGTGGTCTCTGCCAGGCCGGTCAGGGCACGGAGGATCGGTACGCCGGAACGGGAGAGGGTGTACATCTGGCGACAGAAAAGAATCAGATCGTCCAGTGTCGGCTTATTGGAGGTAAACATTGCCTCCAGTTCGGAGATGAAGTCGCGGTTTTCGCGCACCCGACGAATATCGACTGGCGTGACGCCGCTGTTGACCAGTTGGGTCGCTACCGCATCGGCGGAACCGGCCTCGATCTCGCCCGCTACGGAATCACCACGGCTGTTGCGTGCTTTGTACCGGAAAAGGGCCATATTCAGATAACCCCGGTGCTTTCAACGGGCTGTGATGCCACGCCTGTTACTTCATCCGCCAACTCGCCACTGGTTACGCGGATCGCCTCATCCAGGGTGGTGATCCCCTGCTTGGCCAGGGCCAGGGCGTGCAAGGCCAAAGGGTGCATATGGGCGCTGAGTTTTGCGGCATGGGCAAAGGCGGAGGTGTCATCACGACGTAATGCATCGGCCATCGCTTCATCCAGTTCAAGTAATTCGAAGACGCCAACCCGGCCGCGATAGCCGGTATTACCGCAGTGGGGACAACCGGCACCGGCCTTGAAATCTGTGCTGGCGGAATACTGCGGCTCAATAGTTTTAATCCAGGCCAGTTGTTGCGGCGTCACCTGGTGTTCCGTCGTACAGCTATCGCAGATACGACGTACCAGTCGCTGAGAGACAATGGCTTCAAGGGAGGTGGCCACCATATAGCCGGGAACCCCCATGTCGATCAGGCGGATAGCGGTACTGATCGCGTCGTTGGTGTGCAGGGTGGAGAGCACCATATGACCGGTGATGGAAGCACGCATGGCGATCTCGGCGGTCTCCTGATCGCGGATCTCACCGACGAGGACGATATCCGGGTCCTGTCGCAGGGAAGTGCGAAGCACGTTGGCGAAAGTTAGGCCAACCTTGGTGTTGATCTGCACCTGATTGACCCGCGGCAGGCGGTATTCGACCGGATCTTCAACGGTAATGATCTTCTTCTCTGGCGCATTCAGCTCGTTCAGTGCGCCGTAAAGCGTAGTTGTTTTACCGCTACCGGTCGGGCCGGTGACCAGCACCATGCCATGCGGTTTGCGAATGTTGTTTTTGAAGATATTGAGCAGGTGCGCAGGCATGCCCAGTTGATCGACATCGAGTATGCCGCCGCTCTGATCCAGCAGACGCATCACCACCGATTCACCGAACTGGATCGGCATGGTCGAGACACGCACGTCGATGTTGTGGTGTTTGACCCGGATGTTGAAGCGACCATCCTGGGGTAGACGGCGCTCGGAGATATCAAGGCCCGACATCAGCTTGAGACGCGACACCAGCGCATTGGCAATACGCTTCTCCTTCATGATCTGTTCGTTGAGTACGCCGTCGACCCGTTGTCGAATGCGCAATTCATGTTCGTCCGGCTCGATGTGGATATCGGAGGCACCGATCTGAATCGCATCTTCAAACAGCGATTGCAGCAGTTTGACCACCGGCGCTTCGCTCAGATCCTCGGTCTTGAGCAACTCTTCCAGATCGAAATCGGTACGCCCCAGCTCTTCGCTCAACTCCTCGGCGAGGATGCTGATCTCGTCGGTGCGGCGGTAGACCGCATCGATGGTGCGCAGCAGATCCGATTCACGTACCACCGCCAGATTCACATGACGACGCATCACCTTGACGATTTCGTCGTAGGCAAAGATGTCGGTCGGGTCGGCCATGCCGACCAGTACGGCTTCACCCTGCTCGGCCAGCGCGATGGCGCGATAGCGGCGGGCAATGGTCTCGGGCAACAGGCGTACGGTATCCGCGCTGTACTTGTAGTGCTTGAGTTCGATAAAGGGGAGTTTGAGCTGTTTCGACAACAACTCCAGCAGCTTGTCTTCGGTAACGTAACCGAGCTCGATCAGGGTGCGGCCCAGCTTGTGGCCGGTCTGCTTCTGTTCGGCCAGGGCGCGCAGTAGCTGGTTTTCTGTGATGAGCTGCTGCTCTACCAGCAGGTCACCGATACGGATCTTTTTACGCGAATTCATGCCATACCTGTCTGAGATAATGGTACTGCTTCAAAGCATAGTGCATTGAAACGTGCCCGCGGGCAAATAGTACTTACGGCTCAGTATCTTGCAGTGATCAATCGTCGCAGCCACAGGCCGGAGTGGCGCTGTTGAGTTGCAGGGTACCGACCAGTTGTGAAATCTCGGTCAGTCCATGACGTTTCATGTAATCGGCGATCCCCTGATTGATCTTCGGACAGATCAGCGGATCGTAGAACAGCGCCGTGCCGACACCGACGGCGCTGGCGCCGGCGATAATGAACTCCAGCGCATCCTCGGCACTGGCGACACCGCCCTGGCCGATGATCGGAATGTTGTGTTCACGGCAGACCTGATAAACCTGATGGGTGCGCAGCAGCGCCACCGGTTTGATCGCCGGGCCGGAGAGGCCGCCCTGGTTGTTACCGAGAATCGGGCTGCGGCTCTCGATATCGATGGCCATGCCCATCAGCGTATTGATCACGGCAAAGGCATCGGTGCCTGCCTCGATGCAGCGACGGGCGTTGCTGGCGATGTCGGTCTGGTTGGGAGAGAGTTTGGTGATCAGCGGCTTCCTGGTGACCTTGCGTACTGCCTCCACCACCCGTGCCGACATCTCCGGGTCGTTACCGAAGGCAACGCCGCCGGCCTTGACGTTGGGACAGGAGATGTTGAGTTCGATGGCGTCCACCGGCGAATCTTCGAAGGCGCGCGCCACTTCGATGTAATCTTCCAGAGTGGAACCGGCGATGTTGGCGATAAAGCGGGTTTCGTCGAAATCGAGCTTGGGCAGGATCTCGTCGATCACATAGCGGGCGCCGGGGTTCTGCAGGCCGATGGCATTAAGCATCCCCTCCGCGGTTTCATAGACCCGGTGCGGCTGGTTGCCGAGACGCGGCTCGATAGTGGTGCCCTTGAGGCAGACCGCCCCGGCATCACGGTTGGAAAAGCCCTTGACCCGGGTATACTCTTCGCCGAAACCGACACAGCCGGAAAGCAGCACCAGCGGTGTGTCGAACTTCATACCGCAAAAATCGACGCCAAGCATGGCCTTGTCAGCCTTGTTCATACCAGTCCCACGGGTTGATCAAACGTTGGCGGAAATTCTACCTCACGTGAAGGAAAGATGCTGCAAATCGTCCTCTACCAACCGGAGATCGCGCCCAATAGCGGCAACATCATCCGCCTCTGTGCCAACACCGGGGCGCAACTCCATTTGATCGAACCGCTGGGTTTCGAACTGGACGACAAACGCCTGCGTCGTGCCGGACTCGACTACCACGAGTTCGCTGCGGTGAAGGTGCACGCCTCACTGGAGAGTTATCTGGAGAGTGAACAACCGCAGCGCCTGCTCGCCTGTTCCACCAAAGGAACACGACGTTACTCGGAGATGGAATATCGCAAGGGCGATGCCCTGCTCTTCGGTCCGGAGACCCGCGGTCTGCCACAAGAGGTGTTGCAACAGGTGGGACTGGAGAACTGCCTGCGCCTGCCGATGCTGCCCCACAGCCGCAGCCTTAATCTTTCCAACGCGGTGGCGGTGTTTGTCTACGAGGCGTGGCGGCAGTTGGGATTCGACGGCGGGGATTAAACCGTTTCGGATTTCTGTTCGCGCTGAAGTAGCGCGGCGACCGCATCACTTGCGGGCTTATCTTCGTGAACCACGCGGTAAACCTGCTCGGTGATGGGCATTTCCACACCCATCTCCTGGCTCAGGTGGAAGATCTCCGGTGCGCTCTTGACCCCCTCCACTGCCTGACCGATAGCGCTGATGGCATCGTCCAGTTTTACACCCTTGCCTAATGCCAGACCGACGCGGCGGTTGCGTGATTGATCGTCGGTACAGGTGAGTACCAGATCGCCCAGTCCGGCCAGACCCATGAAGGTTTCCGGGTGGCCACCGAGGCGCACGCCGAGGCGCATCAATTCAGCCAGTCCACGGGTGATCAGCGCGGCGCGGGTATTGGCGCCGAAGCCGAGACCGTCGGCGATGCCAGCGGCGATGGCCAGCACGTTCTTGCAGGCGCCGCCCAGCTCGACGCCGACCACATCGCTGGCGGTATAGGCGCGGAAGGCCTCGCCGTGGAGGCAGGTGGCGAAGTAGTTGGCGACGCTTTCGTCTGTGGAGGCGACAGTCACGGCGGTGGGCAGACCCTGCGCCACCTCTTTGGCGAAGGTGGGGCCGGAGATCACCGCGGCGGGTGTCGGCTCGCCGAAGACTTCATCGGTCACCTGATGCAGCAGTTTGCGGCTGCCCGGTTCCAGCCCCTTGGTGGCCCAGGCGATGGTGTGACCGTTTTGCAGCAGCGGTTTGATCTGCTCCAGAGTCTGGCGGAAGGCGTGGCTCGGTACCACCAGCAGAACACTCTCGGCATTGGCCAGCGCCTCGGTCATTTCGACTACGGGCGTTAACCCGTCGGGGAGCTCGATGCCTGGCAAATAGCGTTCGTTGCGACGGGTTTTGGCCATCGCCGCCATCTGCTCAGGGTCGCGTCCCCACAAGGTAACCGGCTTGCCGTTACGCGCAAGCTGGATCGCCAGGGCGCTGCCCCAGGAGCCTGCACCGAGGACGGCTATGGGGCCGGAGCAGTTTGCCGCGGTCATGGTAAGGGGGGGCTAGTGAACCGGCTCGCTCTTGCCCTGCTGTTTCTGCACGTGCTGGGCGTAAAGGGCGTCGAAGTTGATCGGTTGCAGCAGCATCTGTGGGAAGCTGCCCTTGTTCACCAGATCGGAGACCACTTCGCGTACATAGGGGAACAGCAGGTTGGGGCAGTGGCTGTGGATCACCGCGGTCAGATCCTGTTCGCTGAAACCGCTGAGGGTGAAGATACCCGCCTGTTGCACTTCGATCAGGTAGGCGGTCTTGTCGCCGAGCTTGGCGGTAACGGTGACCGACAGAACGACTTCATAGATATCGTCATCGTTCAGCTTGTTGCCGGTGGAGTTGAGTTCGACGTTGACCTCCGGCTCCCACTTTTCAGTAAACACAGCGGGTGAGTTGGGGGTCTCGAAGGAGACATCCTTGGTGTAGATCCGTTGCAGGATGAATTGCGGGCCCTCGGGCGTGGCAGGTGTATTTTCGCTCATCGGTTTTCCAGTCGTGTTTTTATTCAGTTGGGTAACGTCAGCACTCTAAAGGTGCTGACGAGTCCAGGCCAGCAGGCTCTGCAGATCCATGGCGCCGGCAACGCGTGCTATTTCTCGACCACCACGGAACAGTGCCAGGGTCGGAATGCTGCGAATGCCGAAGTCGGCGGCCAGCGCCTGTTCCGTTTCGGTATTCAGCTTGGCCAGTCGCACCTGTGGTTGAAGTGCGGCAGCGGCCTGCTCAAAGACCGGTGCCATCATTTTGCACGGTCCGCACCAGGGCGCCCAGAAGTCTACCAGAACGGGTATGTCGTTACGATTAAGGTGGAGGCGGAAGAAGGCCTGTTTCAGTTCGACCGGTTTGCCATCGAATAGCGGTTCCTTGCATTTGCCACACTTGCCGCCGCTCGCCAGCTTTTCCTGCGGCACGCGGTTTACGCTGTGGCAGTGGGGGCAGACGATGTGCAGGCCTTCGCTCATGGCGGGCGTTACAGTCCCAGTCGTTGATCCAGTTCGCCGTCCACGTCCAGCTCAGCCATATCGTCGAAGCCGCCGACGTGGAAGTCATCGATAAAAATCTGTGGTACCGAGGTGCGGCCACTGGCGCGCTCGATCATCTCGGGGCGCAGGGCAGGATTATCATCCACACGCAGATCGGTGTAGGCAACGCCTTTCTTGTCCAGCAGGTTACGCGCACGGATGCAGTAGGGGCAGTGCGCAGTGGTATACATCACGACATTGGGCATAACTTTGCTCCCTATTTACGCTTCTTTTTCTTGCCGGGTTTTTGTAGCGGCAGGCCGGCGCTCTGCCAGGCCATGACACCACCCTTGAGATTGTAAACCGTTTCAAAGCCGTTTTTGCGCAACTGGGCGCAGGCGGTGGCGGAGCGATGACCACTGCGGCAACTGATCACCAGCGGTTTGGTTTTCAGCTCATCCAGCTCACCCAGTCGACCGGCCAGTTTACCCAGCGGGATATGGATGGCGTCGAGGATATGGCCTTCCTGAAACTCCTTGTCTTCGCGCACGTCGAGCAGCGCAGCACCATCATGGTTGATCAGTTGTACCGCCTCGGTGGGACCGATCTCGGTAAAGCCACGCAGACGGCTGGTAAGACCGCCGCTGAACATCATGAAAAGGATAATGGCCAGGGCGACGAAGAGATCCCAATGGCGGACGGCAAATTCAATAAACTGTGACATGGTCGGGTGTGTTCTTATAGTAAACGGATCGCCATCGAACGGCCTGCACCGTTCAATAGCGTATTTAAAGTGGCGCTTATTCCAAAGTGCAGAAGACGACGCGCATCATGCCGATCAGTTGCAACGTGCGCGAGTCGACGACCTTGTAGTAGACGCGGTTGGCGTCCTTGCGCGAAGAGAGGATACCTTTGTCGCGCAGAATAGCAAGGTGTTGCGAGATATTACTCTGGGAGGTGCCAACGCGGTCGACGATGTCCTGAACACTGACTTCCTGATCGCCAAGTGTGCAGAGGATCTTCAAGCGAAGCGGATGCGACATCGCCTTCAACGAGCGTGAAGCGCGGTCGATATCATCATCCTTGGTTATCAATCCCATGTGTGCGGTATCTGACATATTCCGGTCCCTGACTGCGGCGTAGTGGGGTGTGGTGGCTTGTCTCTCCACCGATATAATATCAGCAAAACAATATACAATAATAAAACGTTTGAGAAGAGCTTTGTGGATGTAAGTGATTTCCTGCGAAATGAATGGTTTACCCCTACACTCAACATGGCCCAAAAACCGCAAGCACGTTAGAATAGCCGGGACTCGAAAAAATAACTGACTAAATTGGTTTGACATATGCCCTCTTCCACGCGCCACCGCCCGCTGTTGCTGACCATTCTGGACGGCTGGGGCTATAGCGAAAACAGCTATTACAACGCCATCGATGCGGCCAAGACCCCAGTCTGGGACGAGCTCTGGAGTAAATGCCCACATACCCTGATCCGCTGCTCCGGCGCGGAGGTTGGCCTGCCCAGCGGACAGATGGGTAACTCCGAGGTAGGCCACCTCAATCTGGGCGCAGGCCGCGTGGTCTACCAGGAGTTCACCCGGGTCAGCCGCGCGATCAAGACCGGCTCCTTCTATACCAACGCCACCCTGCAGGAAGTGGTCGATACCGCCATCGCCAACGACAGCGCGGTGCACATTTTGGGTCTGCTCTCCCCCGGCGGCGTGCATAGCCACGAAGAACACATCCACGCCATGGCCAAACTGGCTGCCGAGCGTGGGGCGAAGAAGGTCTACCTGCACGCCTTCCTCGATGGCCGCGATATGCCGCCGAAGAGTGCTGCCGAGTCGATTCAGCTGATGCAGCAGGTCTTCGACGAACTGGGAGTTGGCCGTTTCGCCACGATTATCGGTCGTTTCTACGCCATGGATCGGGATCGCCGTTGGCCGCGGGTGCAGGCCGCCTACGATCTGATCACCGGCAGTCATACGGAGTTCACCGCTGCCGATGCCATGAGCGGACTGGAGATGGCCTACGAACGCGGCGAGACCGACGAGTTCGTCAAGGCAACCGCGATCCAGCCGCAGGGCACCGAACAGGTGCGGATGCAGGACGGTGACGTGGTGATCTTCATGAACTACCGCTCCGACCGGGCGCGGCAGCTCACCCGTACCTTCATTGAGCCTGATTTCGACGGCTTCGAGCGGGCCATCCAGCCCAAGCTCGGCATGTTCGCCAGCCTCACCGAGTACAGTGCCGACTACGCCATCCCGGTCGCCTTTCCGCCGGAGCGGCTGAACAACGTTCTCGGCGAATACCTCGCCAAAATGGGCATGCACCAGTTGCGTATCGCCGAGACCGAAAAGTACGCCCACGTCACCTTCTTCTTTAACGGTGGCCGCGAAGAGCCGTTCGAGTTTGAGGATCGCATCCTGGTCGCCTCGCCGAAGATCGCCACCTACGATCTGCAGCCGCAGATGAGCGCGCTGGAGGTGACCGACAAACTGATCGAGGCGATCGAAAGCGGTAAGTACGACGTCATCATCTGCAACTACGCCAACACTGACATGGTCGGTCACAGCGGCAACTTCGACGCCACGGTCACCGCGGTGGAAACCCTGGACGGCTGCCTCGGTCGCCTGGTCGAGGCGATCCGCAAGCAGGACGGCGAGATGTTGATCACCGCCGACCACGGCAATGCGGAGCAGATGAAGGGCGAAGACACCGGTCAGCCGCACACTGCCCACACCTCCAATCTGGTGCCGTTCATCTACGTCGGCAAACGCGAGCTGCAATTTGGCGATCGCGGCGTGCTGGCCGATGTGGCGCCGACCATGCTCGACCTGCTCGGTCTGGATAAGCCGAACGAAATGAACGGCCAGGACCTGATCGTGCAGGCCGATGGTGAGGCGCGCTGAGATGAAGGCGACGTTGTCTGGGAGCGCAATGACGAGCCCACGACAACGTCACCTTGTGCTTGCTCTGCTGCTGTTTGTCTGTCTGCCGCTACAGGCGGAAGACAAGGCGGCCAAGCGGGCCGAACTGCAACAGCTACGCGAGCGCATCGCCACACTGCAATCGCAGTTGCAGAAGGTGCGTAACCACTACGATGAACTGCGCGAGGATCTGCGCAAGTCGGAACAGCGTATCGCCTCCCTCACTCGCAGCATTCCCCGCCTCGGTCGCGATCTCAATCAGCGGCGTAAGCGTCTCGACAAGCTGCGCGAAGAAGAGCGCGAGTTGCAACGTTCCATTGCACAGCAGCGTGAATACCTGGGGGATCAGGTCCGCGCCACCTACGCCATGGGGCGGCAGGAGTATCTCAAGATCCTGCTCAACCAGGAGAGTCCGTCCACCGTCGGTCGGGTGGTGACCTACTACGACTACCTCAACAAGGCCCGTAGCGAACGCATCGATCGTCTTAGCGAGACGATTAACAAGCTGGAAAAGGTACGTCTCGAAATGGAGGCGGAAACAAAAAAGATGCGTGAACTGCGGGAGAAGCAGAAGCAGGAGAAGAGCGAGCTGGAAAACTCCCGTGACGAACGCGAAGCGGTGGTGGCCAAACTGAAGGATGAGATCGGCAGTCAGGATCAGCGTCTCGCGGCGATGCTTGAAGATGAGCAGGAGTTGAAGAAACTGCTCAACGCCCTGGCCGATGTGCTGGAAGATATTCCCGCCGAGGCGGGGAACCGTAAGCCCTTCCCCAGCCTCAAAGGGAAAATGCGCTGGCCCGCCAGCGGCCCCTTGCTGGTCAGCTACGGCAGTCCGCGCAAGGTCGGCAGTCTACGCTGGATGGGAGTCATGATCGGCGCCGGACAGGGCGATGAGGTCAAGGCGATCTCACACGGCCGGGTCGCCTTCGCCGACTGGCTACGCGGCTACGGTATGGTGATCATTCTCGATCACGGCGACGGCTACATGAGTCTCTACGGCCAAAACCAGAGTCTCTACAAGGAGACCGGCGACTGGGTCGAGTCGGGCGAGACCATTGCCACCGTTGGCGACAGTGGCGGCGCGGAGCGCAGTGGACTCTATTTCGAGATCAGAAAGGACGGCAAACCCACCGATCCGGTACGCTGGTGCAAGCGCTGATTTTGCCTGGCGATTGAAGTACTATCTTTAACTATCCAGCCGGAAGGCAGTTAATAAATGAAGGGTCGGCGGCGTTAGCCGATCCAGGAGCAATAGATGAAGTCATCAGCAAGATTTACTCTGGTTCTGGCAGCAGGTATGACCCTGGGTGCGGCGCTTAGCGTCGGCACCAGCGTGCTGGCCGATCGTCAGGCCGCCTCTGCCAACGGCAATGGCAGCACCCTGCCGCTTGGCGAACTGCGCAGCCTCAGCGAGGTGTTCGGTCGGGTTAAAGAGGATTACGTCGAAAAGGTCGACGACAAGAAACTGCTGGAAGGCGCCATTCGCGGCATGCTCGCCAGCCTCGATCCCCACTCCGCCTATCTCGATCAGGAAGAGTTCAAGGACCTTCAGGTCGGTACCACCGGCAAGTTCGGCGGTCTCGGCATCGAGGTCACCATGGAAGACGGCTTCGTCAAGGTGGTTACCCCCATCGACGATACCCCTGCGATGCGCGCCGGTGTGCTGGCCGGTGATCTGGTCATTCGCCTCGACGATACCCCGGTGAAGGGGATGACCCTGACCGAGGCGGTGAAGATGATGCGCGGTGATCCGGGTAGCGATATTACCCTGACCATCGTCCGTGAAGGGGTGCAGAAGCCGCTGATCATCACCATCACCCGCGACGAAATTAAGGTGAAGAGCGTCAAGAACCGCATGCTGGAGCAGGGCTTCGGCTATGTGCGCATCACCAATTTCCAGACCGCCACCGGTGAAGATGTGCACAAGGCGGTGAGCAAGCTGAAGAAAGAGAACAAAGGTAGCCTGCAGGGGCTGGTGCTGGATCTGCGCAACAACCCGGGCGGTGTGCTCGGTGCGGCGGTGAGCGTTTCCGACGCCTTCCTGCGCAAAGGCAAGATCGTCTATACCGAAGGCCGCGCCGCCGACGCGCAGCTCGACTTTGTCGCCACTCCGGACGATGTGCTGAACGGCGCGCCACTGGTGGTGCTGGTCAACGGTGGTTCCGCCTCCGCCTCGGAGATCGTCGCCGGTGCGCTGCAGGATCACAAGCGCGCGGTGATCATGGGGTCACGTACTTTCGGTAAGGGCTCGGTGCAGACCATCTTCCCCATGAGCAACAACACCGCGGTGAAGATTACTACCGCCCGTTACTACACCCCGTCCGGCCGTTCCATTCAGGCCGAGGGTATCGTGCCGGATATCGCCGTCGAGCCGCTCAAGGTGGCGAAGCTCGAGGGTAACGGTGTCGAGTTGATCAAAGAGGCGGATCTGGCCGGCCACCTTGCCAACGGCAACGGTGACAAGAAGAAAAGCGACAGCAAGAAGAAGGATGCGGATAAAGAGTCACTGGTCGACAGCGACTATGTCCTCTATGAGGCGCTGACCCTGCTCAAGGGCCTCACCATCATGCAGAGCCGTAACGGGGAGTAACTGCCCTTGCTGCGCGGTAACTGGCAGCGTGGGTTGGCAGCAGTGCTGGCACTGCTGCCGCTCTGCGCGACGGCAGAGGAGCCGCCCGCTTCGCCCTTGTTGCCGGCGATTGCCATCATCATCGACGACCTGGGCGATCGCCTGCACGACGGCCTGCGTGTCGCCGCCCTCCCCGGCCAGGTCACCTGCGCCATTCTGCCCCAGACCACCTATAGTCGCCGCCTCGCCGAGGCCGCCTTCGCTTCCGGTAAGGAGGTGATGCTGCACCAGCCGATGGAGGCGAGTAACGGTCGCGCCATGGGGCCGGGCGGGATCGACCGCAGCATGGATCGGCAGACGCTGCAGCAGACCCTGCGCGCCAATCTCGAATCGGTACCCCATGCCCGAGGCATGAACAACCACATGGGCAGCCTGCTCACGCGGATGATCGAGCCGATGGCCTGGTTGATGACCTCGCTGCACCGCATGGATGGCTTCTACTTTATCGACAGCGCCACCACCGCCCACACCATCGCCGGACGTATCGCCCGGGAGAAGGCGGTGCCCAGCCTGCGCCGCAATATCTTCCTCGACAACGACCGTGACGAGGCGGCGATTCGTAGCCAGTTCAGCCGTCTGGTGGCGCGGGCGCAACGTGACGGTGCCGCCATCGGCATCAGCCACCCCTATCCGGAGACCATCGCGGCACTGGAACACCTGTTGCCCGAACTGGACGAGTACGGTGTGCGGCTGGTGCCGGTCTCTGAGTTGATTAACCACAGCAGACAGGAGGAACGGCTATGGCAAGCGTCCTTGTCCCCCTCGCCCCCGGATGCGAAGAGCTTGAAGCAGTAACCATCATCGACCTGCTGGTGCGGGCCGGTGTGGAGGTGACCACTGCCGGGCTTGAGCCGGGGCCGGTGACCGCCTCCCGTGGCGTGGTGCTGGTGCCGCAGACCGATCTCGATCACGCCCTGCGCCGCGACTACGACATGGTGGTACTGCCCGGCGGTCTGCCCGGCGCCACCAACCTCGATGCCGATCCGCGCATCCATACTCTGCTGCACAAAATGGCCGGTGCCGATAAATATGTCGCCGCGATCTGCGCCGCACCGCGAGTACTGGGTAACGCTGGACTGCTCGACGGCAAACAGGCCACCAGCTATCCCGGCCATGTGGACAAAATGGACCTGCCCGGCGTCACCTATCTGGAAACCCCGGTGGTGCAGGACGGCAAGGTGATCACCTCGCGCGGTCCCGGCACCGCAATGGACTTTACCCTGGCGTTGATCGAGATCCTGGTGGGGAAAGAAAAGCGGGATCAGGTTGAAGCGGGATTGGTGCGGCCATAAATCGATTGCCACCTACCGCCCGAGTTATTGCATAATTTGCTGCAAAAATAATGATTAAAGGAATCGCATGAGTTTTTCAATCAAGGTCCTGCCCAGCGGGCACGAGTTCAGCGCCAACCCCGACGAAACCATTCTTGAAGCGGCCCTGCGCAACGGCCTCGCCTTTCCCTATGGCTGCCGCGGCGGTGCCTGCGGCGCCTGCATCGGCCAGATCGTCAGCGGCGAGATCCGCTATGACGATGAACCGATGGGCTTAAGTGAAGCCCAGGCGTCGATCGGTATGTCGCTGTTCTGCGTCGCCAAACCGGTGACAGACCTTACCATCGAGATCCACGAGATCGGCGCGGTGGAAGAGATCCCGGTGAAGAAGCTGCCGACCAAGGTGGCCAAACTGGAAAAGCTCAACGACGAAGTGATGGCCCTGTTCCTCAAGCTGCCCGAGAGCGAGCGGCTGCAATACCTGGCCGGACAGTACGTCGACTTCATGATGCCCGACGGTCGCAAGCGCGCCTTCTCCATCGCCAACGCGCCGCACCACGACGATCTGTTGGAGTTTCACATCCGCCGCATCAAGGGCGGCGAATTTACCGCACACATCTTCGACGGCATGAAAGAGGGAGATATCGTGCGCATCGAGGGACCGAAGGGCAGCTTCTTCCTGCGCGAGGACTCGGAGCAGCCGATTATCCTGCTCGCCACCGGTACCGGCTTCGGCCCGGTCAAGGCGATCATTGAGCATATGGTGGCGGAGCAGTCGAGCCGCGCGGTCTATCTTTACTGGGGTGCGCGGAATCGCGACGGGCTTTATGCCGATGCACTGGTGCGTGAGTGGGAGAGCCGTTTCCCCAACATCCGCTACCGCCCGGTGTTGTCACAGCCAGATGCGGACTGGGACGGACGCAAGGGACATGTACAGGAGGCACTGCTGGCCGACTTTGAGAATCTGAGCGGCTTCGAGGTCTACGCCTGCGGCCATCCCGATATGGTCTACAGCGCCAGGGATGCGGCAGTGGCGCGGGGTGTCGATCCAGAGCACTGTTATTCGGACGCCTTCTCCTGGGCTTCTGACAAAAAGTAACTAATAAACGGCGCTATATAGAAAAGCAGAGTAACTATAACGAACAGCATTTCTGTGCCAAGGGATACCTGAGTATCGACTGGTGGACTTGATGAAGATGGTGGTTCGGGAGCATATCCGAACACGGGGAAATGAAGGTCTTCATCGAGAGTAGCAACTGGCCATAAGGACGTAGCGCCTTGTATCCAAGGAGAGTCCTTTGAGGGCACAGCCACCCAATAGGCTCCCGGATATGCCGGGCGTAACTTCACTTATCTGCAATTGCTCAGACGTTATATCAGCAAACACCTGTAGCGTCGTCATCACTCCGAATGGTGAATATTCAAATATTTCATAAGAGGGTTCTTCTATTTCCCTCTATTTTGTGTTTGTAATTTTGTATGTCGCGTGGTTAAAATTCATCTGGAAGTATACGGCGAGGGAGTGCTGCTAATCCCAATATGCCCTCCTGATTACCCAATAATTTTCAATGGCATGTACTCGATGTGCCGCCAGTTCCCAAAAGGATTTTGCACCAAATAGCTGCGGCTATTTCGCGCGCGACTACTCTACACAGACAGACACCAATGAATTACCGCCTCTATACGTTGCTGTTAGTGCCTTGCGTCGGCAACGTACTTGCAGAAGAGATACTTCCTGCGCCGCAATGTACGGAATTGAGTCGTGTGGATGTAGGGGACAAGGACTTCACCGGAGAGCAGGGCAGGGTTCTGTTCGGGCCATACATGGGCAAGTGCATCGACAAGGAACTGCTGAGCGCAGTTGTGGATAGCGTATCTGATATGTACATGAACAGAGGGAATATCACCACAAGGGCCTACCTGGAAGAGCAGGACATTTCCGATGGCCAAATCAGCATTAGCGTATTGAAGGGAACGCTGGAAGATGTGGTCGATGCCAAAACCAAGCAGGCCAATTCCAGGATAAGGACGGCGTTCGCGTTCCAGAAGGGCGACATCCTGAATTTACGGAACATTGAATCGTCCCTGGAAATGATGAACAGGCCGCCGTCAAGCGACGTGAAGTTCGATATCGCACCGGGCAAGAAACCCGGCGGGAGCGTCATCGAAATCAAAAGCGAAGACAGCACCCCCTACCACCTGCAAATCGGGATAAGTGGCAGACATAACCTGAAAAAAGACAACGTATCGGTAACCGGCGAACTGTCTATCGACAATCCCCTGTGGATTAACGATATTTTGACCTATCGCTACAACACCAGCTACGTACAGAAAGAGTACCAGGGCAATGCCGGTTCGGAACTGAACTACTCCTTCCCGATATCGGACTACCTGGTGGAAGTTGTCGGCACCGATTTTTCCTACCGCCAGGGTGTATCGGGCATCAATGACACCTACCTCTCTGAAGGCGATACCCTGGGTACCCGCCTGAGAGTGAGTAAGGTCCTGTGGCGGAACCAGAAAAACAAACTGACAGGCTCCATGTCGGTTTATCACAAGGACACTAAAAACTACTTTGCGGATGAACTGGTGGATGTGTCCAGTTACAAAACCACCCTGGCGCAACTGGATCTGAAACTTTCGTCCGTGCAGGAGTGGGGGCAGCTTACGACGGTATACAGCTTTTACCGTGGAACAGACTGGTTCGATGCCAGGGCCGATTCCACCACACAGAACGATGCAAAGCTGCAATTTCGCAAACACAGCCTCGATATGAACCTGTTTTACCGCATCAGGGACAGCCGCTATCACATCGCATCGAACCTGCACCTGCAACAGAGCGACGACCAGCTCTACAACAGTGATCAGCTCAGTGTGGGAAGTGACTACACCGTGCGCGGCTATCTGGACAAAAACCTGTACGGCAACAACGCCTGGTATCTCAACAACAATTTTGCTGCGACCTGGTATCCGGAACTCTGGAGCGGTGAGGTAAACAGTATCTCCGGTTATGTCGGCCTGGATTACGGTCAGGTACGTTGTGAAAGCGATAATACGACAAGTTGTGGAGATATTTACGGTGTGGCTCTTGGCACCGATGTGGGTGGCAAACATCTGTCCGCCAGCATGGTACTCAGTATGCCGCTGAGAGACATTAGTGAGAACGTCGATAACTTCGACAAAGAAATCCTCTTCAAATTTGATCTGATAGGGAAATTCTGATGAGTAATTCCAACACCATTTTCGAAAAAGCCCTGATCGCCTACCTTGGCAGCCACATGGCGTTTTTCCCGCTTGCGAGCTACGCCGCGCCGCTGCAAACCGACGGCACCACGCAAACCACCGTGGAGGCTGCGCCAAATGGCGTCCCCGTCGTCAATATTGCCGATCCAAACGCCAACGGTCTTTCGCACAACCGGTTCGACCAGTACAACGTCGATAGCAATGGAGTCATCCTCAACAACTCAACGGATACCTGCGTCAACACCCAACTGGGCGGTTATATCTACGGCAACACCAATCTCAACAGCAATGCCAGCGTCATCCTGAACGAAGTCACCAGTACCAGCCGCAGCCAACTCAATGGCTACACTGAAATCGCCGGTCAGGCCGCCGACCTTGTTATTGCCAACCCCAACGGTATCACCATCAATGGTGCAGGATTTATCAACACCAACGGCGTCACCCTGACCACCGGCAGGCCAAATATCGTAAACGGCGCGCTCGACTCCCTGTCCATCGGCGGGGGCGATATCGCCATCGAAGGCGCCGGGCTGAATAACCTTGGTGCAAGCAGCACTCACATTTACACACAGTACCTGCGCCTCAACGCCTTGCTGCATGCCCAGGATCTCGACATCAAACTGGGCAACAACACTGTCGGTTACACTGACAAGACCATTCGCGCCTCGCAAAACTCAGGTGCCACCGGTCTGCTGCTGGATTCATCCGCCCTGGGTGGCATGTACGCCAACCGTATCACTCTGGTAGGCACCGATCAGGGGTTGGGCGTCAACCTGCCGCCGGAAGTTGTTGCGTCTATTGGCGACATCAACATCAGCAACGACGGCAACGTCACCCTGCAAACTCTCAACGCCAAACAACAGATCGATGTTGCCACTACTGGCGATCTCAATCTCGACGGCCAACTCTATGCCGGTTCCGACGCCACCCTGAACGCGACGGGTGCCATCAATGCTTCAGGTGGCGTCAGCGCCGCCGGAAACACCTTCAACATCAACGCCGACACCCTCACGGTTGGCAACAGCGCCATCCTGATGGCGGGCCTCAACAGCGATGGCACCTTGAACGGCGGCGGTGCCCTGAGCGTTAACAGTAACAGCATCGGCAACAGCGGTACAATCCAGAGTACCAACACCCTGGACATGACCGCTGCCAATACTCTAACTAATGCTGGTAACCTGAAAGCGGGTGGCCTGCTGACCGCCAATGCCGCAACCCTCAATAACACCAGCGGTACCCTCCTGGTGGGCAGCGCCGATATCACAACGAACCATTTCGAAAACTTTAACGGCTCCGCAGCGGCGACGAATGATCTCGCATTGATGACCAACACCATCGACCTGGGAACCGGCGGCACTTCAAATTTCTATGCTGGTAACGATCTGACCCTGACCGTCAACGACACCGCTGCGCTGGATAACCACGCCGGTTCGACCATCGGCGCGGGCAACAACCTGACCCTGACCACCGGAGGCGCCTTCAGCAACAACGCGGACCTGCTGGCCAACGGCACATTAACGCTCAATACCAAAGCGTTAACCAACAACGCCACAATGTCGGGTGGTAACGCCGTGGACATTACTGCCGACAGTCTGAGCAATAGCGCAACAATAAGTGGCGGAAGCGGTGTAAGCACACTCGACATAGCCGGTAATATCGATAACACCTCGGCCATCAGTGCACAGGGTGATCTGAATGTTAACGGTGTGGACGTTACGAACAGCGGTTACTTCAGCACCGGTAATGATTTAACTATTACTTCAGCCAACATAACAAACAACACCACCCTGTTCGCTGGTAATGACATGAATCTCTACACCACCGGCACGTTGGCCAATAATCAGGGCGCAAACATCATTGCGGTGAACAATATCTTCATGGGTGCGGCCGTAGACGGAAGCCGAACCGACACCATCACAAACTATGCCGCCAACATTGAATCGTTGAATGGGGATATCGCGATTTACGCGAATGCTTTCAATAACTTGGCGACTGATCCTGTTGTTCAAGGGACGTTTTTTAACCAGGGAGATATTTATATGTCTCTCAACATATTTGGAACTCCGTGGGACATTCCCGCGCCATATGACCTGGTTGTTGGCGGAGTAGATACCCCAGCTACTTCACCAGTACAAACTAACCCATGTGGTAGTAATTGTTACGATACTGAATCTACATCGACCAGTAGCATGGTTCTTAATGATCGGGGAATAGCCGCATCACTCCAAGCTGATGCCGGGAATATTACAATCGATGTGGCTGGAACGGTATTAAATAAATACTCGTCGATTTCCGCTGGAGGAGATGGCACAACAAGTGGCAACATCATGATTAATGCTGCGACTGTAGATAATCAAAGTCTCAACATAATGAAAGTGCTTACCACCACTACTCAACATTATGTGAATCAGAAGTATTGTGCCAAGTGGACGCTCGGGTTTTGCACAAGAAATGGTTACAGGGCCAAGGCATCAGGGTCCCCTGTTACCACATCTAGTTCTCAGGTTATCGATACTGTTGCATCAACCATACAGGCAAGCGGTAATGTAACGATTAATGCCAGTGTTGTGGGGAATGGTGGCGACAGCGGCGTAGCTCCCTCCTCTTCCAGTATCGCCCCTTCAGGACTGGTGAATACGCCAGTAGCTGCCGGAGATGGAGGCGTAACACTTGATATTACACTACCCACCAACGATTACGGATTGTTCGTCACATCCAGAGACCCGGACAGCCAGTATCTGATCGAGACCAATCCTGAATTTGTTCTGGAGAGTAATTTCCTCAGCAGCGACTACTTTATGGAGAACATTGGCTTTTCGCCAGAGAGCACTGTCACCACTACCAAGCGCCTGGGCGACGCCTTCTACGAGAATAAACTTGTTCGCGACAGTATTCTTGAACAGACAGGCCGTCGTTTCCTGACCAGCGATATCAAGGACGACAATCAGCAATACCAGTACCTGATGGACAACGCAATAGCAGCGCAGGAAGACCTGCTGCTAATCCCCGGCGTCGCCCTCACAAATGCCCAAATACATGGCCTGAAAAAAGACATCGTCTGGATGGAAGAGAAGGAAGTGGCCGGTCAAAAGGTTCTTGTGCCGGTGGTCTACATCGCCAGCGCCGATGACTACAAACTCCAGGGTGGAAAAATCATAGCCGGTGACGAAATCCACATGCAGGTCGCTGAATTGGCCAACGCCGGGTTAATGGAAGCGGGCGGCAACATGCAGGTGACCGCCACCGACGCCATTACCAACTACGGTGGCGAAATGCATGCAGGAGATGACCTATCGCTCACCGCTGTCAACGACATTGAAAATGTTTCCGGCACCATCGCCGCTAGCAATGTGGTCCTAACCTCAACCGAAGGCGACATCATCAATCGGCGAACCACGGAGACAATATCCGACCAGAACAGGAATACCAGTTATTCCGCGACAGTGGCGGGAGAGGCCGGAAATATCATTGCCACAAACAACCTTGCACTTGATGCAGCCAATGGCGTGATAACCATCGAAGGTTCTAATCTGAGCGCAAGCGACATGAGCCTGAATGCGGTTACGGTTGATATCGTTGCCACAGAAGAAAGTACTGCCTTCTCCGGAAGAGATTCAAACTCCTCCTTTAACAGGCAGACCTCGACACATTTGGGTTCAAACCTGACTGGCGAAAATATCGCCATCAATTCCAGCGGCGCAACGACGGTCGAGGGCAGCAATATCTCTGCGGATGGTCAATTAACCATCGCGGCTAGTCAGCTCGATGTGATAGCGGTCAATGACACCAGTTACTATGAAGACAAAACTTCTTACAGCGACTTCCTTAGTTCCGAGAAAAAAGAACGTAAAATAGCCACCTCCACCAACATCGGCTCCACCCTCGCTGGCGGCGACATCAACCTCACCACCACCGAAGGCGACATCACCGTCGTCGGCTCCAGCGCCGCTGCGGAAAATACTCTTGCGCTGAACAGCGCTGGGGACATCACCGTCCAGGCCGGTTACGACGGTAAGATGAATGAAAGCAAAACCGAAAAATCAGGTTTCGGCGGCGGCGATTTTTACTCTGAGAGTGTCGATCTTGAAGGCAGAATGGCCACCACCGCTGTCCAGGCCCAACTAAGCGGCAACAAAGTCGAAATAAATGCCGCCAACGACCTCACCCTCACCGGTGTCGAGGTGGCTGCCAACGAAATCAGCGGCAGTGCAGAAAACATCAACATCGAAAACGTCTACGATGAAGAGACCACCTGGTCAAAGCACGAAAAGATAAGCGTCAGCCTTGGCGACGTAGCCAAGACCATGACCGACCCCAGCGCCCTGATCAAAACCGAAGGCGGCAAGGTCTCATTCAAACTGGCCGAGGCCGACTACTCCAATATCGAAAACAGCACCACCACCAAAACCGTGGTCGGCTCCAGCCTGGATGCCAACGACATCACCCTTAACGCAGGCAGTGAAAGTGAAGAGGGTGGCAACATCAATATCACAGGCTCAGATTTGGTGGCCAGTGACACTATCGCCCTGCTTGCCACCGGCGATGTCGACATCAAAGAAGCCAAAAACACCGAAGAGAGTAAAACCAAAGAACAGATCGGCCACGGCGAACTCAACCTCACCGTGAAAAACGAATACGTCGAAATCGCCACCGCCCTCGAAACCGCCAAGGCGGCGGAAAAAGCCCTCAACGAAGCCAAAAAATCCTACAACAACTACAAAAAAGAGCTGGCCAGGCAAAAAGACCACCTCGCCCAACTCAAACAGGACCTGGCCGACGGCAAACTCGGTATCGAACAGAGCGACATCGACGAACTGGCAACCTACATCGACGACCTCAAGAGCGACGACGCCTACTACCAGGCCAACATCGCCCTGGCCGCCACCGACCTTGCCACCAAAACCGCCGCCGTCGCCACCCAAATGGCCACCGCCGCCGCCAGTAGCGGCACCTACGGCTTCAACGTCGGCGTGGAAATGGACCTCGACCTGCTGGAAAAACGCTACGGCGAATACAAAGAGCAGAGCGTCGCCAGCAACCTCGTTGCCAACAACATCACCATCAATGCGGGTGGCGACACCACCATCCGTGGCAGCAACCTGGCGGCCAACGATATCGGGATTGAGACCGAAAACCTCAACATACTCGCCTCGCAGGATCTGAGTACCAGCCACAACAGCTCCGAACACCTGCATACCAACGTCAGCGTGAGCGTCTATGGCGGTAGCGGTACCAGCGTCAGTGCCAGCGCCGATCGCAGCCAGGGCGGAAGCAGCAGCATCACCCACACCAACAGCCAGCTTCAGGGCAACACCATCACCCTGAAAACCCGCGATACCACCACCATCGCTGGCGCCAATGTCGCCGCCGCTGACACCCTCAGCATCGACACCCGTAACTTAAACGTGGAATCGGTGCAGGACAGCCACAAAAGCCGCAGCGCAGGGGAAGGCATCAACGTCAGCGGCTCAGCGGGCAGCATCCCCGGCAGCACAGGCATCAATGGCTCCGTCAGCCACAACCGCAGCCGGGAAACCGTGCTCACCACCCTCACCGGCGGCAATGTCGACATCAACGTCGCGGAAGAGACCACCCTCACCGGGGCCACCATTGCGGCGATGGATGCAGAAGGTAACGACACAGGGAATTTGAGCCTCAAAACCGGCACACTCCAGGTCAACGCCCTCAGCAACACCAGCTACAGCACCGCCACCAGCGCCAACGTGGGCATGGGCAGTACCGTCAGCATCGATGCGAGCAGCGACACCAGCCATAGCAAAACCAAAACCCTCGGCACCATTGGGGAGGGCAACATCCAGGTTGCCAACATCGAAGAGAGCGACACCAAACTCCTTAACCGCGACGTTCAGGACAACGAAGTCGACATCTACGACATCGAAAGCCACAAGGGCCTGAAGGGGAGTCTGGATACAAGGTTCCTGACCGAACAGGGCAGGGACCAAATCGCCGAAGACGTGATGAAATCCGGCATGATTGTCGACACCATCAAACTCATCGTCACCACCGACAAAGTGGGGATTGAAGACTTCTTCAGCGAAACCGACAAAAGCCACACCACCTACGAAACGGTGAAGGAGACCATCGCCAAAGACCCCAACCTGGCAGCGATGCTGCAAGACCCCAACCTGAGCGCACAAGACAAAGAAGCGATGCTCAACCAGGTCACCGCAGCGGTGATGGAGAAACTGGGCTACACCGCCCAGGACAACAAAATCGTGGCGCAAGACGACGGCCTGGCCGGTCATTACGACCGCGACAGCAACACCGCCTACATCAACGACCAGAACAACGACAGCACAGGCGAACTGGTCACCACTGCCGGTCACGAAATGGCCCATGCCATGGACAACCAGGACAAGGTCAACGACACCTACAGCCAGGCCGACCGGGAAACCTACGCCAACACTTACGGCGACAACTTCGCCAGCTACACCGACATGGCCCTGGACATCAACGGCTATGACTCGGGCATGGCCAGTAGCAACAACCACACGGGTAATGACAGTGGATATGTGAAATCCAATACCCGGGACTATAACGCCCTTAACAAAATGAAGGGCGACAGCCGCCTGACAGAAGTCCAGCAAGCGGCGATGGACAAAGAACTGGAAGCCTGTACTAACGACCTCTGTCGTACCCTTACCCAGACCAAATACGCATATACCAGCACCAAGCAAGGCATAGAAGAAGCGGCGGGTGCGGTAACCGGTGCTGTCGAAAAGACCATCAACGACATCGTAGATCTGGCCAATTTTATCGACGAAGTCTACAACGACCCGGAAAGGGCCGAACAGATGGCCGAAAACGCAGGCAAACTACTGCTGCGACTCAAGGAGCTTGAAGATGGAGGCAAATTAACCGAACAAGAAAAAACCGCCATCAAGCAAATGATGCAGGCAACAAAAGAAGACCTGCAGGCGAAAATCGAAGATGCCTCGAAACTGGATGGCGAGGGTGTGGCTGACGCCTTCGGTGAAGGAAAGAAAGAAGGGACCGTCATTGCCGGGGTTATCGGGATCAGCAAGCTTAAGAAAGCGCTGAAGATTATCGAGCGGGCTGAGGATCTGGGGGTCGACTTGCCGGATGGGAAAGATCTGAAACTTTTACCAGAGACCATCCCTCCACGAGGATTTAAAGATGCGGAACAGTATAATCAATCAATGAAGGAGCTTGCTGAGATACTTGAACAACATGGTATTGATGATGCCAGCGTGAGAATTAGGGGGTCTTCAACAACAGGTTTTTCTAAGAATCCAAATAAATCTGGAAAGTTCTTTGATGATAATCCGGATAAGCCTAGTGATATTGATATAGCTATAGAAAGCCAGAACTTAGCAGATCGCCTTTCTGACGCTGGTCAAAATCCATCTAGAAATATCGATGGCTTATATCTTCCAGGGAAAATTGAAAATGCAGATGCTGATTTGGCAAATAGTTTGAAGCAATGGGAGGCGAAATGGTCATCAGAACTAGGCAGAAGCATTGAGCCTGCTGTCAATGATCCTCGTCTTGTTAAGCCTGATATTACAGATGTGACAACGAAGCTTGGTGAGTAAAATGATATATAAAGTAGAAATACTATTTGTTCCAGATAGTAATATATCTGAGAAAATAGACATTCTGATTCATTATGCCGACATGTTATCTACACAGTCCCCAATTGGTAAAGGTGTAGGGCACGAGAGCAGTCACTATGTTGAATACACATACTACAAATGGAAGTATGATGATATTGATATTAAGTTGTATTGGGGGGATGATGATACAACAGAGAATAAACTAATTTTAAGTATTGTTTCTTTTGGAAAAGATGTGTCGTCCCTTGGTGATGAACTTCATAGGTGCATTGGAAATAATGTTAGTGATATAAAGGTGAATTATTTCGAAAAGGCCGCTGCGGCATCTCCATAATATAATGAATTGTACTCATTACGAAACTATAGGCTCTGATTTTGAAAAAGCCTCTGATATACCAAAAGATAGGAATATATTTTATCGCTGCACGGAATGTGGAGCGATGCTCCCATCTGTTCTAAAGGATAATGTTGGGTGTAAATGTGGAAATATATTTATTGATAAGGATTGTTGGCGTCTAGTTGTTGTCGATTTTAAAAAATTGGAGGTGCTTAAAAGGCACTAGTCTACCCACTACTGTCCCACAGTTTTGGGTGTCCCGTCCGCCTGTCCATCATACCCGGGCTGTTTGAAATCGGCGGCTATTTCGCCGATTTTGCCCCTTTGCCGCGCGTGGCAGCCACAAATTCTATAAAGAGCCGGTGAAATCTCGTTGCGGACATCACCGAATTTGGCGTGTTCGCCAGCATATTCCGCCATCAGGCACAGCATTCCCCGGACGGTGATCAACGCCCTCGGTTTTCCCGGTTTTGACGAAGCCCTTGTTGGGCTAATGCCGCAGGTAATACCCGGTCAGCAAACCCTCCCACGCCTCAAACCAGAATTCCTCTTTCCTCTTTGTCGTGAAGACATCTTTCCCGTCCCAGACCTCAGCCGGTGTCCGGTTATTCAGATTGGAATGGGGACGCACGAAGTTGTACCAAAAGCGAAACGGCACCAGCGCAGCGTTCAACTGTTCCAGTGAATCGACCTCCCACTGGTCCAGCCGGTTTTTCAAAGTGCCAAAAAAGCGCTCCACCCTGCCGTTCATCCACGGGCAGCCTTTCTCTGTCCGTTGATGCTTGATGCCTATCAGCCACAACCCAAGGCGAAACAGGCGCGAGGTGAAAACGGCTTCATTATCCGTGCGCAGATATTTTGGCCTGCCGTATTGTTCCACCGTATCGAGCAGATGGCGGAGGAGAGTAATACTCGATTTGTCTTTTAGCCCCAGCAAACGGAGATTGGCCCGCGAGCCATGCTCCACGATCCCGAGAATGGAATGTACCTGTCCACGTAAATCCTGCTTTCCCGTCAAATCCATTGCCCATATTTTGTTAAGTGGTATTGGCTTTGGTCTACGGTGCTTCAGTCGCTTTCGCAGAATCCGGATTTCATACTGGTGTTTCCGAATCACCTCGCTGACGTAGGTCTTGCCGACGCTCATGCCCTTATGGGAAAAGCGCCGGTTGAAACTGAGTGCAAGGCAGCGACAGCCAGCTTTTGGCATCAATGCCTTCATGCGGATGATCTCCTTAGATACCCAATCAGGCTTTTTGGGGAAACGACAGCGGGAGTGTGCTACGGGCGAGGATTTCCTCCTGCCGGAGTCGGGTATATCCCGACGGAGAAGAAGGGCGCGGGACCCATACAGGAGAAACATCAGGTAATGCAACAGCAGGAAGAACAGCATTCTTGAGGGACAATCCGTTGTGATAAACGAGGGGTTCGGTACAATACGGCAAGAGCGTTCGGCGCAACAGCCCCGACCATATTGAGGCCAATCAGGGCCGCTACTTTCAATTTTGACGCACAGGGAAGTTACCTTATGGACCGCTACAGCCCATCCAGCCTCTACGAAACACGGGACACCCACGAAAAGATGCGCACCGACCTTCATCACCTGCCGGAAGAGAAACAGCGCGAGCTTGGGCAGGTCTCCAGGTCGCTTGGCGAAATGGCAGGGGTGGAGATGGTGATCCTCTACGGCAGCTACGCCCGTGGCGACTGGAAAGAGGATAAAGACCTGAAACCGGGACGCTGGTCGGGTCATGCCTCCGACTACGACATTCTGGTGATCACAAAAGAACCAACCGATACCCATTTCGAGCGAGAGGTCAGGGATGCCGTCTATGCCCTCGACCTCTCCGCCAAATCCAGCCCCATCGTCCACGACATCGAAGACATCAACCAACAACTCGGAGAAGGGCGCTACTTCTTCCTCGACATCAAACGCGAAGGGCGGATGCTCTACAACACGGAGCGATTCAAGCTGGCCGAGCCTCGGGAACTGACAGCGGAAGAAAAACAGACATTGGCCCAGGCGGATTTCGATTATTGACACAGGCGGGCAACCGGGTTTTACGAAATATTCGAGACACGTTATGACAAGGGCGATCTTCCTCTGGCTGTATTCAATCTCAATCAAGCCGCCGAATGTTGTTACAAAGCAATCCTTCTTGTCTTCACCAGCTACTGCCCGCACGAGCACCTGCTGGATTGGCTAGGCTGCGACGCGGCGAAGTTCGGCCCCGTCTTTCGCGAAATCTTCCCCAGAGATACCAAAGAACAGGACGACTACTTCACCCTGTTGGACCGCGCCTACATCGGTGCCCGCTACCAGAAAGACTTCATCGTTCACTGGCACGAGATCGACTACCTCGCCCCGCGTGTCAAACAACTGTTGGAAGTGACCGAAAAAATATGTCGTGAGGAGATCGCGTCGATAGGGGACAAGGAGTAATGGGAAACGTGGCAGGGAATCGCACGTTATTTCTCATACCAATGGCGCTGCTCCTCCTCGGGGCAGCGCCATTTTCGTTTGCAAACATTCCTGGCCGTCTCGCCCTGCTCACCACCGGCGACGCCACCATCACCGAAGCGAAAAATACCCAGGAGAGCAAAACCAAAGAACAGACCGGCCACGGCGAACTGAAACTGACAGCGAAAAACGAATACGCCGAAATTGACACCGCCATCCAGGCAGCCAAGGCCTCCGAGAAAAACCTGGAAAAGGCCAAATACGCCTACGACCAGTACAAAAAAGACCTCGCCAAACAACAAACCAACCTGGCCCAGCTCAAGCAAGACCTGGCCGACGGTAAACTCGGCATCGACCAGAGCGATATCGATGAACTGCAAGGCTTCATCGACGACCTCAAGGGTGACGACGCCTACTATCAGGGCAACATCGCCCTGGCCGCCAGTGACCTGGCGAGCAAAACCGCCGCCGTGGCCAAACAGATGGCTACTGCTGCAGAATCCAGCGGCACCTACGGCTTCAACGTCGGCCTGGAAATGGACCTCGACCTGCTGGAAAAACGCTACGGCGAATACAAAGAGCAAAGCGTCGCCAGTAACCTGGTCGCCGACAACCTCACCATCAATGCCGGCAAAGACACCACCATCCGTGGCAGCAACCTCGCCGCTAACGACATCAATATCGAAACCGAAAACCTCAACATCCTCGCCTCACAGGACATCAACACCAGCAGCAACAGCTCCGAGCACCTGCACACCAATGTCAGCATGACCCTCTACGGCACAGGTAATGGCGGCGACCCGACTGAACTCACTTCTGGCGGCCCCGCCAGTGTCAGCGCCAGCGCCGACCGCAGCCAGGGCGGTAGTACCGACATCATCCACACCAACAGCCAGCTTCAGGGCAACAACATCACCCTGACCACCCGCGACACCACCACCATTGCCGGGGCCAACGTCGCCGCAAGCGACACCCTGAGCATCGACACCAAAAATCTCAATGTCGAATCGGTGCAGGATAGTCATGAAAGCCGTAGCGCCGGAGAAGGGATAAACGTATCGGGCAGCACCGCCACCACCCCCGGCAGCGGCGGCATCAACGGTTCCGTCAGCCACGAGCGTAGCCGTGACACCGTCCTCACCACCCTCACCGGCGGTAACGTCGACATCAACGTCGCGGAAGAGACCACCCTCACCGGGGCCACCATTGCCGCAGTCGATGAGAATGGCGAAGACAACGGGCAACTGAGCCTCACCACCGGCACCCTCCAGGTCAACGCCCTCAGCAACACCGCCACCAGCGCCAACGTCGGCATGGGCAGCACCGTCAGCATCGATGCCAGCGCCGACACCAGCAACAGCAAAACCAAAACCCTCGGCACCATCGGTGAAGGCAATATCCAGGTCGCCAACATCGACGAGAGCGATACAACCCTCCTTAATCGTGATGTAACCGATAACGAAGTCGACATCTACGACATCGAAAGCCACAAAGGCCTCAAAGGCAGTCTGGATACACGCTTCCTGACCGAGGATGGCAGAAAGGATGTTCTGGAAGACATTAAGCGTTCTGAACTACTGGGCAGTGCCTTGCTGGATGTGGTGACCGAAGAGAGTGTCCGTTTCCAGGACACCATGCAGCATGTCGGTGATATCCAGAAAGATCTGGATGTGCAAAAGCTGCTGGCAAACCGTGACGACGGCGTCAACGCGAAAATCCTCAATGACCTTGCCAACGCGACTCTGGAAGAAAAGCAGCAAGCCATTAACGCCTATGCGGCAGCCTATGCAGAGGTTTACCACATCACCATCGACCAGGCGCTCGTAGTGACAGTCAATGCGTTTGTAGGGGGTGCCCATGCCAACAGTGGTGAGGGCAGTACTCTCTACATCAACGACTATGCCCAGAATAACGCGCTGGACTACACCAACACGCTGGGACATGAAGTCGCCCATGCGCAAATGGCACAGGATTCATCGCTTGATCGCGGCGATGCGCGGCTTAACGAAGAATACGCCAACCTACGGGGCGAATACGCAGCCGACAACTACGAATTCAGCTTTAGCCAAAATGATTATGGTCCGATCAACACAGGCAACACCAACGCCTATGTAGGCAACACCACCAGTGAGACCGCCAAAAGTAACAACACGCAGTACTACAGCGAAGACCGCAAAAACCTTGATTTCAGTTGTGAAATGGCATCGCCAACAGGTAGTTGTGCACAATTGATGCATGACAGCGCAATTACGGCCAACATGATGGTCGGTAACAATGAGCGTGCAGCGGAGCTAATCGAGGCCGATGTCATCGTGTCGCTCATGCGAACAGGGCGCACAGAGCAACTGGAAAAAGTCCTGGCCGACGCAAGTCCTGGAGCGGTTAAAGAAGCGCTTCAGTTGCAAATGAGCATGGCACAGGAAGACAAGGCAACCCTGGCCGCTGGCGGGGTGGTATTGGCCATGGTGGCCGCACCGGCAATTCCCGAAGTGTTGGCGGGAATGGCGGCAACGGGCCGGATGGCAGCAGCCGAAATCGCATCCTTTGCCAGCAACCCGGTAGCATACTGCCAGCTTAACCCGGCCTTGTGTTTGAGTATTGCGGAAGAAGCGGGTTACACCGCAGCAGGTGCGACAACGGCAAGTTCCATGGTGCCGCATGTGCCTGCATCGGGTGTGCGGCAGGCGGCGGGTGAGGCGGTTGAGGCGATTGTCGGTAAGGCGGATGATGTTGCGAAGAGTGGCAAAACTTTAGTAGTTCCGAAAGAAAAAGCGAACGTCATTTCTGAATGGGAACAAGCGGCCTCTGAAGGACGTTTAGTTAGAACAGATCCTAAAACTGTCAGAGGGTCTGGATTTAGAAAAAGGTTAACAGATGAGCAAGGACCGCCTCCAGGAGATGGTTATGATGCAGATCATAAAATCGAACTCTGCGTAGGTGGGGCGGATTGTGCAAAAACAAATGGTCAATGGCTTGAGAGTGGCCCTAATAGGGCATCTGGTCCAAAGGTCTACAACCAAGTTAAAGATGATCCTATTGGTACTGTGTACAGCGATGTGACGTTAGAGGAATAACTATGTCAGATAAAGAATCTTTGCCAGACTTTGATGGAAGAACAGCATTTGGTGGTGCGTTACGCTTTTATGATCCTGACGATGATTCTTGGGAGCAACAATGGGGAAGGTTTTATGGCAATTTGATGCCTAACATTAAAGTGTTCGCGATAGATGCGTTTGGAACAGTTTATGGTATTTCGAGTAATAATATGGTCGCAATTTTTTGGTCTGAAACCGGAGAGGTCGAAGATCTAGGTGTGGGGATAACTGACTTCTATGAAATGATCATGCAAGATCCTGATAACACAATAAATCTTGGGCTATACGAAGATGCGGTAAAGAAATATGGAAAACTAGCTTTTGATGAGCATTTTGCATTCAAAATTGAAACAGCACTAGGTGGCAGTCTAACTGTTGATAATATTTCAGTGATGAGCGCAGATGAACATTTTCAGAGTTTAGGGAAATTAGCTAATCGCATTAAAGATATTCCCGAAGGGGAAGTGATAAGCAATATCACAATTGAACACTAGTAATGCGTTTGAAGGATATGAATATCGGCAATGCCTGTCTAGCACTAAATTTTTAGAGAAAACAATCAAGGCAAAGGACCGCCCATGAAAATCCTGATCGCCGAAGACGACCCCATGATCCAATGGGTACACCAAAGCATGATGACCCAATGGGGTTACGATTACGACCTGGCCGACAACGGCTACGCCGCCCTGGAACTAGCCAGGACCAACGCAGGCTGCTACGATTTGGCCCTGATGGACGTCGAGATGCCGCTGATGGACGGCATCGAGGCAACACGGCAAATCCGGCGCGAAATGCCCTACTTCCCCATCGCCGCCTACAGCAGCGACAAGCGTTATCGGAAGCAGTGTATCGACGCCGGGATGGACATCTTCCTGGAAAAACCGTGCTTGCCGGACAGGTTGCAGGCATTATTGAAGCAACTGGCCCTCAAATTACTGTTCTGCCGCTATACAAAAGGACAGATCGCACTGGAGTTAATAAAGCCGATGGACAAAGAAGAGCTCAAAGAACTGATGGAACTGGACCGGCAGGGGCTGACCAAACTCAGCTTGATCGGCACTGAATACAAGTTCGTCGTCCACAAGAACCTGCAAAACAAACTATCGCACGACTTTATCGGCGAAGGAAAAGGGTTATCCGAATTCATCGACCGCAACCCTGAAGACCCCGGCATCATCCATGTCTATGCCCACAACCTCCATGCCACCAAACGACATATCACCACAATGCTCCTGTCACAACTGATGGAAACGGAAGACACCGTAATGGAAAAATTCACGGAGATAGAAGAATTCCAGAAACCGAAGGACAAGTGAACGAATAAAGCAGGGAAATGCGACAACTCCATCGGCTGATTTACATATTAATGGCGCTACTCCTCCTCGGAGCAGCGCCATTTTCGTTTGCAAACATCATCCTGACCACCCGCGACACCACCACCATCGCCGGGGCCAACGTCGCCGCGGCAGACACCCTAAGCATCGACACCAAAAACCTCAACGTCGAATCGGTGCAGGACAGTACCGAGCGCCGTAGCGCCGGAGAAGGGATAAACGTATCGGGCAGCACCGCCACCGCCCCCGGCAGCGGCGGCATCAACGGCTCCGTCAGCCACGAGCGTAGCCGTGACACCGTCCTCACCACCCTCACCGGCGGTAACGTCGCCATCAACGTCGCGGAAGAGACCACCCTCACCGGGGCCACCATTGCGGCGGTCGACAGCGAAGGTAACGATACTGGAAACTTGAGCCTCACCACCGGCACCCTCCAGGTCAACGCCCTCAGCAACACCACCTACAGCACCGCCACCAGTGCCAACGTGGGGGCTGGGCAAACCGTCAGCATCGACGCCAGCGCCGACACCAGCCACAGCAAAACCAAAACCCTGGGCACCATCGGTGAAGGCAACATCCAGGTTGCCAACATCGACGAGAGCGATACAACCCTCCTTAATCGTGATGTAACCGATAACGAAGTCGACATCTACGCCATCGAAAGCCACAAAGGCCTCAAAGGTAGCCTGGATACCCGCTTCCTCACCGAACAGGGTCGGGACCAAATCGCCGAAGACGTGCTGAAATCCGGCATGATAGTCGACACCATCAAACTCATCGTCACCACCGACAAAGTCGGCATTGAAGACTTCTTCAGCGAAACCGACAAAAGCCACACCACCTACGAAACGGTGAAGGAAACCATCGCCAAAGACCCCAACCTGGCGGCGATGCTGCAAGACCCCAACCTGAGTGCGCAAGAGAAAGAAGCGATGCTCAACCAGGTCACTGCGGCGGTGATGGAAAAGCTGGGGTATGAAACTTACGACAACAACGTCATCGCCAAAGACGACATCCGCTCCGGGTACTACTCTGAAGAGACCGGCGATGCTTACATCAACGACCGCAATATCCGTGACACCGAAGGGCTGGTTACCGTTGCAGGGCATGAAATGGCCCACGCCATGGACGACCAGAGCGGTGACAATACCCAATATAGTGAAGCCGATAGGGAGACCTACGCCAGCCTATACGGCAGTAACTTTGCCGACTACACCGACATGGCCCTGGATATCAACGGCTATGACGACGGGATGGCGGGTAGTAACAGTCACACGGGCAATAACAGTGCTTATGTGCAAGCCAATAATCAGGAATACAACGGGCTGGATAAGAGTAAGGGCGATAACTGCTTTGGACTCTGCTCTGGGCCAGCCCTTATTGCCCTTACAGCCTACCTGCTGTCCGGCTCGGAAGATGCGAATGCCCCCGGCGTAGATGAAATCCCCACCGAGAGTGGAGCAACCTTCCCGACAGACCTTGCTGAGGAGGAACTGTTCAATCAACTTGAAGCGGCGACAGGTGTTCCAGTAGTCGTATTGATGGCCCTCGATCCGAAGATGCTGGGTAAGAAAGGGATAAAGAATGCAGATGAGTTGGTGGAGGCGATTAGGAAAGGGGATATTGATCCTAATGATCTTAAGAACAGTTCCGCAAAGAACCCGGCTAATTCGACTAAGCTAAATAAACAGTTGGGTAGTGAACAACAGCTTAGTGAAACAGGGGTTCCTATAGCAGGTCATGGTACGAAAACAGAACTAAGGAAAGCAGAGAAACTTGCGGATGAATATGGGGGAGATGCTTCTGATTGGGCTAAGAAGTCAAGCACTCAGTACACTGCGCCTGATGGCCGTAAGTATGAAACTCATTGGTATGAAAACTCGGTAACTGGTCAGCGTGTCGAGCAAAAAACGATTGTTGAAGAGTATTTGAAAGGTCCTCAATGATGAATGTTATTCCTGAAAAAGATCGTAATGAGATAATTAATGTTTGTTCTATGCTGGTTAGTGATGAAATTGGCTTCATAGCAGGATGTAGAAAATTGGTTTCCCTGATAAATAAACTTAACTTAAGGGATGAGTCATGCTTTTTCCCGTTTATTGGGGTTGTGTCAGAAACGGACGATTACCCTGATGATAATATTCGCAACAACTATAGTGGAAAATATTTGGATACGATTGATGCTGAAGTTTCAGAGTATGTGTCGAAGGTTAGGCCATCAATAGTTGAAGCATGTATCGCGGTAATTAAAAATTATGAATAGTGAAATGTGGTCGTACGGTTTCATGGTGCTCGGCTAATACCCCGAGGAATTCAAAGTGAACGAGAATGCACAAGATGCAGAAATAGATTGGCAACTCATCGAGAAGAATCTCCTTAATATCTATGATGAGTTAAAAGTTCAGGATATGAGTAAGTATGATGATAATGAGCAGCTTTCATACGAAGATGGAATGAAGCAAATATTTGAGTTTATTGATTTGGCGGGTGAATATGGGTTGGCGTATGAGTACTTGACAGGATATTTAGAAGATTACCCCTGTACTTTGTCTGGAAAGGCGGCCGTAAAACTTCTTGAGCTTGGTTTGATATTTAAATATAAAACAGAGAATGAAGAAGACGCCATGTTTGACTCAAGAGTAATTTAGTTGGGTCAGGTGAAAGTTAATCTTGGCAAATGCATTATGGCGCTACTCTTTCTATGGATAGCGCCATTTTCGTATGCGAACACCCCTAACCACATCACCAACGCCGCCATCAAAACCGGCACCCTCACCGTCAACGCCCTCAGCAACACCACTTACAGCACCGCCACCAGCGCCAACGTCGGCATGGGCAGTACCGTCAGCATCGACGCCAGTGCCGACACCAGCCACAGCAAAACCAAAACGCTGGGCACCATCGGCGAGGGCAGCATTCAGGTTGCTAATATCGACGACTCGGACACCAAACTCCTCAATCGCGACGTGACTGACAACGAAGTCGATATCTACAGCATTGAGAGCCACAAAGGGCTCAAAGGCAGCCTGGATACTCGCTTCCTGACCGAACAGGGCCGGGACCAAATCGCCGAAGACCTCCTCAAATCGAAAATGATTGTCGATACGGTGAAACTCATCGCCACCACCGACAAAGTGGGAATCACCGACTTCTTCAGCGAAACCGACAAAAGCCACACCACCTACGAAACCGTCAAAGAAACCATCGCCAAAGACCCCAACCTGGCGGCGATGCTGCAAGACCCCAACCTGAGCGCAAAAGACAAGGAAGCGATGCTCAATCAGGTCACGGCAAGCGTGATGGAGAAACTGGGATACACCGCCCAGGACAACAAAATCGTGGCGCAAGACGACGGCCTGGCCGGACACTACGACCGCGACAGCAACACCGCCTACATCAACGACCAGAACAACGACAGCACAGGCGAACTGGTCACCACCGCCGGTCACGAAATGGCCCATGCCATGGACAACCAAACCGACGGCGTCAACGACACCTACAGCCAGGCCGACCGGGAAATCTACGCCAACCTCTATGGCGACAACTTCACCAACTACACCGACATGGCCCTCGACATCAACGGCTATGACGACGGGATGGCGGGTAGTAACAGCCACACTGGCAATGACTCCGCCTACGTGCAGGCCAATAACCAGCAGTACAACGAACTGGACAAAAGCAAGGGTGATAACTTCTGTGGAACCGGACTCTGTATAGGAGGAGGTATTGCGCTTGGAGCCTATCTATTCTCCGGCTCGGAAGACGCGCATGCACCTGGCGAAGGTGAAATACCCACCGAGAGTGGAGCAACCTTCCCGACAGACCTTGCTGAGGAGGAGCTGTTCAATCAACTTGAAGCGGCGACAGGCGTTCCAGCAGTCGTATTGATGGCCCTCGACCCGAAGATGCTGGCCAAGAAAGGGATAAAGAATGCGGATGAGTTGGTGGAGGCTATTCGGAGGGGGGATGTTGATCCGAAGGAGCTTACAAAGAATACAGGACGTACTGGTAAACAAGCGCGGCTCCGTGAACTAGCAAATGATGACAAACTTGGCTCCGCAGACCGCGGATGGATTGAGCAGGAAATGAACTCAATTGAACGCGGTCAACGAAAGAATATTCGCAATCCACCAGGAAAAGATTTGGCGCACGAGCGAGGTCGTGAAGCTGCAAAAGGTTATGGATATGAACATTCGAATTTGCAAGATAGGGATCTTCATCGCCTACAACACAAGTATGATAACTTTGGGAAGAAAAATTTAGAAAGACCACCAGAGTGATTTCTTTTGACGTTTCAGTGAGGGCACTATGAAGATTAATCAAAAGCAAATTGAGTCCGTGATCGCATTGTCAGGTCAAAAGCGATACGAGAACTTTATAAAGGTTGTCGCTGACTGGGAGGAAGTATGGGGCTTGTATCAGGACGGTTGGGCATTGGCTGCGACAAACGATGGACAGGAGGTGTTTCCAGTATGGCCAGCAAAGGAATATGCACAACTATGCGCGACGAATGAGTGGTCTGGCTATAAGCCAGCATCGTTTTCACTTGTTGATTTTATGGAAGAATTGCTGCCAAATTTGAAAAATGATGGTGTCTTGCTGGGCATTTTTTATACGCCCTCAGATAAAGGGGTTACGCCGACTGTAGATCAGGTGTTGATAGATTTGGGTAAGGAGTTAGAAAATTATTAACGAGATTAGTTAAAATGTCTGATTTAGAAAAGCGGGTTGACAGGTTGAGGGGCTGTTACCCGGATAATGCTCAAGCTTTACTTGAACTACTTGGAAAAGCAGCAAATAACGAAGTTGGAATGTGTAAAGATATTCGGTTGCCTACGGAGAAGGAAACGTTTTTATTAAGAAGTGACTCGTAAACAGCAAGGACCGCCAATGAAAATCCTGATCGCCGAAGACAACCCCGCGCCAATCTTTCAGACTCTTTGAACTTCCTGCTTGAATATCAGAAATATAACGATGTCTCTGGTGGGAATGTTGATAGTCTCTTCGGTACTCTGTCGTATAAGTTGTAGCTACAGTCTGGATGTCTCGTCATCCTCTTCCACTCTTGTCGGTAGTGACTTCGGCATTTCCGTAGGTTCAATGGCAGCGTGCTGTGCCGCGCTGATGGTGATGTTGGTGCACTGGCCGCCGCTGGCCAGTTCCAGTCCCTGACGGAAGTAGCTCGCCGCCTTCTCCTTCTCACCCAACTGCTGCAACAGGTTGCCCAGTTCGCAGCAGGTTTCCGCTGCCTGTTTGATCCCCAGACTGGCTTCCAGATAGCTGCGTGCCTTGCCCCAGAGCTGGTTGCGCAGGCTGATGCGTCCCAGCGCCAGCAGCAGATCCGGGTGGTGGCCGTGCTCCTGCAACCAGTGTTCGGCGGTGGCCAGTTGTCGCGCCGGATCGCCACCGCCAAGCTGGCCGAAGAGGCGCATCACCACCGGGTCCCACTGCTTTTTCAGAAAATCGTTCAATACCTGCTCGGCCTGCTGCTCCTCGCCCAGCCGTTTGAGGCAGGTGGCATATTCGTGCAGCAGTTGCGGTGACTGGCGCAGTGGCTTGGCCACCTCCTGCCAGTTGCGCTCCAGTCGCTCCAGGGTGCGGCTGTTATGCAGGCGGTTGTGGTGCACCTGGAATTCCAGCGTGGTCATCGTCTTGTCGTTGAGCACGCGGTTTTTGCGCAGCTCCGGCAGCAGGGCGCTGAGTTCGTCCCAGCTCTCCAGTTTTTCGTAGAGCTTCTTCAGCAGATAAAGTACCTGGGCGTGCTTCGGTGAAATGGTCTGCAGGTGTTGCAGGGTGGCCAACGCCTGTTCGGCCTGACCGTGGGATATCTGTGCTTCCGCCTGGGTCAGACCGACCGCCAGTTCCGCGTCGGGCATGCTGCGGAAGGCCTGTGAGAGGTAGTCATCGCGGCGCAGGTCGAAGCCCAGTTTCTGCGCTGCCTGGGCCGCGCCGATGTAGTTGATCAGCGGGGTGTCGCTGTTGCGCGCCGACTGGCTGAGTAGTTTCTCCGCGCGGGCCCAGTTGGCCTCGGCCAGGGCGATCAGCCCCTGATTGGTCAGCTTGCGCGCGTGGTTGGCGCGGCGGTTGTGGCCCCAGAAGGACATGCGCGACGGCAGGTGCCAGGCGCCGAGGATCAGGCGCACGCTGAAGTAGAGCAGGATGAAACCCAATATCGACAACATCACGAAAATGTTGAAGCTGGTCTCCACCGACCAGCCGCCGTAGTTGAGCATCACGTAGCCGGGGTCCTGCTGTACCACCGTCACGGTGACGCCGACCACGATGCCAAGGATCAGCAGGCCGAGAATCAGGTATTTCATTGGCCGCCCTCCTTCGCCTCAGCCGCGGGTGCCGCTGGGAGATCGTTGGCCGGTGCCTCGGCTGTCGGTTTCTCCGCTGGCGCCTCTACCGCTTTGGGCGCTTCGGGCGCAGGGGTCGGTGCCGGTTTCTTTGCTGCCGGTTTGGGGGAGGGTTTCGGCTTGGCCGGAGCTGGTTTGGGTTGTGCGGCGGTAGCGGGTTGTTGCTGTAACGATGCGGCGGCGGCCTGTTGTGCCAGCTTGCGCAGCAGCTCGCGGGTGGTGGTCAGGTCAGGCAGGTTCGCAGCCAGCTTGGCGCCAGCAAGGCGATCGAGGGCAGCGAGGTTATCTTTCACCGCCTGATCGCTGCTATCGAAATAGCGCTTGATCCAGTCGATGGACTCATCGAGGCTCGCCTTCCAGGCGGCGGTGTTATCCAGCAGCAGAGCCACCCGGGCCGACTCCAGCTTGAGTTGCAGGTTGCGGCGCAGGAAGTAGCGCTGCTCCGGCGGCAGCATCGGCTTGGCCACCAGCTCTTCCTCGTGGCGGACGGTGATCAGGCTGCCCAGATCGGCCCAGAGTTTGTCCCAGCCGGAGCGTTTCTCTTCCGGGACGGCGGCCTCGGTCGGGGTTTTGGGGGCGCCGCTCTGCTCCTGACGTAGCAGCGGCAGGTTGTCGATCCCGGCGACCAGTGCATTCAGCTCGTTGGCCAATGCCTCGCGATCCGGCAGTTGCACCAGCGAGATGGCATTGATGTCGCTGTCGAGACGGCGGATGGGTTCGGCAAATCCCTGACGATCCTCCGCTTCCAGACGGGAGCGGGCGCTCTGCAGGGCGGCGGTGGCGGTAATGGTGCTGTGCTTAAAGCGCAGGTCGTGCTCGGCGATACGCACCAGGTACTCCGCCTCGGCCAGCGCCCAGGTGTGGCGGTCCTGGCCAATGCGCATGCGGGTGTCGGTCAGCAGTTGCTCCGCCTGTGCCAGTCGGCTACTGAGTTGCGGGTGTTGATGTTCGGGGACGGTCTTGAGTCGTTCCAGCACATCTTTGTTATTCGATTCGACTACGGTGAGCAGTTTGCCCAGGCCCTGTTGCAGGGTCTGCACGTCGCGCTTGAGGAAAAGTTGCTGCTGGTAGAGATAGAGCACACCGCCGACGGCGATCAGTGCCACCAGCGTCGCAGTAAAGGCGGCCGCGCCAGCGCCGCGCTTCTTCTTCGGTGCTTCCGGTTGCTCGGTTTCGACCTCTTCCGCTACCGTTTCGTTGACTGTGTCGTTCATCGTTTGCACTCCGTGGCGGCCCAGCCCTGGACCGCTTTTACTATCGCTTCGTCATCGGCGCCGTCGGCGACGGATACCTGGGTAAATCCTGCGGCTTTTGCCTGTTCCGCCACCCGCTCGCTGACGGTGATCAGCGGTTTGGCAAGTAGCGCTTTTAGTTGTTCGGCGGCGCTAAAATCGAGCAGGTTTTGCAGCGCCTCGCCGCTGGTCAGGGTGAGCATATCGCTCTGTTCCAGCCAGCCCGCTTCGGCATCGTCGGCCTGTGGCGGTTCGCGACGATAGACCTCGGCATACTCGACCGTAGCTCCGCGCTGGCGCAGGGTATCGCCGAGCAGTTCGCGGCCGCCGTTGCCGCGCAGGATCAGGATGCGCTTTCCCTCCACCGCCTGCAATCCCGGCAGGGCCAGCAGCCCTTCGCTATCGAAACGCGCTGTCGGCAGCAGATCGGGGGCGCGGCCCAGCCGTTGTTCAAGTTCGCGGGCGGTACTTCTGCCCACTGCGGCGATGAGCGTGTTTTCCGCCACGCCACCGTGGCGTTGCAGGGCGGTCACGCCGTATTCCACCGCGTTGGTGCTAATGAAGATGGCTAGATCGTAGATGGCGGGATCGCGCAGGAGTTCATCCACCTGCGGCGAATCGCTGTTATCGACGATGCGCAGCAGGGGAAAACGAATGGCCCGTCCGCCGAGTTCGACGATGCGCTGGCAGAGGTTGTCGGCCTGCTGTGCAGGCCGGGTGATCAGGACGCCGATACCGTCCAGCTCACGCCTGCCCGGCATAGAGTTCGGCGAGGATTTCGTCGGCGCCGCGGGCCAGCAGGTCTTCGGCCAGGGTGATGCCCAGATCCTCTGCCGCTTCCGGATGGCCGCTGATGCTGCCGCGAACCACGCGCTTGCCGTCGGGGGTGGCGACCAGACCGTGCATCACGATCACGCCGTGGTCCAGCTCCGCATAACCGGCGATGGGTGCCTGGCAGCCCCCTTCTAGACGGCGGTTCATCGCCCGCTCGGCGCGTACCCGGGCGGAGGTCTTCGGCTCATTGAGCGGCGCCAGCAGCAGGTTCATTTCGTCGTCGTCGGAACGGCATTCGATGCCCACCGCACCCTGACCGCAGGCGGGCAGCATGGTGGTGATCTCCAGCAGCTCGGTGATGCGGTCTTCCAGTTCCAGCCGCTTGAGACCGGCACCGGCGAGGATGATGGCGTCGTACTGCCCTTCGTCCAGCTTGCGCAGACGGGTCTGCACGTTGCCACGGAGGAAGTTGATCTGCAGGTCGGGGCGCAGCATCAGCAACTGGGCCTGACGGCGCAGGCTGGAGGTGCCGACGATCGCGCCCTGGGGCAGCGACTCGAGGTTCGGGTAGGTATTGGAGACGAAGGCGTCGCGCGGGTCTTCACGCGGGCAGATCACCGCCAGGTGCAGCCCTTCCGGCAACTCCATCGGCACGTCCTTCATGGAGTGGACCGCGATGTCGGCGTCGCCATTGAGCATCCCCTCTTCCAGCTCCTTGACGAACAGCCCCTTGCCGCCAATCTTGGCCAGCGGGGTGTCGAGGATCACGTCACCCTTGGATTTCATTTTAATCAGCTCTACTTCCAGTCCCGGATGGGCGCTCTTCAGGGCGGTAGAGACATACTCTGCCTGCCACAGGGCGAGCAGGCTTTCACGGGTGGCGATGCGAATCAGTTTCTTGGTCATGAGAATAGGTAATCCCGATTTCTTCTAATAATGTGTTCATAAAACAGCGCTAAGGTACCGATCATACACATACCTGCCCAATTGGCATATTGCGGCGGGTAAATTGGCCTCCTATCCTGTTTGACCTGCCCCAGGAGTCGGAAAGATGAAGAGTACCGTAATTCGCCATTCGCTTCTCACCCTGCTGTTGCTGGCCGTGTCATCTCTGCCCGTTGCTGCGGCAGAGGATGAGGTGCTTGAGGTGACCAGTCTCTACCGTGTCGGGAAACAGGCGAACATACAGCAGGTGCCGATCCTGCTGATGTTTGCTGCCGATTTCTGCGCCTATTGCGAACGGTTGGAGGAGGATTTTCTCCGGCCGATGCTGCGTAGCGGCGACTATGAAGACAAAGTACTGATCCGCAAGTTGCATATCGACAGTGAGGAGAAGATCCGCGATTTCAACGGTGATGAGATCAGCCCGGCGGAGATCGCCGAGCAGTACGCGGTGAGTGTGACGCCCACGGTGGTATTTATCGATGGGGATGGGGTGGAACTGGCGCCGAAACGGGTCGGGCTGACGACACCCGATTTCTATGTCGGCTATCTCGACGATGCGATTAGCCAGGCGCTGGATATTCTGCGGCGCACTACACCGATGCGGGTTCGGTTATCGTCGCTGAACTAGCCTTTCGCCTTTAATACCCGTCGTACCTCAGCAAGGTGTCGGCGGGAGATCTCCGGGCCGCAACCGACGCCACGCAGGTTGATATGACAGCGGCCATCCGCGGTCTTTTCGATCCCCTCCAGTGCCTCCATGGCGATCAGCGCATTGCGGTGGATGCGCAGGAAGCGCGGGCCGAACTCCTCCTCCAGCTGTTTCAGCGACTCTTCCAACAACTCCTCGCGCCCCGGCAGCACGGCGGTGACGTATTTGTTGTCGGCCTGGAAGTAGAGAATCTCATCCACCGGGATCAGGTGCAGGTTACCGTGCTTGCGTACCGTTAGATGGCTGCGCCCCTGGGCCGACTCGGCCACAAAGCCCCGCTTGTGTAAGCGTGCCAATGCCTGCTCCAGCCGCTCCTGACGCACTGGTTTGACCAGATAGTCGAGCGCCTCTGCCTCGAACGCCTCCAGCGCATGTTCGCTGTAGGCGGTGGTGAAGATGACGGCCGGTGGGTCGTCCAGTTTGGCCAGTTGCTGGGCGACGCTCAGGCCGTCCATGCCGGGCATGCGGATGTCGAGCAGGATCACGTCGGGCTGCAACTGTTCGGCGGCCTGTAATGCCTGCGTTCCATCGCCAGCTTCGCCAACGGTGGTCACGCCGGGAATATTTTCCAGTAGACGACGCAGCCGGTCGCGTGCTGGTGCTTCGTCGTCGACAATCAATACCTTCATTCATCCACCTCCAGCGGCAGGGTCAGGGTCGCCAGGTAGTGTCCATTTTCACTTACTGTTTCAAGCGAGGCGCGCTGACCGTAGTGCGCCTCCAGCCGGTCGCGGATATTCTGCACCGCAACCCTGTTGCCCTCGCGATGGGAAGCGCCGCCGCTGGGTAGCGGGTTGCCGATTTGCAGTATCAACATGCCATCCTCTACAGCGCCTTTCAGGGTCAGGGTGCCGCCATCGGCACAGGGCTCGATACCATGATAGACCGCATTTTCCACCAGCGGCTGTAACATCAGCGGCGGCAGCAGCGCCTCTTCAGGGACGTCATCCACCTGCCACGCCACCTGGATACGCTCACCCAGCCGCAGCGACTCTACATGCAGATAGCGTCTGGTCAGCTCCAGCTCTTCGCTGAAGGTGATGTGGCTCTTTTCATCACGCAGACTGGCGCGAAACAGATCGGCGAGGTCGAGCAGCGCCTCCTCGGCCATGTCCGGCTTGCCGTGGATCAGGCTGGTGACGGTGTTGATGCTGTTGAACAGAAAGTGGGGTCGGATGCGCGCCTGTAGCGCCTGTAGTCGGGCCTCCGCCTCGGCACGAACCCGCTGTTTCCATTGGTGCTGCAGGAACAGATAGCGCAAAACCAGCGCACTGATGATGGCGCCGATGGAAAAGTTACTCAGCAGGAAGGCGGTGTGGTGCGGGCCGTAGATCGGCAGGTCCGGATTGCGCACCACATGGAAGGCGGCCTCGGAGAGAATCAGGATCACCAGCAGCAGAATCAGGTAACTGACCACCGCGGCCGGCATCATATCGAGCTTCGCCAGCAGCGGGCGGGCGCGGCACAGCACCGCGGCGCAACTGAGACCAGCCCACTGCATGAACAACGAGGTCATCGCCAGGTAGTGCCAGGGATCGATGGTGACATGGCTGGCGGCGAGGGTCAGGATCAGGGCGAACAGTTCGGAGAGGATCACCACGGCGAACACGGAGTTCAGGCCGCAAAAATCGGGCAGGAAGAAATTGCCTGTCTGGTTCGTGCTGGTTGCCAACGCGCTATCCCTGATTTGGTATCGCCTAATCATAGCCGCAATCGGCCGTTGGCGACGAGAGCGCCGTCGCGACCGGAGCGACGAATCGGCTATACTGCGCCGAATTCCACCCGAATCAGCCAGATGGATCAGCCATGAGCGAAAACAAAACCGTCGAAAAACCGTGGACCGGCCGCTTCAGCGAGCCCACCGACGCCTTCGTCGAGGCCTTCGGCGCCTCGGTCGGTTTCGACCAGCGCATGTACAGCCAGGATATCCGCGGCTCTATCGCCCATGCGCGGATGCTGACCAAGGTCGGCGTGCTGACCGAACAGGAGCGTGACGACATCATCCGCGGCCTGACCAAGATCGAGGCAGAGATCGAGGCCGGTGACTTCCCCTGGTCTATCGCCCTCGAAGATGTGCACATGAACATCGAAAAGCGCCTCACCGACATGATCGGCGAGGCGGGCAAAAAGCTGCACACCGGCCGTTCGCGTAACGACCAGGTCGCCACCGACGTGCGCCTCTACCTGCGCGACGAGATCGACGGCGCGATCACGCCGCAACTGAAACGGCTGCAAAGCGCCTTGATCGATCTGGCCGAGCGCGAGGCGGAGACCATCATGCCCGGCTTCACCCACCTGCAGACCGCGCAGCCGATCACCTTCGGCCACCACATGCTGGCGTGGAACGAAATGTTGCAGCGCGACAGCGAGCGTCTGCTCGATTGCCGCAAGCGGGTCAACATCATGCCACTCGGTTCTGCCGCGCTGGCCGGGACTACCTATCCGATCGATCGTGAATTCACCGCCAAGGAACTCGGCTTCGACATGGTTGGCCGCAACTCCCTCGACGGTGTTTCCGATCGCGATTTCGTTATCGAATTTCTTAGCTGGTCGTCGCTGCTGTTGATGCACATGTCGCGCTTCAGCGAAGAGCTGATCCTCTGGAGCTCCAGCCAGTTCGACTGGGTCGATCTCGGTGACGCCTTCTGCACCGGCTCTTCGATCATGCCGCAAAAGAAAAACCCCGACGTGCCGGAACTGGTGCGCGGCAAAACTGGCCGCGTTTTCGGTTCGCTCGCCTCCATGCTGATGATCATGAAGGGTCAGCCGCTCGCCTATAACAAGGACAACCAGGAAGACAAGGAACCGCTGTTCGATGCCATCGACACGGTGAAAGGGTGCCTCAGGGTTTACGCCGACATGATGGCGCAGATCAAACTGAAACCGGAGAACATGCGCGAAGCGGCGCTACGCGGTTTTTCCACCGCCACCGATCTGGCCGACTATCTGGTACGCAATGGTGTAGCGTTCCGTGATGCCCACGAAATCGTCGGCAAGGCCGTCGCCCTCGGCGTCACCACCAAACGCGATCTCTCCGAGATGAAACTGGAAGAGCTGCAACAGTTCTCCAAGGCGATCAAGGAGGATGTGTTCAGCTATTTAACGCTGGAAGGATCGGTGGCCGCGAGAAATCACATCGGTGGTACCGCGCCGGTGCGGGTGACAGCCGCTGCGAAGAAAGCAAAGGAAATATTGTAACAATGTAGGATGGGCAAAGCGTAGCGTGCCCATCATTTCCGATCCACAGGACGTGGTTATTCGATATGGAATATCGTCGACACTACCGTGCAGGCGGTACATATTTCTTCACGGTAGTTACCCAATCTCGCAAACCTATTCTCATCGACAATATTGAGCGGCTGCGTGCCGCTTTTTCTTATGTGCGTGACAAGTATCCGTTCGAAATTGATGCCGTTGTTGTACTGCCCGATCACTTGCACACGATATGGCGCCTACCAGATGGTGATTACAATTACTCTCAAAGATGGATGTTACTTAAAAGGAAGTTTTCGGCAGGATTTAATTCCAGACAAAAGACATGTTCTCAATTAAATAAGCGGGAAAAGGGTATTTGGCAACGTCGCTTTTGGGAGCATACGATTCGTAACGAGGATGACTGGCGACGACACATGGATTATGTGCACTACAACCCGGTTAAACATGGATACGTAGACTCACCAGCAATGTGGCCACACAGTTCATTTCTACATGCTGTCCGCAAGGGTTGGTATCCATACGATTGGGGTGAAACTGAACCGCAAACTACTTTGGGACTTGAGCGAGAATAAGATGGGCACGCTGCGCTTTGCCCATCCTACATAAGTGAACTATTTGCTCAGAAATTCTTCCACGATTTTGTACTGCTCTTCATTCTCTGTCGTAACGTGTTCTTTATCTTCCGCCACATCCTTTGACAGCAGCGCCATGCGTGCGCTAGTGGCGGCGCTGTAGGCGGGGATATCGACGCCTTCCACAATCGCTGAGGTTGGCGAGACGATGGCGCTGATGCCGCAGGCGACGTGGTGGGCGGCCATGGTGTGCCAGTCGGCTTCCTGACCACAGGCGGCGTAGGTCTCCACCGCGATGCTCTTGGCGCTGCGGTAGGCGTCGAGGAGTTCGGTCTCGGAGGGGGCGCTGCTGGAGGCGCAAGCGAGGGCGGCGTTGAGGCGGGTGTCCGGGGCGAGGTCGAGCACACGGCGGATGAACAGGGCGCCCAGTTGGCGTTGTTTTGCCAGTGGCAGCGCGGTCAGCGCCTGTTTGAAGCTGTTTTCGTCGGTGATGTTGGCCATGGTTCGCTCCCTCTTATTTGTTGTGCCGAACGCTCCTCCAAGCGTAGACCATGTTTTTCAAAGATGGCTGCGACGTAGCGGGGCAATTTGCTAACATGGCAGGCCTGTCACACAACCATGGACACGCGGCGGTGATTCTTCTTTCGCAATCCCTGGCAGATTGGGGCTCGGAGGCCTTTGAACGCACCTTCCAGCGGGAGGTGGCACAGCTTCCGGCGTCGGTATTGCCGCTGCAGGCGGGGCTGGCGCACAGCTCGGCGGTGGCGGATGAGCCGTTCAAGGTGGTTATCCTGAACGCTGAGTGGCGCGAACAGGAGCTACGGGTGCGGGCCGGGATCTTTTACAGCGGGATCATCGCCGGCTGTAACTGCGCCGATGACCAGACCCCGCCGGATCTTCAGCAGGAGTATTGTGAGCTGGAGTTTCTGATCGATGGTGAGACGGCGGCGACGACGGTGCGGCTGTTGTCATCTGAATAATTTGAGCAGTTTTTAATTAGTGAGTGTGAATCATGTCCGACGAACAGTTCTCAAGTACCTTCTGGCTCGGTAACGCCATCCTCGGCGTGGCGATGGTGTTTCTGCTCTTCTTTGGCAGCGCCTGGGAGTCGTTGGGTGTGACCGCCATGGTGGTGTGGGTAGGCATGGTGGGGCTGGGTGTTTACCTGATCATGCAGAAAAAAGACGGCGCCTAGAAGTTATCTCATTGTGTTCTCGCACCCCGATCCTGCGTTGCAAAGCCTGCTGCGGTGCTCATTTACTATCGGTAAACTGTGCTCCTCGCAGGCTTCGCGCACCCAAGGGCATTACCTTCGGGGCACCTTGTCTCCGGGCACGAGCCCTAATTTTGAGATAGCTTCTTGCCTATTCCGTATCGGCAAAATCGATCCGGTTGGTCTCACCCACCATTGTGATCTCCGCGCTCTGTAGCGCACCGCTGGGGTAGTAGTTGTAGCGGTGTTCCATCTCTACCTCGCCATAGACCATCTTCTGACATAGCAGCATCTTGCCCTCCGCGTCGTAACCGGCGCGGAACCAGGTGTTGCGGTTCTCTGTTTCACCTTCCTGCAATTCGCTGGTCAACTTGAGCGGCAGTTTGACGCCGCTGTAGGTGAGGAAATTGCGCCAGGTGGTGATGTTCTGTTCGGGCATGGGATTGGGCCAATAGTTTGAAAGGCCATAACCCTAGCGTTTATGAGTGGGGCTTTGCCATAAGCTTTGTTGATGATCCTGAGATGGTCTTTTGACAATGGTCAGATAGCGGGTTGATCCAGATCAGACATATGTAAAAAAGCAGTTAAATCTCTGAGCAGAAATGGGAATTTTTTGATCAACATCAATGTGTACCAGGCGATCAGCGACTTGAATATGCGGTGCCCGGAAGGCTTTTCTCCGGGTAATTGAGCTCATAAATGTTGTATACGAAATCCGTAAAGGAGTATTGCAATGCTTGAATCAATTATTGCCCCGCTGATCTTTGGCGCAGTGTTCTTCTTCCTTTTCTCTGCGTTCATTTTCGATCACTAAGCAGCGACTCCTCAGGGTGGATAGTTAAGACATACTCCCCCCCATTCTGAGTTCGCAAATACAGCCAACTTTGTTGGCTGTATTTTTTTGTCCCCAAAAAATATCCGCGATCTCCACCGACCTGAGGCAGGGCAATGGTGCAATGCAGCGCCAATCGGGTTAGAGTCAGGCGATATAAGGAAATAAATCACAATCAGGGAAGGGGGCAAGATGGAACACCAGATACCGCTGTATACGCTGGATGGGGTGAAGAACGCAGAGAAGACCACCCATCCATTTTCTACCGCCGACGGTCTGGGTCTGAGTCTGGAGCGCTTTCAGCGTGGTGACTGCGATGATGTGGTACTGCTGATCCACGGTCTGACCAGTTCCAGCGACATGTTCATCATGCCGGAACACTACAATCTGGTGAGTTATCTGCTGGATAACGGCCTGACCGATGTGTGGTGTCTCGACTATCGCATGAGCAACCACTTCAACTACAACCTCTATCCCAACGACTACAGCATGGATGACGTCGCCCTCTACGATCATCCTGCGGCGATAGCGGAAATACGCAAGGCGATCGGTGAGGGAAAACGGCTGCATGTCATCGCCCACTGCGTCGGGTCCTTAACCTTTACTATGGCTCTGGCGGCGGGGACGGTGAAGGGGATCACCAGCTGCATTGCCAACAGCATCTCACTCACCCCCTACATACCCGGCTGGTCGCGCTTCAAGATCACGGTCTTCCCCTTCATTCTCGAACGCATCCTGAACATACCCTATGTTTCACCGGGCTGGCCCACGGAGCCGCGGTTGACGCTTGGTAAGCTGCTCTCCAAAGGGATCAGCCTGTTCCACCGCGAGTGTAAGGAGCCGTCCTGCCACATGTTGAGTCTGATGTGGGGCAGTGGATATCCGGCACTGTTTGAGCATGGCAATATCGACGATGCGACCCACCATCGTCTGGCCGATCTGTTCGGCGGGACCGGGCTGAACTATCACCGTAATGTGCGCACGATGGTCAGTTCCGGGCATCGTGCGGTGAAGACCCGTCGTGATGGTGCCGCGTATGCGGCTCTGCCGGACGACTATTTCGAGGCGGGATTGAATATCGAAACACCGATTTTGTTTGTCACCGGCAGCAATAATCGGGTCTTTGCCGATTCCAATATTCATTGCTACGAGCGGATGGTGGCCCACGGTGTTCGGCGACATGGTTTAAGGGTCTTTGAAAAGTACGGCCATCAGGATATGTTTATGGGTAAGCAGTGCCACAGGGATATTTTCCCGGCGATGCTGGATTACATAAAACAGAAAGGTAGTGCGGTCTGAGTTCTGCTTGGACTGAGTACGGGAATACGGGCACTTCACATGGACGGCATCCAGAAACTTACGATTAAACAAACAAGCCGCCATCGGCGACCAGGCAGCATCACGCCCGACATGAATCGCAAGCTGAATTTTGAGTTAGCCAAACAGATTTACAAGTTGGCCCCACGGGTCGGCACCAGCACCTATGCGCTGGTGGCGGTCGTTGGCTATGTCTTCTGGGGCCTGCTTTCACCGACGCTTCTCTGGTCGTGGATCATTCTGACCTCCCTGATTACCACGGGTTTTCTCTACGTTATCTATCTGTTTAACCGCCATGCCAGCGAAAAGACCGCCGAGTTCTGGATAAAGGTTTATGCCTGGACGGTAGTTATCCATGACATCCCGCTGGGGCTTATCGGCCCCATGGGCTTCATGGTGGACAACAATCTTTACCAGATACTCTCCTTGTTCATGCTGGCAGGTATGAGTGCTGGCGCGATCGTCACACGCGGCGTGATATATAAGATCTACTTCATTGCGGTGGTGACCCTGCTGCTGCCGACAATGGTGGTGCTGGCGCTGGAGACGACCGACATTGCCATCGGCATGTTGGTGCTGAACATCATCTTTTTCTTCTTTCTTCTGTCAGTGGCCAAGAATTACAGCGCCACCATCACCAACAACTTCCTGTTGTGGCTGGATAACGAAAAGCTGGTCGGGCAGTTGACCCAGTCGCACATTGAAGTGGAAGAGACTAACAAGGTGTTGACCCGTGAGATCGAACATCGGAAAAAAATCGAGAGTGAACTGGTCGATGCCAAGGAGCGCTCCGAGCGCGCCAGCGAGGCGAAGAACCAGTTCCTTGCCAACGTCAGCCACGAATTGCGTACGCCGTTGAACGGCATCATCGGTTTTTCAGATTTGCTGAATAGTGAACATCTGGACGAGAAGCCGAAACGTTTTGCCAACCAGATCGGTCGTTCTGCTCAGTCACTACTGCGCATCGTTAACGACATTCTCGATATCACCGCCATCGAAGCGGGGCATATCACGTTTTATGATGCGCCGTTCTCTCTGCGCAATGAGATCGAGGATGTGGTGAATATTCTGCGACCGATGGCGCAGCGCAAGGATCTTTCGCTGGAGTTCAGTATCGCGGACGAAGTTGAAGATGGCTTCTACGGCGATGCCAATCGTCTGCGGCAGATTATCAGTAACCTGATATCCAACGCCGTGAAATACACCAAGAGTGGTGGTATCACCCTTAGCGTTAGCCGTCAGGGTGAACACGACGATCAGGTGGTGGTGCGTTTTGAGGTCCGCGACACCGGCGTCGGCATTGCAGAAGAGGCACTGAACTCCATATTCGAAAACTTCACCCGCGTCGAAGGATTTGAGACACGCCACAATGAAGGGGTGGGTCTCGGTCTGGCGATCGTCAAGAGCCTGGTGCAGAAGATGGATGGCGTTATCAAAGTGGAGAGCGTCGTTGGTGAGGGTTCATGCTTCTGTGTCGAGATCCCGTTTGTGCGTACCATCGAGGTGCCTAAGGCCCAGGAAAGCACTCTTCAATCGACATTAACCCCCGAGCAATATGCCGAACTGCGGGTGCTGGTGGTGGACGACAATGACGTTAACCGGATGGTGCTCGGCGCCTTTCTCAAGAAGTCGGAGATCCCGTTTGAAGAAGTGGATAACGGTCATGATGCGATGGCGCGTATCCGCGAAGGCGGATTCGATGTGGTGCTGATGGACATCCAGATGCCGGAGATCAGTGGCATCGAAGTGGTGCTGCATCTACAGGAAGAAAAGATCCCACTGCCGGTACTGATCGCCGTAACTGCGCACGCCTTCCCCGAACAACGTCAGGCGATTCTCGATGCCGGGTTTGCTGATTTTCTGATCAAACCGATCTCAGAAAGCTCGCTGCTCAAGACCCTGACCAAGGCCTATATGGGCGGTTATGCCGAGAATATAGTTAAAGGCAAACGCCCCGCCTGACAGCGACTTTTCCGCTTTCGCAGACTTTTTTCTCCCTTTCCCCCTTTTGCGCTGAAACCTCCGGCTATATTTATACTCATAATAACCAAGCGCTATGCTTGGATATGTAGCGCTCCCGGACTGGGAGGAGGCGATGGGCATAACCAGGTGGATACAGAGGAAGCTGATCGGCTGGCTGAATCGAGAGAAAGAGCCGGACGAAACATTATTAAGTAATTTCAGTCAGTTACGTTACGAAATACGTCCTGGCGACGTGGTGCTGGTAGAAGGCCGCTCCCGTGTCAGCGAAGTTATTAAAACAATTACCCTGAGCCGGTGGTCCCACTCCGCCCTCTACATCGGCAAACTCCATGATATTGACGACCCGGAGCTGCGAGAGTTTGTCAGCGAGCACTACACCGGTGATCCCGGCGAACCGCTGATTATCGAGGCGTTGCTCGGCAAGGGGACGATCGTCACGCCGTTAAGCAAATACGAGAGTTACCATCTGCGCATCTGTCGCCCCAAGGGGCTGCATCCGAATGATGCCCATGTGGTGATTGCCCACGCGATCATGCATCTGGGTGCCGATTACGATGTGCGGCAACTGCTGGATCTGGCTCGTTTTCTCTTTCCCTGGAGCCTGTTGCCGCGGCGCTGGCACTCCTCTCTGTTTGAACACAATGCAGGCACACCGACACGGACGGTCTGCTCATCGATGCTGGCGGCCGCTTTCGCTGCCGTTCACTACCCGGTGCTGCCGGTGGTGAAACGGGATCACGAAGGCAAGTTGCGTTTCTTCAAGCGTAACTACCGACTCTTTACACCCAGCGATTTCGACTACTCGCCCTATTTCGAGGTGATCAAATACCCGTTGCTCAGTTTTAACGAGCTGGCGCTCTATCGCCATCTGCCGTGGAGCCAGGACGGTCGTATCTGTAACGACAATGACGACTGTTATATCCCGGAAGATGCGCTGCCCCGGGTGATCGCTGGCCAGGCCGAAGTTCATGACGAGGAGATAACCACGTAACCACATAGCAAACAGCGGCGCAGGGAAGGGCCTGCTGCATTGGTCGTTTCGACCAGGGAGGTGAAGGATGGAAACAGTGATCTTTACCGTGGCACTCATTACCGCATTGGGCCTGTTGGCCTGGTGGCGTGCCCCCCTCATAGCCTGGAGCGTCGTTGTTCTCGGTTTTGTCGCCTGGCTAAGTTATCCGTTAAGTCCGCTACTGCAGGGAGTGATCGGGCTGTTGCTGATACCCCCGCTGCTACTACTCAACCTGCCGTTCCTCAGAAAACGTTTTATTAGTGGCTCGGTGCTGAGGCTGTTGAAAAACCTCCTGCCACATATGTCGCAAACCGAGCGCGATGCGCTACAGGCAGGCACCGTCGGTTGGGATGCCGAGCTTTTCTCCGGTCGACCGAACTGGCGCTCGCTGCTGGCAAAACCGGCACCGAAGTTGAGCGACGAGGAGCAGGCCTTCCTCGACGGGCCGGTGGAAGAGCTGTGCCGCCGCATCGACGAGTGGGAGATCACCGAACTGGAGCACGATCTGCCACCGACGCTGTGGCGTTTCATCAAACAGCACGGCTTCTTCGGCATGATCATTCCCAAGGCCTACGGTGGCCTCGGTTTCTCCGCCCTGGCCCATTCGGCGGTGGTATCGAAGATCGCCGGTCGTTCGATTACTGCGGCGGTGACGGTGATGGTGCCCAACTCCCTCGGCCCGGCGGAACTGCTGCTGCACTACGGCACCGAGGAGCAGAAGGACTACTACCTGCCGCGTCTGGCCAGCGGTGACGAAGTCCCCTGCTTTGCCCTGACCTCGCCCGATGCCGGTTCCGATGCGGCGGCGATGCAGGATTACGGCGTGGTGGTGCGCGAACGCTATCAGGGCAAAGAGACCCTGGGGATCCGCCTCAACTGGGACAAGCGCTATATCACCCTCGGTCCGGTGGCGACGGTGCTGGGGCTGGCCTTCAAGCTCTACGATCCGGAGCACCTGTTGGGTGGCGCGGAAGAGTACGGCATTACCTGCGCGCTGATCCCGACCAATACCCCCGGCGTCACCATCGGTCGTCGCCACGACCCCCTGAACCAGACCTTCCAGAACGGCCCCAATCAGGGCAAGAACGTCTTTATCCCTATGGAGTGGCTCATCGGCGGTCCGGCCCAGGCGGGCAACGGCTGGCGCATGCTGATGGAATCGCTGGCAGCAGGTCGCTCCATCTCGCTCCCGGCACTGAGTGCCGGCGCGGGGAAACTGGTCAGCCGGGCGGTGGGCGCTTACTCACGCATCAGAACCCAGTTCAACACGCCGATCGGTTACTTCGAAGGGGTGGAAGAGGCGCTGGCGCGTATCGCCGGCAACAGCTATGCCATGGATGCGGCGCGGGTGATGACCTGCGGCTTCATCGATGCGGGCGAACGCCCCTCGGTGATCTCGGCGATGATCAAATACCACCTTACCGAGCGGATGCGCCAGGTGGTCAACGACGGCATGGACGTGCTCGGCGGCCGCGGCATCATCCTCGGGCCAAAGAACTTCCTCGGCCGCGTCTACCAGGCGCTGCCGATCAGCATCACCGTCGAGGGCGCCAACATTCTCACCCGCAGCCTGATCATCTTCGGTCAGGGGGCGTTGCGTTGCCATCCCTGGTTGTTCAAGGAGATCGAGGCGGCAGGTAACAGCAACACCAAAGCCGCGGTCGATGCCTTCGACTCTGCCTTCCGCGGCCACGTTTCGCACCTGCTCAGTAATCTGGTGCGGGCGCCGCTACTGGCACTCACGGGCGGACGCCTGGCCTATGCCCCGGCGGGGCCGACGCGTCGTTACTTCCAGCAACTCAATCGTCTCAGCAGTGCCTTCGCCTTCAGTGCGGAGCTGGCGCTGCTCGCCCTCGGCGGCAGCCTGAAACGCAAGGAGCGTCTCTCGGCACGTCTCGGCGACATCCATAGTCAGCTCTACCTCGCCTCGGCGGCGCTCAAGCGTTTCGAGGATCAGGGGCGCAAGGCCGAAGACCTGCCGCTGCTGCGCTGGGCGATGGAGGATGCGCTGTCCCGGGCAGGGGAGGCGCTGGAAGGGCTGTGGCGCAACTTCCCCGTACGCCCCGTCGCCTGGTTGCTGCGTGGGTTGCTGATGCCGTTCGGTAATCCCTGGCGTGGGCCATCGGATCACCTCGGCCACGAGGTTACCCGTCTGCTACTGGCCCCCTCCGCCACACGCGATCGACTCACTGAGGGCATGTTCATCCCGAGCAAGAAGAGCGAACCGCTGGCGCAACTGGAGTATGCGCTGCAAAAGTCCATCGACAGCACACCACTGGAAAAACGCCTGCACAGCGCGATTCGCGACGGCCTGATCACGGCCGCCGAAGAGGGCGAGCAACTACGAGAAGCGGTGGTGAAATCGGTGCTGAATCAGCATGAGGCGAGCCAGCTCAGACAGGCCCGTCAGGCGCGCGAAAAGGCGATAGCGGTGGACGATTTTTCTCACGAATACTGGAAAAAGGAGCATCGCCATGGCAACGAAACAGCCGCATAAAAGTGGCGGTCGTCCCGTCTATATCGTCGACGGCTCGCGCACTCCCTTCCTCAAGGCGCGGGGCGCGCCGGGGCCGTTTCATGCCTCGGATCTGGCGGTCGATGCCGCGCGTCCGCTGTTGCTACGCCAGCCCTTCGAGCCGGATGAACTGGATCAGGTCGTTGTCGGTTGCGTCATCCCCGGACCGGACGAGGCTAACGTGGCACGGATCATCGCCCTGCGTCTCGGGATCGGCCAGCACGTCCCGGCCTGGACCGTGCAACGCAACTGCGCCTCCGGGATGCAGGCGCTGGACAGCGCCCTGCACGATATCGCCGATGGTCGCTCCGATCTGGTACTGGCCGGTGGCACCGAAGCGATGAGCCATGCGCCGGTGTTGCTGGCGACCACCATGGTGGCGTGGCTGGCGCACTGGAATCAGGCGCGCTCGGTCGGCGGTCGGCTGCGGGCACTGGCGCAACTGCGACCCGCCTACATCAAACCGATCATCGGCCTGCTGCGCGGGCTGGTCGACCCGGTGGTCGGCCTCTCCATGGGACAGACCGCCGAGGTGCTGGCGCAGCGCTTCGGCATCAGTCGCACGATGATGGACAGCTACGCCCTGGAGAGCCACCAACGCCTCGCCCGTGCACTGGATGCCGGGTGGATGGACGAGATCGAAACCCTCTATGACGACGCCGGCCACTACTACAGCGCCGACGACGGTCTGCGCCGGGATACCACACTGGAGCAACTGGCCGGATTGAAGCCGGTCTTCGATCGCCAGTTCGGCCAGGTGACCGCCGGCAACAGCGCGCAGATCACCGACGGCGCGGCGATGCTGCTGCTGGCCAGCGACCGGGCGGTGGAGAAATACGACCTGCCGGTGCTGGGACGTATCGTCGACAGCCATTGGTCCGGGGTCGATCCGGCGCAGATGGGCCTGGGTCCGGCCCACGCCATGAGCGCGGTGTTGCAACGGCAGAAGCTGCAGCCGGAGGCGATCGACTACTGGGAGATAAACGAGGCGTTTGCCGCCCAGGTACTGGCGGTGCGCGCGGCGTGGATGGATCGGGACTACAGCAGAAACGAACTGCACCGCAGCAAGGCGGTGGGCGAAATACCACTGGAGCGACTGAACGTGGACGGCGGTTCGGTCGCTATCGGCCACCCGCTCGGTGCCAGCGGCGCGCGTATCGTGCTGCATCTGCTCATGGTAATGCAACGCACCGGCAGCCAGCGCGGCATGGCCGGTATCTGCATCGGTGGCGGTCAGGGCGGCGCCATGCTGCTCGAACGGGAAGGAGGTGAGTCATGAGCAACAGGGAGCAGCGCACTCGTCACTGGCGCTATGAAACGGATCAGGACGGTCTCGGCTGGCTGACGGCGGATCGGGCCGGAAGCTCCAGCAACAGCCTGTCGCGGGAGGTGCTGCAGGAGCTCGATGGCCTGCTGACCACCATCGAACAGGAGAAGCCGAAGGCACTCATCATCCGTTCGGCAAAGGCGTCCGGTTTTATCGTCGGCGCCGATGTCAGCGAATTTACCCAACTGGCCGATCCGACCGAAGCAGGCGAACTGATCCAACGCGGTCAGGCGATTATGAATCGCATCGAGGCGTTGCCGATGCCGACGGTGGCGCTAATCAACGGTCACTGTCTCGGCGGTGGTCTGGAACTGGCACTCGCCTGCGATTATCGCATCGCCGAGGAGTCGAGTCGCCTCGGTCTGCCCGAGGTGATGTTGGGGATCTTCCCCGGTTTCGGCGGCACCCTGCGCCTGCCGCGATTGATCGGTCATCTCGCCGCGCTGCAAATGATGCTTGCGGGCAGGACGGTCGATGCGCGTAGCGCCAGACGAATGGGTCTGATCGATTACGCCGTGCCGCAGCGACAGTTGCTGCGTGCCGCAGCACAGGTGGCGCTGAAGCCGCCCAAAAAACATCGACCCGTCTGGTGGCAACGCCTGATCGGTTTGCTGCCGTTCAGACCGGCAGTGGCGGCGCTACTGAAAAAAACGGTAAGCAAACGGGTTAACCCGAAACATTATCCTGCGCCCTACGCGCTGATCGAACACTGGGTGAAGAGTGGCGCGAAAGCGGCGTCGATACTTAAAGGCGAAAGAGAGGCGGTAGCGAAACTGATTAGCGGCGACACGGCACAAAATCTGGTGCGCGTGTTCATGTTGCAGGAGCGATTGAAAAAAGAGGGCGATAAATCGTTCTTCACGCCAAAGCATGTGCACGTGGTCGGCGCGGGCGTGATGGGTGGCGATATCGCCTCCTGGTGCGCGCTGCGTGGAATGTGCGTGACGTTACAGGATCGCAAGGAGGAGATCGTCGCCAGAGCGATCGCCCGGGCGCACAACCTGTTCCAGAAAAAGTTAAAGCAACCGCGCCTGATCCAGGCGGCGATGGATCGTCTCATTCCCGATCAACATGGCAACGGTATTCGACGTGCCGATGTAGTGATCGAAGCGATCATCGAAAACGTCGAGGCGAAGCATTCACTGTTTGCCGAGCTTGAGCCGCAAATGAAAGCGGAGGCGATACTCGCCAGCAATACCTCGAGCATCCCGCTGGAGGATCTGGCCGGTGGACTGAAACATCCTGAACGACTGGTCGGCCTGCACTTTTTCAATCCGGTGGCGAAGATGCAACTGGTCGAAGTGGTGCATGGCAGCCAGACCAGCGAGCAGACCATGGCCAAGGCCAGCGCCTTTGTGCGCCACATCGATCGTCTGCCGCTGCCGGTAAAAAGTTCGCCGGGGTTCCTGGTGAACCGGGTACTGATGCCCTACCTGCTGGAGGCGGTGATCATCGAATCGGAAGGGGTGGATGCGCGGGTGATCGACAAGGCGGCGCTCGACTTCGGTATGCCGATGGGACCGATCCGCCTGGCCGATACGGTCGGTCTCGATATCTGTCTCTCGGTGGCCAACATTCTCAGCAAACCGCTCAACCTGGAAGTACCGCAAAAATTGAAGACGCTGGTCGAGGCGGGTCATCTCGGGGTGAAGAGCGGCCAGGGTTTCTATCACTACGAAAAAGGTAAAGCCAAAGCGGCGGCGTTGAGTGACAAGGTCACCGTCCCTGATGATCTGAAAGATCGCTTGATGCTGCGTCTGATCAATGAGGCGATCGCCTGCCTGCGCGAAGGCGTGGTTCGCGATGACGATCTGATCGATGCGGGTGTGATTTTCGGCACCGGCTTTGCGCCCTTCCGCGGTGGCCCGCTGCACTATCTGCAACAGAGCGATCCGGAAGAGCAGCGTCACCATCTGGAAGAGTTACAACACCACTACGGCAAGCGCTTCGATATCGACGACGGTTGGAACGACCATTCGCTGTTTCATCACGGCCCACGCCAGGGAGTGGCCTAGCGATACAGGAGGGGTGTGTCATGAGTCACCACATGGATCTCATTACCCAGGAGCAGGCACCGACATTGGCTGAACTGTTCAGGCGACGCGTTGAACGCACACCTGACAGACGCGCCTATCTCCATTTCGATCGCGAAAGTCAGCAGTGGCGCGAGACCACCTGGAGAGAGATGGCGGTCGACGTCGCGCGCTGGCAACAGGCGATGGTGGATGACGGCGTCGTGCCGGGCGAGCGCGTCGCGGTATTGCTGCACAATAGTCGCGAGTGGGTGAAGTTCGATCAGGCGGCGCTCGGTCTCGGCCTGGTCACGGTGCCGCTGTATGTTAACGATAATCCAGAAAACAGCGGTTACATTCTGGACGATGCCGATGTGCGTCTGCTGTTCGTGGAAAAGACCGAGCAGTGGAAGGCGATCCTCGCCACAGGCTGTGCGCTGCCGAAACTGCAACGCGTGGTTGTGTTGAATGCCAGTAAACAGGAAACGACAGCGGACGAACGACTCATCGCCTTGCGGGAGTGGCTGCCCGAGTTTGACGGACAGGGCCTGTACACCCATGCGGCGCAGCCTAACGAGTTGGCCACCATTGTCTACACCTCCGGCACCACCGGTCGACCCAAGGGGGTGATGTTAAGTCACCAGAATATCCTCGCCGATGCCCACGCCGGATTGCAGAAAATCGGTGTCTATGATGACGATCTGTTTCTCTCCTTCCTGCCGTTGTCGCACACCCTGGAACGTACCGTTGGTTACTACATCCCGATGATGACAGGGGCGACGGTGGCCTATGCCCGCTCGATACCGGAACTGGCTGAAGATCTGCAGACGGTGAAACCGACGATTCTGATCAGCGTGCCGCGCATCTTCGAGCGCGTCTATGGACGCATCAAGGAGCAGTTGGGAAAAAAACCACCGCTGGCAAAACGATTGTTCGAACTGGCGGTGCGCATCGGTTGGCAACGTTTTGAACATCAACAGGGAAGACTCCCCTGGCAGGCGGGACTGCTGCTTTGGCCGCTGCTTAAACTGCTGGTGGCAGGTAAGGTGATCGCCAAACTGGGTGGACGTCTGCGCTTTGCCATCAGTGGTGGCGCACCGTTGCCTTATTCGGTCGCCCAGGTCTTTCTTGGTCTGGGCCTGCCCGTAGTGCAGGGTTATGGACTGACTGAAACCAGCCCGGTGATCAGCGTTAATCAACTGGAAGATAACGCGCCGGATAGTGTCGGCACGCTGCTACCCGGTGTGGAGGCGCGTACCGATGAAAACAGCGAACTGTTAATCCGCGGCCCGATCGTGATGCTGGGTTACTGGAAGCAACCGGAGGCGACGCAAAAGATCATCGATGCCGAAGGCTGGCTGCATACCGGTGATAAGGTACGTCTTGATGATGCCGGACACATACAGATCACCGGACGGCTGAAGGATGTGATCGTGCTCGCTACCGGCGAAAAACTGCCGCCGGTGGATATGGAGCAGGCGATCATGCTTGACCCGTTATTTGAGCAGGCACTGGTGGTCGGCGAGGCGCGTCCTTACCTGACCGCGCTGGTAGTGCCCAACCGGGAGAAGCTGGACGAGTTGTTGCAGGAACTCAAGCTGGACGGCAAGGCGGAAGATCTGTTGGACAACGGATTCCTGCACGATGCGGTACTGGAGAAGATTGCCGATGCGCTGTCGAGTTTTCCCGGCTATGCGCATATACCGAAAGTGACGCTGACGCTGGAGCCATGGACCATCGACAATGGTCTGCTGACGCCGACCTTAAAAGTGAAGCGTAATCGTATTCTCGAACGCTTTGCCGCGGAGATCGAAAAGATGTATGAGGGCCACTAGGTCGATGAGAAATGCCCTTTTGTCTCTGTTGTCATTGGGGTGCTAACCCGTAACAGGATTAGCTATAAACGAGCACGGATCAGTGTCGAAATACAAAGACGTGCGATCTTTGGCAGATTTATGAAATGACTAAAGGCTTGTCTGACCGGAGAACCAATCTGGCAGCAGTTTATCGTTACGCTCCAGTCATGGTTTTGTTACTAGGATCCAATTGGAGAAATCATATTGCCATGTGTGATTTGCCACTTTGAATCGTAAATAGCTATAGGCTAATGTAATTCTCTACTTATCCAGTTCAGCGCGTTATTAAGTTCAAACATACGCTTTGCGTACTCACTATATCTCAGCGTGCCTGGAACAAAGACATCATGCTTATCAATTACGGTGAGAATCTCAGGGATATTTGATGCGAGAACCTCTGCTGAGGATGGCGGATTAATAACGATGGATTTCAATATCGCCGTGACCTGTTCTTTCTCTTGGTGTTCAACATCAATCACGCCGCCAAAGGCATCGGCGACCAGTCCTTTCTGTCGCAATAAATTCACTAAGGCATTGATCTCCTTGTCCCCTAACCAGGGAATAAGGTGTGTGGTGTTGCCAGACTGGACAATAGATTGCGTACCCAAGTTTAGCGCATGGAATGTATCAAATGCCTCCAGACACAATGCTTTTGCCGTTTTATCAAGATAATTAGGAATCTCTGCATGAGAGTAGACGCGGAACATCTCTTCACGAATCATTTTATTGATGCTCAGTCCTTCACCACCGAATGATGGAGGTGTTCCTGAGCGAGAAGGAATAAGTTCGATACGCTTTTTTTCATCACTGACGTGCTGTACCTGCCAGCGCTGTCCACCAAAGACAATCGTTTGTCCCTGCATCAGCGGTTTATCGATTGGAAGACTCCCGAGAATCTTCCCTTTTGTCTCAAGAACATATTCTTCTGGCGTATTGAATGCCGCATAAAAAGTATAATGCTCAACGTAGCGTTCACCGGATTTACCCAACACGATCTGACCATCGTTAGTTTGTGTGATCAGGTCTGCCTCACCTAGATTACGGAGCAGTTCAGCGAACTGGCTAGTATCCACCAGATAAAAGGGACCAGTGTCACATAAGAGTTGCCACAACTGTTGTGCACGTACACCACCATACTGTGCAAGTACCGACAGAATCTGCTGTACCAGGGTCGAAAAGTGGTAGCGATCGGGATCAGGTGGTTCATACCATTTCTTAAGCAGCAGATTGACCATTGCTATGCTTTGGATCAGGTGTACCCGCAGTCTGTCGACAATGTGGGACTTCACACTAAGTTCAGGCTCGGGTATGAAGAGTCTCAAGATAGCGGCCTCACCTCGTCGTCCTGACCGGCCAAGCCGTTGGCGAAGGCTGGCCACAGAATGAGGAGAGGTGACCTGTGCCACTGAATCCACATGCCCAATATCGATCCCCAGCTCAAGTGTCATGGTGCAAACCGCTGAGGTAGGAAGGTGTTCTTTCTGTAATCGTGCCTCTAACTCTTCGCGAAGCTCCTTGCTGAGACTGCCATGGTGCGGGAAGAACTCGTTTGGTACATGATTGGCACGACACAGATCGGAGAGATCGGCGGCAAAGGCCTCGGTACGGGCTCGGCTGTTAGCAAATATGAGGTGTGAGTGTCCACGTAAGAGGCGGTACAAATCGCCAGTGATCTGCTCCATGGCGGATGGCATGTTCTCATTCGTGGGATCGGTGTAGCCACGTAGCTGTAGTTTTAGATCGGTATGGGAGCCATCGGCGATCAGGATCTCACAGGGATACTCCTGGTTGAGACGCAGTGACCTGGCTACCTCATCCATGTCTCCAAGTGTTGCGCTGAGCGCTATACGTGGCACCTGTCTGCCTATCAGAAACTCCAACCGACGTAGCAGTGACTGGAGCTGTATTCCTCGCTCTGATCCCAAGAATGCGTGAAACTCATCAATCACTACATGGGCGAGGTTATGAAACGCGCTGTTACACCAGTCAGCGCTATTCATGAGCAATGACTCTAGGGACTCCGGGGTGATTAGCAATACTCCGTTAGGATCATTACGCAGCCGCTGCTTGCCTGCTGCTGAGGCATCACCATGCCATGGGGTCACTGGTACGCCAGTGATTTCAGATAGACTCTCCTGGCGGCGGTATTGATCGTTAATTAGCGCCTTGAGTGGGGAGATGTAGAGAGCGCCTATTCCAGCTTCCGAGCGTGAAGCAAGTAGGGAATAGATGGGAAGGAATGCTGCCTCGGTTTTGCCCGCAGCAGTAGCCGCGCTGATCAAAACGTCCTGGTTACGCCCCGCTATTGGTGCGTAGGCCCGCTCCTGAACATCCCGAAGTGTTGACCAGCCCTGATCCCATATCCAGCGCTGTACAGCAGGATGCAGATGCTCAAAGGCATTTGATGATGCTCCGCTCACGGATGTTTTACAGTTGGAATGACGTCAGATCGTCATCATCCGTCCCTGCATTCTCATCATCGCTGATCTCTGGCATATCAGAGGGAGCATCCTCAGCTATCTCTACCTTGCTAAGTAACTGGTCCCATCGGATCTCCGGGTTCTGTTCAAGGACAGAGAGCAGATCGACAAACGCTTTGATGGTATTACGAGGGGTACGGAAGTAGGCATCCCCAATCTTGTTGGAACAGTGCTGGAGAAAGGCTAGTAATGCCTCATCAGGTACCAGATAACTAGCTAAATCACCGCTGGCAAAGACATGTCGTAGGTTCTTAAGTAATACCAGTAGTTCTTCCGGTGCCAGATTGGTCAGGTGAAGTGAGGGAGATGAGTAATCGGTAATGCCTGCCGATTGAGCAAAGCTGTTCTCGGCCAGGCGGGAGCGGAGTGCTTCATAGCTAAATAGCCCTTTGCGCGGGTCCATAAGGAATTCCGGTGTGCCACCTAGCAGAAAGCCGATGTGATTAGCGCTGCCTTGCAGGCTATCGTTTAGCATCCGCAGCAACTGTTCGTAGTTCGATACGCGCGCTTTACTACTGGATAGCTTATAGAGATTGACCATCTCATCAAGGTTGACCAGCAGTCCCTTGTAGCCGGATTGGCGTACAAACAGGCTAACAAGCTTGAGGTGGTCATAGACCGAAGCATCATCGATAAACGAACGTACATCAAGGGCGGCGCGGGCGTCGGTTTTTGTGGTGAATTCACCACGCAGCCACCGTACTGCATCCTGTTTTAGCTGATCGTTTCCCTCGTCGTGGCCGCGCCAGTATGCTGCGATGACTTTAGCAAAATCATAGCCGCCCACTAATTCTGAGAGACCATGCAGTCGCTGATGTACCACCGTCTCGACGTGCTCGCCCGTTGAATCGGCTTCTCTACGTGCCTCGGTAATGAATCGCTCAACCACGCTTTCCAGCGCATTACCGTCAGGTTTGGTGCGGGTAGCCATGTTGCGTGCCAGTTCAGCATAAAGATTACGCGCCTGACCCTGAGTGGCGTGAATACGACGATCAGGAGCAAGGTCAGCATGCATGGTAACCAGCCCTTTCTCCAGTGCGATTGCACGAATCAGTTGCAGGAAGAAGGTCTTTCCTGAACCGTACTCGCCAATTACCAAACGAAAGGCGGCTCCACCATCCGTGATGTTGTCAATATCTTTGAGTAGTGCTGATACTTCTTTTGCACGACCAACCTGAATGTGTTGCAGACCTGCTCGTGGGGTAACACCTGCTCGTAGTGACTGGATGATGGCCTCACGCTCACGTGGACGAAGTCGTGCGGTGGTATTCATGCTTCAACAATCTCCTTTGCAAGCTCGATATCGACAAAGATCGGCTCACCGTCTTCAATCAGGGGTGCATTGGCCTGCTCGTAGGCCCATTCGTTAATGGTTTCCATAGCACCATTAACGAAGAGCTTGAGTGGTTCACACAGATTGTGTAGTGCTTCTCTTGTCCAGGTTTCCTGGGTGATAAGTTTTTCAAACAAGGAGCGATGGGCATCATCAAGCTGTGACAAGGCGGTATTTTCTGTGGTCTCGACCCCGCTCACCGTCTCGGTTACTGGTTCATCCTCTTCCGCCTCTGCAAAAATCTCAGCTAGTACACCCTTGACCTGGTGAGTCTCCTGTTCACGAAGTTTAAGCAGCTCCTCGTTGATCTGGAAGCCTTCGCGCTTAGGCGGTGGTTGTGGGATGGTGTGGGTGGGTTCGGGCGTCCTGGTGGCCACAGTCACAGGGCCATTTTCCCCGCTTGTTGAGTAGTGAGCGGTATAGGTATGCAGATCGCTAGTGACTTGCTCCCTATCTAGTCCCAATGTTGTATAGAGTTTCTCAAGCTGTTTAATTTCGTTCGGATCGATATAGCCATCGGCATGGGCAACAGCGATCAGGATATGACTTATAGTCTGGCGCTCATCCTGACTTAGTGCAGCGAACTTCTGTTTGATACCGGTGGTACTTTGCGGTGTGTGTAGCATCCAATGAAGTAAAGCACTCAAAGAATCCTTCTCAATACCGGTCAACTCTCGATCATCCTGTATGACCGAGTGCAACAAACTCTCTTCTTGTGGCCTGACATCATCGATCTGCGATACCAATGCCCCAAGCCGCAAAATTGCACCCATCATGTCAAACTCAGCCGATGGACGGAAATCAATGCCATGTCCTTTGTGGAATATAACAACAGAGCCCTGTGGGTCGAGCTTTGAATTGTGATAACGCATATCAGGCGCGATACCATAACCGAGCTTCTCAACTAACTCAGCTATGGCACTGGCATCTTTCTTGGAAACCTTTGCTGGAGCAGTCCGCCCTAGCAGACGGTAAAACTCTTTGGCAGGAAGCATGCCGTGGCGTGCTACGTTGCCCATAAAGTCATTAAGCTTTTGCTGTACTGCGGCGATCCCTGAGTCCTGTTTTATCAGTAACTCAGGCAATAGCGCTTTGGCATCCATAGAGGTTGGGTCGCAGCCTTTTCTCCCGAGATAGCGGCTGTATGGGGCTAGTTGTTCTGTTGCCTCGTCGGCGATCGCTTGCAGTTTTCTAAGCGGCCCGGTTAGCAGGAATGGATCTGGCAACTCATCGCTGGAAAAACTCATTCGAGCGCCGCCATAGGTAGAACCCGCAAAAGTGTAAACGAGTTCCAACTTACGTTTGTTAGGTTTTACCACAAGGCCATCGCCATACTTTTCGGTATATAGATGCTTGAATAGCTGTGAGAACTGTTCTGGGCAGCGGCGCGCGGGAGTGCGCAATTGGCGCTCAGGGTGTTGGTGCAGCCATGCGAGGGCCAGATTGGGAGGAATGGGTTTGCCTTCAGCGCTATGACCTGCCACCAAATACTGAACAACCATTTCATTATGTGATTGAGAGACGTCAATATCATCAGGTAGTCGTTCTCCGCGGTTAAAGACCAACCATGCTGCATTCAGGAGTTGGTTGGCGTAGCGCGAAAAGGAATGGTTATTACCATAGATCGTAAGAAGACGGCGTACTTCATCGGTTAATGCTTTACGCTCATTTTCATCGGGTTTGTCATCATCCAGGCCCGCAAATAGGCGGCGTTCGATACCGTAGAAAAAGAGAAAGACCAATCCAATATAGGCATTGGGATCGCTGCGTCCACCTGCTAGCCAACTCAGGTATGCACCACGCGCTGTAGGGGTGATTTCACTGTAATGCGGCCAATATCCCATCTCGTCACGCGGAAGATCGGGAGAGCTGGGTTGAACTTTAAGGCTTGGGTTTATGAGGCAACTGCTCATCGTGCTTCCGTCGACAGAGCGGGCAAAGTGACCACCGACGTAGATCATGCCGTCGGGGATTACGTATGTACCGATGGTCACTTCTTGTCCTGGGCCGTACCAGCGACCAGGGCTTCCTTTGGGCTTCTGAGGGGTACGATCGATATAGCGCTGAGATTGTGGTGCTAAGGTGGTACGCGGTGTGTAGTGGCGAGACTGTGGTTCTGAGGAGGAAAAAATGGATTTAATACCGTCAATGATCCAGTTGAGAAAGATAGAGAGTGCCTTAAAAAATATATAGATCACCACAATCGTGAATAGAATAGACAGCCACTTCATCGCAGTACCCCCAAAGAATTTTAATCTATCATTTGCTTAATTATCTATAGTTCTAAGAAGCAGAGGCGCACTATAAACGCTACACAACGTTATGTTTTGCTCCCAATGTTAGTTGGTTCAAATTACAAGTGCAGACTAGCGGAAGTGAATCATGCTCATTTTTATACGTCATGAAACTATTCGCCGTGGCGCTAGATGCTAACCCAAATCAGCGAGCCGATCAGAAAGACAACACTTAGAAATATTGCGATGCTGAGGAGTAATGATACTTGCTTGTGAAGTACGCTTAGCAGTCCACCACCGATTAGCCCCGCAATAATTACGGATGTGAATCTTAACCACTTCGGCCAGTTTAAATCAGAAACCAAAGTGCTAACGTAATATCCGATTAAACCCGCCCCAACAAGAAAAAGGAAACCCATCCAGGAGCTCTCTTGTTCTTTACGGTATTCTTCTTCAGAGAGATATTTGTCACCTTTCCTATATCGTGCCATCGCATCCTCAACTGCGCTTTTCATCCTTAGTGGCTGTCCAGAGTAGCAACTGTGCTATCCGCAGTCATGTTACCAAACGTTCTAACAGTGAACGAATTTTATCCACGAAGTTGTATGTGCTATAAATTTAACAAATGTGACAAGTTGTAGGTGGTGGCAGGATCTATGCGTTTCTAACCAACCATTTTGAACTGGCGGCGAAGTCCATCGCGGAGATTTAAAAGACCGCTGGCAGGTGGAACTGTTTTTCAAGGCCGTCAAGTAGAGTCTTAATATTCAGGCCTTTCTGGGGACTTCCCGCAATGCGATGATGCCACAACTCTGGATCGCCCTATTGTCTATTTGCTGGTGAGTTATGCCAGGTATGCCGCCCGCGCAGGATGGACGGTGCTGCGGATGTTGAGGGTCCTTCGCCTGAATCTTTTCGAGCGTAAAGCGCTTGAGGAAGTGCTGAAACCTCCAGCTTCTGATACGAAAGAAAACGAGCCTCATCTGAGGCTCGCCATATGATCCCTAAATTGTGGGACAGCAGTGTCCCGAGGGCGGCCTTTTCTTTGCGCAAGACTTACTGACGCACCCCTTCCAGTGATAGCAGCAATTCCGCAGTGGTCGAGGCAGGACCCAGGTTATAGGTCATGCCGAAGTCGGCCAGGGTGATGGTGGTGGTGCCGTAGAAACCACGGCGGAAGCCACCCCAGGGATCGGGACCGGCACCAATCTGCTGAACGTTAACGGTGATTGGTTTGGTCACACCGTGCAGAGTCAGGTTGCCTTTGAGAATGCCCTTACCATTACCGGTCGGCTCATACGAGGTACTGACGAAGGTCGATTCGGGATATTTCTTCACATCGAAGAAATCCTCGCTGCGCAGGTGTTTGTCACGCTCTGCGTAGTTGGTGTCGATGCTGGCGGTTTTGAGGGCAACGCTGACCTTTGCCTTGTCCGGGTGTTTTTCGTCATAACTGAACTTGCCCTGGAAATCGTTGAAGCGTCCGTATAGCCAGCTATAGCCCAGATGCTGAATACGGAACTGGATGAAGGCGTGGGCGTTCTTGGTGTCGATGACATAATCCTCCGCCTGTACCGCGAGCGGTGCGGCGGCAAAGCCCAGCAACAGCAGTCCAATGAGTGTCTTTTTCATGGTGTGACTCCTTTTCGTTTGGTTGGTTACAGTCCGAGCATGCGCCGCAGGGTGCTGTCCCGGTCGATAAAGTGGTGCTTGAGTGCCGCACCGGCGTGAAGCAGGGCGAAGGTGATGAGCGTCCATGCCAGAAACAGATGGGCGTTACCGGCGATCTCTTCCTGCGATTCCCGGTCACTGATCAGGGCGGGCACGGTAAACCAGTTGAAAACCTCGACGCCCCTGCCGTCGGCGGTGGTGATCAGATAACCGCTGATCATTACCGCGAACAGCAGCAGGTAGAGCAGGCCGTGAACCAGTTTCGCCAGCAATTTCTCCCACCAAAGATGGTTGGCAAGCGGCGATGGAGGCGGATTCCAAAGACGCCAGCCGAGACGCGCCAGTGTCGCGATAAACAGCAGCACACCGATACTGCGGTGCAGATGTGGCGCCTTGTGATACCAGGGGTGATAGAGGGTGAGGTCGGTCATGTAGAGGCCGAGGCCAAACATGCCGAACACCACCAGCGCGGTGAGCCAGTGCAGGGTGATGGTCGTGGCTCCCCATTGGTTGTCGGTGTTGCGCCAGCGCATCGCGTTAACCCCGTGCGACCCGACCAAAATTGCCGCTGCGGTAGTCGGTGTAGGCCTGGTGAAGCTCATCCGTCGTATTCATGACGAAAGGGCCGGAGCGGGCGACCGGTTCATTGAACGGCTTGCCGGCGATGAGCAGGAAGCGGCTCGTGGTCGATGCCGTCACCGCGAGCTGGTCGCCGTCGGCCAGCACTGCCAGGGTGCCAGCGGCGACCTTGTCGGCACCGATGGTTAACTCGCCTTCGATCACGTAGACGAAGGCGTTGTGTCCTGACGGAACCGCCTCTTCAAAGGTCGTGGCCGCAGGCAGGGTGACGTCGAAGTAGATCGGCTGCGCCGCGATCTGATGCACCGGTCCGGCGGTTCCCTGGGAGGTGCTACCGGCGATGACCCGTACCTCGGTGCCGTCGTCGCGCTGCTCCAGCGGAACCTGATCCGGCTCATACTCCTGGTAGCGCGGTTGCGCCATCTTCTGCTCCGCAGGCAGGTTGACCCAGAGCTGGAAGCCGAACAGCAGACCGTTCTCCTGCTGTGGCATCTCAGAATGTTCGATGCCGCGTCCGGCGGTCATCCACTGCACGCCGCCGGCACGCAACAGACCTTCACGACCGGTGCTGTCGCGGTGCTGCATGCAACCGGCCAGCAGGTAGGTGACCGTCTCGAAGCCGCGGTGGGGATGGGGCGGGAAACCGGCGATATAGTCGTCCGGGTCATCGGAACGGAAGGCGTCGAGCAGCAGGAACGGGTCGAGCATATCCAGATCCGGGCTGCCGATGATGCGCCGCAGCCTCACCCCGGCACCGTCCGAGGTCTCACGTCCGTGGACGATTCGGGCAACGTGGCGGTTCTGGCGGTTGGTTGAATTCATGAATATTTTCCTCGGTTATTTCCGCTGTCTGCATAGTATGGTGTTGCGATTAAAAGAATAAAGACGATAATTGGAAACATGCTGTTCTGAATATGAGAACAATCATGGATCGTTTCGATGAGATGCAGACCTTCGTTCGGGTCGTGGACAGCGGCGGGATCAGTGCCGCCGCGGAGAAGATGGCGGTGGCCAAGTCAGCGGTCAGCCGCCGCCTGCAGGAGCTGGAGAACCGTCTCGGCGTCGAGTTGCTGCGTCGTACTACCCGGCGTATCGCCCTGACCGAGGAGGGGCGGCAGTTCTATGAACGCTGTGTGCGCATCCTCGATGAGGTGGCGGAGGTGGAGAACAGCCTGATCAATGAGCAGCAGCAGGTACAGGGGCTGGTGCGAATGGCGCTGCCGCTCTCGCTGCCGCTGTGGCCGATACTGGGGGAGTTCCTGCAGCGCCATCCGGGTGTGCGTTTCGACCTGGATCTGGAAGATCGCTATATCGATATCCTGCGCGAAGGGATGGACCTGACCATCCGTATCGGCCAGTTGGACGACTCCAGCCTGGTGGCGCGGCGTCTGGCACCGATTCGCGTGGTGCTCTGCGCCAGCCCGGCCTACCTGAAGCGCTATGGCGAACCCCAAACCCCGGAGCAGTTGAGCGAACATATCGGCCTGAGTTATGCCAATCTCGCCGAGCAGCGGCAATGGACCTTCACCGATGCGGCGGGAAAAGAGCATGTGGCGCGTCCCGAGATCCGCATGCGCGCCAATAATGGCGATATCCTGTTGCAGGCGGCGCTGGATGGCATGGGGCTCGCGGTCATGCCACTGTTTATCTGTTACCGTGAACTGGCCGACGGGCGACTGCGTACGCTGTTGCCAGATTACGCCACGGAAGAGAGCGCTGCCTATGCGCTCTATCCGTCACGGCGACACCTGCCGCAACGGGTGCGCCTGTTGATCGACTTTCTGGCGGAGCGGCTGGGTAGTGAGCCGCCGTGGGAAAAAGACGGATAAACGTTTCGCAGGAGCGGCCGCTGGCCGCGATATGACACTTCGCGCATGAGAGAGAAGAAAAAATGCACCACAGAGACACGGAGGCCACAGAGTCAATCAGGGTAAAAGAGACGGGCAATTAAACAACCTGTCACTCTGTGTTCTCTGTGCCTCTGTGGTGAACTGCTTTAGATGATTAATGTTGGAAAAGTACAAAATAAAACTCTGATGGAGAATATAAATGGATAATTACAGCTTTACCCTGGAGATGCACGTGCGCGATTACGAGTGCGACATTCAGGGCATCGTTAACAACGGCGTCTACCAGAACTATCTGGAACACGCGCGGCATGTCTTTCTCAAGGAGCTCGGCATCGACTTCGCCGCATTGGCGAAACAGGGAGTCAACCTGGTGGTGGTGCGAGCTGAACTTGATTACAAGTTTCCCCTCTCCTCCGGTGATACCTTTGTGATCGGCCTTAACCTGAAACGCGAATCGAAACTCAAATTCGCCTTCTATCAGGACATCTATCGTCTGCCGGACAAGAAGTTGATCATGAACGCCAAGATCATCGGCACCGCACTTAACCAGCGTGGCCGCCCGGAGTTGCCCGCAGAACTGGATAACATTTTGGGGGAGTAGTGGCAAAGCTGTTATTCAAGCTGAATGGTGTACCGGAAGACGAGGCGCAGGATATCCGCGACCTGCTCGACGAGCACACCATCGACTACTACGAAACACCGGCGGGGCGTTGGGGGATCTCCCTGGCAGCGATATGGCTGCGCGATGAAGATCAGTGGCAACGGGCCAATGAGTTGATCGACGCCTATCAACAGCAGCGCTATCAACATGCGCGCGAAGAGTACGACCGGTTGAAGGCGGAGGGGCGGCTGGAGGGCTGGCTGGATCGATTGCGGTCACGACCACTACAGATGCTGCTCTACCTGTTGGCGATCGCCGCCGTGCTATATATTTCAGCATGGCCACTCATTCATCTGCTCTCGCAATAGTGTCAAAGGCAGGTAGTTGATGGAAACCGGCGAAAACCTGCCTACGCTGATCCACGCATTGCTGACACAGCCCTGCTTCGATCATCCCGCCGAGCAGCGTGAATTGATCGAAACCCATATCTCGTGGGTGATCCTTGCGGGCGAGTTCGTCTACAAAATCAAAAAACCGATCAATCTTGGTTTCCTCGACTTCTCCACCCTGGAAAAAAGGCGTAGCTGCTGTGAAGAGGAGCTGCGTCTCAATCGCCGCCTGGCAGCGGATATCTATCTTGAGGTGGTCGTCATCGGTGGCTCACCGGAACAGCCACGGCTTAATGCTGAAAACGGCGTCATCGAATACGCGGTGAAGATGCGTCGCTTCCCGCAGCAGGCGCAACTGGATCGGGTGCTGCAGCGGGGTGAATTGGATGATGTGAAGATCGACGCCTTTGCGCGGATGGCGGCACAGTTTCATGCCACGGCTACCGTGGCCGATCCGCAGAGTGACTTTGGCAGGCCGGAACAGGTGTGGCATCCGGTCGAGGAGAATTTTACCCAGATCCGTGAGCAGTTAACGGACGAAAAGTGGATAGATGAATTGGAGAGACTGGAGGCGTGGAGCAGAGAACGCTACCAGCAACTCATGCCATTTCTGAATCAACGCAAGCAGCAAGGTTTTATTCGTGAGTGCCACGGCGATCTGCATCTGCGTAATCTCGCCTGGGTGGACGATAAGGCGATCGCCTTCGACTGTATCGAATTCAATCCATCGCTACGCTGGATCGATGTCATCAGTGACATCGCCTTTCTGGTGATGGATCTGGAGGAGCGCGGTGAGGCGAGACTGGCGCGACGCTTTCTCAATGGCTATCTGGAGATCAGCGGCGACTATGCCGGATTACCGCTGCTCGATTTTTACCGCTTCTACCGCGCCATGGTGCGCGCCAAGGTGGCGGCGATCCGTAGTAATCAGTCGGGTATTGCCGTAGCGGAACGTAGTGAGGCGTTGCAGGAATTTTCTGCCTATCTCGAGTTTGCGGAAAGTTATACCAGCCATAGCCAACCGTATCTTCTGATCGCCAGAGGCGTTTCGGCGTCGGGTAAAAGTCGACACAGCGGCATGCTGCTGGAGTGGTTGGGTGCGATCCGCGTCCGCTCCGATGTGGAACGTAAACGGCTGTTTGGTTTAAGTGCCAATGAAAGCGGCAAGGCGGAGCCGGGCAAAGGTATCTACAGCAGTAGCGCCAGCGAACAGACCTACGACAGGTTGGTGGAACTGGCAACGCAAATAGTGGATGCCGGCTATCCGGTGATCGTCGATGCCACCTGTTTGAAGCGGGAGCAGCGCGAACGGTTTTATCATCTGGCGCAGAAAGAAAAGATACCGTATCTGGTGCTGGAGTTTACAGCACCCAATGAAGTGTTGCGTGAGCGGATCGTCAGGCGGAAAAAAGGCGCATCCGATGCCGATCTTTCTGTGCTGGAAAATCAGCTAGTGCAGTGGGAACCGTTGGCCGACGATGAGAGGCAATACCTGATCAGTGTTGATACATCAGGACCGTTACCGACGAGTGGAGAAGCCCTTGCTCAACTGGTCAAGGAAAGATTGAAATTCAGCTAATCCGGCTCATTAATTCAAAGTGCTGCAAAAATGGGTTACTGAGCGATGGATTGCGAATCATGCGGCGATAGTCACCGGTAACGAATTGCAGTGCACCAGTTGCAACCGCCGGACCCAGTTTGCTCAGCCCGAAGCCGCCATCGATCCATTCCGACCACTTCTCCTGCGTGGCGCGCAAATCCCAGTCGAGAATAGTGCCGTCATAAAACCCGGCTTCAATGGCCTGTCCGTTAGCGATCACAAGAATACCGCGTGGCTCCGGTTCGCTTTTGAAGCCGTAACCGATACGCGCGGAGAAACCTGCCTGCTGTAGCGGCGTAACGACTTCACTGGCGTGATTCCAGTGATGCTGTAACTGCTGCATCCAGCTTGTTGAAAACATTTCCATGGCTCTTCTCCTTTGGCAGCACTACCATAGTAGAACCAAAATGGCATTTACGCCTGCCTGCCGCATGCTCCTGGCAGGCTATCGTAACGGGTTGGAGGTCGATGATGAAGATGTTTCTGATTATTACTGCGCTGGCGTTGCTGTTTGTAATCGGCTCCGCCCTGGCGCTGACGGCGATAGGCCGTAATACATCGCCACCAAAAACGAAGACGGATGAGAAATCGTCAGGGAATCATGACAGGTAGGAAAGCGGCTACAACGATCGGGCGTGTAAAAAATAGGTGAATTGCCGGCAGTAAACTGTATAGATTTAAGTACAGATTACCGCCGGCAATTGTTGTGGACTATGCACCTGCTGCCCACATGGTGATATTTGAATTGAAGAAGGTGCCCAGGGTCACGGTCAGACCAAGGATGACGATCAGACCGTCACGCAGTGCGCGCGCAATCTTCGCCGGGTAGTGCAGAGTGAGATACTTTTTCATGGTTATAACCTCCAGGGGGTTGTGTGGTACATCATGCTACGGTTGTTATGATAGTGATTACGACTTAAAAAACGCTGAACGATTTCGTAAGGATTGCAGTTTATTTGTGAACTGTTTTGTAAAACTCAACATTGTTCTGGTAAGTAACCATGCAACTTCTGTGAGTACTGCCTTTTCTGTGACAAAAGTGTGACTTGAAGCTTAAGTTAGATTAAGGATTACCGAATCGCCATTTGGCCTTTGTTGCACAATCTGCTCTGGCTCGAACCTCGGGCTACCCTTAAAGCCAGAGCAGATTAAACAAAAAAGCAATACACGCATAAATTGTGCGCGATATATCCGCCTGAACGCCTTAAGTAATCTAAACCATATCTGTCAGATATATATGACACATTAAATTCCCGACCATTTGTATCGGATATTAATGTGGTTCGAATAGCACGTATGCCCGGCTTCATGTATCTAGAAAAGACACTATACGATTAATCAATGCGTTGTGATGATTTAGTTCGCACTGCCATATGACTAAGACTTTCCATCCCATTTTACGAAGCTTTGCTATATTGTCCCGATCTCTTAACTTATTCCTCTCTAGCTTTGGTAGCCAATAGTCGAGATTTGACTTAGGGGGTGTCCCTCTTTTGCAGCTATGCCCATGCCAAAAGCAGCCGTGTACGAATATTACTTTTCTGCGGCCTTTAAACACGATGTCGGGTTTTCCAGGTAGCGATCTGTCATGTAGCCTATACCTATACCCTAAGGAGTAAATTAGATGGCGTACAACCAATTCTGGTTGGGTATCTTCCCTGCGGATTCTCTTCATTAACTCAGATCGCTTGTTGTTAGAGAGTGTGTCCACAGGTGATATGCCTCGGGATATGCTGTTCAATTGCCAAGAATAATAATAATATGCGATTGAACGCGTTTTGCAGCTCTAAGTATGCAAGTCACGTATAGGATCTTCAATTCTCTGTATGCTACCCAGAAGCTGAATTCATAGGGTATACAGAGCATGCCGCGAGTATGGAATGCACTTATGGATAATACATCAGCACATAATACGGAAGAACGGCCTAGTTCATTTCAAATGAAAATTCACTCAGGAATGCTTGAGACGATGGGGCACAATATGTACTCGTCCGTCGCTAAGTGTTTAGCTGAGTTTGTTGCCAATTCATATGATGCGGATGCAAGGAATGTCTATATAACTATGGACTTCAATGCAATCGATGAGGCTAAGGCGGCTGTTCGTAAGAAAGCCAGAGAGGAAAAAAGCAAAGGGCTCCGTGACGATACTTCAGCGATATACGATCCGCTCCCATTCAATGTAACTATAGAAATACGCGATGATGGTCATGGCATGTCTGCTCGAGAGATACAAGACTATTACATGGCCATTACAAGGAATCGCCGAGAAGACGAGACTGGAAAACTCACAAAAACACATACTGAATCAGGCGAACGAAGAGTAATGGGGAGAAAAGGTGTTGGGAAACTTGCTGGATTCGGGGCTGCAGAGCACATAAAGGTTACCAGCAAGAGGGGCAATCAAAGTTACTCGACCACATTTGAAATGGACTACGGAAGCATCAAGGGTGAGAAGGATCTTACTGAACCAAAGTTTGAAGCAGTTTATGATGAAATTAACAATGACGAGCAATATACCATTGTTACCCTGAGTCAACTCAGGTGCGACTCAATGAAATCGTCTGAAAAGACGATTACAGATACACTCTCCAGGACATTTTCTATTCTCGATAAAAATTTTAAAGTTTTCCTTAATAAGGAAGAAGTCGAGGAGGAAGAAATTGACTGGGAGTTCACATACCCCGTAGACACCACTTACGACAAAATGGCCTCTGAGACAGTAATTATTGACGAGGATGAGCCTGACAACAACTACGATATTAAATATATAGTGAGGTTTAGGGCAAGACCAAACGACCATGGTGCAACAGAAGAGGAAAGGAAAAGGCGTAGAAGCCTACCAGCCTCTAGGCGAGGTGCAAGAATATATACACATGGTCGGCTTGCGCATGGACCTAGCTTGCTAAATCTGCATTCTGGAGTCCACAACTTCCATGCCCAAGACTATATGGAATGTATAGTCATTGCTGATGCTATAGACGAATTCAGGCATGATTGTATTGTTACAAGCCGCGAGGGCCTACATAGCGACAACCCAATTGTCGGCGCACTGTTTTCAAAGGTGACAGGGATAATGAAGGAGGCGCTATATGAACAATACAAATTCCGCGATGTTGAAATAGAAACAGCTATCGACAATGATCCGTTTAGCCAAGGGATTGTCAGTAATCTGCAGGCTATGAATAAGGAATCTCAAAAAGCGGCGAAGCAGATCCTTAAGGTAATAGGCAAGGAACACGGTATACAGAGTGATACCTACAGAGAAATGGCGCCAATACTGCTCCATGCGGTTAATGCAGGCGATGTAATCACAAAACTCATAGCTTTAGAAACTGATCCAAAAAGCTTACCTGTACTTGCACACTCAATGGCCGAGCTTGCACGCATAGAAAACAATGATTTATTAAAACTGTATCGTGCACGCTCAAAGGCCATATCTGGCTTGCAGAAACTACATGAGGATTCATTAGATGTCAGAAAGGGCGAGGGATATGAAAACGAGCTACATAGTTTGTTTAAAGAGTTTCCTTGGCTGATAAATCCGCTATTCGGCTCCTACATCACAAGTGACAAACCTATGGGAGATGTGTGTCGAACATTGAATCAACATCTTGACATTGATAGAGATATATCTAGTGAGGAGATTGAGAAGGCAAAAAAGAACGAGGATCATACAAGACCAGATCTAGTGTTTATGTTGGCCGACCAGGCTACGCCAGATCGGATTACTATTGTTGAGTTGAAATCCCCCGGCATTGAACTCAACAATAATCATCTAACGCAGTTAGAAGAATACATGTTCAAAACGGAGGAGTATCTTGCATCAAAACTTGGGAAGAATATTGATGTTCAGGGGTATCTGATTGGCACAAAGCCAAAGGCGGATTCTACAGCAACAGCTAAGCGCCACTTATTGAGTAAGATTGCTGCAATAACACCGAATACCAAATATAAGATTATAGATATATTAGAGTTGATAAGTACCGCAAAACAAATCCATCAACAAGGAATCGAACTTTTTGAGGTTGAAGAAAAACGTATGGAAGAAGAATTATCCTGAATTACACATTGTGTTTAGCAATTAAGCCTCATACGCTCTAGTGCTATGTTTTACATTTCTCAGCGATTTTCCAAACGAAATACCCGTCAGGCATAATTTCAAACTCACCTCTGTTCGTCATTGTCGATAAGGTTTTTTTACCAGCACTACTTTTTGGAACATTCTTTGAGCGTGTAATATATTGGCCACTCCTGTTTTTAATTTTCAACTTTTTCATCAGTGTTTTCCTAGGAAACGTTTAATCTCTGTGCGAGAGATACTATCCATGCAGTATTCCCTGATACTGCGTACTTGACCATTGTTAATCTGTTTGGTTGCATAACTGGAACCATCGTCATTAACTCGTAGACAAGTGGTGCGTCCTCCATCTACTTTTATCCATTTCCTATGATCGGCATTAACCTCAAGTCGCCAATCTAGCAACTCCCCCTCAATATCCGCAAATGAATTGATTATCTCGCTTGCAGAGGAAAACCGGTTTTTTGGCACTGTAGACAAACACTTTCGAATAGTATTAATTAACCGTAGTGGAATATGTTCTGGAAAATAATCTAGTGATGGGAATTGACTATTTATTACAGCATGACGAAACCTATAACGATCGAGTTCACCATTTTCATGAAGATTTTCATACTGCTCGTAAAATACGTTGTCACCAACACAAATTCGATAGATAGTTAAGCCAGCTTGATATATATCAAAATATCTTGCAAAGACGTCTGTACTAAATGCCTCTGGCGGTGTCATTATGCCGTAGATACGATCCTGGCCGGCATTTCCAGACAATGATATCTGCTTTGCCAACCCAAAGTCTGACAGCATTGCCTCCCCTCTAGCAGAAAGCAAAATATTATCAGGCTTTATATCAAAGTGAATTAACCCTTTAGAGTGGATATTGTGGAGTCCACTAAGAAATTGAGTGCTATACGTAATGATTTCTCTGACAGTTAAGTTAAAGTTCGATATTTTCTTTCGCAGGGAACCATTCTGAAAAAATGGCATGGCGAGATAAATATATTTCTCATCTTGACAAGCGTAATGAATCGGGACGACATTACTATGGCTGCTACGGTAAAGCAGGCTGGCTTCCTCAAAAAACTCGTCAACGTTTGCAAATTTTGATTTATCTATCTTCTTTATAGCAATTTCGGCATCGAACTGAACATCATGTGCCAGAAATACTTGCGAATTTGTACCTTCGGAACCAATCTCATCGCCTAACTTAAAACTTACTTCTGCTGTACTAAGCGGCTTAAGCATGATCAGCTCCAAGAGCTGTCAATACAGCCTCACGTTCATCAGAGTCGAGTTTGTCCCAGTGCTCAACCAATTCACAGTCTATTTCGCCTGAAACATATGGTTTGAAGTGCTTGCGTTCAATTCCTACTCTGGATGAAATATTTGATATTTGACCCACATAGTAGGATGAAAGAGTGCTACTTGCGAAAGCTTCCTGCACCACACCTTCTATCCCGATACGACGGACATCTGTGCGTTGAGAATTGGACTCGGTAATGCGAATCCCAGCAGAAAAAATATTATACTCTCGAAGTATGTCTAATACTGTGTTCCGAATGTATTTTAAGGCCTCAGGGAATTCAAGAGCTTTCGGTATCTTTACCTTTTCGACATTTACAAGTCCAGACGCTACTGAATCATAAACTGCAAATACGAGAACAGTCGGCTTTACGCGTATACCTAAATGTCGCATTTGTGCCTCACAATAAGTATATAGTTAAACCGAGATTTCCCTCTGCATAACTTTCATGTAAAAAGTCTTTTAATTGAGATTGCTACCGCTTTTGCCAATGGAACAGGAACTCCATTACCTATTTGGCGTGCAATTGCAGTTCTGTCTCCGACAAATTTCCACGCATCAGGAATACCTTGAATTCTGGCACCCTCTCGAAGAGATATCACACGATTCGCTTCCGGATGCAGATACCGACCTTTCGATGGATTTAAAAATTCGCACCGTAAGGTATTTGATGGCTTATCCCAGTCCATTCTTCCCCATACATCTACAGCTTGGTTACCCATTTTATGCCAGCTAGGCGGACACAACTCTGGCGCTTTAGCGAGAATATCTCTCTTATCTCCATTAGGTGGAATGAGTTCTATACGCCTTTTAGCAAGATCACTATGACTAGGTGAAATGTGGAAGTTTTCTCCATTTGCATCATATGGCAAACCTTTGAATGCCTCTCTAACAGTGATTTGATGCCTTGATGGTTCGGGTTCCTTCGGCAAACCTATAATCGAAAAAATTGTAAAACTGCGCCTTCTATTTTGAGCAACACCATAATCAGCTGAATTTAATATCCAGGTAGTACACTCATATCCTAATTTAGCAAATCGCGCATTAAGTATTTTCCAGTACTTCGAATCAAGAAATTGTGGAACGTTTTCAATTACCACAACTTTTGGCTTGTGCTCTTTGGCCCACTTGAATATAGACAATGAGAGTCTATTCCTTTTATCCAGAGGATCTCGTTTACCTAATGTACTGAAGCCTTGACACGGGGGGCCTGCTATCAATACCTCGTATTTAAGACCGCTCCGGACATTATCTGCATCCCATACCTCTGCAACTGGTTGCAAATTCGAGTTGTATGTAGAAACCGCCCTCTTATCAAGTTCTGCCGCAAAAATGGATTCAAAGCCAACTTGGGCAAATCCTTCACCCATTAATCCTGCACCAGAAAATAACTCAATGCATCGCATTCCCATATCGATTCCTCATTATTGGCTTTGCTTAAGCTTTTTCTTCCTATCCCAGTAAGGGCTTTTGCATTTCGGGCATACGAGAGGGCGATAGCTTTTATTACGAGCAACCCATTGATGGCTGCAACGCACGCACTCAAAACCTGGAATTAATACATCTGGCATACCCATCCCCATTCTTGCGGAATACCTAATAGTATATTATTAATAGTAATATATCAATAGGTTTGTTTGTGCATTTGACTTCACTGAAATAAAGGACGATTTATAGGACATGACGTGACGAACGCCTGCGGATTAAGTCATCACCACAGATGGATATATTGAATCCTTGTGCGGTTATTGCGGCTGACTAGCTGATAGCGTATGACAAGGCTATTCGGTGGGATAATTTCCATGAATCACTTCAAACAATCCATGGCACTGAGAGGGAAGCAAATCAGATTGGCATACAGCGGGCATATACAATATCCCTAAAAAATGGTTGCTGATTGGTAGGTATTAAGAATCTAGAGTTGAACTGTAAATTATCATGCCCGAGCCTGACGTTTATCTGCCTGGCGACATATCAAGTTCCTTCCGCGACTTTTTCGACTTGTCAGACTCTTGTGGCGAGTTGAGTAATGGTGATAATGATTGTTGATATTGAACAATAAACTCAGAAAGAGATAAACAAGTGCCAAGGGTTCCATCTTTTGTGATACCTGCGACCATAGAATACGCTGAAGAATCAATGCCACCACTATCTACACTACCTGTCGCATTCTTCAGTATCAACAGCGCCCTAAGATATAACGAGAATTTTTCGTAACCGAGACCGAACTTAAATACTTCGCTCACGCGTACTGGTTTTTTGGAGAAATACCCACAAGCATTCAACTGCAGCTCAGGTATATCATCCACAACAATCCCTTTCCCATAGATCATGAAATGGTGTGAGCTAACTTTCTTCAGAATTTCCTTTGCCTCATCGTATTTTGCGTATGCACCTTTATATTTTTTCTCTTCGGTAGAAATGCATGTGCGATCTCTCTTGAATTCAATCAAGATCAGCTTAGTGCCTGTTGCCACAATCACGTCACCAGCAGCCTCATGTTTACCTGCGAGTGGCGCGATAAATTTACTACCAAGGTATTCTTGTACGAACTTATATTCTACTGTTTTCTCCCACCAAATTAGGTCCATATGAGCTGACACCATTGTGAGTTATCTTAATAGCATAATAACCAATCTAGAGAACCAACTGTCCCATTGTTTTGGCTACATCAATCTCAGCAGTCGTCCCTGACGAAAACGCCATGAAATCCGCCTCAATCCCATCGCTGAATATCACGCCACCCTCCGGCATCAGCGAGCGTAAAACCAGCTTCTTGTCACTCATGACCCGACCGAAGACCAGCTCCGCCGCAGAGGTCTTGCTGGGAAAGGGCTCCCGCACAGCAAACTGGAGATAGCGTGCATCCCATGCCCACGGACTATAGCTATCTTTTGCATCACTGCCATATGACCCGGCTATCGCCATCGCCCCGGTCACGATCGAGCGCATCCAGGCCGACGAGCCCAGTCCGGTCGAGACGATAATGCCGCTGGAAGACTGCATCTCCTTCCTGTCTCCCAGTTCGATTTCGTACCTGGCCGAGGTATGCGTCCGGGGACCGATAAAGAGATCGTTTACTCCCAGCAACCGCTGGCCATCGCTCAGCACCGCCTCGGCCATGGTGATCGCCTTGGCGGAGCGGCTCTCTGCGGCCACGTCCTCAACGATGTAAGACACGTCACTCACCTCAAACGGCAACAACACACCGTCGAAGCGCATCGGATCGGGATTGACCCCAATCAGCGGTTTGCCGTCGAGGTATTTCATCGTGTTGGCCACCAGCCCGTCCTGGCCAAGGGCCACCACGATGTCGTCCTCGCCGAAGACAAAGTTGGGCAGGAAGCTCCGCTCGATCACCTGGTAACGACCATGTACCTCCAGGGCGGCCAGGACAGTGCGCCTGGCCGCCTCGTAGGTTTCATGCTCACGGACGTAGTCGCTGAAATCCGCTCCCAGGTGCTCAATGTAGAACTGCGCCTGCGCCAGGGTGTGGTAACGCGCCACCAGCTCATCGAGCCGGGTCCGGCGCGTTACCAACACGACTTTGCGCTCGCTTGCCGCAATCATGCCTCGTTCGCCCCAGCCGCCTTGGCGGGCGCCTCCAGCAGTGCTTGCAACAGTTCCGGCGAGACGTTCAGGCTTCCGATCCGCTCGGCCTTGTCGGCGATCCCGCCGAAGGCCTGGGCGATGAGCTGCGCCGGTTGCATTCCGACCGCGGCCAGCGCCTGCACGATTTTCGGATCGGCATCCTCCAGGGCCTTCATCACCGTCTCGACCTTGTAGGCCTCGCTCTCCGCCAGGGTACGGGCGTTTTCCGCCTGTCCGGCCACCAGCGATTTGCGACGCTCTTCCAGGATGATGTCGGCGTCCATGTCGGCACTGCGCAGTTCGTGCTTCTTGCGTCGTACCGAGGCCTCTGCCTCCATCTGGGTTTCGCGGATCAGCCGCTTCTTCTGCTCCACGGCCACTTCCGTGTCGAGTTCGCTCTCGCGGATCGCACGTTCCTGTTCCACGGCGGAGTTACGCCTGGCGAAGATCGCCTCGTCGGCCGACTTCAGGATCGACTCCCGGGCCTCGGCTTCCAGCGCTCGGGCGGTTTCCGGTGTCGACTTGATGGCCAGCACCGAGACACCGAGGATCTCCAGACCCAGGGCAGAAACTTCCTTGTGGGCGGTCAACCCACCGGCAACCTGCTCAGCAAGCGTTTCGGATGCCCGCAGGGCGTCCTTCAAAGCAAGTCCCTTTACGGATTGCTGCGAGAGTACTTCGGTTATGGCCAGGACCCGCTCAGACAGTGTCTGGGGATCTTCCGAGACATATCCCTTGCCGTCCGGGCGTAACGCAAAGTCCAGCATCTCTGCAGCCTTGCGCGGCTCGGCGACACGGTAAGCGACCTGTCCCTGGACCGTGATGGCCTGGAAGTCGTGGGTCACCAGTTCGAAGATGAACGGGGTATCACGACTACCGACCGGTACGGCGGCGACGGTTGAGAATGGGCGGTAGTAAAAGAACGACAGACCAGCGCCCTCCTGAACCACCTTGCCTCCCCGGTACTGCAGCAGGTAGGTGGTGGGTTGTGCCTTCACAAATTCGAAACCAAACATAGCGGCCTCCTTTACTAAGTTGTTCTATACCACTTAGTAAGTTGTACTGTAGAACTAAGGTGCTAGAATGTCAAATATCCGAACCAAGAAAGAGTGCCCATGAACAAGCAGACGTTTTCCATTCCCAATGTGCAGCGACCGCTGACCACCGTCGATATCGTGATATTCACGGCCTTGAATGAGCAGTTACAGGTGCTGCTGGTCAAGCGCCCGGAGGGCGATGCAGAGCCGTTTCCCGGCATGTGGGCACTGCCCGGCGGGTTTATCGATGTGGAACGGGACCCCAGTCTGGAAGAGTGCGCGCGGCGCAAGCTCAGGGAGAAGACCGGGGTGGACGCCCCCTACCTGGAGCAGTTGGCCAGTTGGGGAGGGAAAACCCGCGATCCCCGCGGCTGGTCGGCGACTCATGTCTATTACGCGCTGGTACCCCATGAGGCGGTGCAACTACAGAAAGGCGCCAATGCGGCGGATGTGGAGTGGTTTCCGGTCGGGGAGACCGGCGTTGAGACCAGACTGGCGTTCGATCACGAGGAGATCCTGGCCACAGGTATCGAACGACTGCGCAACAAGGCGGAGTACACTTCGCTACCGGTCTACCTGCTATCGGAGGAATTTACCCTGCCGGAATTGCAGCAGGTCTATGAGGTGGTGCTGGGACGACCTATCGACAAAAGCGCTTTCAGAACCCGGATCACGTCAGCCGATATGCTGGAGGAAGTGGAAGGGGTAAGGACGGGGCCTTATCGGCCAGCGCAGTTGTATACACTCAGATCAGCAGATGAACTGATATTCTTCCCAAGAACATTTAGTCCTCGTAAAGAGTGACGGTAAGCACTTTGTGGCAATAACAGGGATAATTGACGAGATGCCAGATCAAAGAAATTTTCTTGATATCTGTTCGCCAACTCACTTACGTGATTTTGGGGATGGATACATAAAAGCATTTGTTACTTTCATAGATGTTCTTGGTTTCAAAGACATGGTTAATAGTCGAGAACCTCAAAATATCAACACGATATTAGACGCCATGCAGATGTTTACGTCGCTACCTCAGCGCAGAAGGGAGCCGTTCAACTCAATCGAAAATCTACCGATAGCCTTTCAATTCTCGGATTCAATAATACGCATCCAACCAGTTGCCGATGAAGAACACACACTTGATTTTTTTAGGGGTGAACTTGATTCGCTATTGTTGGCGCAGGGAAATCTTGCATGTAATGGCGTGTTAATTCGTGGTGGAATTACACACGGCGATGTATGTATTCATAAGCAACGAATCTTTGGTCCTGCATTTGTCCGTGCGCATACAATAGAATCTACTTTGGCGAAATACCCGCGAATAGTTGTAGACGAAACTCTTTGTACAAACATTACGGAAAATCCGGTTGCTCAAGCTGTCGGGATGGGTATGTGGCTGGATGCGAGAGCACAGATCTTTGAGGCTCTGTATCGCTCCGATGATGGTCAGTGGAGCATGAATTACCTTCCATATATGTACGACGCTGAACATGATACCGATGTAACTGGGACGGATGTGTTATTGGCGCATCGAAATGCTATCAGACGGCTGTTATCAGAAGTGTTAAAGTCAAAACATGAAGACCGCATTGCTAAGGTGCGATGGGTTGCGAGCTACCACAATAGCATTGTCGCAAGAAATTTTCAGGCGCTTAATTCAAAGCTTGAAGAGGAGAATGATTCTTTGCTTGTGGAACTTGATGGGTGTATTTAAGAATCGTTGGTAGAGATAAATATACCATCCTGAAAATGCCCCGTCCTCCTGCGCCCATCATCCCATACCTCTTCCATCATGCCAGGATGTGTCTTGTTTGCGTAATACCTTGGGTTTGCGGTTGTCACATTCTCCGATAGCTTTCCGCTTTCACGATCTGTCTCTACCTGCGCAAAGACCGTTGCTGGATCTATGACAACCTCATCGGCATGTGCCAAGTAGGGAGTCATGTTTTCTAGAAGTTCTTCCTCAGTGCATTTGTATTTAGTCATGGTTGCCTCTGGTAACGAATGTGCTCAAGTAGTACTCATCTGCCTTCGTAGCTTCATGAGAATAAGGAATCAGAGATTTCCTACAGACAACGATTATGACGCTTTGGTACATTGCTATTGCGCCCGAGCCGACATTAATATGTCTGGTGTCTGAGGGAAGCATCGCCCCACCTTTAACGGTGGGGCTACTACACTTACCCGGATTCGTGGCCACACCAAATTCTGCAGTGGCTACTCATACAATCAATAGAATATCTTTAAAACAGCATCACCCATATCCGGCATAACATCGTAGCCGTTATCACCTTCCAGGCGATAGATAGAATTCCTTGTTTCGCAAGACCCGTTTTCCTCATCGAGAATGGTTAAAAGCGTGGTGCGCATATGCCAGCCTGGCTCAAACCGTCCAGATGGGTCTTCTTTTACTGTACCGGTAATGATAAGGGGGAGTACCTTTTCGCCACCTTCTCGCTCCGCTATTTCATCAAGACGCTCTTGTGAAACCGACAGATGGTGTAGCTGCCACCCTTTTATAGTACCCCTAAACACCTTTTGAGTAGATTCGTCTTTCATATCCAGACATCTCCATGTCATAGCGTAACAACGCTTATTTTGGCACCTTTTGATGGTGTAGTAGGGAATGCGTGATTCGGGGAGGGGTAATGCTAATTTCGGTGGACCTACTTACTGTCTTAGTCGCACATAATTATCCGATCTTGAGTGATAGTCGCATTTAATTTGCCCATTTACACTATTACACATAAGTTTCATTCTACGAGTGAATGCCGTGCCCCACCCTATGCATGGAGCCTCCTCATAGCCCGTGTTAAAAAGGTGTAATTTAGACGATTTCTATTAATCGTACGGTGTTCCACGCGGTGGTACCTCTAGAGATTCCATCGGAACCCACACACGTGAAAAGCCGTCCAGGACGGCATTTTCTATGAGAACCATCGGTGGCTTTACCTCTCTCACTCTCCCCTCGAATACGGCATGTGATTGAGCTACACGCATATCCATACGTTCATAACCAGCCATCTGATCGAGAAACATGGTAGCTAAATTCACATAAACAAGTTCGTTAAGACGCGGAGTTGTGCGTATCCTACTTGTCTCTTTTTGCCTCCATTCCTGTTTTGCTAACTGCTTTGCTCTTCTCGCAGTATCTTTTTCCGATTTGCGGTGTGACATTACGGCCAAAGAATCGGTATCTCCATATATACGGAGTATGTAAGGATTGTATGCCCCATCTTTCAAATAGGCTGCCACAATGCGATCATCTGTGGCGCAACCAATTCCCTGTGCACTTCTACCGGAAAGCTCAGTCCCATAGCTCCCTCGCCGTGCAAAGAGTGGAATCTCGACAGATCCCACCTTTTCAAAACCTCTTACACGACAGAAGATACCCAACATGTTATCCAGTTCAGAAATGGCTAGTTTGGCATTAGTGTCTGTCTGGAGTTTATATACTGGATCACCGCCGGCGAATTTACGCCAATTTTCGACCCAGTAATTTTCGATATAACGCTGTAGGTTTTCGTCGCTATGGAAACGCTGCTTAACCAATGTCGAAAAGCTCTCACTCTTTGCACGTTCCTCAAAATCACTGGGTAGCTCTCGTGATGGGCTAAGGGAACATCCAGACAAAAGAACGCAAATGGTTGCTATGACCCAAGTAAAGCGAATATCCATATTTGCTCCGTATTTCAACGAAAGTAGTGGAAAGAACATATTTGTCACCGTATTCCGGATTAATACCACAGAATACGACTGAAGACTATAGTCCGTAGACCCTGAGTCTACTTCCGGTTTTTATACCGGATGGCAAAGAGTGATGAAATCCTGCAAACGTTTGGGCAAGTCTTAAGGGAGAAAAGGATGGGGGCCAAGCTTTCACAAGAGCAGTTGGCGCTTCAGTCCGGACTTGATAGGACGTATATATCGCTTCTGGAGCGTGGGCTTAGGCAGCCTACGCTGTCGACTCTTTTTACAATCGCAGAATCTTTAAGAACGAGACCTAGTGCTTTAGTGCGTCTCTTGGAAGAACGAATACTTGACAAGCATTAACTCAATCCCGCTTTAATGGGATAAGTAGAGAATTACTACCCACAAATAGGTGTTTGCTTTCATGTCACCACTTTCTTGGTTAACACGAAATGTGTACCCCCAAACATCCATGATTCTAACTAAATATCTTTTCTCTTTCCCATGCTTCCAAGTCGCGTGCAATCACTTTCATAACAGGCATATCCAGGATTTCCTTTTGTGGCACTCCTTCTTCGAGCATCATAGCTAAATCCCGTATATCCATATGACGCTCAACTATTGCCAAACAGGATGCTGGCGCATGTGAGTGACACCTCAAGGCGTCTAGCTCATCGAGAAAATCAAGAACCATATGATTAATTTCAATATACAGATGGGTATCTCCGTCAATTATCTCATACGCTGGTCTTGAGTCTTCTATCAGTTCGATAAAGTGCCGATTGATATATTCAAAGAGCTCATCTTTGACATGAAAAATGGGTGATTGAGCCGCAAATCTCTTAAATACCACTAGAATTTGCTCTGAAACTAAATGTGCAAACTCCCTGTCGTATGTGTCGAGTTTGCGTGCCATTTGCAGGAATATAATCAGCGCTGTAAGCGCGTCCAGATCGCTATCGTTATGCAATTTCTTAAACGTCGATTGAATATAGTCGGATGTTGCTTTTGCATCAGTGGCAATTTGTCTTCCTGGAAATGGGAACAGCAACGATTTTGCGTTTTCTGACTTGAGTCGTTTTACGTACCAAGCTATTGATGCTCTGAAAGGATCTTTGTGTCTAATCACATCCCAGAATGGATGTTCATACCAGTATCTCGTGCCGGGGAAGAATATATCAGTTTTTCGTACAAGTTTTTTTCCTGCTGGCTTTTCCCCTCGTTTGATTTTGGAAAAATACGCAGGATATATGTAACCGCCCGATTCGCTTTTCCTTCGCCTGAATGTTTCAGGCGAAACCACATGCTCAATTGCGGTTGCTGTAGGCAGTTCTGAAGCATCCTTCACCCCCCAATACCAGAGCCTACCTCTCAGGTAGTCAGATTCGTATATTTTCTTTTTTGGACATTTTCTCATAACACGATACAGGGCAATTTCTGTCTTGTGGATACTGCTAGATTTGGTCAGTTACGTTCAGTTTCTCACAGTACTTTAATTCAGGCAAAGTACTGTGTGCATCCTTGAGTTTACGTGACTAATATCCGTAGTATCAATGAGATACGGGCAGTTATGCGGATGAATACAAACACTGAAGAATTAGAATTGCTGGCACAGCAGCTTGAAAGCGAATTGATGGAAAACTATGGCCCTTTGCTGACCGGGGATGCTCTTCGGCGATCTCTAGGCTATTCCAGCATGGCTGCTTTAAGGCAGGCGGTGGCCAGAGGAAAAGCCCCAGTACCCATTTTTCAACTCAAAGATCGGCGCGGTAAATTTGCTCTGGCAAAGGATGTGGCTGCTTGGCTTGCAGAGCAGCGAAACCAAGCCACTGCCTGACTTTGTATATGCAATAGTGATAGGAGGAAACTATGACGTAGCGTGACTGAGTGTGAATATATAAGACTTCAGTGGGTGTGAAGTGCTGATACAAAAAAGGCCCAAGAGGTGGTGCTCTCAGGCCTTCTTCTTTTGAACATCGAAATGCTGTCTCGACGTTTGAAAGTATCGTATCCCAACTCCAACCTGTCAAGACGTTGATGGCTAATTAGTCATCACAACGGAGTTGCTCGCCTCACTGTTTTTGTTCTCAACAACATGGCCCTGCCGGGTCAGGGCCATGTCTAGCCTCAAGTAGGTGGCTGAGATGAACAAACACAGAGATAACCTGCAATTTATTGCCCCATTTGTCCCTGAATCATCACAAACGCTATTCAGAGAACTGACTCCCGTTTATTGTGGGGGCAATCGATAATGGCACAGATATTTTGTCAATCGAAGCGTTACAGAGACCTCAGTTTTTTTGATTTCGCTGATCTATCAGAAGAACAAGCATGGGAGAAATTCGTCATACTGCGTTGGGGGAGTACGACTGATATGCCATGCCCTATATGTGGAACCGTTGATAGACACTACATTCGTCGTACGCGCCGACAATGGCGTTGCAAGCATTGCGATACCGTTTTTAGCGTCACCACAGGGACTCCTTTCGCCAATCGAAAAATTTCGTTCAGAAAGCTGCTCGTCCTATTGTATGAATTTGTGACGGCCCCTGATGGCTGCTCGGCAAATAAACTGCATTCGCGACTAAAAGTGACTCTACGAACGGCTTACCAGAATCTTATGAAGTCACGAGAAGCATTATGGGAGCAGCGCGATCTAACCCCACTGCAGGGGCTGACTCAGATAGATGGCGGATATTTTTGCGGTAAACCCAGGCGGCCACGGAAACGAACCAAGGCAACGTCAGGTATCGTCAACAATAAGTTGCGCAACCGAAAGGCCGGGATGGTTCCGCCCGACAAAAAGAGCAAAATCGAGCCATGGAATCTGGAAAAGCTGAAAAAGCGCCGTGTCGTTCTGACCATGAGGCAGGTATCACCAGAGAAAGGGGTTGGGTCGGTTCGAACCATCGTTGCTGTGGTCAAAAGTGAAACGGCACAACAGGCCATCCCTGTGATTAGACGATATATCGGACCAACCACCGAGATATGGTCAGATGATGGTCATGGCTATACTTCGCTATCCGCATGGTTCGAACACCGCACTGTCCGGCATTCTGCCGAATATGCGACGGACGATGGCGTAAACAATAACCAAGCAGAAGCTTTCTTCAGTCGGATGCGCCGAGGTGAGTATGGCTCCTATCATGGCATGCGCCCTCAGTATTTGGCCTTCTACGCCAATGAATTTGCTTGGCGAGACGATGTCAGGCGAATGACGCTAAGCGAGAAATTTAACGACCTTGTTGGAAAAATCTTCAATTGCGGCCCATCAAAAGCCTGGCGGGGATATGCCCAAGGTCACCGGCTTGGATTTGAATACATGGGCTAAGAGTCGGCGAGCACTCAGTCCTCCTCTGGAGCTGGAGCAAGGCTCCAGAGGCCATAAGAGGTTGTTACTAGAGGATGGTGACGGCGAACAATCCCTTTTTTAACCAGGGGGTACATTCTTTTATTCACGGAACGTGTAAGTCGAACACGTAGCTCAGGTTTTGCCTCGAGCTCAGCATGACGTGCTGCGATGAATGACACAATCTCAGAAGTGCTGACAGGCTGCTCCCCCGCATGCAGACGCAAGCACATCAGGATACTACGGGTGAGCTCACCGTGCGGCAGCTTGATTCTGACGTACTTGCTATGTATGGGTTCTATCAGGTTTACATCGATTTTGATGTCATGCAGCCCTAACGTGCGATCAACCGCTGTCAGAGTTTCTTTTAAGTCGGATAATTCCTGAGCTAATTCCTTGGCTTTTCCCAGGGAACGTTCTGTCTTGCGTATCTCCGCATCAAGCCGAGCACGCTTATCGATGAGCCATTTAAGTGAGGGTGGAATACGGGTAGACATACCTGTATTCCACCCTTAATTTGGTCCTGTCTCAAGGGCAACAGAGACCAAAGGGCGTACCGAATAAAAAAAGGGGCTTTTCAGCCCCTTTTTTCAGGTTTACCAGCCCTGATAATTGTCGCGCCCGCGATCATCATATTTGTCATATCGTTTCGATGATTTCATCTCACTCAGTTCCTTGCGCTGTTCGTCGGTAAGGATGGAGTTGATCTTGTCACGCAGTTTGGCGCGCGCAATAGTCATCTGCGTGATTAATTCGCCCCGTTTCTCAGCCAGCGGTTTGATCTTGTCGGCGGTGAGGTTGTCTTTGTTTGCCTCAAGCATGGCGTCGCGATTGTCCTGCATTGCATCCATCAGATCACGCATTGAGCTGCGTTCTTCCTTCATCACTTCTTTAATCTGGGTGCGCTGTTCATCACTCAGACTGTCGAGTTGATAAAGTGCGCGCATCGGCGATGCGGTACGGGAATCGAATCCGCTACAACCACGGTCATGCCCACCAAAGGCAAATGCGGTACCAGCGGCACCGAGGGTCAGGCCTGCGGCGAGCAGGGTAGCGAGGGTTTTGTTAGCACGTTTCATTGCAGTACTCCTGTAGAGTGTGTAGGCGCTGTCTCAGCAGCGGACGGTGAAAGCATATCCGTAGCGTGGATAAAGTTGGGTTGGGCTGGGTGAAGTAGTGCAAAGAAGTGCAAATGGTTAGGTGTCGACCTTTCACAGCGGGCAAACACAGCGCATCATATAGGCATGAAACAGACCATTCTGCTTATCGACGACGATCGTGCCCTGTGCGAATTGCTCACCGAATACCTGGAGAGTGAAGGGTTTGAGGTCGCCACTGCCCATGATGGCGAGTCGGGTGCCCGACGTGCGCGGGAGCAGCAGTGGGCGGCGATCATTCTTGATGTGATGATGCCGGGGATGAGTGGCTTTGATGTGCTGAAGCAGATCAAGCCTGTGGTGACTTCCCCGGTGCTGATGCTGACCGCCCGTGGTGAGGATACCGATACGGTGGTCGGGCTGGAGCTGGGCGCCGACGAATATGTGGCCAAGCCCTGTAGTCCGCGTGTGCTGGTGGCGCGCCTGCGTGCCCTGTTACGCCGTGGTGGCGAAGGTGATAGTCCGGAGCTGTTGCAGGTCGGTGATCTGCAGCTCGATGTGGGCAAGCGCAGTGTCACCGTGGGTGGTGAGTCGGTGGAGCTGACCGGTGCCGAGTTCAATCTATTGCATCTGCTGGTGGCCCAGGCAGGCAAGGTGGTGACCAAAGAGGTGCTGGCCAGCGATGGTCTAGGCCGTGCCCTGCAGACCTATGACCGCCGCATCGAAACCCACATGGCGCAGATTCGGCGCAAATTGGGGCCGTTGCCGGATGGCGGCCAACGTATCCACACGGTGCGCGGCACCGGCTACCAGTACGCCAAAAACTGATGCACTCCCTCTTCGGTAAAATCTTCGTTGCCTTCTGGCTGAGCATGATCCTGCTCGGTGGGGTGATGTATCTGGGCGAGCGATCGCTGGGTAATGGCGAGGTGGAGCAGACTGAACAGTGGCTCAACGCCCACGCAGAAACAGCCGCCACGCTGCTGCAAAACATGGAAGATGAATCACTGGAACGCTGGCTGCGTAGCATCCGTCGTGAAGAGGGAAGGCCGGTGCTGCTGCTGGACGATCACGGCAAGCCGCTGCTGCACAAACACCTGCCGCCCAATCTGATGGACGAGCTGCGTCGCTCACCGATGGAGCCGGGTATCCATCGACTGCGCTTCGGCCACTATCTGGTGCTGGCGCAGATCCCCGGCGAAGATGACCTCTTCCTTGCCACCATGGTTGATCCCGGCCATCTGCACAGCATGCCGCCCTGGGTGCGTGCGCTCATCGCGCTGCTGATCACCGGACTGGTCAGTTACGGCCTCGCCAATCTCCTCAGTCGCCCGGTGCGCCGTCTGCGTCATGCGGCGCAGACGCTGGCCGAGGGTGATCTCACGGTTCGGGTTGGAAGTAGTGGCGGCGGCGAGGTCGGTGCGTTAGGCCGCGACTTCGACATTATGGCCGAGCGCCTGCGCGAGATGCTGGAGAGTCAGCGGCAACTGCTGCGTGATGTCTCGCACGAACTGCGTTCGCCGCTGGCACGTCTGCGCATTGCGCTGGAACTGGCAGAGAAAGAGGGTTCTGCTTCGCGTAATCTGCAACGGGTGGAGAAGGAGGCGGATGAGCTGGAGCGTTTGATCGCCAATCTGCTTTCGCTGGCACGGCTGGAGTCGGGCCAATCTAATCTGGAACAGAAACCGGTTTCATTGGGAGAGCTGTTGTCGGAGATCGTCAATGATGCCGATTTCGAGGCGCGCGCACATCAACGCAGCGTGGTGTTGAGTGTGGCACAGCAGGCAACCGTTAAAGGCGACCCGGTGTTGCTGCGTGCCGCGATCGAAAATGTGGTGCGTAATGCCGCGCGTTATACCGAACAAAATACTGCCGTGGCAGTGTCGCTAAAAACAGCGGGCAATCAGGCAGTGATCGAGGTTTGCGATCATGGCTCCGGTGTACCGGAGTCTGAGTTGAAACGCATGTTCGAACCGTTTACCCGTGTAGGCGAAGCACGTGATCGGGATAGCGGCGGCTACGGCCTGGGTCTGGCGATCACCGGTAAGGTGATCCTCGCCTACAAAGGTCAGGTTGATGCACGGAATAGTGAAGGTGGTGGGCTCTGCGTGGTTCTGCGTCTACCGCTAAGTGAATAAATAATTTGAGGTTGGCAATGGAAAAGAGTGAAAGATCGATACGCAAAACCCTGATGCTGGACAAACACGGCAACAGTCGACCTCGGTGGCAGATATGGGGCGGTGCGGTGGCAGCACTGTTGATCGTCGTGGTGTTGTTCAATCTGATCTTTTCCGGCAAGAACGGTGGCGTCAGTTATAAAACCACCGAGGTGAAGCGCGGCGATCTCATTCTAAATGTCACCGCCACCGGTACGCTGCAACCGGTCAGTCAGGTGGATGTGGGTAGCGAACTTTCCGGCACCATCGCCAGCATCAATGTCGATTTCAACGATGCGGTGGAGAAGGATCAGATACTAGCGCAACTCGACACCACTTCATTGGAGAGCCGTATCGCCGAGGGCAAGGCCTCGCTGCAACAGGCGGAGGCGAAGGTGCAGGATGCACGTGCCACCGAGCAGGAGATGAAGGTCAAGTTCAGGCGTTGCAAGGAGCTGGCGAAGAGCAAGATGTGTTCCGCCAATGATGTGGATGCTGCCGAGGCGGCGCTCTCGCGTGCTGTGGCTGCAGTCGCCAGTGCACGTGCCCAGGTGGCCAGTGCCAAAGCGGCACTGGATGGTTTCGAGACCAACCTGGAGAAGGCGACCATTCGCTCGCCGATCAAGGGCATCGTACTGGATCGCAAGGTAGAGCCGGGCCAAACCGTGGCCGCTTCGTTGCAGACACCGGTGTTGTTCACCCTGGCGGAAGACCTGACCAAAATGGAGTTGCTGGTGGCCATCGACGAGGCGGACATCGGTCGCATCCGTCAGGGGATGAAAGCGCAATTCAGTGTCGACGCCTATCCGGACCAGCGCTTTAGCGCGGTGATTACCCAGATTCGTCACGCGCCGCAAACCGTCGATGGTGTCGTGACCTATGAAACCGTACTGGCGGTGGATAACCCGGAACAACTGCTGCTGCCCGGCATGACTGCAACCGCCGATATTCGTACCCAGCATCTGCAAAACGTCCTGTTGGTTCCAAACGCTGCATTCCGCTATAGCCCACCCTCGGCAGCCAGCGCAGCGGCAAGTGGCGGTGGTAGTCTCTTCAGTCGTATGTTCCGTCCGCCGCGCATGCCGCGCAGCAGTAACGGCAACAAAGGGGCTGACGAAAATCCTCACGAACGTAAAGTATGGGTGTTGCGCGACGGCAAGGCAGAGGCCGTGAACATTACCATCGGCGCCAGCGATGGTATCCATACCGAAGTCAACGGCGGCGCGCTGGATGTGGGTATGGCGTTGATCACCGATAGCACGGTAGGCGCTAAATGAGCGCAGCGCTGATCGAACTGGAAGGGGTTACCAAGATCTATGGCAAGGGGCAGGCATCGATGCGTGCCCTCGACGGGATCGACCTCTCCATCGAACAGGGTGAATTCGTGGCGGTGATGGGGCCGAGCGGTTCCGGCAAATCGACCTGTATGAATATTCTCGGTTGTCTCGATACCCCAACGGGTGGCCAGTTTCGTTTTCAGGGTGTCGATGTCGGCAGCCTCAGTAATGATCAGCGCGCGCTGCTACGACGCAACTATCTCGGTTTTGTCTTTCAGGGTTTCAATCTGCTCAACCGTACCTCGGCGCAGGAGAACGTAGAGCTGCCGCTGATCTATCGCGGTATGCCGGTGGAGGAGCGTCATCGTCTGAGCAGCGAGGCACTGGAACAGGTAGGCCTGAAAGGCTGGGAAGATCACACCCGCGGCGAACTCTCCGGTGGACAGCAGCAGCGCGTCGCCATTGCCCGCGCCATCGTTACCCGTCCCGCGGTGCTGTTGGCCGACGAACCGACCGGCAACCTCGACACCGCCCGCAGCCACGAGATCATGGAACTGTTGACCAGCTTTAATCGCGAACTCGGCATCACCATCGTGATGGTGACCCACGAGGCGGAGATCGCCGACTACGCTCAGCGTGTGATCAATTTCCGTGACGGTCGCGTGGCGGAAGACAGACAGCAGGGAGGGGCACACTGATGTTGTGGAATGCCCTGTTATTGGCGATGCGTTCGATTCGGCGCAACGTATTGCGCTCTTTTCTCACCACTCTCGGCATCGTTATCGGCGTTGCCTCGGTGATCATCATGGTCAACCTCGGCAGCAGTGCCACGCTACAGGTGAAGCAGCAGATCGAAAGTCTTGGCAGCAACCTGCTGTTCCTTGGCGTCGGTCAACGGCTCGGTCACGGTCAACGCACCAAGGCGCCGCCGTTTGAACTGGCGGATGTGGATGCGGTGGCTCGTGATGTTCCCGGTATCGCAGAAGTGGCCCCCAGCGCTTCGCAGGCGATGGTGGCGATCTACGGCAACGAAAACTGGAGCACCGGCGTCAACGGTAGCGACAATCGCTATTTCACCGTCGGCAACTGGACGCTTAAATCGGGGCGCTATTTCAACAGCAACGAACTACGTGGTGGTCGCGGCGTTTGCGTCATCGGCGAAACGGTACGAGAAAAACTGTTCGGTGCGCAGGACCCTATCGGCAACAAGATCCGTCTGAAGAAAGTCTCCTGTGAAGTGATCGGCTTGTTGAAGAGCAAGGGACAGTCTGCGGGTGGTTCCGATCAGGATGACACGATTATTTTGCCTCTGCGTTTCTTCTGGCGACGCATTGCCGGCAATCAGGATGTAAATCGTATCCTCATCTCTGCCCGCGACGGTGTCTCCACCAGCAAGGTAGCGCGCGATATCACCAGCGTGATGCGCGAACGTCGTCGCATCGCCTCCGGTGAGGACGACGACTTCAGCGTGATGGACCTGCAGGAGATCACCCGTACCCTGACCAACACCACCAAGGTATTGACCGCGCTGCTCGGTGCAGTGGCGGCGGTGAGCCTGCTGGTAGGCGGGATCGGTATTATGAACATCATGCTGGTGTCGGTGACTGAACGAACCCGCGAGATCGGTATTCGTCTCGCCATCGGAGCGCTGGAGCGGGACGTGCTGACCCAGTTTCTGGTCGAAGCAGTGGTGCTCTCTTCCTTTGGCGGGCTGTTCGGCATCCTGCTGGCGCTGGGGGTCTCCTGGTTTGCCACCAGCGCGCTGGGTATGCCTTATGTAGTGGAAGTGGGGATGACCCTGTTCGCCTTCCTCTTCTCCATGGTCATCGGCGTGGCGTTCGGCTACTTCCCTGCGCGCAAGGCAGCAAGGCTCGATCCTATTGATGCGTTAAGGCATGAATAGAAAAGTGTTCGCGCAAAGACGCTAAGACGCAAAGGAAAAGCGAAGTAAACTCATGCCGTAATTCCAGCGAGATCATGATGGCTTTTACTTTCGTGTTTTCCATAGCAGGTATTTTCAAACAGGCAGGGCCGTTTTATCCACCACCCGGCGCAGGACGAAGCTGGAGTGAACACCGCTGACCCCTTCAATACGGGTGATCTTCTCCAGTAGCAACACCTGAAAGGCATCCATATCCTTCACCACCACCTTGAGTTGATAGTCGGCGTCCTGGCCGGTGATCAGCAGGCACTCCAGTACCTCAGGTAGCTCGGCGATCCTGTTCTCGAAGTTGGTAAATCGTTCCGGGGTGTGGCGATCCATGGAGATGTGGATCAGCGCCGTCAGGTCCAGCCCCAGTTTCTTGGCGTCCAGCAGGGCGCGGTAGCCACTGATTAATCCCGATTCCTCCAATGCGCGTACCCGCCGCAGGCAGGGAGAGGGTGACAGGCCGATGCGTTCGGCGAGTTCCTGGTTGCTGATCCGGCCATCCTTTTGCAGTTCTTCAAGGATGCGGCGGTCGTAGCGGTCGAGTTCCATATGAAGCCCCTGATAGCGCGGATTGAGGCAGATCGTACCTAATGTTGAACTTATGAAGCAATATAATTGCTCATTTATACAATGTCGGCGCAAATTCGCAAGATAATTTCTCCTTCACTGCACTAATCTTTCTAGGTGGCTGGTGGAAGCAATCTTGTCAACACCGAGGGCTTTTTCTGGTTCGGTACTGCAAGGCGCACTTCGCAGGTAATGGCGGGCCCATTGCCAAGAGGTGCAACGCAGCAGGGGCGAACCAGAAAAGACCGAATGTAAAGATTGCTTTCAATAGCCGCCTTTAATCCGCCGTTTTGGCGGTACGACCTGCCAGAGCGCTTCACGAGAGCCACCTGTGCATCTGCCCCACAAGGGTGTTGGTCGAACAGCTAGTCCATCCCTGCGGATGGCGGCGGACACTTATCCAGAGTAAGTAAGGAGCTGAATGTGAAACCCTTTGACCACCGCAAATACCGCCCCGCCCCGGCCATCCCCATGGCGAACCGCCAGTGGCCGAACCGTACCCTCGACAAGGCACCGATCTGGGCTAGTGTCGACCTGCGTGACGGTAACCAGGCACTGCTTGAGCCGATGAATGTGGCGCAGAAGAAGGCGATGTGGGCACTGCTGGTCAAGCTGGGTTTCAAGGAGATCGAGATCGGCTTTCCTTCCGCCAGTCAGCATGAGTTCGATTTCGCCCGTTGGTTGATCGAAGAGAATCAAATTCCCGAGGACGTCACCGTTCAGGTGCTGGTGCAGGCGCGTGAGCATCTGATCGTGCGCACCTTCGAGGCGTTGAAGGGTGTGCGCCGCGCCATCGTCCATGTCTACAACTCCACCTCCACGGTGCAGCGCGAGCGGGTCTTCGGCAAAGACCGCGATGCGATCAAACAGATCGCCGTTGAAGGTGCCAAGTTGGTGAAGCGCGAGGCGGTGAAGTATCCGGAAAGCGAATGGGTGTTCCAGTATTCGCCCGAGTCGTTCTCCAACACCGAGATGGATTACGCGGTTGAAGTGGTCGACGCGGTGGTGGATGTCTGGCAACCGACGACCGAGAAGCCGTGCATCATCAACCTGCCCGCAACTGTCGAGAGCGCCACGCCGAATGTCTTTGCCGATCAGGTCGAGTGGTTCTCCAACCATGTCGCAAAGCGCGACACTATTATCGTGTCCCTGCACACCCACAACGATCGTGGCACCGCGGTGGCCGCTGCGGAGTTGGGACTGCTGGCCGGTGCCGACCGTATCGAGGGTACGCTGCTCGGCAACGGCGAACGCACCGGCAATATGGACATCGTCACCATGGCGATGAATCTCTACAGCCAGGGGATCGATCCGCAACTGGATCTTTCCAATCCCGATGAAATCATCGATACCTACACACGCTGTACCGGGTTGCCGGTACACCCGCGTCATCCCTGGGTCGGTGAACTGGTTTATACGGCGTTTTCCGGTAGCCACCAGGATGCGATCCATAAATGTCTGCATAAGCAGCAGCCAGACGAGCATTGGCAGGTCGCCTACCTGCCGATCGATCCGAAAGATCTTGGTCGTGATTACCAGGCGGTGGTGCGGGTCAACAGCCAGTCTGGCAAGGGCGGTGTCGCCTTCGTTATGGAGCGCGATTATGGATTGACGCTGCCGCGCTGGATGCAGGTAGAGCTGGCACAGATCGTCCAGCGCGAAAGCGAAAAACAGGGCGGCGAAATTAACGGCGAAACGATCTATCAACTGTTTCGCGATAACTTCATCGCCGCGCACGATTCGCCGCGGCTGAACGGTTATCAACTTGAACGTAACGGGGGAAGTGACGTCATCGAGGCGCGTATCACCGAGGGTAATGTGGAACAGGTGATACGCGGCGAGGGCGAGGGGGCGATGTCAGCGTTTGTCCAGGCGTGGCAACGTCACAGTGGGCAAAATGTATCGGTCGTCGATTATAGTGAGCATGCCGTCGGTGCCGGTACCGATGCCGAGGCTGTTGCTTATGTGCAACTGAACATCAATGGGCAACGGGTCGGTGGTGCGGCACGGGACCACGATACCGTCAGTGCATCACTGATGGCAGTGATTGCCGCCTTGAATCAGGTTGGGGCGAAAAATAGCTCAGCGGCATAGATTACGAAAAGAAGCAGTAAAGTGAGGCGGCCATATGCAATATGGCCGCCTTTGTTATATGTGTGATATGTTGCATAAGAACAAACATTCGTGGAAGGATTCACTCGTGAAAAAAATCATCTGTCTCGTGTTCCTCTGCTGGGGTAGTAGTGCATACGCGGCTGGCATTAATGGGAACGTTGACAACATATTCATGCCAGAGCTGGAGATCGATTGGCAGGTATTTCAGGCATCAAAAGGACACGGTACCGTTTTCATTAGAGGCAGTAAGGGGAGCGGGGATTTCTTACAAAGTATTCGTGCCGGTGAAACAATAGAGATTGAGAAAACCGGTGATGCTTTCAATGGCCCTGCTTCCATTTCAACAGATGTTGATCTGCAAACAACGTATATCGGCTTTAATTACAGCATGTATACGAGTGAGCGCTTCAACTGGTTATTTGGCGCTCACGCAGGCAAGGTGAGTCAGTCACTTGTATCGACTGATGGTGTACAGACTGTGCGATATAATCAGGATTTTGTGGGTCCAATATTTCTTTCATTAGGTGGTAGATACAAGTTTAATAGTTGGATAGCTGTTGAAGGGGAAGGAAGTGTGCATATGCCGATCTTTGAAACGATGTTTTCATTCTTTGGCAAAGATTACATAAATTCATTGACCGACTTGCATATTAAACTATCAATAATTCAGAACAAAAACATTCAGTATTCATTGGGTTATCGCAGCATAAAATATGGATATGAAGATCCAGACGTAATTAACGATCCAGCGGCACTACATCTTGATTATTCTGGAATGTATGGTGGATTGTCGATTCTCTTTTGAAGAGTAAGTTGACTATGCAATCTTTAAAGCAGCAATCAAATACACTATTGTTCGGCTCAGTTCTGACATTGCTCCTGTTATTGGTCTCGGGGTTTAACCCATATGACAGGGTTACGTGGCTTTTGGAAGTTTTCCCGGTTGTAATTGTGCTTCCGTTGATGTGGTTAACCCACAAAAGCTACCCGCTCACCACGCTCCTATATGTACTCATTTTTCTGCATGCGCTAGTACTTATGGTGGGAGGGGCATATACCTATGCGCGGGTACCTCTCGGCTTTGAGATCGCGGAGTGGTTTCATTTGAGCCGTAATCCCTATGACAAAATTGGACACTTCATGCAGGGTTTTGTCCCGGCGCTGGCGGCACGTGAGATTCTTTTGCGCGGCGTCTATGTGCGCGGACGTAAGATGTTGGCCTTTGTTGTGATATCTATTGTGTTGGCGATAAGCGCCACCTATGAATTGATCGAGTGGGCAGCTGCGGTGATTATGGGGCAGGGGGCGGATGAATTTCTCGGCACACAGGGTGACCCATGGGATACGCAATCGGATATGTTCTTTGCGCTGATAGGCGCGATAACGTCATTGCTTGTTCTGTCTCGCTTCCATGACAGGCAGTTGCACAAGATGGGGAAAAGATAGTGGGACAGCTACATACAGAAATTTCTGCAAAACTGAAGACATTCATTGAAGCGCAGAAGATCTACTTTGTCGCAACGGCTGCAGTGGATGGCCGGGTAAACGTGTCGCCGAAGGGGATGGATTCGCTGCGGGTAATGGATACTAACCGTGTTATCTGGCTGAACATTACAGGCAGTGGTAATGAAACGGCGGCACATATCAGCGAGTCGCCGCGTATGACCTTGATGTTCTGTTCCTTTGACAGTGACCCGCTCATCCTGCGTCTGTATGGCACGGCAAGAGAGATACAGCCCGGTGACGATGAGTGGTCAGTGCTCTATGAGCAGTTTTCACCGCTTGTCGGTGCAAGACAGATTTTCGACATGCAGGTGGATCTGGTACAGACCTCCTGTGGTTTCGCGGTACCCTTCTTTGATTACCAGGGCGAGCGCGAAAAATTGAAAGAGTGGGCGGAGAAGAAGGGAACGGAAGGGATAGAGCAGTACTGGCGCGATAAGAACAGTGTTAGCCTTGATGGTAAACCGATAAAGACACCTTGACGTGAAACCAGGGTTGTGGTCCCTGTACCCGCCTCTCTCTCAATGTATCGCGGATATTCGTCAGCATTTTGTCGAAGGTATTGATGCAGGGCATGTTTCGCCCGTTTTCCCCGGTAACAGTGCGGCGTGGGAATGAGGCTGGAACGGATTGGGAAAAATGTTATGATCAAAAGCCTTTGAAAGGTACTAAGTGCATATAGCCAACGCTCTTGTTCTGTTGCACCAGAAAAAATCAATAAGGATATTTATGTGTATTCGTTCTACAAAGGGATTGCTAGGTGCTCTACTGATAACTCCATGTGTTGCAGGTTGTTCCGCTGGTGTGGACGGTGTAGTGCGCAACGCAGCCATCCCCGCATTGGAGATAGTGATTGCCGATGATGGTGATAAAGAGAAAGCAAGCAGAGCAAGAAAAGAGCAGTTTTATTCTCTTGGATACAGCCAGGTTGAAGGGGATTTTCAGCAATCACTGGCGGATTGGGATGAATTCTACATTGGTGGCAAGACGTTTACCGGTCCACTTGAGTTGGAGAATCAGGCGGCACTAAAAATACTCCATGTAAGATACAATCGCCTGAATCGTATGAAAAGGCTGTTTGAGTGGCGCTGGGGTGTAGGTCTATCTGCTTGGCAAATGAATCTTACCAGTCGCTCTGGAGCGCTCGAAGGTCGCATGGAGGAGGCCGCCATTGGACCTCACGCTTCGGTAAGTATTGGCGGTAACTTTAATTCAAAATTTGGCTATGAAGCGGCCATAAGTGGATTCGGGTGGCTGTTCCTTCCAGACTTTGGAGGATTTACCATGGAGCAAAAAGCGCAACTATATTATCGACCTTTTGATAGCATGAAGTTATTTCTTGGTGTCAGGGAGCAGAGTTATACGTTGCCAGAGAATTACGACAGTAAGCATGCCTCATCAATACATGTTAAGTTTAGTGGCCCCACCGCGGGTATAGAGTTACGTTTTTAGATTGCCGAAGAATCAGGATGATGGTGCCAGAGTAATTTCTGGCATTTTCATATAAAGGCGTTGCTCAGAAGAATTAAACGACTACGGCTCTTCCCGCAATTTTTCCCGAATCCCCATCAGCATCTTGCCGAAGGCGTTGTCGCCGCGCATGTCACGCCCACTGCCCCAGAAATAGTCATACTGGCTGACTTCGGTGATTTCGATATCGCCGGTTTTCAATAGTAATTGTGCCACCTCGGGATGGGTTCGGCATTTGATATAGGTGCCGCGGGTCATGTAGGTCACCTTGACCTTGTCCCAGTCCTTACGCCGGTCATGTTTTTTGCTCTTTCCCAGTTTGGCGGCATCGGCCGGGTGTGCCGCAGTGCGGATCTGCTCCCTATACTCCGGATCCCCGAATTTCATTGCCTGATAGTAATGTTCTACCGATGGCCATTCGCTGCCATCCAGCTCAAACGAATGCTTGGAGTAGGAGGAGAGAGGATGAGTAGGGTCGATGCGGGAGAGGGTGAGTCGTTTTGTTTCGTCGCGATTGAATAACATGGTGGCGGTCCGGATTAGTTACGGCATTTATATCACAACCAGGGAAAAGCGTAATAAAAAAGCCCGGCGAACCGGGCATGTTGGAGTAACTCGCAAACGCTACTGGCCGTCTTTGGGCTTGGTGGAGATGCCAAAGGGTGCATAAATAGGGCACCAGCCGATAAGGCTGGTCACCAGGAAGGCGACGGCGATGATGCCCAGTATAATGAGTGCGAGCCCGCTGATTTGATTGGTGAAGTAAAGTGCGGCGATGACGACAACCACGATGAGACGAATGACTCTGTCCACTGTACCCATGTTTGGTTTCATGATGACTCCTCCTGTTTGACTTCTGCTGGTGTAGGTTCCGTTACCCGCTTACCCTTTGTATCAATAGTGCCAGTGCAACGGCGATGCCAATACAGATCAGGCAGGCGAGTACGATCTTTAGCAGTTTCATGACGTTGGCGTCTGGACAAGGGTGGTTTGCAGGCTTCAAGCATAGCAGATGGGTGAGAGTACGCGTTTGGAGCTAAGGCAGTGCGTGAGGCATTTTCAGCACACCTGAGGCCAGATTGGCCTCAGGTAACGAAAAACCGAATGGTTGAACGGTTAACTATTGCTGAAAGAGGGGGCTTTATGGCGACTGTTTAGTCGCTGTACAGAACTGTTGAGAAAATGGAGCACCTCTTGCTTCGAGCCACGGCGGGTGCCAGTGATTTCGGTGACCCGGTTGGCGATGGTATAGCGGTACCAGTTGCCACGCTGATCGCCTACCGGCGGACGCGCTTTGCTCAGATTCACTACTTCAAATTCCCACATGACGCTGTCTCCGTATCGTCAGTTGTTGATGAGCCTGAGCGATGCTATGGGAGCTGAGTGTCATGGGTATGACGTATCGGTTTCCGCACTGTGACAGCAGCGCCATTGCTGAGAGACTGGTATTATCTGCCCATGCCCGTCTCGACAACCTCACCTATCGGTATTCTCGATTCCGGCGCCGGCGGCCTGTCGGTGTTGCGGCATATCCATACCCTGTTGCCAGCCGAGTCACTGCTCTATGCCGCCGACAGCGCCCACCTGCCCTATGGTGACAAGACCCCGGCCTTTATCCGAGAACGGGTCAATGCCGTCGCCGCCATGCTGGTGGAGCAGGGTGCCAAGGCGCTGGTGGTCGCCTGTAATACCGCCACCGCGGCGGCGGTGGAGTCTCTGCGCGAGCGATACACTATACCGGTGGTCGGTATGGAACCGGCGATCAAACCGGCGGTGCTGGGTAGCCGTAGTGGTGTCGTGGGTATTCTCGCTACGGCGGCAATGGTTGGTAGCAATAGGATGAAGGAGCTGGTGCAGCGCTATGCCGGGGAGCGAGAGGTGATTATTCAGCCCTGTCCTGGACTGGTGGAACAGGTTGAACGCCATGCGCTGGAGACGCCAGATACCGCGCACCTGCTGCAACAATATCTGGCACCAATTCTGGAGAAGGGTGCCGATACTCTGGTACTGGGCTGTACCCACTATCCGTTCCTGCGGCCAACGATCGAGCGGCTGGCCGGACCCAAGGTCAGCGTGATTGATACCGGTGAGGCGATCGCCCGTCGACTTAAGTCGTTGTTGCAGGAGAGCAACCTGCTCAATCCGGCCAGTGGCAACGGTCAGCTACGCTTTTTTTCCACCGCGGCAAGCGAGGCGCAATCGGCGCTGTTTTCCGCGCTACTGGAACAGGCTGTTGTGGTTGAGCTGCTGAAAGAAAGCGCTACGGCATGATTATTAATCCGCAGGAAAAAAAGCAGTATCGCATTGCTATCAGCCATCTCGGTTTTCGTCCCTTCTTTCTGCTCGGCAGTTTGTATGGCGCGCTAGCGATGACGCTGTGGTTAGTGATAATGCAGTTCAATCTTCAGTTCTCCGCAATCAATCATATTGGCGCGATCAACTGGCACGGCCACGAAATGATCTACGGTTACAGCATGGCGGTGGTTGGCGGTTTTCTGCTGACCGCGGTGCGCAACTGGACATCGATACAGACGCTGCATGGAACCGGCCTGATCGTGTTGGCACTGTTCTGGTTGCTGGCGAGAGTTTTGTTGCTTGTGCCCGGAGAGAATTACCTGTGGCTGGCAGCAGTTTGCGACCTAGCCTTCAATCTTTGGTTATGCGCAGCGCTGATACAGCCTGTGGTCAAAGTGCGCCAGTGGTCGCAGGTCGGCCTTCTCTCCAAGGTAGTATTGCTCGCCGTGAGTAATGCACTGTTCTATGCCGAGTTGCTATATGGCATGGAGAACGGTATTCGCTGGAGTCTCTATAGCGGTATTTATCTGATCATCTCGCTGATCCTGTTAATGGGGCGTCGGGTGATTCCCTTCTTCATCGAGCGTGGCGTCGGATACATGGTCAGTCTGCGCAATCGCAACTGGGTCGATCGCAGCAACCTGATTGCCATGCTGGTTTTCTGGGCAGTGGCGGCCTTTACCCCCTATACAACTATTGCCGCCGTACTGGCATTGGCGCTGGCTCTGCTACAGGGCATCCGCCTCTACGACTGGTATACGCCGGGGATATGGAAAAAACCGTTAGTGTGGGTGTTGTACCTGGCCTATTTCTGGCTGACGCTCGGTTTCCTGCTTACCGCGTTGGCGCTGTTTGGCCTTATCGATGGCAAACCGGCACTGCATGCGCTGAGTGTCGGTGGCATCGGTATGCTGACGTTGGGGATGATGGCACGGGTTGCCTACGGTCATACCGGACGCAATGTGTTTGAACCGCCACGTTACCTCGGGCCACTGTTTGCGCTGCTGTTCATTGCGGCAGTCATCAGGGTATTCGGCGCCCTGTTCGACATGAACCACTATCTGTTGTGGATTGCTAGTTCGCAACTTCTCTGGATTATCTCGTTGGGCGGCTTTTGTCTGCTCTATGCACCACTGTTAATCAAACCGCGCGTCGACGGTTCTTACGGCTAGGAAATCATGAATACAACGCAACGCAACAAAGCCTTTCGCAAACTGGCGGAGGATCTGGCGGGTATCGATCTGCCGGTCTATCAGGATTACAAACGTGACCCTCTCGACCCGGTTATCGGTATGGGCGATCCCGATACGAAGATCGCATTCTTTGGTCGCGATCCGGGTCGCGATGAAGTGCAGCATCACATGCCATTTATTGGCGCAGGCGGACAGAAAGTGCGCGTCGCTATTTATGAACATCTTTACAATAAACCTCTACCCGATTTTGCCGCTTCGGTCGAAGTAGGCAAGGGTTTCTTCTGGGCCAATACGGTTCCTTATAAACCCGTTGGTAATAAAGCCTGGTCGATGAAGGTAAAGAAAGCCTTTCAACCACTGGTTGCCGATCTGTTGATCAACGGTTGGAACGGCAATGCCGTGATCACCCTCGGTCGCGAGGCTTTTCTCTGGTTTGCCATCAACCAGCCGCGTGAGATCAAGCAACAGTTGGAATCCTTCTGGGAGCGCGAGGATCGCTTTGAAAGCTTCACCGAAGTGGAAATTGCCACTGCAGATGGCAATCGGCGTAAGCTGAAACTCTATCCATTACCGCACCCCTCTCCGCTCAACGCTACCTGGTACAAGCGTTTTCCCGACCTGCTAAAACAGCGTCTGCGCCAACTCAAGGTATGACCTCAAAAAGCTAGAAGTGGTCTCAAAATTATCTTCGCACCCTGATCCTGTGTTGCAAAGCCTTCTCCGGTGCTCATTTACTACCGGTAAACTCCGCTCCTCGAAGACTTTGCGCACCCAAGGGCATTACCTGCGGGGCACCTTGTCTCCGGGCACGAATCTTAATTTTGAGACCACTTCTAATGGACTAATGTGGGATATCGCGTGGTCGGTGCGCGATATGCCGCAGTGTTGTATCGCCATCAGCGGCGAATCAATCAGTTACTGCTGGCGCATTTCTTGCCATCTTTCCCCGAATTGCGTAACCACACAATAATCACGGGGAATACTAATGAAGAAATACACTTATCTGTTGCTGCTGTGCGCGGCACCGCTTTGCGCAGAGGAGATCCAGACGCCAATCATTGAAGTTGAAGCAACTAAATTGAACGACGTTAGTGGTGAAGAGCTCAAGTCTGCCGACGTTGCCGAGGCATTGGCCAGTCAGGTGCCGGAAGTCTCGCTGGTACGTCGCAGCGGCATCGCCAACGACATCATTCTGCGCGGGCAGAAGAAGGACAACATCAATATTCTGATCGACGGCGCCAAGGTCTACGGTGCCTGCCCTAATCGCATGGATCCGCCCACTTCGCATATCCTGGCGAACAATGTCGACGGTATCGATATCACCGAGGGACCATACGATGTCGAGAATTTCGGTACCTTGAGCGGCGCGGTAATGATCACCACCCGGAAGCCAGAAAAAGAACTGGCAGGTGAGGTTGGGGTGAACTTCGGTAGCTGGAACTATCAGAAGACCTACGCCTCCATGAGTGCGGGCACCGATAACGTGCGCTTCCTGCTCAGCGCCTCACGTGAGAGCAGTGATCAGTATAAAGATGGTGATGGCAACACGTTCTATGAACAGATTGCCAATCTCGATCCAACGACGACATCGCAATACAAGCCGGAATATAAGGAGCAGCAGGCCTATGTAAAGCAGACAGCGATGGCCAAGCTGTTTGTCGATACAGCCGAGAATCAGGAACTGCGCCTCAGCTACACCGCCAACCGCAGTGACGACGTACTCTACCCATCCAGCAAAATGGATGCACTATATGACAATTCAGATGTTCTGAATGTCGAATACACCATTCGCGATCTGGGAAGTTACTCCAAAGCGCTCGATTTTCAGTTCTACGACAGCAAGGTCGACCATCCCATGTCTACCTACTATCGCCTCGCCTCCGGCACAAACTCGGCTAACGAGATGATTAGTGCATTAACCACAGCGGTACAGGGTTTTAAGGTGAAAAATCGCATGGAACTGGATGCCGATACTGGGCTGACCGTCGGCCTGGATGCCAGCAAACGTAACTGGGATGGTCAATACACCGTTATGGGCGGAATGATGGTGACGCCGATGGATGGCAAAATCAGCATTGATGATGTGGACACACAGAACCAGGCATTGTTTGTCGAACTGGATAAACGCATCGATGCCTGGAATGTAAAGGGTGGCTTGCGTGCCGATAGCACCAGCATCAAGCCAGGCAATGCCTATGTCCAACAGGACAACGACTACAATAGTGTCGGTGGTTTTGTCTTCGCCAGCTATAACGCCAGTGCTGCGACACGTTATTTTGGTGGTGTCGGTGTCTCATCACGGGTGCCCGATGCACGCGAACTATATTTCCATGGCCCAAGCATGATGGGACCTATCGAGACGGGTACACCCGATCTGAAACAGACTACCAACACCGAGATCGATCTCGGTGTGGAACATAAATATCAGAGCGCCAGCGTCAAAGCCAAGTTGTTCCACAGCACACTGAAAGATTACATCTACTACAACGCAGATAGCTCCGCTAATAACTTCGAGAACATCGATGCAGTGATCTACGGCGCCTCACTCAGTGGTGCATGGTTTATCAATGATCAGTTCAGTCTTGATTATGGTATCGCCTGGCAACGCGGTGAAAAGAGCGAAGCGTTGGTCGGACAGAGTGACAAGGACCTGGCCGAGATCTCGCCAACCAAACTCAATCTAGCGTTTAACTACGACTATTCAGCCAATGGCAGTGTTCGTCTTGAGTACATCGCTGCAGATAAGTGGAGTAACTACGATGCGGACAATGGCGAGCAGGCTATCGATGCATACCAGGTGATCAATCTGAAGGTGCAGCAGCTGGTGAACAAAAACATCGAACTCACTCTCGGTGTGGACAACCTGACAGACAAAACCTATGCCACCACCAATACCTACAAGGATCTAACTCTGCTGTTCGATACCAGCAATAACAGGATGTTAATGAACGAGCCGGGACGCTACGTCTATCTAAACGCCGCCTACAAGTTCTGAGTTGTACTCCTACTTGCTGCGATAGCTTGCGGCAGTTCGCAGCCCCCGCCTTGATGGCGGGTTTTTTTTGTCTCATTCCAGAGCTACGCTTGTTATATCTATAAAGTGCAAGGTGAAATGATGGTGGCGCAAGGTTCATCCGATGAAGTGGAGCAGCTCCTTCAGTTCTGGTTCTCGGAAACCGCGGCAAAACGCTGGTTCCGCTCTACCGCCGCGTTCGATGATGAACTGCGGCAACATTTTGGCGAATGGGTCGAGGCAGGCCTGCGTGGTGAATTGGATCACTGGCTTAATTCGCCACACGGAGCGTTGGCGCTGGTGATCCTGCTCGATCAACTGCCGTTAAATATCTACCGCGGTCAGGCGAAGAGCTTCGCTGGAGAAGGCGGTGCGCGTAGCGCGGCGGCAACGGCCATCGAGCATGGTTGGGATCAATCCCTGTCCCAACAGGAGAAGGCATTTCTCTATCTTCCCTTCATGCATAGTGAGTCGCTGGCGGATCAGGATCGTGCCGTGGCGCTGTTTGAGTCCGCTGGACTGGATGGCAATCTGCACTGGGCGAAACACCACCGGGAGATCGTTCGCCGCTTCGGCCGTTTCCCTCATCGCAATGCCATCCTTGGTCGACCCTCTACCGCTGAGGAGATTGCGTGGCTGGAATCCGAAGAGGCATTTCGCGGCTGACTTGAATTACAGACGATTTCCTCATCTAATGAGACATCATTCAGGACAGAACAGGATGAATCCATGACCGATTGGGAAACCCCTGAGCCGGTACCGATGCAGGGAAAAGAGACAGCAATGGTCGCCTATGTGCTGCTCATCGCATCTCCTCTTCTCTTCTTCACCGGCATCATTGCCATTGTGATCTCCTACGTTTATCGCGACGAATCGCCGGAATGGTTGCAGAGTCATTACACTTTGATCATCCGCACTTTCTGGATCAGTCTACTGGTGGGGGCGCTCAGTGCCCCGCTGGTGATCTTCTTCATTGGTTATCTGATTTTGCTGCTCTGGCTGATCTGGTTCCTGGTGCGCTGCGTTAAAGGGATTCGTATGCTCAGTATGGGTCGTCCACATCCCAACCCGCGTGGTTGGTGGTTCTAGTGTCCGAGGTAAGTGAGATGTCGAGAAAAGTCTGGTCTACCCTGTTCGCTCTGTTTCTGGCTGCAATGCTTAGCTCCTGTGCCTCGCTCAAGGAGAGCATCAAAAAACCGGAAGTCTCGGTGCAGCAGGCGAAGATCACCGGTATCAGTCTCAACGGGATGGATGTCGATTTTGTCCTTGGGGTAAAAAATCCCAACCCCATAGGCCTCTCGCTGGATGGGTTGAGCTACAAACTGGATATTGAGGAGAAGACCCTGCTCAAGGGTAAAACCGCGCAGAAACTGAAGCTGGCGTCAAACGGCCAATCCACCCTGACACTGCCACTGGCGCTGGCCTTTAAGGACATGTTCGACGGAGCCTCGGCGCTGGTGAAACAGGATAAGGTTCGCTACGCCCTGGGCGGTGATATCGACTTCGGCCTGTTCCAGTTGCCCTACAAAACCAGCGGTACCCTTGATGTGCCTTCGATGCCCAAGGTCAGCGTCGGCAAGCTGGGGATCAAGCGGGTCAACCTCTCGGGCATGGACATAGAACTCGGGCTCGACCTGAAGAACAGCAACGGCTTCCCCATTCGCCTGGAAGGTATCGACTACAACCTGAATATCGCCAATACCCCCGTTGCCAAAGGCAAGAGCCTGGCGCCGGTTACACTGGCGGCAGGTAAGCAGGGACGGCTTGCGCTGGGCATGACCTTGAACTACCGCGAGGTGGCTACCGTGATTACCCGCCTTAAGAGCGGCGGCAAGGTCCCGGTCGTGTTTGACGGCAAGATCAACGTGCCGGGTCTGGGTGCTGTACCGCTACGCTGGAGTGGTAGCGTCAATATCGGCGGCTGATCTCACATCGACATTCCCCCCTCCCTGCCGGTCATGGCAGGGAATAACCACACAGAACACACCAGTTTTTACAAAAATTTGCACTGGTTCACAAAAACCACACAATTCGCCTGCTATTACTTTTCCTACAAGGGCCAGGAAGTCATACGAAAGTGGTAGCTGTACCACTCATGACGCCGCTTCCTGACCGAACAACAACCAACGCGGCCCGGTGTAAGGAGTGCCTTACAGGGAGGTAAAAAAATGGACAATCTGACTGCAGTACGTCATCTGATTTCAACGGTTCATCACAAATTGCACGATGAAATCAATGTGTTGCAAAACACGCTCAAGAATATCGACCATCTCAGTGGCAACCCCGCAGATGTGTGGTCCCGTGAGCTCTATACCCGGTTGATCGAGCGTCGCCGCAGGATGCTGGAACGTTTGACCACCCAGGCTGAAATGGCATAAATCTGTAACTCCTCCTCATTGTTCCCCCTTTTGCCGGCCCTATGGGCCGGCCTTATTTTGTCTGTATCCCCGATCATGCTCTCCTGCTAATCTGACCCTCCGAATCACCCCCTAAATCTGACGAGAACCGCTATGCAAGACTCGCTGAACCAGTTGAGCCAGCGCCTGGCAGCGTTTGCCAAAGCACGCGACTGGGAGCAATTTCACTCACCGAAGAACCTCTCTATGGCGCTTATCGCCGAGGCCGCCGAACTGGTAGAACATTTCCAGTGGCTGAGTGAAGAGCAGAGCTACGCCCTGTCGCCAGAGAAGCTGGATGAGGTGCGGATGGAGTTGGCGGATATTCTGATTTTCCTGGTCCGCATTGCTGAACGCCTTGGCGTGGACCCGGTACAGGCAGCCTGGGAGAAGATTGAGATCAACGAAAAACGCTACCCGGCGGACAAGGTACGAGGCAGTGCCCGCCGGGCGTCGGAATATGAGGACGAAGCGTAGCGCCTAGTGCTGCACCATGTCGTCCGGGTATGAATAACTTTCCATCTCACTACCTGGATCGGGCAACCCTGCGATTCGCCAAGCCTCCTGGGGTGAATGGAACAGCCGGCTGACGCAGTGCGGGTCCATGCGGCTGATGTCACAGGCAAAGCGCATAGGCGGCAGGGCGCCATACTGGACGAAATGGTTGCGCAGGGTATGGATAATCCGCCAGTGTGATTCGGTCAGCCGACCGACCCCAAATTCCCTGGCCAGCTCTTCGGCATGTTTCTCCGACCAGGGCTGGCGAGGTGCCGAGGTATCAGCGTGCATGATATTCAGTGCAGTGCTCATCAGGGTCTCCACTTAACCAAGTGATAATGTCAACTATAGATGTGGGGATCGCCCCATGCCACTGCAAGAGGACGCAATGATTCGTATCGGTATCGATCTGGGTGGTACCAAGACCGAGGCTATCGCCATGGCTGCTGACGGCAGTGAACTGGCAAGGCGCCGAGTGGAGAGCCCGCGCTACGATTATAGGGCGACCATTAACACCATCACCGATCTGGTGCTGGGGCTGGAGGCGCAATTGGGTGAAGAGGCCAGCGTCGGAGTCGGAATCCCCGGCGCCATCTCGCCCGCCACCGGGCTGGTGAAAAACGCCAACTCCACCTGGCTCAACGGCCAGCCGCTGGATCAGGATCTGCAACAGGCGCTGAACAGGCCGGTGCGCCTGAGCAACGACGCCAACTGTTTCGTTGTTTCGGAGGCGACCGACGGCGCGGCGGCGGGTGCCGAGGTGGTGTTCGGGGTGATCGTCGGCACCGGAACCGGAGGCGGGATTGCCGTGCACGGTCGACCGCTGACCGGATCCAACGCCATCGCCGGAGAGTGGGGGCACAATCCGTTGCCCTGGCCGTGCGCCGATGAGCTACCCGGTCCCGACTGCTATTGCGGTAAACGGGGGTGTATCGAAACCTGGCTCTCCGGTCCCGGCTTTGCCGCCGAGTTTGCACGCAGTGGCGGCGGTGTCATCGCGGCGGAGGAGATCGTTATGCGTGCGGTACAGGGTGACGAACCTGCGGAGAAGGCACTGCAGGCTTATGAGGATCGCATGGCCCGCGCCCTGGCATCGGTGATCAACCTGCTTGATCCTGATGTGATCGTCCTCGGTGGCGGCATGTCGAAGATCGACCGTCTTTATGCAAATGTGCCGCGTCTGTGGGGCAAGTATGTCTTTTCCGATCGGGTCGATACCCGTCTGTTGCCACCGAAACATGGTGACTCCAGCGGGGTGCGCGGTGCTGCCTGGTTATGGCAATAAAAAAGCCATGAAAGCGTCGCTTTCATGGCTTTTGTCGAGTGTAGATCTGATCAAGAAGACTTTTTCACGAATTGGGTCAGGATCACAATCTGCTGACCATTCACCTTGCCTTCGATCTGTCCCGCATTATCCGGTACCAGCGAAATGCCGCGTACCGCGGTACCGCGCTTGGCGGTGAAGTTGGCGCCCTTGACGTTGAGATCCTTAATCAGGGTAACTGTGTCGCCTGCCTCAAGCACTGCGCCGTGGCAATCTTTATGTACCGCAGCGGCATCATCATCACTCGGGAGACCCGACTTGGCCCAGGCCAGGGTGTCGTCGTCGAGATAGAGCATATCCAGCAATTCCTGCGGCCAACCTTCGGCACTCAGGCGGGTCAGCATGCGCCAGGCCATCACCTGAACCGCAGGTACCTGACTCCACATGCTGTCGTTGAGGCAACGCCAGTGGTTGGCGTCGATCTTGTCCGGGTCTTCGATCTGCTCAAGACAGGTACCACAGAGCAGAACACTCTGGTCCGCACTGCCATCGGAGGCCGGGGGAATTTCGTAAACGGAGAGATTATCGGTCGCGCCGCAAAGTTCGCATTTGGATTCACTGCGCGCGTGAAGTTCTTGCTCTGTGCTCATTGTATCGATGTCCTGCCGGGAAAAAAGCGCATTATACCTTCGTCGTGCTGCCCATGTCCGGGGAATCTCCGGGTGCTGTGGCGAAACCCCTTTTGGTCGCTACAATGGTGCTCATGAACTTCACCCTGCCTGCTGCCCCCGATGCACATGGAATTGCGGTACTGCTGCTCATCGTAGTGGCGCTCTATCTCTTTACTCGCGAAAACATCCCGCTCGAAACCTCCAGTCTGGTGGTGCTGGTGCTGTTGGCACTGGGCTTCAGTTTCTTTCCATACAACCGTGACGGCGTCGCGTTTGAAGCGGTCTCACTGTTTCACGGCTTTGGCCATGAAGCGTTGATTGCGGTGTGTGCGCTGATGATTGCCGGGCAGGGGTTGGTGCGAACTGGGGCGCTGGAGCCGGTCGGGCGTCTACTCGCCCGATTCTGGACGATCAGTCCGCTGTTTTCATTACTGCTAACTTTGCTTCTGGGCTCGTTGCTCAGCGCCTTCGTTAACAACGTGCCTATCGTGGTGCTGCTGTTGCCCATCCTGGTGAGTGTTGCCCTGCGCACCGGGAAACCGGCATCCGGTATGTTGATGCCCATGGGGTTCGCCACACTGCTCGGCGGCATGAGCACCACCATCGGCACCTCCACCAATCTGTTGGTCATTGCGGTGGCGGCCGATCTCGGCATGCGACGTATGCATATGTTCGATTTCTTCCTGCCTGCGGCAGTGGCCGGTGGGATCGCTATTGTCTATCTGTGGCTGATAGCGCCAAGGATGCTTCCTGTGCGTGATGCATCTCTACATGACAGCTCGCCGCGGGTCTTTACCGCCCAGCTCTATATCGAGGAAGAGAGTTATGCCGATGGCCGAATGTTGGCCGAGGTATACGAAAAGGCTGGCGGGAAGATGCATATCAAGGCCATTCAACGCGATGGCGCAGTGATTATGCCGCTTCCAGATGCGCTGATTCGCGCCGAGGATCGTCTTGTTGTAAACGACACGCCGGAAAACCTCACCGAGTATGCCGCGGCATTGGGAGCAAAACTCTACGCCGGGGAAAATCTGGTGGACGAGGAGAATCCGCTACGTGCCGATGACCAGCAGATCGCGGAGATCGTGATTACCCAGGGCTCGGTACTGGAAGGCTCGACCCTGTCGCGCGCGCGCTTCGCCGATCGCTATGGTGTAGTAACGATTGCGTTGCATCGCCCAGGTACCACGCTGCGCATCATGCATAACGAGCTTTCGGACATTCGGTTACGTATCGGTGATGTGCTGTTGGTACAGGGTAATGAGGAACAGATCGCCGCACTGAAACAGGAAACCGAGTTGCTGGTGCTGGATGCGACCAGCGACCTGCCGCACACGCAGCGCGCGCCACTGGCACTGGCAATCATGGCAGGGATCATCGTGGTCGCGGCAGTAGGTTTGATGCCGATCGCGGTAAGCGCTGTAAGCGGTGTGCTGCTGATGATATTGACACGCTGCCTGCGCTGGCAGGATGCGGTGCATGCCCTGAGCACGCCGGTGGTGATGATCGTGGTCGCCAGTCTGGCGCTCGGAACCTCGCTGCTGGAAACCGGCGGTGCCGACTACCTGGCACAGTTCTATGTCGCGATGACCTCCGGCGCGTCACCCACCATCATGCTCTCCGGTTTGATGTTAATCATGGCCGTGCTCACCAACATCGTTTCCAACAACGCGGCGGCGGTCATCGGCACACCCATCGCCATCAGCATCGCTCAGCAGATGGGGCTGGCTGCCGAGCCTTTTGTCCTGGCGGTACTGTTCGGTGCCAACATGAGCTACGCCACACCCATGGCCTACAAAACCAACCTGCTGGTGATGAGCGCTGGGGGTTATCGTTTTTCCGATTTCATGCGGGTTGGAATTCCACTGACCCTGATCGTCTGGCTGGTGCTGAGTTGGTTGTTGCCACGACTCTATGGCATCGGCTGAGAGGAAGCGCGGAAACGTCCAGTAGGTCGGCCTTCAGGCCGATATGTCCATGGATGGACGATATGAGGCAAGAGGCAGGAAAATAATCACCACAGAGACACGGAGCACACCGGGAAAAATAATCAGGCACTGTAGGAGCCCACTCCCGTGGGCGAACGCCTATTCGCCCAGTAGGTCGGGCTTAAAGCCGACACAGCATCGAAACGGGTTTAGCGTACCTCCCACTCTGCCACCCCGCCCTCACCCGATGGAAGGATGGGTGAAGGTGAATAGCCTTTATCTTGAGTAAGGTTGCGTGCTTCATCGGGTCACGCTGTTCCAGTTTGCGTAACAAATGATCAAATTCGTAACGAAGCTGTCCACTGCTAACAGCGATGGTTTTGGTGTAACGGTTACGAGCGATCCTGCTGCGATCAAAGCAATAGCCCCTGGTATCGGCCTCATCGGCAACGGCGCGCAGGTAGGAGGCAATCGCGCCGATCGGATTAGTCGTCTGCCGAAACCGAATCAACTGTGGGTGGTTGCGATAACCTTTGGTGGCGCCTTGCAGGACTTTCTGCGCCAACAATCCTTCACGCCACAGGGCAACCAGCCCTTTGGCATCAAGGTAGCGGGGATGGATTGACCAGAGACGCACAAGCAATACCTGCAAAATAAGCACAAACAGTGTTCTGGGTGCAGGGAAGGCAAAAATCAAACGTGCTGGTGTTAGCAGCACTCCTCTTCAATCTGTTCCAGTAGAGACAGCGCATCCTCATCCTGCCAGTTCTCAAAGAAATCGCGGATTTGATTGATATTGGCATGAATCAGGTAGAGGTCATCCATCTGTGGCCCTGTTTCACCAGCCCGCTTCCTGTTGAAGTATTCCCAGAAAACATTGTTACGCCCAGGCAAAGCCAACTGCTGGTCGATCAGCTCCATCAGACGCGAGGCATTACCGTCACAGTCGATACCCTCGAAGCTGATATAGCGGTCGGATTTTGGGGCGTTGTCAGAATTCATTTGGTGGACAGAATGAGTAGCCAGTTACTTGCCGAAGGAAAGCGCATCACGGATTTTGCACAACAGACCACCAATCGGCCTTGGTTTGGCGGGTGGCAACCGATGCTGCAGATAGTCGACCACGGCCGTATGGGGATCCGATTCAGCAGTCAGCACAGCTTCAATACCACGGCGAGACATCTTGCTGACAAAGCTCTCACCGGCACTGGCACCGATAATGGCGATGCAGGTACCCAGTGGATGAGGTGCATCGTCCTTGTAGTAATGAAACACCAGCTCTTTGGGCAGAGTAACCCGCTCAATCTCAGAAACAGTAAACGCAGAGCCATCAGCGGACTTTGTCGCGGCGTAAACGATCCACTCGGCACATTTGCCAATATGTCCAGAAACGGTTTTGCCATCACGGCTGGCAACAGCGAGACGCATGAAGATACCCCTGAGAATGAATAGTCACAGGATAACCATGTGAATAGCATGGAAACTATAAGGAATAGTTATGTGAGGGGTATTACGAAGATGAAGGGGTCTAGAGTGAATGCGTCACTCTAGACTGACCGAGAAAGTATTTGATCTGGCTCCCTGGTACGAGAGGTTAGCGCTTGGGGCCGGCTTTGACGAAGCTGTATACATAGTCGAGGAGCTTTCGGTAGTCGGTGGAGTCAATGTCGTTGCTGATGAGGCTGAAGCCAAGTGCAGAGTTCTTCGAGAGCCGAACCATTCCCCGCGTAAGGTATTTGAATTCTCTCGGACCTGGTTTGGGCTTGTTTGCGACGTCTGCATCGGTAAGGACTGTATAGAAGCCGTAGGTAGAGAACATAGGAACTTTTTGAATTGTGATGGTCTCTTCGACGATACCAGGCAGATACTTCTCGGAACTGGTACGGACAGAACGTTCCATCTTTTCCGGGGTGTCGAATTGAGCAAGATCGGGAGTGTCAGCCTTGAAATACAGCATGAGACTAAACGGGTAGCCTTGCTTGTCATCTACCCGAACGTCGGCGAATCTGAGTTGTAATTCTCTCTCCAGCCTGACATTCCATTCGTCAGTTTCGGTCACCTGGAACACATCGTCCAGGCTGGTCATCACTTCGATGGTTTTGGCTGCCCATGCTGTGGGCGAGAAGAGGACCAGGATGGCGATGAGGACAAAAACGGGGCCAGGCATAATGGGAAGGCTCTGAGAGCTAACGACCAAGCTCACACGACGAAAACCGCGTAGCGGTTTTTGGTCGGGTGGAGCGCCTGGTTAGGCGCGCTTTATTTCTGCACACCATAGAATTGCCCTATGCCCTTTTTTGCGGACTCTAATTCTTGCATGCATTGCCCACGGAGTGACTCAAGGTCGGAGCGTAACACCTTAGCCAACATGGCTTTACGGCGTTCAATTGCCGCAATTGATAAAGCATAAGAATCGTAGCGCGAATCATCTACATCTGGGCCACCGCATACCCCAATACCCATTACCGAAACAGTAATTTTCAACACTGCCTCTGGATTATGTTCTAGTGCCTCACCAACCGCGAGAACTAACTGCTCATTAGCACCGGCATCTGAGCCACCACGAAGAACTGACGCAACCTTGAGCCAAGCAGGCTTGCCATTTCCAATGTTCTTCAATAACTCAGACCATAATGAATTATCTTCATATAGCCGAGAGACCGTAGCATTTGCACCTGACTCCTGAATTTCGGCCATAACTGAGGATGGCGTTAAATCATTTTGTGCAACTGCCGCAAACGGCATGGTAAAAATTAATGCAATTATTAAAAAGCGTGCCACCATAATTTTATGCGCCTAACGCCAAGCTTTGGGGCGGACCACGCAGTGGGCCGTCCCAGCAGCCGAAGGCTGCGACAACAGCGCCTTGTTATGCGTATTGTTAGAGGCCACTTGTTTTAACCCCAGTAAATTCATCCCAGCCGCGACAAAACTCTTTTGATTTTGGCCCCAAATAAGGAACAAAACCATTTGGATCTATTGGGCCTGGAATACGATTTAATATATTTTCTAGGAAGCAAGTACATGCGGCATTTGCCGGATCGCCGCCTTCGGCCACGACTGACTCTATAAATGAAAATAGCTGCTCCCCATTTGAGAGAGTACCGGCTTCAAGCCTTTCTACTACCAAAGTGCTGAAATCGCTGAATACGCCATGAACTGTTGAGTCTTCGCCGAAATTGAAAGCAGCATCTTCCGAGGACCAGTAGTCGGGAAACTCCGGAATAAAGACCTTCAATTTTTCTACATACTCTGATACTTGATTCATGTGCTTTTACGCATAACGCTCAGCTAAGGGGCCGCGCGGGTAGCGCGGTCCCGCTTGAGCGCCGTGTTAGAGCGATTTTGAATTATTAACCATGCAACTAGTGCAGAAAAGAACCCACCACTCCCCATTACTGCGTAAGCCTCAATATTGTGGCTTGTTGTCACTAATGCTAATGCGCACCCAACTAATGCACCATAGAGTGATACTGCGACCCCATTAAAAATACCCATACGTGTCATTACAAAGTACCCAGGAACACCTGCTAAAAGCGCAATTGGGAGCATGACCATGTAATAAGTTAACGCTAGTAGGGGTGAGTATGGAAAATACTCCATAAAACTTAAGTCAGGCCTGCCACTATGATAATGAAGGAGAGCCATATATTCAGACGAAACTAGTGGGCCAATAAATAGGCCTAAAAACATTCCTTTGTGCCTTACTCTCTCCATCATCTTCATAAGCTCTAACTATAATTCGACGTCAAAAGTGTCCAGTTGCAATAGGACACTTTTGTCCAATAAAATTCCGTTTCCGACTTAACATGTTGATTTTCATGTGCCCGTTCTGAACAAACGGGACGATAATTCAGGGAGGAAAAGGGACTATGGAACAGTCCGCCAAGCCGCGTCTTCTTGATCAGGTTCGTCATCGCTGCCGGGTCAAGCATTACAGTATTCGTACTGAAAAATCCTACACGGACTGGATTCGTCGATTTATCCGCTTTCATGGAATACGCCATCCCAAAGAGATGGGCGCCCCTGAGGTCGAGGCATTTCTTACACACCTTGCTGTTAAGGGTAATGTGGCGCCCTCTACGCAAAATCAGGCGCTTGCTGCCATCCTGTTTTTGTACAAGGAGGTGCTTGAGATTGAACTGCCCTGGCTTGATGGGGTGACCAGAGCAAAGAAACCTTCCCGCCTTCCGGTGGTGCTGACACCGGATGAGGTAATGAGGTTGCTGGCTCAACTTGATGGCGTCCATCACATAATCGCGTCGCTCCTCTATGGATCGGGTTTGCGGCTGATGGAGGCGATCAGATTGCGAGTCAAGGATGTCGATTTCGCGAGACTGGAAGTGGTGGTTCGGGAAGGTAAAGGGGGTAAGGACCGACGCACCATGTTGCCGCGTTCTCTGGTGGAGCCTTTGCAGAGCCAGATTGCCAGAGTGCAGGTCTTCCATGAGCAAGATCTCAAGAGTGGTGTCGGGCCAGTCTATCTGCCCTACGCTCTGGAGCGCAAGTATCCCAACGCAGGCCGGGAGTTAGCTTGGCAGTATATGTTTCCTGCGGCAGAGCCAGCTAACGATCCACGTAGCGGGGTTATTCGTCGACACCACCTGGGCGAAAAGGCGTTTCAGCGTGCGATAAAGGGTGCAGTGCGTCGTGCCGGTATCAATAAACCGGCTACCAGCCATAGTTTGCGTCACTCCTTTGCCACGCATTTGCTGGAGAATGGCTATGACATCCGTACCGTGCAGGAATTATTGGGTCACAAGGACGTCAAGACCACGCAAATCTACACCCATGTATTGAATCGCGGAGGTAATGCGGTGCGCAGTCCGCTGGATACCTGATTACTCCCCGTACACCACTCCCGGCAACCACGTCGCCAGTTCCGGCCACAGTGACAGCGCCACCAGTGCCAGCAGTTGAATGAGGATGAAGGGAATCACGCCTTTGTAGATTTGTATCGTCGTCACTTCCGGTGGTGCCACGCCGCGCAGGTAGAACAGTGCAAAACCGAATGGCGGGGTAAGGAACGAGGTTTGCAGGTTGATGGCGATCATGACACCGAGCCATACCGGACTGATATCCATCTGCAACAAAATCGGTGCGACGATCGGCACCACCACAAAAGTGATCTCGATAAAGTCGAGAATGAAGCCGAGCAGGAACATCACCAGCATCACCACCAGCATCGCACCGAACACACCACCGGGCAGATCGGTGAGCAGTGCCTTCACCATTTCGTCGCCGCCGAAGCCACGGAACACCAGTGAGAAAAGCGACGCGCCGATAAAAATCAAAAACACCATCGCGGTGATCTGCGTGGTGGAGCGCATAACGTCGTTAAGCGTTTTCTCGTTGAATTGATCCTGTGAGATCGCCAACAGGATCGCGCCAATGGCGCCGACCGACGCGGCTTCTGTCGGTGTCGCCATCCCGGCGAGGATCGAACCGAGTACCGCGAGGATCAATCCCAGCGGCGGTAGCAATACTTTGACGGCTCGTACCATCAGTTCGCGGTTATAGGCACCGCGCTCTTCCACCGGCGGTACCGGGCAGGCGTCCGGTTTCAGCCATGCAACAAACAACAGATAGATGATGTAGAAGAGCACCAGCATCAGGCCGGGGATGAGTGCGCCAGCGAAGAGGTCGCCGACGGAAACGGTCTCCGGCGACCAGATCCCCATATCGAGTTGCGCCTGTTGATAGGCAGAGGCGAGGACGTCGCCGAGCAGGATCAAAATAATCGACGGTGGAATGATCTGTCCCAATGTGCCGGAGGCGCAGATGGTGCCGCAGGCGAGCGCCGGGCTGTAGCAGCGTTTGATCATGGTCGGCAGGGAGAGCAGGCCCATGGTGACCACGGTGGCGCCGACGATGCCGGTACTGGCGGCGAGCAGCATGCCGACCAGGGTGACGGATATCCCCAGCCCGCCACGCATCGGCCCGAACAGCGCGGCCATGGTGTCGAGCAGTTGCTCCGCCACTTTCGACCGTTCCAGCATCACCCCCATGAAGACAAACAGCGGCACGGCGATCAGGGTTTCGTTGGTCATGATGCCGTAGAGGCGGTTGGGCAGTGCTTCGAGGAAGGCGCCGTCGAACAGGCCCAGTTGTGAGCCCAGGGCGGCGAAGGCCAGTGCGGTGCCACCGAGGGTGAAGGCGACCGGGAAGCCGAGCAGCAGCACACCACAGATGGTGAGGAACATGAGGATGGCCATTGTTTCTGCGCCCATGGCTACACCTCAGTGCTCGGGTCATGGGACGGGGCATCCTCTTCATGCCCCAGCAGTACCAGCAGCGAACGCAGGCCCAGTGACAAACCCTGCAACAGCATCAGGATCGCCATCAGTGGGATGGCGGTTTTCAACAGATAGACCCACGGCAGGCCGCCGGTCTCACGCGAGCCTTCGCGCAGTTCCCAGGAAGAGGCGACGTATTCCCAGCTGATCCAGGTGATGAACACGGTAACCGGGATGAGTAGCAGCAACGTGCCGAGCAGGTCGACCCAGGCGCGGCCGCGTGGGCTGAACTTCTGGTAGAAGATGTCGACCCGGACGTGGCCGTCGTGGCGCAGGGTGTAGGCGGCGCCGAGCATGAACACCAGCGCGTGCATGTAGGTGACCGACTCCTGCATGGCGATCCAGCCGATGTTGAACAGGTAACGCAGCACCACCACGGCGAAGGTGACCAGCACCATGCCGAGGGTGAGCCAGGCGATGCCGCGGCCGGTCCATTCACTGAGTTGATCGAGTCGCCGGGCAAGGCGGGCCAGTCGTTCCACGCGGGTAAGTGTCTGTTTGATGAGGGAAGTCCCTATTCTAGGGAGAGGGTTGGTGCCGGGCAAGCCAAGGTTCGCCGAATGGATTACTTGACACAGGTCAGGTATTCCGCAATCAGGCAGCGGATTTATGCACAATGACAGGGCATGAGTGATAGGAGCCTGTCAAGTGTGCATTCGCTCACACCCTAAACTGTATTAGAGAACAATCATATATATGATTTTATTAGAAAAACAAGGATTGAGCAGAAGATGACCAATTTATGACTTTTGCTGCTGCCATGCGGATTTGGCACGGTTCTACGCAAAACATCCACAAAGTTATCCACAGGAATTGTGGATAACAATCAATTTCCATATCTGACAAGGGGTTATATCAGCAGGTCGTGATTTGGACTTGCCCAGGGGAGATTAAAGCGACGGGATCGGCTGCTTTATTCTTGCCAGCAGGATGTCACGGAAGACGTCGGGATCCTTGATGTGGGTCAGCTCACCTTCACGGGGGAAGTGGTGATCCTGCAGGCGTGAGAGCCAGAAGCGCAGTGCCCCGGCGCGCAACATCACCGGCCAGGCCTCGATCTCTTCGGCGCTGAAGGGGCGTACCTGTTTGTAGGCATCGAGCATTGCCTGCGACTTTGCCATGTCGAGACTGCCGCCGCCATTACTACACCAGTCATTGAGGGTGACCGCCACATCGTAGAGCAGCACATCGTTGCAGGCGTAGTAGAAGTCGATAATGCCGGTGAGGGTATCGCCCTCGAACAGGGCGTTGTCGCGGAACAGGTCAGCGTGGATCACGCCACGCGGCAAGGTGTCGAAGCGGTGCGAACGCTGGAAGGCCAGCTCTGCATCAAGCATTTCTCGCTCGTCGGCGTCGAGCTTTTCGATCACCGCATCGCGGGTGGTGTGCCACCAGTGGGGGCCGCGGTCGTTATTACGCTGGCCCGTGAACGATTGCCCCGCCACATGCAGCTTGCCGAGGTTTTTACCCAGTGCCGCACATTGTGCCACGTTCGGCTGTTTCACATCGCCACCGGTCAGGCGCATCACCAGCGCTGCCGGTTTGCCGTTAAGTACGCGCAGGTAGTGGCCATCGTTGTCGGCGATGGGGTGGGCGCTGGGGATATCGTGTTCGGCGAGGAAGGCCATCAGGTCGAGGAAATAACCCAGTTCCTCGGCGGTGTGCTGTTCAAACAGGGTGAGGACCAGCTTCTTTTCACTGGTAGTGACGAAGTAGTTGGTGTTCTCAATGCCAGCGCTGATGCCCTGGTAGTCGATGAGATCGCCAAGGGGATAGTTACGGAGAAAGTCCTCCAGTTCATCCCGCTCGACCACTGTATAAACAGACATAAAAAGTTTCGGTTGTTTGCCGCAGGCGGGATTTTAGCCGTCTGGGCGAAGGAAAGACAGTACGACTTTATGATTTAAAACGGCATCACGGTTAACGAGTGCAGTTATTTACCAGGTGAAGATGCGCCACTGGACGACAGAGGGGTTCTCCAGATCGTTCCGCCGGGTCTCCAGACTGCCGTCGCCGTCGGTATCCATCAGGTAATAGGGTACGCCGCTGCTGGGGGTGATCTTCACCATGTAGAGCTGGCCGCCGACGCGGTACTCCTCGATGGTCTCCTTGCCACGGTGAACGATGGTGACTTCCGGTTGCAGTTCCTGGTCGCTGCCGCTGGCTTCTTCCGCGTAGACAGGCGCGAGCATCAGTAGTGCCGCGGTAAGTGTTAACAGTTGACGCATGGTTTCTCCCTACAGGTCCAGCAATATCTCACGCTCTTTAGCGGAGGGTTCGAATCCGGTCTGTTCATAGTGGTTGAAGATCGCCTCGACCACTTTTTCAGGTTCGTCGATGATCTGCAACAGATCCAGATCTTCCGGGCTGATCACCTTCTCATCTACCAGTGTAGTGCGAATCCAGTCGATCAGGCCTTTCCAGAAAGGTGAGTGGACCAGAATGATCGGAATACGACAGGTCTTGCCGGTCTGCACCAGGGTCAGGATCTCGGCCAGTTCGTCGAGGGTGCCGAAACCACCGGGCATCACCACGTAGGCGGAGGCGTATTTCACGAACATCACCTTACGCGAAAAGAAGTGGCGGAAGCTGAGGCGGATGTCCTGATATTCGTTACCCGACTGCTCGTGGGGAAGCTGGATGTTGAGGCCGATAGAGGGCGACTTGCCACGATAGGCGCCTTTATTGGCTGCCTCCATGATGCCTGGTCCACCGCCGCTGACCACGGAAAACCCTGCCTGAGAGAGGGCGTAGGCGATCTCCTCGGTCAATTTGTAATAGGGATGATCCTCAGGTGTGCGTGCCGAGCCGAAGATGCTCACCGAAGGGCGGATCTCAGCCAGTCGTTCAAAACCTTCCACGAACTCGGCCATGATCTGAAAAATCTTCCACGACTCGCGGGTCAGGATGCTGTCGTTGGGGATTACGCCGTGGTGCGGGGTTTTCTCATTGTCGCTCATAGGAAGGTACGCTGGTTAGAGGAGCTGCCATTATAGGGGGCTGGCGTGACTGGTGCGAATAGCAGTAGCGATCTGAAATTCCGGTGACAGAAAAAATAATGCCGGCATACGCCGGCAGAAGCTCATTTTATTGTTTTTGTGTAACCCCCCCAATGCTCCTACGCTTTTTTGGCCTATGACTGTCCGGCGCTTCTTTGTTTTTGTCACCGGTGTGTCACCATCGCTGTGGTCGGCGGCGTGTGGTGCAGGGTGAAACGGATTTAACCTGTTTATGCGCCCATAGTCAATACTTAGTATTAAGATTAGTAATTATTAATAAATTGATTGGCTTAGCGCTACCTGGATGGTGGCGCAGCAAACAATGGATAGATGGTATATCCTGCTTGCCCGATATATGAACCCGATAAAAAGCGCAGCCATGCCAAACAAGGACAACAAATTGCTGGTGCTGGTGGACGGCTCTTCCTACCTCTACCGCGCCTTTCACGCCATGCCGTCGCTGACTAACTCGAAGGGCGAGCCGACCGGTGCGGTCTACGGTGTGACCAACATGCTGCGCCGTCTGCTCAAGGATTACGACCCGGCCCATGTGGCGGTGGTGTTCGACGCCAAGGGCAAGACCTTCCGTGACGAGATGTATCCCGAGTACAAGGCCAACCGTCCGCCGATGCCGAACGAGTTGCGCAGCCAGATCGAACCGATCCATGCCATCGTTCGCGCCATGGGTCTGCCGCTGCTGAGCATCGAGGGGGTCGAGGCGGACGACGTGATCGGCACGCTGGCCAAGCAGGCCGAGGAACAGGGGATGAAGGTGCTGGTCTCCACCGGCGACAAGGACATGGCGCAACTGGTCAACGAGCATGTCACCCTGGTCAACACCATGACCGAGACCACCATGGACCCTGACGGCGTAAGCGAAAAATTCGGCATCCCGCCGGAGCGGATCATCGACTACCTGGCATTGATTGGCGACACCGTCGATAACGTTCCCGGCGTGCCGAAAGTCGGTCCGAAGACCGCGGTGAAGTGGTTGCAGGATTACGGTTCTCTGGATGGCATCATCGAACACGCCGACGAATTCAAGGGCAAGGTGGGCGAGTATCTGCGCGACAGTTTGCAGCAACTGCCGCTGTCGAAAGAGTTGGTAACGATCAAGTGCGACGTGGAGATGGAACTGAAACCGCTGCAACTGGAACGTGAATCGCCGGATCAAAACGCGCTACGCGATCTCTATAGCCAGCTCGAATTCAAAACCTGGTTGAGCGAACTGTTGAGTGGTGGTGGCGATGCGCCGGTAGAAGAGGCACAGCCTGCCAACGCCGAAAGTGAATACGAAGTCGTCCTCGACTGGAAAACCTTCGATGCCTGGTTGAAAAAACTGGAACAGGCGGAGCTGTTTGCCTTCGATACGGAGACCACTAGCCTCGACTACATGGATGCGATGAACGTCGGTGTCTCCTTCGCCGTCGAAGCGCACAAGGCTGCCTATGTGCCGGTGGCGCACAACTATCCCGGCGCGCCGCAACAACTGCCGCGCAATGAGGTGCTGGAAAAACTCAAACCGCTGTTGGAAAGCGACAAACATCTCAAGGTCGGGCAGAACCTCAAGTACGACAAAAGCGTGCTCGCCAACCATGGTATTACCCTGCGCGGCATCGCCCACGACACCATGCTCGAATCCTACGTGCTCGACTCCACCGCCACCCGTCACGACATGGATTCGCTGGCGCTGAAATATCTCGGCCACAAAAACATCAGCTATGAAGAGGTGGCGGGTAAAGGGGCCAAGCAGATCGGTTTTAACGAAGTCGCGCTGGAGCAGGCGGGACCCTACGCGGCGGAAGATGCGGACATTACTTTGCGTCTGCATCAAACCCTGTGGCCGAAACTGGAAGCGACGCCGACGCTGGCGACACTCTATCGCGAACTGGAAGTGCCACTGCTTTCCATTCTGTCGCGGATGGAGCGCAACGGTGTGTTGGTGGACAAGGCGATGCTGGAGCAGCAGAGCGGTGAACTGGCGCAGAAGATGACGACCATCGAAAAGGCTGCCTACGACGCGGCGGGCGAGACCTTCAATCTCGGTTCGCCGAAACAGATCCAGGCGATCCTCTTCGACAAGCTGGGTCTGCCGGTGTTGAAAAAGACCCCCAAGGGTCAGCCCTCCACCGCCGAGGAGGTGCTCGACGAACTGGCGCTGGACTATCCGCTGCCGCGATTGATCCTGGAGCACCGCTCCATGTCCAAGCTCAAGTCGACCTACACCGACAAGCTGCCGTTGATGATCAATCTGACTACCGGCCGTGTGCACACCTCTTACCATCAGGCGGTGGCGGCGACCGGCCGACTCTCCTCTTCCGATCCGAATCTGCAGAACATCCCGGTGCGTACCGAGGAGGGCCGACGTATTCGCCAGGCCTTCATTGCCCCGCCCGGCTATCGCATCGTCGCCGCCGACTACTCACAGATCGAGCTGCGCATCATGGCCCACCTCTCCGGCGACGAAGGACTACTCAAGGCCTTTACCGCTGGAGAAGATATCCACCGCGCCACCGCCGCCGAGGTCTTCGGCGAGCCGCTGGAGGCGGTGACTGCCGATCAGCGTCGCAGCGCCAAGGCGATCAACTTCGGCCTGATCTACGGCATGTCCGCCTTCGGTCTGGCCAAGCAGTTGGGCATCGAACGTGCCGCGGCGCAGAACTACGTCGACCTCTACTTCGCCCGTTATCCCGGTGTGAAGGCCTACATGGACTCCACCCGCGAACTGGCTAAAGAGCAGGGCTATGTCGAGACCGTATTCGGTCGCCGTCTCTATATCCCCGACATCAACTCCAGTAACGGCCAGCGCCGCCAGTACGCCGAGCGCACCGCGATCAACGCGCCGATGCAGGGTACCGCTGCCGACATCATCAAACGTGCCATGCTGGCGGTCGATGCCTGGCTGGCCGATCAGCCGGATATCCACATGATCATGCAGGTGCACGACGAACTGGTGTTCGAGGTGCCCGAGGCGAGGGTCGATGAGGTGAGCGGGAAGATTATCGAGTTAATGAGCGGGGCGGCAGCGTTGCGTGTACCGTTGGTGGTTGAGGCCGGTTCCGGTACTAACTGGGATGAGGCACATTAAGAAGGGGCATAAAAGCGCTCTGTTGGGGGTTGGGGCAGGGTTTTGATTCGTGTAATCAATGCCTTACTAAAAAACTAAAAAATTTCTCCGGATCCCTGAACTTTCCCAGATCACCCCGGTCTCAACCATAGCGCTAACAATGCGCATCCCGTTCTCTCCTTACGGGACTTGGTAGACCCCGACAATTCCCCCCAAGATTGCCGGGTACTTCTGGCCCTGGTCGTAACTCTCCTTACCTCCCCACGACCAGGGCTTTTTATTCAGACACCTCTAAAAATCCACTCAAGCCGCGATTGCGGCGTTGGAAAGCGCCTCAAAATGCTCATTTACTCAATGTAAACTCCGCTTTTTCGTTGCTTTCCGCCTTGCACTCATCGCCTTGATTGAATTTTTAGAGGCGCCTTGTTTTCCTCAGCTTTCACCCAACTCCAGCCATTCGGCCAGCTTCGCCCGCGCATCGTCGACCCCGCGACGGTTCAGCGAGGAGAAGAGCTGGGCGGTGGCCAGTGGGTAGTTGGCGGCCAGCTCCTTTTTCACCTTTTGCAGGGTGCTGCCCGCAGGGCCGTTGCCGAGCTTGTCGGCCTTGGTCAGCAGGACATGTACCCGCATCCCCTGGTGCGCCGCCCAGTCGAGCATCTGTACATCAAAATCCTTGAGCGGATGGCGCACGTCCATCAGCAGCACCAGCCCGCGCAGGCACTGGCGGGTCTGCAGGTAATCGGAGAGCACCTGCTGCCAGTGGCGCTTGATCTTCTCCGGCACCTTGGCGTAGCCGTAACCAGGCAGGTCTACCAGGCGGTGCTCGTCATCCAGGGCGAAGAAGTTGATTAACTGGGTGCGTCCTGGGGTTTTACTGGTACGGGCCAGGTTGTGCTGCTCGGTGATGACGTTAAGGGCGCTGGACTTTCCCGCATTGGAGCGCCCGGCGAAGGCGACCTCGGCGCCACTGTCAGGTGGTAGCTGGTGCAGGGCGTTGGCGCTGGTGAGGAAGCTTATGGATTTGAAGGGATTTCGTTGCATTGGATGGAATTTGTCGTGGTTTTTGCGGTCGGTTTGCTATGTCAGGCAGAGTATATCCATAACCAGCCGTGATTGACCCGGAGGGGCCAAAATTGGTATATAGACACGCTGCTTGACGTGTCCGGGACGCACATGAGGGTAACACGCGTGCTTCCCGGTCTGAAATACAAAAACCAAAAGGGCCTGATTTCATAAGAAGGTCCAAATCATCAACAAGATGAGGAGATGAAAAAATGAAGAAGTTTGCTATTGCTGCTGCCGGTGCTGCTCTGCTGTTCTCTGCCCAGGGCGCTATCGCCGCCGACGGCGCGACCATTTACAACACCGTTTGCTTCGCCTGCCACTCTACTGGTGCTGCTGGCGCTCCCAAGACCGGCGACAAGGCCGCCTGGGGTCCGCGTATCGCTCAGGGCATGGACGTAATGAAGCAGCACGCTCTTAAAGGTTTCAAAGGTACCACTGGTGTGATGCCTCCGAAGGGTGGCCGTGCCGATCTGCCTGATGCAGATATCGAAGCGGCTGTTGAGTATCTCGTCTCCAAGGCTCAGTAATTAAGCCCGGAGACATCAATCTGCAAAGTGTCTGAAATACTGGGGAACCAATGAAGAAATTAGCTCTTGCCGTTCTGGTAATGTTTAGCGCCACTGGCGTTGTCTCTGCAGCCGGTGACGCTGCTGCTGGAAAAAACAAGGCCATGACCTGTGGCGCCTGCCACGGCATGGATGGGAACAGCATGGTCCCGACCTTTCCCAAACTGGCTGGTCAGCACGCTTCCTATATCGAGAAGCAACTGGCTCAGTTCAAGGCGGGTGAGCGTACCGACCCAACCATGAGCGGCATGGCGGCTCCTTTGAGTGCACAGGACGCGGCCGATCTGGCAGCATTTTTCTCCACCCAAAAGCTGGTTGTCGGCGCACCTGCCGATCTGGAGAAAGCTGCTGCTGGCAAGAAGCTGTACGAAGGTGGTGATGCGGCGAAAGGCATCTCTGCCTGTATGGCCTGCCACGGTCCTTCCGGTGCCGGTAACCCGGGCGCTGGTTTTCCTTCACTTAGCGGTCAGCACAATATGTATGTGAGCAAGGCGCTGAACGATTTCCGTTCCGGGGCCCGTACCACTGACCCGCAGAAGATGATGCGCGACATCGCTGCCAAAATGAGCGATGCCGATATTGCCGCGGTAGCTGAGTATATCGCTGGTCTGCATTAATCTTCGTTGCAGATTGTTGTAACAGAATAAGGGGTGGCTCAGGCCACCCTTTATTGTCTGTAAGCTACATAAGAAGCCGGTGATGTTTTGAAACGGCGGCATAAGGCGCAACGCCGAAGATGGTGAAATCCTTGAACGATACAGCCCACATATCGCGTCCACGACGCAGTTATTCTCTGGTTCTGGTGGAGTTTCTCGGCTCCATGAATCTGGCGATCACCATGCTGGTAGCGATCTCTATCGCTGCGGTGATCGGCACGGTACTGAAACAGAACGAGCCCTATACCAATTACATCGTCAAATTCGGATCGTTCTGGTTCGAAGTATTCAAATCCCTCGGTCTGTTCGATATCTACGGTGCACCGTGGTTTATCGCCCTGCTGGGTATCCTGCTGGTGTCGACCGCAGTCTGCGTCTACCGCAATACACCGACCATCATCAAGGACATGCGCAATTTCCGCCTCGATGTGCAGGCCAAGTCGCTGGGTGGTTTTCATCACAAGGACGAGTGGCAAGCGGCTGAAGGGGCGGAAAAGACCATCACCACTCTCGCGGGTCGATTGCAGAAGCTCGGTTACCGGATCAAGGTAAAACATCACGAAGGGCATACCACACTGGCGGCAATGAAAGGCTCCGCCGGACGGCTCGGTTATCTGCTCTCCCACGTTTCCATTGTCGTGATCTGTCTTGGCGGCCTGATCGACGGCAATCTGCCGCTACGTATTGCCGAGTGGCGCGGTGACCTCGCCATCGAAACCCGCAGCATGCCGGCCAATCTGGTGCCGGAGAAGAGTGTGCTGCCTTCCGACAACAGCTCCTTCCGCGGTGCTGTCTCTATCCCTGAAGGCTCCAAAGCCGATTTCGTTTTCATCGGCATGCGCGACGGTTATCTGGTGCAGAAGCTGCCGTTTTCTGTAGAGGTGGTCGACTTCAACATCGAGCACTACTCCACTGGGATGCCGAAGCTGTTCGAAAGTCAGGTGATCATTCATGACAAGGCGCTGAAGGAGCCACTCAAGGCGAACATCAAGGTCAACCATCCCCTGGTCTACAAGGGCTACTCCATCTACCAGTCGAGCTTTGCCGATGGTGGTTCGAAGATCAAACTGATGTCATGGCCGTTGGCTGCGCCGGGTAAGGGTGCGGAGGAGATCAACGGTACCATCAACGGTAACGTGCCGATGCGCGACGGCGATAGCGACTACATGCTCGAGCTGGACGACTTCAAGATGTTCAACATCTTCCCTCTGCCGGAGGGTGACCCCAGCGGCAAGAAGCACATGAATTACGGCCCCAGTGTGGTGTTCAAGCTGCGTGCCGCCAACGGCGAGGCGCGTGAGTACGTCAACTACCTGAGCCCGATTATGTTCGACGGGCGCCCCTTCTTTCTCAGCGGCATGCGCGCCTCCACCGGTGAGGAATACCGCTTCCTGCATCTGCCGGTGGATCCTAAGGGCAGCATTGAGCGCTTTATGAAGTTCCTGGCGCGGGCCAAGGACGAAAAATTGATCCATGCCGTGGCGCAGCGTCAGGCGATGAACGATCTGGGAGCGCCGATCGGTGATCCGGTGAATGAGCGCTTCACCAAGATGATTGAAAACCTGGTGCGGGTCTTTGTGAACAGCGGCCTGGAAGCGGTCGCGGCGCAGACCGAGCAGGGTGTTGCGCCGGAGAAGCGCGAGGAGGCCCTTAACTCCTTCGTCAAACTGCTGCAGATCATCCTGGGCAATGTCTATCTGGAGCAGCTACGTGAAGAGGGTATCGACACTACCCAGGGCATCAGTGAGGCAGATTCGCTGTTCTTCGACGACGCTCTGAACGCGATCTCCACCCTGCCTGCCTACGGTTCACCCTTCTATCTGGCCTTTACCGACTTCACTCAGGTTGAGGCCTCGGGGTTGCAAATAACCAAGGCGCCTGGTCAGAATATCGTGTATCTTGGCTGCGTGATGCTGATGCTGGGTGTCTTCTTCATGTTCTATCTGCACCACCGCCGCCTCTGGTTGCTGGTGCGTGAGGAGCAGGGCGCTACAGCCGTCATGTTGGCCGCCGCCGCTCACCGTGAGCGCGGTGCCTTTGATGATGAGTTTGCTTCACTGAGTCGTGATCTGCGGCATCATAGTGGTACCAATAGTTAGATCGGGCGGTTGAGCGTTAATCAGCCCGGCGAGGAGGAGTAATGTCAGTAACTGAAAGTGTTATGCAAAACGAATTTGATCGGCCGTCGCTGCTGAAGCGACTTGGCCTTTACGACTGGATCTGGGCGCTGCTGGTCGCGATCGGTGGCGGCGTTGCCTACAGCAACTATTCGTCGTTGATGGATGGCTTTGAGGTCGGCATCCTCTTCGCCTCGGTCATCGGCCTGGTGATCTTCGGCTGGAGCTGGAAGCCGATGCGCACCCTCAGCCTGGTGGTTGCATTGCTCAGCCTGGCTGCCATCGGCCTCTACGGCGACGAACTGGCCCGCGGCGAAACCAACTTCTTTCTCAAGTTCCTCATCTCCAGCCAGTCGTCCATTATGTGGATGAGCGCGCTGTTCGTCATGGCCACCGCCGCCTATTACTTTGCCCTGGCCATCGGTTCCGAATTTAGCGGAAAGGTCGGCACCGCCCTGACCTGGTCCGGCGCCGCCATGGGGCTGGTTGGCCTGATGGTACGCTGGCGCGAGTCCTACCTGATGGGTTCCGACATCGGCCATATCCCGGTGAGCAACCTCTACGAGGTGTTCATCCTCTTCGCTATCATCACCGCGCTGATGTACCTGTTCTATGAGCGCCGTTATGAGAACCGCGCCATGGGTGCCTTCGCCCTGACCGTGATCAGCGGTGCCGTCGGCTTCCTGCTCTGGTACACCTTCGAACGTGGCGCCCACGAGATCCAGCCGCTGGTGCCTGCGCTGCAGAGCTACTGGATGAAGATCCACGTCCCGGCCAACTTCGTCGGTTACGGCGCCTTCGCCCTGGCGGCGATGCTCGGCGTGGCCTATCTGCTGGTGGAGAAGAAGCCGGAGAGCGTACTGGCGAAGCGTCTGCCCGGCCTGGATCAGCTCGATGACATTATGTACAAGGCGATCGCCCTCGGCTTTGCCTTCTTCACTGTGGCCACCGTGCTTGGCGCGATGTGGGCAGCAGAGGCCTGGGGCGGTTACTGGTCCTGGGACCCGAAGGAGACCTGGGCGCTGATCGTATGGCTCAACTACGCCGCCTGGCTGCACCTGCGGCTGACCAAGGGCTGGCGCGGCACACCGCTGGCCTGGTGGGCCATCGTCGGTCTGTTCGTTACGCTGTTCGCCTTTGTCGGCGTCAACATGTTCCTTTCCGGTTTACACTCTTATGGTCAACTCTGAGTGACGGTAGAACGAAAAAAGCCCCGCATTGCGGGGCTTTTTTGTTTCTACTGAATATCGGCTTAGCGATTGCCGCCGTAGACGTAGCGGGAGAAGGCGGCCATGTCCTGGCTCAGGTGCCGGAACAGTTGGTCCAGGCTAACGATGGCATCCTCCAGCAGGTTTACCGCGATGAAAGGGTGTTCCACCCGCAGGCGCTGGTACATGACCTTACTAAGGCGGATCAGGCGGTTGTTATCGCTCATGGCGATAATCCGTACCGAGCGCGGCTGACTGTCGAAGAAGGACATGGAACCGATCATACCGCCCGACTTGGCGCGACCTACTTCGACCATATCGCTGCTCGATGATTGCTGGAACAGGGCCGCTTCACCCTCGACCACGAAGTAGAGCGCTTCACCGACCTCGCCGATGTCGGCGATGATCTCATTTTTTTTGAACCGAACCTCTTCGGTGAACTCCAACAGGGTCTGGATCTCACGTGGGGTCATCGCCTCGCAGAGATATTGCTGGTTGAGGAATTCGTTTAAGTTGATGTGTTTGCCTTCGACCATGTCAGACCCTCATTGCATGTAATTGTTATGCTCTAAGCATAATCCACCTGCGCCATACATAAAAGTGCGCTGCCCTCGGTGGGCAGTATTGGGGAGCATCGGTTATAGTAGCGAAAACGAAACGGCCGCCATCGACGGCCTGAGAATCGAGTCTGGAGGATGAATATGCGTAAATTAAGTGCGGCTATTTTTCTGGCGCTGACGGCCATCTGCCTGAGTAGTGTCAGTGTTGCCGAGGAGTTTGTGGCCGGTCAGGACTATGCGCTTGTGTCGCCGCCGGTGCCTGCGGCAGGGCCGGGCAAGGTACAGGTGGTGGAGATGTTCTGGTATGGCTGCCCCCACTGCTACGACTTCGATCCGGTGATCGACGGTTGGCTGGAAGATAAACCGGCCAATGTCGAGTTCATACGCATCCCGGCGATCTTCAATAACCCGCGCTGGAAACTTCATGCCCAGGCCTTCTACACCGCTGAGGTGTTGGAGATCCTCGACAAGTTCCACAAGCCCTTCTTTGAATCGGTGCAGAAGAAGCATCAACGCATGGCGACCAAGGAAGAGATTGGCCAGTTTTTTGAGCAGCTCGATGTGGATGCGGCGACCTTCAACGATACCTTCGACTCCTTTGCTGTGGAAGCCAAGGTACGCCGTGCCGCCGACCTGACCCGCCAGTACGGCATCGATGGCGTGCCGCATGTTATCGTCAACGGTAAGTACCGTACCGATGGCCCCATGGCCAAGAGTTACGAGCGATTGATTCGTGTGATGGAAGCGCTTATCGCGAAAGAGTCTCAGCAAAACTAGACTAACTATATCGAGGGCCATATCAGGAGCCGGGATGAAAGCGGCAGAGTTGTTTGTCCGTTGTCTGGAAAACGAGAAGACCCAATACGTCTTCGGCATTCCGGGCGAAGAGAACCTTGACGTGATGGACGCCCTGCTCGATTCGTCGATTCAGTTCGTCCTCACCCGTCATGAGCAGGGTGCTGCCTTCATGGCCGACGTCTACGGTCGTCTCACCGGCCGTGCCGGCGTCTGTCTTGCCACCCTCGGTCCCGGCGCCACCAACCTGATCACTGGCGTTGCCGACGCCAACATGGACCATGCGCCGGTGGTGGCGATCGCCGGGCAGGCCGACACCAACCGGCTGCACAAGGAGTCGCACCAAGTGCTCGACCTGGAGCAGATGTTCCAGCCGGTCACCAAATACTCCTCCCGCCTGCTCACCCCGAACACCATCCCCGAGGTAGTGCGCAAGGCGTTCAAACTGGCGCAGACCGAAAAGACAGGTGCCAGCTTTATCGAATTCCCGGAGAACGTCGCCGAGATGGAGGTGCACGATCACCCCCTGCCGGTGAAGAATCCGATGCTGCCGGAACCGGCCACCGATCAGATTGAGCGGGCGGCCCAGGCGATCTCCAACGCCAGTTCACCGATGATTCTGGCGGGCAACGGCGTGATCCGCGCCAAGGCGTGGCAGCAGTTGGTCGATTTCGCCGAGCGGCTCAATATCCCGGTGGCCAACACCTTCATGGCTAAAGGGGTGATGCCGTTCAAGCACCCGCTGGCGCTGGGCAGTGCCGGGTTACAGGCCAAGGATTTCATCCACTGCGGTTTCGAAGGGGCCGATGTGATCATCTGCATCGGTTACGACCTGGTGGAGTATCACCCCCATCTGTGGCACCCAAGCCGTGACCGCATCATCATTCACATCGACACCATGCCTGCCGAAGTGGACGCCTACTACACGGTGAAAGTGGGTGTGGTTGGCGACATCAAGCACGCCCTGCTGCGTATCGGCGAGTTGGCCACGCCACACCAGGGCCATCGCATGCGCTCCCTGCGCGAAGCGCTGGTCAAGGAGATGAATGCCTGTAGCAAGGATGACGGTTTCCCGATCAAGCCGCAGAAGATCATCTGGGATCTGCGTACCGCGATGGAACTGGAGGACATCGCCATTTGCGATGTCGGCGCGCACAAGATGTGGATGGCGCGCATGTTCCGCTGCGAGGTGCCCAATACCTGCATCATCTCCAACGGTTTCGCCAGTATGGGCATCGCCCTGCCGGGGGCCATCGCTGCCAAACTGGCACTGCCAGAGCGCAAGGTGGTGGCGGTAACAGGCGATGCCGGGTTCCTGATGAATGTGCAGGAGCTGGAAACGGCGGTGCGGCTGAAGACGCCCATCGTGGTGCTGATCTGGAACGACAGCGGCTATGGTCTGATCAAGTGGAAGCAGATGAACCAGTTTGGCCGCATCTCTCACGTCGATTTCAGTAACCCCGATTTCGTCAAACTGGCCGAATCCTTCGGCGCAGTGGGGGTAAGGGTGGAGAGCGCCGCAGAGCTGCTGCCCGCCTTGAGAAAGGCTCTGGAAAGCGATAGCGTTACAGTTATTGATTGTCCGGTCGATTACGGAGAGAACCTGAAACTTACCGCCGCCCTGGGCGATATGATCTGTCCGGTATAAAAAAACAGGAAGCCCTTTCGGAATGGCTGCGCGCCGATTTTGAGACGGTTTCCCAATTACGGAATCTCAAATGGATAATGCACAGCTGTCCCCGGCAGGGGGCCAACGTCTGCGATTGCTCAGCTACAACGTCCAGGTTGGGATCAATAGCGTCTTTCCGCACCACTACATCACCAAGAGCTGGAAGCACCTGTTTCCCGCCAAGCATCGTTTCGAAACCCTCGACAAGATTGCCAACATCCTGCGTAACTATGACGTGGTGGGGCTGCAGGAACTCGATTCGGGTAGTTTGCGCACCAATTACGTCGACCTGACCGAATATCTGGCTAACCGGGCCGAGTTTCCTTTCTGGTATCACCAGCTGAATCGTAATCTCGGCAAACTGGCGCAACATGGCAACGGCCTGTTGAGTAAGACCCGTCCCGCAGAGATCAGTGAGCATAAATTACCGGGAATGATCCCGGGCCGTGGAGCGCTGTTTATCCGCTATGGTCACGGCGACAACTCACTGGCGGTGATTATGTTGCACCTGGCGTTAGGTCCGCGCGCACGGACCAAGCAACTGGCCTATATCACCGAACTGGTGCGTGAGTATCCCAATGCAATTGTGATGGGCGATATGAACTGTCCGCCGGATAGTGTGGAGATGAAGCGTTTTTTCCGTGACACCGCGCTGCGTGAACCGGAGGGAAAGTTTCACACCTTTCCCAGCTGGCGTCCGGAGCGCAATATCGACCACATCCTGGTCAGTCCAAGCATTGAAGTGAGTGAGTGTTGCGTCCTCACGGATGCCCACTCAGATCATCTGCCGATCGCCATGGAAGTCGTACTCCCCGAAGGGCTGGTGTTGGTGTGAGCGAACAAAACGATGACCGACGACGAACTGCAAAACTGGAAAAGTAAATACTACGACGCCCTCGGTGACCTGGAGGCCAAGGAGAAGCTGTGGGCCGAAAGTGAGCAACTGTTGCGCAGTGGTTTGAGTCGCCTGACCCTGGCCGCCGATAGCAGCAATGAAGTACTTAATCGCCAACTGGAGCGACTGCGCAATCTTCTGCGTGGTGGCGGTAATGATCGCGAATTGCGCGCTCTGCTCGATTCTATCTCCCAATCTATCCTGCAACTTGATGCGCAGCGCAAGCGCGCGCAATCGCTGCCATCTCCCGGCGAAGTGCTGGAAGAGGCGCTCGGCAAGATCGATTTTCCCCGCGGTACCGGTCATCGTGCCAAGGCTGTACAGAAAAAATTGCTGCAGTCTGCAGAGACGGATCACCATCTGCTGGTCAAGGAGTTCGTCGATGTGATCATGGAAGCGCTGCACTGGGTCGAGGGTGAAGGTCATGAAACTCCGGCAAAACCCGTGGTAGAGAGTAGTGAAAAACGCGGCCTGCTGGGCAAGCTGCTGAATCGGGAAGAGATGGTACATCCGACGGCGGTCGTGGAAAGCGACAACCTTAATGTGGCGCGCAACCTGTTACAGGAACTGGTCGAGGGGCTGGTGGCGCCGGTCGACCGACGTGAACTGATGTTGCAGCGGATTGAAAGGGGTAGTCAGGAGAGTCATCTCTATGCCATCGGCCGCGAACTGCTGCACACATTACAACCGGTACTGAGCGAAACGCCTGCGCAGTTGCCGAGTGAAAATCTAACGTCGCATGAAATTTTATTGCGCCTGCTTGAGCGTATTGATGTCCCTGCGCGACTGGCGGAGAAGGTGGTGGCGATTAAGGAGTTGCTGGCTGCTGCCGATGAAGCACAGACAGAAAAGGCGATACGCGCCATCGCCGATCTGATCGGCGAAATGCGCTCACAGGTGCATGAAGAGAAGAGTGAAATCGAGGCGTTTCTCAAGCTGATGGGGGAGCGGCTGCAGGAGATCGATGTCACCTTCCAGCAGAATGTGCTGACCCAGCGCGAATCGTTTGAGGGTGGCCGCGAGCTGGACAGTGCGGTGAAGGCGCAGGTGCAGGGGATCGAAGATTCCGTCACTCAGGCGCAGGATATCGTTTCCCTGAAAGAGGCGCTACACCAGCGGGTCGAGGCGATCCGTAGCCATATGCAGGAGTTCCGTAACGCCGAAGAGCAGCGCATTAGTGCGGCGGAGCAGCAGGTGGCGCATTTAACCAATCGTTTGCAGGATGCGCATAAGGAGTCAGACAAGCTACGCCAGCGGATCAAGAAAGAGCGCGATCTGGCGATGGTTGATCCACTGACCGGGATCGCCAATCGCTTTGCCTATAACGAACGGCTGGCGCAGGAGGTGGCACGCTGGAAACGCTATAAAAATCCGTTGGTGTTGTCGGTGTGGGATGTGGATCACTTCAAACGGATTAACGACAGTTATGGCCACCAGGCCGGAGACAAGGTGCTGACAGTGATCGCCCGGTTGTTTCAGGACAAGGTGCGCGAGACCGATTTCGCCGCGCGCTTCGGCGGTGAGGAATTCGTACTACTATTGCCAGAAACCGATCTGGAAAAGGCGAGTGTGGTGGCGGAGCACATCCGTCAGAGTGTGGAAGCGTGTGAATTTCACTACCGCGGCAATCCGGTACCGATCACCATCTCCTGCGGGCTGAGTGAATTTCGTGAGGGCGACACGCCTGAGCAGGTGTTTGCCCGTGCTGACGCAGCGCTCTATAAGGCCAAGGAGAATGGCAGAAATCAGTGTCGTAGCGCATGAGTGGCGTGGAACCCTGTGGCAGGTTATGCCGTTAGGAAAAAGATGAAGCGAGCAATCACAAAACCCCTGCTGCTGCCCAATCCCTTTGACCGGGGAAGCAATGATTTCTGGCGCGTGCGCCTGTTCAATGCCTATCTGGTCTTGACCCTGCTCGTGTTCGGCTTTTTCGCACTCTACAACTTTACCGTCGCCAATCTCTATGCAAACGGAGTGGCGGATATCATCGGTCTGCTATTGGGATTTATCACCATTGCCGACTATCGCTACAACCAGAAAGTGGAGCGCACCTCCTGGTTTGTTGTGCTCAATGTGATGTTGCTGACCCTTGCCATTATCTTCATCTCAAAGAAAGATTTCGGCATCCTCATGTGGTCGGTTTTCACCCCGATCTTTGCTTTCTTTCTTCTTGGGTTGCGCCGTGGTCTTGAGGTGACCCTGGTCTTTTACACCATCCTTATGTCGCACCTGTTCATAGTGCTTGGAACTCAGGTCAGTGCACATATGCTGGTGGAGTTCATCGCTGTGTCACTGGCCCTGTGTGGCGTGATCTACTACTACGAACTGAATCGTGAGGTGACCTACGACCTGATTCATCGTGCTTCGATGGAAGATGCCCTGACGGGTCTGTTCAATCGTCGCTGGTTCAACAAGCGCTTTGAAAGTGAATATCTGCGTGCCCGGCGTGATCAACGCCCGTTCTATTTTTTCATCATGGATATCGATCGTTTCAAGCGTTACAACGACACCAACGGCCATGACATGGGTGACGAGGTGTTGCGCCGAATTTCGAAGGTGCTGGCCGACAGCATGCGCCGTTCCGGCGATGAGGCGTACCGTCTCGGTGGTGAAGAGTTTGGCGGTATTATCAACAGTGAGAGCCAGGATGAAGCGCTGGCCCTGGTGGAACGAATTCGTCGTGATATCGAGACGCTGAATATCGAAATCGCACCGGGTAGAGGTCAGGTTGTGACCGCCAGCTTCGGTCTCTCTGCTACCGTGCCGGATGAGCGTATCCGTGCAACAGAAGTTTATCGCCTTACCGACCAGGCGCTTTATCGGGCCAAGGAGGAGGGTAGAAACAGGGTGATACTGGAGAAGATTGTGCCAGAGAATATGCAGGCAAAAAGCAGTTCGACCTGATATTTCGGCCTGTGGCTTCACCCTTCAGGCCATCTTCGCGATGCTCGGTGGTCGAACCGCTATCTGGGTGTTTGAGGATTGGACCGGGTTTGGCCTGGGAGAAAATGGCGCGCCCGACAGGATGACTCGGCCTGCGGCCTCACCCTTCGGGCCATCTTCGCGTTGCGAAGATGTTCCCCCTCGCTTTGCTCGGTGGTCGAACCGCTGATCACTGTCACAGGTTCGAATCGAACGTTACGGGGATATTTGAGGATTGGGCCGGGTTTGGCCCGGGAGAAAATGGCGCGCCCGACAGGATTCGAACCTGTGACCTTCGGTGTCGGAGACCGATATTCTATCCAGCTGAACTACGGGCGCGTGAGGGGCACAAGGATACCGGGCATTCTGTGTGGCGTCTATAAGCCGCCCCGTGACGCGCATCCCACAGCATCACTGTGGAATTTACCCTGCGTAGAACTTAACGATATACTTATCCACACTGTGTTACCCGATATTTCCGACTACCCCCAGAAGCAGGCAAGGAGGCTTCAATTAGCCGGGCAAACGGGGTGATGCAAGGTTTCCCTCAATCATTTCAGGAGTTCACTGTGGACAAACTCTCTACTCGTACTGGCATGCGCGCTGCGCTGGCCATCTCTGCAGCGGTTTTGATGGCCGCCCTGACCGGCTGTTCCGGCAACGACGGCGCTGAAACCATGAGCGCTGCCGAGATCGACAAATTGATCGCCCCGGTCGGTCAGCTCAATACCGGCGCGCCGATCACCGTTGACAGCATGGCAGCCGCCCCTACCGATGCAGCAGCCCCTGCGGGCAACACTGAAGCGGCTCCCGCCCCAGCAGCGCCGGCTCCGGCCGCGCCTGCCGCACCCGCTACCGCACGTAGTGGCAAGCAGGTTTACGATTCCGCCTGCTTCGCCTGTCACGCGACCGGTGTTGCCGGTGCGCCGAAGTTTGGTGACAAGGCCGCCTGGGCACCGCGTATCGCCCAGGGGATGGATACCCTGGTGACCCACGCCATCAACGGCTTCCAGGGACAGACTGGTGTGATGCCGCCGCGCGGCACCTGTGCTGCCTGTTCGGATGACGAACTGAAAGCCGCTATTACCTATATGGTTGATAACGCGAAATAAGTACGTTTGATACACAGAAAAAGGCCGGGCTTGCCCGGCCTTTTTTTTGTACCCGTCTGTCAGGGCGCGTATTTCCTGACTTGCTTGGTATGGTATGGCTGCTAGGTTTAAGTGAAGGGGCATATGCTCAGGCATGACACTACAGTTTTGCCGGAGGTGGTATATGGGTACGACCAGTGTTCACCACGGAGCAAATTACGCGGTACCGGCAGTGCGTAAGGTGAATCGTGACAGACCGTGGTTCTGGCTCGCCGCGGGGTGGAGTGATTTTGTCCGGGTTCCAGGTATCAGCCTGCTTATCGGCCTGGTTGTGACCGCAGCCATGATCTTGGTGGTTTCGATGATGCGCCCCAGTTCCTATCCGTTTCTTGCCGCCGGGGTGTTTGCCACCGTGGTTTTCCTTGGGCCTGTTCTGGCGGTTGGGCTCTACGAAGTGAGTCGCCGGCTTGAACATCGTAAGCCGGTCGGGTTGATGCAACTATACGATGGCTGGTTGAGAAATAGCATCGGGGTACTGATGGCGGGCGGTGTATTGCTGCTGTTTATGCTTGCCTGGTATCTGATATCGATGGTGAGTGGCACGTTGTTGTTCGGTATGGATGCTGCGGTGCAGGCCGCCACGCGCATGGACAATGTCGGGATGTGGTTTGTCTTCAGTGCGGTTGCGCTGCCGATATTAGCGTTGATGTTTGCGCTGATGGTGGTATCCGTACCGATGCTGATCGACCGTCAGGGGATAGATATCGTCACCGCCATGTATGCCAGCCTGCAGGCGGCACGGGCCAACTTTAGTGTGATGTTGTTATGGGCAATGTTGATTGGCCTGTTTACCGCGCTCGCTGTCGCGCCGATGTTCCTCGGCCTGATGGTGGTTTTCCCGTTACTGGCTTACGCCAGTTGGCACGCCTATCGTGATCTTGTAGCTCGTTAATTTTCACAGTTCTTATCACCCTATCGGTCAGATAGAAATGTAGGCCGACATGAGGCACTATTGTCGCAACAATGGCGTCTGTATAGACATGCCAGGTTAAGGAGAACCGACAATGCTGCTCATCCCCATCCACAGCAGGATCAACTGGAAACGCCCACCGTTAGTGACGCTGTTTCTGATCGTGCTCAATGTCCTGATCTTTGTAAGCTTTCAGCTGGACGACGATGAGCAGGTAACGGCCGCGTTTGAGTACTACCAGAAATCGAAGTTAGCGGAAATAGAGCTGGAACCAGCCCTCACTTTTGCACAAAAACATGATCGTTATGATTTGACTGGCGCCCTCTATGGTGCAAATGCAAAGGATTTTCCCTATTGGTTAATGCGCTTGCAAACCGACTACGATTTCATGACTGCGTTACGTAATGACGAAGTCATTACACAGGACGATCCCAATTACGAACAATGGAAGGAGAAACGGAAGCAGTTTGACGAGTTGTACGAGTCGATAACCTTTGTCGAATACGGTTTGCGGACGGCCAGACCGACAGTGGTAACGATGTTTAGTCATATGTTTCTGCACGCCGGATTTGGCCATCTTTTTGGCAATATGCTCTTTTTGCTGGCAGTCGGCTTCCTGGTGGAAGCGACCATGGACCGAAAAAGTTATTTAGCACTCTATCTGCTTGCCGGACTGGGTTCGGCTACCTTCGATATCATGATTAGCGGCAATGCACTAATGCCTGGAATCGGTGCTTCGGGCGCGATCGCCGGGCTTATGGGTGCCTATACCGTGCTCTATGGAATGACCCGAATCCGTTTCTTCTATTTCATCGGTGTCTATTTCGACTATATCACGATGCCTGCCCTGGTATTGTTACCGTTGTGGTTGGGTAACGAGGCGGTGCAGCAGCTGATGTACGGCAATAGCGGTATTAACTTTATGGCCCATATCGGTGGCCTGATTAGTGGCGCAATACTGGCCTTGTTGGTTAGAAACTATCTGCCAAGCTATAGCCTGGAATTTATCGAAACGGAGAAACAGCAGGAACAGGATGATCAGGATCTGGTGAAGGTCCGTGGTCTTATGGCGGAGTTTCATCCTGAGTCGGCGTTACCAATACTGCGCAAGCTCTACAGTCATGACCCACAAAATCGAGAAGTTCTGGCGCGCTACTATGAGTGCAGTCGGATCAATCCGACCAGCGATGAATACCACGCAATGGCACACGCAATATTCTCTTTGCGGGACGATGATGTGGCGACTAACTTGCTGGTTCGTGAGACCTTCAATGAATATCTGCGTCTGGCCAGACCGCGTACGCGTATGGGATCGTCAATGATCTGTGCGTTGGCAAAACGTTTTGTACGACAGAAGGATAGCACTGAAGCTGAGCGGTTAATCCATATCATTGTCGCCAAGAATGTTGTCTGTCCTGACCGTGAGCTGTTGTTGAAAAGTTATATGCGAGTACTCGAAGAACAGGGACGCGAGAAGGAACGTGAACGACTGGCTAAATTGCTGCCAGTCGAAGGTTAGCTTGCTGGCGACGCACCAGATAACTGCGCCAGTACACCCATATACTGACTGACCTCAGGCTGCAACTTATGATTAGGATAATTTTTTAATAGATATTGCAGCGTCTGCTGCGCCAGATCGTCGCGTTGCAGCTCCTCACTGAGAATTCTCGCCATCTCTAGATAGACCCCTGGTGTGTGTGGATTATTGGCGAAGCGCTTGTGAAACCCCTGGGCCAACTGCACCGCTTGCTTCGATGCTCTGCGACGACGTAGCTCCTGCATGACAGGTAAGTAGTAGTCAGCCGATTCAGGCTGGAACGGCGATCCCATTTGCTGTGAGTCCAGATAGATGGTAGCAGCATCGGCAAAGCGATTGGCCTGGCAGAGCAGGCTAAAGTAGTGCGGCGCAAAACGGGACAGGTTATCGAGCTGGCCGTTGCTTTTGAGATAGACATAGATACGACGCTTTAATTCCATATCCTCTGGGTGTTCTTCCATCAATGAAGCCAACTCTGCAACTGCCGCGGCAACATTCCTCTCGGCGATAAACTTTTCCAGTAACGGCGAAGTAATGTGACTGCTACGCAGCGGCAAGTCTTTTCCGTCATCATGCAGTACTTCAGGGGTTTGCATGCCTAGTTCTTCGTGGTACTGCAGTACCACATAACCCATAAGGTGAAAGCCAACCAACATGAAGTAGGTGCTAATGGCTATCCATAAGGGCCAGATTAATGGGGCAGGAAGAAAGGGCGCAACAAAGTAGGCGAACTCACCCTCAACAGAACTGAACATGAAGAGGAAAACCACCATAATCATATAGGGCCAGCCGATACGGAAGGCGATACTGAACCAGTTGATTGGGTTCAGAGCAAAGCCCAGTTCCTCTGTAACCATCATGGCAATGACGAGTGCCGGCGGCAGGAAGGAAGTGATGAAAATAACGCTGAAGGCAAGAAACTCATTTAGTGAAGTGACGAGAACACCTACACCAAAATTAAAAACAGCAAAGACGAAAAATAGCTTAAATGGAAGTTGGTAGTTTTCGTTGATTACTTCCCAGGTGGGTTTGGGAGGTGTTAGTTCACCATCGGCAGTGTGTTGCAGTACAACGGCGGAGTACTTGATGGCGACAACGTATAGTACAAAGTTAAACAGAGGCCCTCCAAAAAAGTATGCGGCTAGCATCAGTCCGGCAGCCAACAACAGAGGATAAGGATAGAGACCATAGAGGAAAAATTTAGGGATGCGGTTCCAGAATGGGGTGATGGCATTGCCCTGGGTCATACACGGATATCCTTTCTGTGTTCTGAAGCGGAGCGTTCAGGCTAATTAAAGTAGGTGGAGAAATCAATTAAGGGTGATTTCTATTTTCTTTCTGGAAAAAGAAAGGGCAGCGAAAGCTGCCCTTTTTGTTTACAACTATCCGCAGCTCAGGCGTAGGTATCGACCCGACCGTTTTGTTGTGGTTGGTTGTTGTCGGTACGCGGCTGCGGTTGCTCGTTGCTGCCCTCTTTTGCGTCTTCGACCGGATTCTCGGTCTCGGCAGCGTTACGTGACTCGCTCTTCAGCTGTTGCTGGGTCTGAGGGTAGAGCGGCGCGAGGCCGGACTGCGCAATAGATTGATTGTTTACGTCCATATCGTTTCTCCCACTTCGGAGACTGCTAGCTATTAAATTCTAGCAGAAAAGTCTGTTTTCAATGTAGTCCAGCTGTGTGAGCTGAAAATAGTAATATTTTCAAATTGTTCGGCATAAGTGGGTACTTACTTACTTCTGGCAGTGAGGACAGTAATAGCTGGCCCGCTGCCCCAGTACGACCTGTTTTACCGCACTTCCGCAGCCTGGGCAGGGTTCTCCCTCGAGACCGTAAACCTTGAGTTGCTGGGCAAAGTAGCCGGGCTTGCCGTCACCGCCAACGAAGTCACGCAGGGTGGTGCCGCCCTGTTTGATCGCCTCGGTCAGCACCTGTTTAATCGCGACTACCAGCCGTTCCAGCCGCTCGCGGCTGATCTTGCCAGCAGCAGTCTTGGGATTGATACCTGCCAGGTAGAGTGACTCGCTGGCGTAGATGTTGCCGACGCCGACCACGACCTTGCCGTCCATGATGAACTGCTTGATGGTGGCCTTGCGACCGCGTGATCGTTGATAGAGGTAATCGGCGTTGAAGTCGTCGCCTAACGGTTCGGGTCCCAGGTTGCGCAACAGTTCGTGCTTTTCAGGATCGCCGCTGGTCCAGAGCACTGCACCGAAGCGACGTGGGTCGGTCAGACGTAGCGCCTTGCCATTATCAAAAACCAGATCGAAGTGATCGTGCTTGCCCACTGCGCTATCGGCCTTGATGATACGCAGACTGCCCGACATTCCCAGATGCAGGATCAGGGTGCCGTGGTCGAGGCAGAGCAGCAGGTACTTGGCACGACGCGTGACCTTTTCGATTTTATGGCCGACAAGCTTCTGCTTCAGCCCACGGGGTATCGGCCAGCGCAGTTTGCTCTGGCGTATGACGACATCGGTAACGGCGCGCTGTTTGATGTGCGGTTCGATACCGCGGCGGGTGGTTTCGACTTCAGGTAATTCAGGCATGGCAGTTCCGCGAAAAGCGACCACCACGAAGTTCACGAAGAGCACGAAGTTGTAGCAATGAGCCCTTCGTGTACTTCGTGCGCTTCGTGGTTAAGGTTTTTGTTGCGCTGTTTCCTTTGGCAGGGTCAGCAGTTTATCGGCCAGTTCAGCCGGGAAGTGGTATTCAATCCCCAGTTCGGGGCGAGCCAGCACCAGATCCGGTGTCAGCGCAGTAAGCAAAAATTGCAGCGGCGTATCAGCATCTTTGAACTGGAGGGTAATCTTGTCACCCTTGCTGCCGTCGTAGGTTTTGACCGATGTGGCGGCAGCGAACTTCCAGGCGTCTAGCAGTGCAGTGATGTTATCGGCGCTATCGAGTTCCTGCTTCGGTTCGATCTGCCAGCGATTTTCCTGCCATGCCAGTTTCAGTTTCGGTAGCTGAAGTCCAGTAATGCTGCTTCCTTGTGGCAGTGGTTTCATGCTGACGAAGGTGGGCCAGGCGCTGATCATGAAGTAGTAAAGGTTATCGGTGATCAGGTGAACCTGATTATCGAGTAACACATAGCGACGTTGGTCCAGCGGCGTGGCACTGCCGAAGGCAATTTTTGTTTTGTCGTTGAGAATGAGTTCCGCCTGCGGCTTATCGAGCTGGTAGTTTGGCAGCTTGGCCGGATCGGCAGCGAAATGGTTAAGACTTTTACTCTCGGTAATGCGCAGCAGTGACTCGATGCGGAATTCATTGGCATCGATCTGGATCGGTTGCAGCAGTTGCCATTTACCGTCATCACCTTTGGTCAGCTCTACCGTCTCCTGACCGCTGCGTTGGATCAGGATATGTTTCACCTCATCACGCTTTAGCGACAGCAATAGCGGTGCTTCGGCAGGTTTCTCGATGCCCGGTTCATAAACGACCAGCAACACCAGAACACCGATGATCATTAACAGTGACAGATTAATGAGCGTATTTTTTTTCATACCCTAACAGCGCTTTTCTCTGCGCCCTTTGCGTCTCTGCGGTAAGTCATTATCTTTTGCGCCGTTTCCACCAGATGGCAAAACCGCTACCCAGCAGTAGGCCAGGGATGATCAACAGGAAGCCTGCACCGATAAACAGTGACAGCATCGGCGTTATCTCCAGCTTGGTATCCGGTGCGGCACGTGGCGGGATCTTGATCATGCTGTCATCGTTGCTCAACCAGTTGAGCAGGCGCGAACCGAGCTCCTGGTTGGCGCCGTTGCCGAGGAAGCTGTTGGCGAGAAAATCACCATCGCCGATCACCGCAATGCGTTGCTGATGTTTGTTGTCACCTTCTCCCTGATCGCGGGTGAGCAACATGCCGATGGTCAGCGGCCCGGGGATATCCTTGTCCTGATCAAAAGAGACACTGCCCTGCATTGGTCCTGTTTCGGACCAGCTACGACCGAGGCTGCGTAGTAGCGGTGTGCTCTGCCATGCATCACCCACCATGTTGATGGCATGCGCCTCGGGGAACAGGGTCAGTGTAGTCAGTTCTTCGGTTACAGGATGGCGCGGATATTCGGCCACCACAATAAAGGCGGCGTTCTTGATTCCCAGCATCTGTCCGGTGGGGTCGACCAGGGTGCCCGGAACAAAACCGATCCCCAGTTGAGTCGCCAGCGCTTGCAGGCCGTCCTCCTGATTAGGCTCGTTGAGCCAGAGCAGGTTGCCGCCCTTTTCCACATAGCTCTGGATCAATTTGACTTCACCCTCTAGCAGCTTGGCCTGCGGGCTGGCGATCACCAGTACCGCGGTGTCGTCGGGAATTTTGGGATCGGCGGTCAGGTTGAGGGCTTCCATCCTGAAACCCTTGGCGATCATCTGTTTACCCCACTCGCCCATATCGTGGTTGGCCTGACCATCGAAACGGCGTTCACCGTGGCCGCTGAGGAAGACGATCTTGCGTTCGCCATTACGCATCAGTCGCTGCATGGCATTGGTCAACGACTGTTCGCCGATGCGTTGCAGGTTTTCGCCACGACCGCCGTACTCGACCCGCAATTCGCCGTCGATGGAGATACCCAGTTCCCGTACCTTGTCCGGATGTTGATCCGGATCGATGTAGTTCAACACGACATCCGGTTTGACCCGCTGATAGCGGCTGATCAGTTCACGGGTACGTTTGCGCAGGCCGGTGACATCGTCATTACGGGTGAAGGAGGTAAGCGTCACCGGGCCATTGAGTTCTTTCAATACCGCCACTGACGCTTCGGAGAGAGTGTGGCGGCCACTGGCGGTCCAGTCGGACTGGAAGTGGTAGCGGGTGCTGAGCCAGGCGACCAGGCCGATCACGGTGAGGAACAGCACCACGAAGGTCCAGCTTTCGAGGCGCAGTTTGCGGTGGATCTGTTTGCTGATCTGCATCGTCGCCTCCCTACAACCGTTCCGCGTCGAGGCGGCGGACACTGAGTGTGAGGAAGATGCCGATGAACAGCAGGTAGTAGATCACGTCGCTGCTATCGAACAGGCCTTTAAGCAGTGCCGCGTAGTGGCTCTGCAATGAGAGGTAGGTGAGTACCGAACCCTCGCCCATGCTCTGACCGGTCCAGTTGATGATCCAGAGCAGTAGCAACAGGCCGAAGGTACTGATCGCCGCCACCGTCGGTTGTGCGGTGAGGGTCGACATGAATAGCCCCGCGGCCGCGAAGGCCGCCAGCATCAGGCCGATGCCGAGCAGGTTGGAGGCGAGCAGGCCGAAGTCGAGGGTGCCAAGGCTGAGCAGCGACAGCGGCATCAGGGTGAGTAGTCCCAGCATGATGCCGAGAAAGCCGAGTAGACCGAGGTATTTGCCAAGCACGATCTCGGTCATCGACAGCGGTGCGGAGAAGAGCAGTGGCAGTGTGCGGCCACGACGCTCTTCACTAATGCTGCGCATGGTCAACAGCGGAATCACCAGTAGCAGGATCAGGGTGGCGTTGGAAAACATCGGCGCGACGATCACCTCGGTGGCGCCGGGCGGGCTCTCCATCATCGCGATCTGCGCTTGATAGGAGACATAGACGTCGAGCTGGCCGAGGAACATAAAGGCGAGAATGATCTGCACCACGGCGAGGATCGACCAGGCCAGCGGTGAGAGGAACAGGCTGCGTAGTTCGCGTGCGGCGATGGTGGCGATCATGCGGCGTCCTCCTCTGACGTTTGTTCTTCAGTGGTGATGTTGACGAAGACGTCTTCCAACGAGAGTCGCTCGGGTGTCAGTTCATAAAGCCCCCAGCCTTCGCTTACCGCTTTTTCAGCCAGTGCCTCGGCGGGGTTGCTCTCCGGTGCATGGCTGATACGCAGACGACCATCGTCGAGTGCGGTCACCGCCACCACGCCGCTAATTTGCTGTAGCGCGGAGGTATCGGGTGCGCGGCGCAATCCCAGCAGCAGGCTGGAACTCTGCATCCGTTGGCTCAGGCCGTCGATGGTGTCGTTCAACACCAGTTGTCCCTTGTTGATGATCTGCACCCGGTCGCAGGTGGCCTGCACCTCGGGGAGGATGTGGGTGGAGAGGATCACGCTGTGTTCGCCGCCCAGCTCGCGGATCAGGTTGCGGATCTCGCGGATCTGGATCGGGTCGAGGCCGACGGTCGGTTCGTCGAGGATCACCACTTCAGGTGAGTGGATGATCGCCTGGGCGATGCCAACCCGCTGCTGGTAACCCTTGGAGAGATTGTTGATCAGGCGCTTGCCCACTTCGGTGAGGCCGCAGCGCTGTTTGGCGTAGTCGACTGCGCTGGCCTGCTTGCCCCGCGGGATGCGGTTCAGTCGGGCGCAGAATTGCAGGAATTCGTCGACGCTCAGTTCGCGGTAGAGCGGCGGCTGCTCTGGCAGGAAGCCGAGCGCCTGTTTGGCCTCTTTCGGATTTTCCAGAATATCGATGCCGTTGATGCGAATGCTGCCGGTGGTCGGGGCGAGATTGCCGGTCAGCATCTGCATGGTGGTCGACTTGCCTGCGCCGTTGGGGCCGAGGAAGCCGAGTACTTCACCGCGGCGCACCTCGAAGCTGACATCGTTGACCGCCAGATTGTCGCCGTAGCGGCGAGACAAATGTTCAACTTGGATGAGACTGTTTTTCTCCATGGCTCCAGTATCTTTCTCCACGTTGCGGAAGCGGGGCGCAAGGCATGTTGCCGTTAAGTCCGGTATCATACCGCGCACATCATCATATAGAAAAACAGCCTGTGGGAGTGGTGAACGGGTCGAAAAGTTCCGTCGCCGCTCCCCTGAGTGAATGGAGCAACCATGCTGCTAGGTGTCGACACCGGAGGTACCTTTACCGACTTCGTGCTGTATGACGGGGAACGGTTGCGCGTACACAAGGTGCTCTCCACTCCCGATGCGCCGGAGCGGGCGATCCTGCAGGGGGTGCAGGAGCTGGGGATCGCTGGTCCATTGCTGGAAAAGCTGCGCATGGTGCACGGCTCTACCGTGGCGACCAACGCGGCACTGGAAGGCAAGGGTGTGCGCACTGTTTTCATCACCAACCACGGCCTCGGCGACATGCTGACCATCGGTCGTCAGGCGCGGGCCGAACTCTACAATCTGCAACCACAGCCTATCGAACCTCCTGTCGCCGTTGAATTGTGTCTCGAAACCGGCGGGCGCCTCGGTGCCGATGGCAGTGTGGTCGAACCGCTGAGCGACGACGATCTCGCTGAACTGCGCCAACGGATCATCGAACTCAAGCCACGGGCAGTGGCGATCAATCTGCTCTTCTCCTTCCTCGACGATCGTTTCGAAAAGGCCATTGAGGCGATCGTGCCCGAGGGGATCTTCGTCTCCCGCTCCTCTGCTGTGTTGCCCGAGTACCGTGAATATGAGCGTGGCATCGCCACCTGGCTCAACGCCTGGGTCGGGCCGCTGGTGGAAGGTTACCTGGCTCGGTTGGAGGCAGGGCTGCCAGGCGTATCCATCTCCGTGATGCAGAGTTCCGGTAACACCATCGCCGCATCCCTGGCAGGCGAACAAGCGGTGCAGATGTTGCTCTCCGGCCCTGCCGGTGGACTCGCCGCGGCACGGCGGGTCGGGCAGTTGGCCGGGCGCGAGCAACTGCTTACTTTCGATATGGGCGGTACCTCGACCGACGTGGCGCTGATCGACGGCGAGCTGCAACTGACCAGCGAAGGACGCATCGGTCGCTACCCGGTGTCGGTGCCGATGGTCGATATGCACACCATCGGCGCGGGCGGCGGTTCTATTGCACGGGTCGACGCGGGCGGATTGTTGCAGGTGGGGCCGGAGTCGGCCGGGGCGGCGCCGGGGCCAGCCTGCTACGGCAAGGGCGGCAGCGAGGCGACGGTGACCGACGCCAATCTGGTGCTGGGCCGTCTACGCCCGGACGCCTTTCTTGGCGGCGGTATGACCCTGGATGTAGAGGCGGCGGAGCGGGCGGTTGGTGCTATTGCCAGGAAACTCGATGTCGGTCTGCACGAGGCGGCGGCGGGGATTATCCGCATCGCTAACGAACACATGGCCCGTGCCCTGCGGGTGATCTCGGTGCAGCGCGGTATCGACCCGCGGCCGATGACTCTGGTCTCCTTCGGCGGTGCGGGCGGATTGCATGTCTGCGCCCTGGCCGAGGCGCTGGGGATGCGTCAGGCGATGGTGCCGATCCACGGCGGTGTGCTTTCGGCACTGGGTATGCTGACCGCACCACGTGGACGACAATTGTCGCGCACCCATCGGCAGTTGTTGGCGCAAACCAGCGCCGAAGAGATCGAAGCACTGCTTGCCGAACTACGACAGGAGGGCGGGCAGTCGCTGCGACAGGAGTTACCCGAAGGGGAGATCACGCTACGCGCTTCACTCGATCTGCGTTACCAGGGGCAGTCCTATACCCTCAACGTCGTCTGGCAATCGGATCGTGACGCCAGTGCCGAGGCGTTCCATCAACTGCACCAGGAGCGCTACGGGCATCGCCTCGATCTGCCGGTAGAATTGGTCAATCTGCGTTTGCAGTTGCTGGGGCCGATACCGCAACTGCTCATTGCCGCAGAAAACAATTCGAAAGTGGACGCCTTTTCCGGGCTGGCAGAGGTCTACGGCGTAGAGGGTGAAGCCGAAGTGTGGAACCGGGCGGGATTGCGTCAGGGCGATGAGATCAAAGGTCCGGCGCTAATTACAGAAACAGTGGCGACTACCTGGCTGGCGCCGGGTTGGCTTTGTCGGGTCGATGCGCACGGTAATCTGTTGCTGGAAAAAACTAATTAAGTTTTCTAGAAGCCTCTCAAAATTTGGATTCGCGTACTGAGGCAAGGCGCAGGGGCTTCGAGGAGCGCAGTTTACCGGGTAGTAAATGAGCACCGGAGAAGGCACTGCAACACAGGATCAGGGCGCGAAGACCATTTTGAGTGGCTTCTACTCTTTAACTAGTCCCTTCACTACCATCATTGTGCCAATATGTTTCGCCTGTGCCGCCCAGCGTGCGGCGATATCTTCGTCCAACTCCTGATACAGGGTTTGTTCAAACAACTCCAGCCAGCGTTGTAGATCCGTCTGACCGAGATCCAGATCGCGATGGCCCGCTTCCATGGCATTCGGTCGTGGGCTCTCCACCTGTCCACCCAGCATTCCCCACCAGAAGTTGGTGATGTGTTGCTCGTGCTCCGGCCAGTCGCGGATGTTCTGGAAGTGCGGTATCAGTGAGTCGTCGGCAAGCACCGCCTCATAAAAACGATGGACGATCTGTTCGACCTGTTGGTAGGTGATGCGTTGGCTGAGTGGTTGGAAGTCCATGCCAGCAGTTTAACCCCGCAAGACAGTGCGAACCATACTGGTTTAAGATGTTTGCCATGGATCTTTGGCAGGCAATCTCACAGGCGATTACTAACGCCACCGGTGAACCTTTCCACGCGGCGCGGCATCAGAGTGTCGGCGGTGGTTGCATCAACAGTGCAGCAAAGCTCAGTGACGGTTCACGCAGTTACTTCGTCAAACTCAACAGTGCCTCTTCGCTGGCGATGTTCGAGGCGGAGGCTGATGGCCTGCGTGAACTGCGCAAGCCCGGCGCCATCGCCGTGCCGGAACCGCTGGCGACCGGTGTTGCCGAAGGCCAGGCCTTTATCGTGATGGAAGATATGGCGTTGGGCGGTAACGGCAGCGGCGCGCAACTGGGTCGCCATCTGGCAGAACTGCACCGTGCAACTCAGGAACGTTTTGGCTGGTTTCGTGACAACACCATCGGCTCGACGCCGCAGTACAACGATGAACATCATGACTGGATCGTCTTCTGGCGCGAACAACGTCTGGGTGCGCAACTGGCGATGGCTGTACGCAAAGGGGCAGGTGGTTCCCTACAGCGCAAAGGCGCGGAACTGATGGAAGATTTCGATGCTTTCTTCAGCGATTACTCGCCGCGTCCATCGCTGTTGCACGGTGATCTTTGGTCGGGCAACTACGCCTTTCGCCGTGATGGTGCGCCGGTGATCTTCGATCCGGCGGTCTACTACGGCGATCGTGAAGCGGACATCGCCATGACCGAACTGTTCGGTGGATTCGGTAGTGATTTTTACGCGGCCTACAATGAAGCCTGGCCGCTGGATACGGGATACAAAGTGCGCAAAACCTTTTATAACCTCTACCACATTCTTAACCACTTCAACCTCTTCGGCGGCGGTTATGCTTCGCAGGCAGAAGGGATGATCGATTGCCTGTTGGCCGAGTTACGTTAATGGAAAAAAATAGCGAGTCGACATACCCGGGACCGTTCCAGTGGCAGTGGTTGGGTCCGCGTTTCTGGCTGGTGTGGCTGGGGCTAGGACTGTTTCGTCTCTTCTCGTTATTGCCCGGAAGCGTCCGTCGTGCCGTCGGTGCCTGGGTAGGTATGTTGGCCTATCAGCGTCAGCCAAAGCGCCGTGCAATCATTCATACCAACCTCAGTTGGTGCTTTCCCGAAGCGAGTGAGACACAGAAAGAACAGATGGCGATGGAGTACTTCCGTACCCTCAGCCAGACCTTTCTCGATTATGGTCTGCTCTGGTGGGGTTCACGCCGTCGTCTCGATAATGTTCTCACTCTTGAAGGTGATGAGCATCTACGCAAGGCGCTGGAGAACGGTGGCCAGGTAATCCTGCTCACCAGCCACAATGTGGCGCTCGATTTCGGTGCCGCGGCATTGACCCGCTTTTATCCTTCGGTCGGTTTGATCAAACCTGCGCGCAATCCACTCATCGACTGGTTCATGGCCCGTGGTCGCACCCGCTTCAATGGAACGATTTTTCTGCGTGACAAGGGCATGCGGCCCGTGGTCAAGGGAATCAAACAAGGTAAGGCGTTTTACTATTTACCTGACGAGGATTTGGGGCCTGAACACTCTGTTTTCGTGCCTTTCTTCGGCCTGAAGACCGCAACACTGACCGCGCTATCGAAACTGAGCCGTATGACCGGTGCGACGGTGTTGCCCTTCGCTACGGTCTATAATCCGCAGAACGGTACTTACCGTGCACGCATTCTGCCGCCGCTGGAAAACTTCCCGACCGATGATGAAGTTGCCGATGCGGCGCGAATGAATCGTGAACTGGAAAAGTTGATCGCCCTGGCACCGAGCCAGTATATGTGGTCGATGCGCATCTTCCAGAGCCGCCCCGATGGTTCACCTCCGCCCTATAAAATGAAGGGCAAGCCCGGCTCAGGTCATCGGGAGCGACCTGAAGAATAAAAGCGAATAACCGCAAAGACGCAAAGTACGCAAAGAAATACTCAGGCTAAGAAAGTTACGATTCCGAAGAAGTATCGACGAAGCAGCAGACAATCTCCTGTTTTCTCTGCGCCTTTGCGGTGAACGGTTATTTTTTAAATCTTTTATCCCACTTCTTAAAGCGTTTCTTGCAGTAAGTCAGCAGGCTGTCGTAGTCGGCGAAAAAGAGATCGAAGCCGCTTTCGGCAGTGGTGTCGTATTCGCAGTAGTCGTTGCTGTGATCGCGACAGATCTGCGGACGGGTTTCGTAGATGCCGCAACCGCCACCTTCCAGCAGATGGGTGCAACGGTTGTTGACCAGCAGGAACCAGCCGTCTTCGTCTTTATATGCCTGCACATCCTGGTGCGCCAGTTGCCACAACAGCACGTCGAAGTCGGACATGGAACGCGGTGTATCGATATTCTGGGTGAAATAGGTGCAGCACTTGGAGTTGTGGCAGAGGCCGCACTTCTCCTCTGCGGAAATCTTGATTTTCTTTTTCTTGGCCATGATCTTATCTAGGTTGAGTGAGTTATTGCGGCGCGCCGCTGCGACGGCGTGAACGGCCGCCTGGTCGTCTTCCTTTGTTGTCGCCTCCTCCGCGCTTGTCGCCGTGAGGTCTCGGTTTACGCTCCATGCGCACCGGTGGTTGCGGTTCGATCAACAGCTCGCTGCTGATCGATTCCATCGGGATCTTCTGTTCGATGTACTCTTCCACCTCGGCGAGGGAGAAGGCGTACTCTTCGCAGGCGAAGCTGATCGCTTTGCCACTGGCTCCGGCACGCGCGGTACGGCCGATGCGGTGAACGTAGTCTTCCGCATCCTGCGGCAGGTCGTAGTTGAAGACGTGGCTGACATCGGGAATATGCAGGCCACGGGCGGCGACGTCGGTGGCGACCAGTACCGGGTACTCGCCCTTTTCGAACTCCAGCAGCAGGCGCTGGCGTTTCTTCTGCGGCACGTCGCCGGAGAGGATGCCGCACTTGATGTCGTTGCCTTCCAGATAGCCCCACACCTTCTCGCCAGCACGCTTGGTGTTGACGAAGACGATGGCGCGTTGCGGCTGCTCATGTTTGATCAGACCAAGCAGCAGCGGGATCTTTTCGTCCATCGACGGGTAGTAGACGCGCTGATTAACCCGATCGGCGGTGACCTGTTCCGCCTCGACCTCGACCGCCACCGGGTTGTTCATGTGTTCGTAGGCCAGTTCGGTGACGCGGAAGGAGAGGGTTGCGGAGAAAAGCATACTCAGGCGCTTCTCCGGTTTGGGCATACGCCGTAGCAGGAAACGGATGTCCTTGATGAAGCCGAGGTCGAACATGCGATCCGCTTCGTCCAGCACCATCACCTGCAAGACATTCAGATCGAACACGTGTTGTTTGAAGTAGTCGATGATCCGGCCCGGTGTGCCGATCAGGATATCGACTCCTTCGGTCAGGGTATTGCGCTGCTGCTCGTAGCCGGTGCCGCCGTAGGCCAGGCCCAGTTTCAATCCGGTGTGACGCCCCAGCGCTTCGGCATCCTTGTGGATCTGGATCGCCAGCTCGCGGGTCGGTGCCAGGATCATGGCGCGTATCTGGTTGGGCCTGCGCTGTGCATCGGCGGGTTGGGTCAGCAGCGTATTAAAGGTAGCGACCAGGAACGCGGCGGTTTTGCCGGTGCCGGTCTGCGCCTGTCCGGCGACGTCGCGTCCCTCCAGGGCGATGGGCAGGCTCTGCGCCTGTATCGGGGTACAGTAGGAAAAGCCTGTCTCTTCAATGCCTTGCAATAACTCAGCGGGCAGATTGAAGTCCTGGAAGCGGGTGGTGGTTAAATGTTTTTCACTCATGGGCGGCTAGAATAGCAAAATGTGGGAGGTTTTGGGCTTGAAATAGCTGGCGTATTGGGCTCAAATGTTTGCCACGAGAATAACAGGCCCATGGCGCGGTATGCCATGGAATCCATTGATGACCTGGAGGCACAACCCTTGAGCGACAAAATCGTATATGTAACCGACGACACCTTCGAGGCCGAAGTAATCAAGGCGGAAGGTACCGTGCTGGTGGATTACTGGGCGGACTGGTGTGGCCCGTGCAAGATGATCGCACCGATCCTGGACGAGATCGCCGAGGACTACGCCGACAAACTGAAAGTGGTCAAACTGAACATCGACGATAACCCGAACACCCCGCCGAAATACGGCATTCGCGGTATCCCGACCCTGATGTTGTTCAAGGGCGGTAATGTTGAAGCGACCAAGGTCGGTGCGGTCTCCAAATCACAACTGACCGCCTTCATCGACAGCAACCTGTAATTTTGTGCTCTGGGTACCAGCTCCCCCTTGGGGGGCTGGACGACCCAGGTGACTGGTGTTAGACTTCCGCCAGCTTTATAAATATACAAGATTAACCAACCACTCCGTTTTTCCCCTTTTTCCTGCCTGAGGATTTCCACAATCCTGTCGGGCAAAAAACCAATCCAAAACCTGACAATTCATTCCATCGAAAACACATTCCGTAGACGGCAATCGCACTATGAATCTAACTGAACTCAAAAGAAAACCCGCGTCTGAAATTTTGCAAATGGCCGAAGAGCTGGGCATCGAAAACGTTGCCCGTTCACGCAAAGAGGCCGTCATCTTTTCCCTGCTGAAGGCCCACGCCAAGAACGGCGAGGACATCTACGGCGATGGTGTACTGGAGATTTTGCAGGACGGATTCGGTTTCCTCCGTTCCGCCGATAGCTCCTATCTTGCCGGGCCTGACGACATCTATGTCTCGCCCAGCCAGATCCGCCGCTTCAACCTGCATACCGGCGATACCGTCTCCGGCAAGATTCGCCCGCCGAAAGAGGGCGAGCGTTACTTTGCCCTGCTCAAGGTTGACCAGATCAACTACGAGCCACCGGAGAACGCCAAGAACAAGGTGCTGTTCGAAAACCTGACCCCGCTGCACGCCAACCAGCGTATGTCGCTGGAGATGGGTAACGGTAGTACCGAAGACGTGACCGCACGGATCATCGACCTCACCGCGCCTATCGGTAAAGGTCAGCGTGGTTTGATCGTCGCGCCGCCGAAGACCGGTAAAACCATGATGCTGCAGAACATCGCCCAGTCGATCACCAGCAAGCATCCCGAGTGTTACCTGATCGTGCTGCTCATCGACGAGCGTCCGGAAGAGGTGACTGAGATGGCGCGCTCGGTGCGCGGTGAAGTGGTCTCCTCCACCTTCGACGAACCGGCCAGCCGTCACGTACAGGTGGCCGAGATGGTTATCGAGAAGGCCAAGCGCCTGGTGGAGCACAAACACGACGTGGTGATCCTGCTCGACTCCATCACCCGTCTGGCGCGTGCCTACAACACCGTGATCCCTTCATCAGGCAAAGTACTGACCGGTGGTGTCGACGCCAACGCCCTGCACCGTCCCAAACGTTTCTTCGGTGCCGCGCGTAACATCGAAGAGGGCGGCTCACTGACTATTCTTGCTACCGCGCTGATCGATACCGGTTCGCGGATGGACGATGTGATCTACGAGGAGTTCAAAGGTACCGGTAACATGGAGATCCATCTGGAGCGCCGTATTGCCGAGAAGCGTATCTACCCCTCGATCAACATCAACCGTTCCGGCACCCGCCGCGAAGAGTTGCTGACCAACGCCGAAGAGCTGCAGAAGATCTGGATCCTGCGCAAGCTGGTTCACGAGATGGACGAAGTGGCGGCGATGGAGTTCCTGCAGGACAAGATCAAGGCGACCAAGACCAACGCCGAGTTCTTCGATTCGATGAAGCGTTAATCCTTATCGCTGATAGAAAAAGAAAGGCGCCGTCGGCGCCTTTTTTTCGAATTATGAAATGGCCCGGAACACACAGAATACACGGAAATATAATATGCGCAGGTTGGTTTGGCCACTGAAAATATAACCTGGCTGTTTATCGTTAGACTAAAGTCACAACAAGTTGTGATGTATATGTCTGTTAGGTTTTGCCTTCCGTGTGTTCTGTGTGTTCCGTGGCTATAGTTTTATCTTTTATTTCTGGTGGTTGTGATTCACCGGTTTGACGTTCCATATCTGCTCAGCATATTCCCGTATCGTGCGATCTGAAGAGAAACGACCGACCTGGGCGAAGTTGAGGATCGCCTTGCGATCCCACTCCTCGGGATTCTGGTAGAGCAGATCGACCTTGTCCTGTGCGGCGATGTAGTCGGCGTAGTCGGCAAGCAGCAGATAGGGATCGTATTGCAGCAGACTCTCCACCAGCGTTTTATAGCGGTTTTTCTCCTCCGGTGAGAAGAAGCCCGAGTCGATCATGTCAATCGCGCGCTTCAGCTCTTCATTGCCCTCGTAGTAATCCCGTGGCCGATAACCGTTACGACGCAACTCGGCAACCTGCTCTACCGTATTACCGAAGATGAAGATATTTTCCGCACCGACCTCGTTGTGGATCTCCACGTTGGCGCCATCCAGGGTACCGATGGTCAACGCACCGTTGAGCGACAGTTTCATGTTGCCGGTGCCCGATGCCTCGGTACCGGCAGTGGAGATTTGCTGCGACAGATCGGCGGCGGGAATGATATCGGTGGCGGTGGTGACGTCGTAGTTGGGGATGAAGACCACCTTGAGGTGGTTGTTGATGTGCGGGTCGTAGTTGACGATCCCGGCGACATCGACAATCAGGTGAATGATCTGCTTCGCCATCCAGTAACCGGGAGCCGCCTTGCCGCCGAAGATCACGGTACGGTCCACCATCGGGATATCGCTGCCGTCGCGCAGACGGTTATAGCGGGTGATGATGTGCAGTACGTTAAGTAACTGTCGTTTGTATTCGTGGATGCGTTTGATCTGCACGTCGAACAGGCTTTGCGGATCGATTTTCAGCCCAAGACGTTTTTCGATTTTGTCCGCCAGCAGCTGTTTGTTGGTCTGTTTTACCTGTCGGAATTCATGACGGAAGGCGGCGTCATCGGCCAGCGGTACCAGTTCGCGCAGTCGATCCAGGTGAGTCAGCCAGCCGCGTCCGATCTGCTTGCTGATCAGTTCAGTCAGCGGCGGGTTGGACTGGTTGAGCCAGAGTCGCGGGGTGATGCCATTGGTGATGTTGATGAATTTGTCCGGATAGAACTCGCTGAAGTCGCGAAACATCTGGTTCTTCAACAGTTCGGTATGTAGCGCCGCAACGCCGTTGACCCGGTGGCTGCCGACGATGGCCAGGTGCGCCATACGCACATAGCGCTCGCCATGTTCGTCGATTAGCGACATGCGTGCCATGCGCTCGGTATCACCCGGGTGGCGGTGGATCACCTCCTTGAGCAGGAAGTGGTTGATGTCGTAGATGATCTGCAGATGTCGCGGCAACATACGTTCAAACAACGGTACCGGCCAGACCTCCAGCGCCTCCGGCAGCAGGGTGTGGTTGGTGTAGGCGAAGGTATGGGTGGTGATATCCCATGCCTTGTTCCATTCAATGTGATGGACATCCACCAGCAGACGCATCAGTTCAGCGACGGCGATAGCCGGGTGGGTATCGTTGAGCTGGATCGCCACTTTATCAGGCAGCAGGCTGTAGTCGTCATACTGCTTGTCGAAGCGGAACAGGATGTCTTGCAGCGAGGCGCTGACGAAGAAGAACTGCTGTTTCAATCGCAGTTCCTTGCCCATCTCGGTCACGTCGTTGGGATAGAGCACCTTGGAGAGGTTCTCCGAGGAGTTCTTGTCCTCAACCGCCTTGGTGTAGTTACCCTCATTGAAATACTTCAGGTCGAAATCGCGGGTCGCCTTGGCCGCCCACAGGCGGGTGTTGTTGACGGTGTCGACACCGTAACCGGGGATGGGGATGTCGTAGGCCATGGCCATCACATCCTCGGTTTCGATCCAGTGGTGGCGTACATTGCCGTCGTCGTCGCGGTAGTCCACCACCTCGCCGCAGAACTTCACCGGGAACAGCACCTCCGGTCGGGCAAACTCCCAGGGGTTGCCGTAGCGCAGCCAGTTGTCCGGGTGTTCCACCTGGGCGCCGTGTTCGATGGCCTGGCGGAACATGCCGTATTCGTAGCGGATGCCGTAGCCGTAGCCGGGCATGCGCAGGGTGGCGAGGGAGTCGAGGAAACAGGCGGCCAGACGACCCAGGCCGCCGTTACCCAGCGCAGCATCGAACTCCAGGTCGGCGATCTCTTCAATATCCAGCTCCAGATCCTGCAGTACCGCTTTCACCTCTTCGAAGAAACCGAGATTGAGTACGCTGTTAAGCAGCGAACGACCGAGCAGGAACTCCATCGACAGGTAATAGACCCGCTTGGTATCGCTCTGGTAGTAGCTGCGCATGGTCTCCATCCAGCGCTCGGTCAGGCGGTCGCGTACCATGTAGGCGACCGCGTGGAACCAGTCACGATCGGTGGCGGTCAGCGCATCCTTGCCCACCGTATAGGTCATGCGGTTGGCGAGGGAGTGCTTGATCGACGCCTCGTCGAGGCCCTCGTAGTCGTATTTGAGTCGGTGTGCTGGCGGTTTTGAATCCATGACAGTATCCGAGTGGCGTGCTCACACAATCATAGTAGAAGGAAAGTGAGCTTGAGACTCAAGCATTTATCAGGTTTGGTGCTTGCCAAGTACCGCCCATATCCGTAAGATCGCCTGCTCTTTAAAAGGCTGGCGCGGTGCCTGTTGTAGAAACCGGTAGCGGCGCATCACCACACCACGAGGTTTGACATGAAAGCGGATATCCATCCCGAATACAAAGAGATTACCGTTACCTGCAGTTGCGGTAATACCTTCAAGACCCGCTCTACCGCGGGCCGTGACCTGAACCTGGACGTCTGTTCCGCCTGCCACCCGTTCTTTACCGGTAAGCAGAAGATGGTAGACACCGGTGGTCGCGTCGACAAATTCCGTCAGAAGTACGGCCGCAAGTAATCCCATGGCCGTGCGGCGGCACGACAAAAGGGCGTCCCGGTGGGGCGCCCTTTTTGCGTTGGCACTGGCGGTTTCGCCGCTATTTGCCTGTCCGCTGGACCGCGCCGATGAGACGGCGGCGGTCGCCTTTGTCTACGATGGCGATACGGTGCGACTGGAGGATGGACGCAAGGTGCGCTTCACCGGGATCAACACCCCGGAGATCGATCACGATGGCGGGCAATCCCAGCCCTATGCCGAAGCGGCGCGGCAGCGGGTGGAGGCGCTGATCGGGAAAGGCCAACTGCGTCTGCGCTACGACGAGGAGCGTAAGGATCGCTACGGTCGCCTGCTGGCCCATCCCTATCTGTCGGACGGGCGTAGCCTGAGTACCCTGCTGCTGGACGAGGGGTTGGCCCTGGCAATTGCGATACCGCCCAACCTGTGGCAGAACGAATGCTACTTCTCCCATGAACGGAAGGCGCGTGAGGCAAAGCGGGGTGTATGGTCCGATAACAGCCTGATGAAGCAAAGCACCGGGCTGAAATCAGGGGACGAGGGCTTTGCCCTGTTGCGCGGCAGGGTTGAAAAGCTGGCCGAGAGCCGGAACAGTCTCTGGCTGGAACTGGAGGGCGAGGCAGAACTGCAGATTCCACGGCGAGAGTTGCACTACTTCGACGGTATGGCGCTGGAGCGCTTGGCCGGGAAGGTGATAGAGGCCCGCGGCTGGTTGACCTACCATAAAAGCAAATGGCATATGCGCGTGGCGCACCCGGCCGCCCTGGCGGTTAGGGATGAGAGTAGATAGACAGGAATTATTGATGAGCGATAAATCGAAACTGGGTCCCCACGAACAGGCCTCCCTCGAATACCACGCCAACCCGGTGCCGGGAAAGATCGCCACCGCGATCACCAAGGTCTGCGAGACCCAGTCGCAACTGGCGATGGCCTATACCCCGGGTGTCGCGGTGCCGGTGCAGGCGATCCATGAAGATCCGGATAACGCCTATCTTTATACCGGCAAGGGTAATCTGGTCGGGGTGATCAGCGATGGCACCGCGGTGCTGGGACTGGGCAATGTCGGCGCCCTGGCGGGTAAACCAGTGATGGAGGGCAAGGCGGTGCTGTTCAAACGCTTTGCCGATATCAATGTCTTCGACATCGAGGTGCAGGTGGAAAGTGCGGATGCCTTTGTCGAGGCGGTGGCCGCTATTGCTCCCACCTTTGGCGGCATCAACCTGGAAGATATCGCTGCGCCCCACTGCTTCGAGGTCGAGCGGCGGTTACAGGAACGTCTCGATATCCCGGTGTTTCATGACGATCAGCACGGTACCGCGATCATTATCGCCGCCGGCCTGCTCAACGCGCTTGAGCTGCAGGGCAAGACCCTGGAGCAGGCGCGTATCGTCTGTCTCGGTGCCGGTGCTGCGGGTCTGGCGGCGATGCATCTGCTGGTCTCATTGGGGGCGAAGAAGGAGAACATGTTGCTGGTGGACCGCCACGGTGTTGTCTATGCCGGACGCGAGGGGGTTAACCGTTATAAAGCGCCCTTCGTGGTAGAAACAGAACGCCGCACCCTGGCCGATGCGATGGATGGTGCCGATGTCTTTATCGGTGTTTCCGGTGCCAATCTGGTGAGTGAAGAGATGCTGGTATCGATGGCACCCAGACCGGTGATCTTCGCCCTGGCCAATCCCAATCCGGAGATCCGCCCGGAGCTGGCGCACAAGGTCCGCGACGATCTGATCATGGCCACCGGCCGTACCGACTATCCGAACCAGGTGAACAACGTCCTCGGTTTTCCCTTCATCTTCCGTGGTGCGCTGGACGTGCGTGCCTGCTGTATCAATGAAGCGATGAAGATCGCCATGGTGCAGGCGCTACGCGATCTGACCCACGAGCCGGTACCGGCGGTGGTGCTGCAGGCCTACGGCGTGGAGGCGTTGGAGTTCGGGCCGGAATACATTATTCCCAAGCCCTTCGATCCGCGATTGATTGAGCGTCTGCCACCGTTGGTGGCGAAGGCCGCTATCGATAGCGGGGTGGCGAGGGCGCCATGGCCGGATCACTATCCTCAGATTACGGATATCTGATCTTCTTCCAGAATCTTCGCCAGCTGTGGGCGCTCTGCGCGCTGCATCGGTTTGCCGTCCACCGGGCTCAGTGGTGCGCGTTTACGCTCCTGCGGCGGGAACACCGTCAGCTGGATCTCATGCTCCCCGGCGATAAAGCTGAACTTGGGTCGTAGCTCGATCTTGCCGTTGCCATAACGAACCCGTCGCTCATCCTGGTCAAAGGGGATCTGTCGATCCAGCAGAAAGATCAGCACCTCTTCCGCGGTGTCGGCGAAAAGATGGAGATAGATGGGGGAGTGTTCGTCGGCGCTGCCGTTGAGTACCGGACCGACCAGGCAGGGACGAAAATCGGCCAGCAGATCCATCGCCTGTAGCGCCGTCTGCCGTAACTGTTGCAGGTGTCGGGGCTGGTGATTGCCGCGAAACAGTCGCTGCTGTTCCAGCAGCGCCGCTTCGATCTCCGCGTTGTCCGGTAGCTGGCGTTGATCGCTGATGCCATGTTGCGCCGCCGCCTTGCGCAGCGCGGCACCGAAATCGCGCTGTCCATCCTCCAGCAGCAATCGGGCGGCGCTCTGCGCCAGCAGGTGGCGCAGGCGTGGATCGGGCGACGCCGAGCGGCGTTTGCTCATATCTGTTTAGAAGAGCTGTTCGGTGATCGCCGAACCACCACTGCCATTGCCACTGTTTTCACCGTTGCCGTTATCGGGGATCACCGGTTGGGCGGTGCCGGGTTGCGGCGCGTTCTCCACCCGGAACAGTTCGAAGATCGCATCCGGGTTGTCGGCGGAGGTGTATTGGCCGGTCTGTGCGTCGATGCGTACCGAGACCATCCCTTCGGGCTGCGCCATGGTGTGTTCCGGCTTGTCGCGCAGCGCCTCGCGCATATAGTCGATCCACATCGGCAGGGCGGCACCAGCGCCGGTTTCCCGGTTGCCCAGCGGGCGCGGGTTGTCGAAGCCGACCCAGACGGTGGTGACTACGTCGTTGTTGTAACCGGAGAACCAGGCATCGCGTTGGTCGTTGGTGGTGCCGGTCTTGCCCGCCAGATCGTTACGGCGCAGTTGCAGGGCACGACGACCGGTACCGCGCTTGATCACGTCCTGCATGATCGAACGGATCAGGTAGACGTTGCGCGGGTCCACGGTGCGTGGGGCAAACCGTTCGCCGTTCTCTTCCACCGCAACGGGTTGGCCGTCAACCATCTGCCCTTCGGCTTCCATGCTTTCGGTGACCGGATTATCGCTGGTGGCGGTTTCAGTCCCGGCAGTGTTTTCTGCCGGAGCAGGTGTCGGTGCTTCGACACTGTTCTGCATCTCAGCCGGATTTTGCGGTCCCGCCATCTGCAGCGCAGCGGCCATTTGTGCGGCCAGTTCCCGTTCGCGCTCCAGCTTCTTGTGGCACTCCTCATCGCAGGCGATAGCAGGCTTTGCCTCGAACAGGATGTTGCCGTCGCTGTCCTCGATGCGCTGGATGAAGAAGGGGTCGATAAGGAAGCCGCCGTTGGCGAAGGTGGCATAGCCGCGGACGATCTCATAGGGGGTGAGGGCGGCACTGCCCAGCGCCAGGGAGAGGTCGCGCGGCAGGCGATCACGGCTGAAACCGAATTTGCTGACATAGCGAATGGCGGTGCTGATGCCGATGCTGTTAAGCAGGCGGATGGAGACCAGGTTGCGTGAGTTGACCAGCGCCTCGCGCAGGCGGGTCGGGCCGTAGAATTTGCCGCTGTAGTTCTCCGGACGCCATTCGCTCTCCAGGGCGCTGTCTTCAAATACCACCGGCGCATCGTTGATGATACTGGCAGCGGTGAAGCCGTTGTCCAGAGCGGCGGAGTAGACGAAGGGCTTGAAGTTGGAGCCGGGTTGGCGTTCAGCCTGGGTGACTCGATTGAACTTGCTGGCGAAGAAGTCGAAGCCGCCGGTCAGTGCCTGTACCGCACCGTTATTAGGGTCAAGGGAAACGATAGCGCCTGCGACTTCCGGGATCTGGGCCAGTTGCCACTCGCCCTTGCTGTTCTGTTCGACGCGAATGACATCGCCCTTGGCCAGCACATCGGCGGCGGTGGTCGGCAGATCACCGATAGTGTTGTCGTCGATATAGCGTCCCGCCCACTCCATGCCTGACCAGGGCAGCACATGCAGGCTGGCGTCGGAGAGGGCAACCACCGCTTCGGTATCTGCCAGGGCGACAACCACGGCGGGCTGTAGCCCGCCGACGGTTGAGGTCCCTTCCAGGGCCTGAAGCCACTCGGTAGAACCTGCGTCTTCACTCAACTCAACATGCTTTTCCGGTCCGCGGAAGCCGTGGCGGTGCTCATATTCGACCAGGTTATCGTGCAGCGCCCTGTTGGCGGCGCGCTGCAGGTTGCTGCCGATGGTGGTGAAGACGTTGTAGCCGAAGTTGTAGGCATCCTCACCATAGCGTTTCACCATTTCGGCACGAACCATCTCTGCCAGGTAGGGGGCGTCGAGCTCGGTGCCGAAGGTATGTTCGGAGGCGGTAACCGGTGCGGCGAGGGCGATCTGGTACTGCTCATCGTCGATGTATTCCAGATCCTTCATCCGTCGCAACACGTAGTTGCGGCGCAGGACTGCCCGCTCCGGGTTGACGATGGGGTTGTAGGTGGAGGGCGCCTTTGGCAGGCCGGCGATCATCGCCAACTGGGAGAGGTCGAGGTCACCCAGCTCCTTGCCGTAGTAAATCTGCGCCGCGGCAGCAAAGCCGTAAGCACGCTTGCCCAGGTAGATCTTGTTCAGGTAGAGCTCAAGGATCTCCTCCTTGGTCAGTTCGCCCTCAATTTTCAGGGAGAGGAGAATCTCGTTGATCTTGCGAGTGTAGGTCTTCTCCCGGCTGAGGAAGAAGTTACGCGCCACCTGCATGGTGATGGTACTGCCACCCTGGCCCCGTTCACCGGTCTGGAGCAGGTGGACAAAGGCGCGCAGCAGGCCCTTATAGTCGACCCCGGGGTGCTCGAAGAAGCGGTCATCCTCGGCGGCCAGTACTGCATGGATGAGCTGGGGGGGGAACTGGGCATAGCGCAGAGGAACGCGCTTCATCTCGCCATATTCGTCGATCAACAGGCCGTCACGGCTGTAGACCCGTAGCGGTACCTGGAGGCGGACATCTTTCAGTGCTTCGATGTCGGGCAGTTTGGGTGCCAGGTAGAGGTAGATCCCGGCAAGACCTACAAAGCCAATCAGAAAAAGGGCGAGGGCGGCGCGTAATACCATGCGCCTGTCAGGAAGGCTGAATTTCATTGTGTTATGGCTGGTTATGGTCACTCGGACAAGAACTAAGCGCCCGAGTATAAAGCTTTTTCCGGGCGCACTCTAACGGGGTAGCAACAAATAATAGGTTGACCCGCACTTGACTCTGGTATTTAATGTTGTTAAACAGGTAATTCATGTAACCTTGGATATATAAAGGAAAAACGCCTAGATGTTCACGCTCCTCGGAAGGAACAAACCGGCCATTCTGGGGCTCGACATCAGCACTACCGCGGTCAAGCTGCTTGAGCTGAGCAAAAACGGCAACCGCTATCGTGTTGAGAGCTATGCGGTTGAGCCGTTGCCGCCGAACTCGGTCATCGAGAAAAATATCTCCGATGTCGACGCGGTGGGTGAGGCGATCAAGCGTGCGGTCAAGCGTTCAGGTACCAAGCTCAAGGATGCTGCCGCCGCCGTAGCGGGCTCTGCGGTTATCACCAAGGTTATCTCCATGCCTGCCTCCCTCTCTGATGATGACCTTGAGGGGCAGATTCAGCTTGAAGCGGATCAGTACATTCCCTATCCCCTGGAAGAGGTTAATCTCGACTTCGAAGTGATCGGGCCGACAGAGCATGACCCGGATCGGGTCGACGTGCTGCTGGCTGCGTCACGAAGTGAGAACGTCGATGTGCGGGTGGATGCGATTGAACTCGCTGGCCTGCATGCCAAGGTTATCGATGTCGAAGCCTACGCCATGGAAAATGCCTTCACCCTGTTGAAGGAACATATGCCCGATAATGGTCTGGACAAGACCATCGCCGTGGTCGACATCGGTGCGACCATGACCACGTTGAACGTACTGCACGATCTGAAGACAATTTACACTCGTGAACAGGTGTTCGGCGGCAAGCAGCTTACAGAAGAGATTCAGCGCCGCTACGGTCTTTCATACGAAGAGGCCGGTATGGCAAAGCGTCAGGGCGGTCTGCCTGACAACTATGGCCCGGAGGTATTGGAGCCGTTTAAAGAGGCGATGGCGCAACAGGTCAGCCGTTCACTGCAATTCTTTTTCTCATCCAGTCAGTACAACAGTGTGGATCATATCGTTCTGGCTGGTGGCAGTTCCTCCATTGTTGGTATCGACGAACTGATCGAACAGAACCAGGGAGTCCCAACGACGATCGCCAACCCGTTTTCCAACATGATTATCTCTCCCAAGATCAAGGCACAGGTGCTGAGTAACGATGCTCCCGCCCTGATGATCGCATGTGGTCTTGCGCTAAGGAGTTTTGACTAATGGCGCATATCAACTTACTCCCCTGGCGTGAAGAACTCCGGCAACAACGGAAAAAGGAATTTTTTACCGTTATTGGTGGTATGGCGATTGTTGCGGCTGGTCTTGTGCTTGTTGTGCATGTATACGTTGGACTGCTTATCGATGCGCAGGAAGGCCGTAATAATATCCTGAAGCAGGAGATTAGGCAGGTTGAGGACAGAATTAAGGAAATAAGTGAACTCGAAAAGAAGAAAGAGCAACTGATTTCGCGTATGCGCGTAATTGAAGAGTTACAGAGCAACCGACCTGAAGCGGTGCATCTCTTTGACGAAATTGCGCGTGCAGTTCCCGAGGGACTGTATCTGGTTTCACTTATGCAAAATGGGCGCATGGTAACGATCAATGGAAAAGCTCAGTCAAATGCCCGAGTATCGGCATTTATGCGAAGTCTTGAAGCTTCGTCGTGGTTTAATGAACCCAAGCTTGATGTGATATCCGCGAACAAAAGTGCAAAAGATGATGTAGAACGATCACGGGAATTTACTTTACAGGTGGCCCAATCCAGCGGTGAGGAGTCGGCCAAATGAACGTCAATGAATTTGTAGAACAGCTTCAAGGGTTGGATCCCAATAATATCGGAAACTGGCCGCTGCCAGTGCGTGTACTAATCATAGGTTTGGTCTTTTGTGCGGTACTGGTTGCGGGTTATTACTTTGATACTCAGCAACAACAAGAACAAATGGTGCGTGCTCAGAACATCGAAAGTGGTCTCAGGGCTGATTTTGAGAAGAAACAGGCCAAGGCAGTTAATCTTGAAGCCTATAAGGCGCAAATGTTAGAGATGGAAGAGTCATTTGGCACCATGTTGCGTCAGTTGCCAAGCAAGACGGAAGTGGCAGATATGTTGGTGGATATTACCCAGACCGGTTTGGCGAGTGGGCTGGAGTTTGAATTATTCAAGCCGTTGAATGAAATACGAAAAGACTTCTACGCGGAATTGCCGATATCGATAAAGGTTAATGGTAGTTACCACAACCTTGGAAAATTTGTCAGTGGTATGGCCGCACTGCCCAGAATCGTGACGCTTCATGATATACAGCTTAAATCAGACAAATCAGGTGTATTGAGCATGAGTGCCACGGGAAAAACATACAGATACCTGGATGAGGAAGAGATTGCAGCTGGTAGAGCTAAGGCGAAAGGAAACAGGCGGCGGAAGTGAACGATTAGATATGCGATATTTAATTAGTGAATTTAACAGTCATGATGTATACGGTGTGCGTATCGTGGGACACCTGTTGCTGTTTATCGTGTATATGTCAGTGCTTACTGGATGTAGTAGCAGCAATTCTGACCTGCACGAATATATACAGCAAGTGAAGGCGAGGCCTGCGGGCAGAATAGCACCGATGCCTGAGTTCAAGCCTTATGAGACGTTTTCTTACGACGATTCCAAGCTGCGAGATCCATTTAACGTTTTCGCCGGCGAAAATGAAGAAACAAAACTGGGTGCGGCAACAGGACTCAGGCCTGATATTAATCGCAATAAAGAAGCATTAGAAGATTACCCGCTGGACACATTGCATTTTGTAGGGCATTTGGAAAGAGACGGTAAACGATGGGCGATCGTTACATCTCCAGACAAACTCGTATATCGCGTCCGTGTGGGTAATCATCTTGGAACGAATTATGGTGAAATCGTTGCAATTAGTGAAACACAGATCGATATCAAGGAAATTATCCAAGATGGTCTTGGTGGTTGGATTGAACGTGAAGCAGCGCTGAGCTTAACAGAATGAATTATGGATGCCGGGAGTCAGTAAAATGAGATGTCCAGAGATTAAACGCAGTGGGATTGAGATGACCGGATTCAGTAGACATGTTAGTAATATCATGCGGGTATTATTGGCGTCGGTACTATTGACTATTAAGGTTGCTAATGCTGCTGTAACTGTAGATGGGATTGACTATACGGTTCAATCAAATCAGAGCGCGCAAATATTGGTAACCTTGTCATCGCCCGCACCTCAAGAACCATATAGCTTCACCATTGATAATCCTGCTCGGCTGGTTGTTGACTTACCTGGGACCAGCCTTGCTCTACAGAGTAAAAGTGTCGCTGTTGACTCAGGTCTACTGAGAAATATAAGAGCTGTTGAGTCCGGAAATAGAAGTAGACTTGTTGTAAGCTTGCTGGAAGTCGTTCCTTACGAAGTGCGAGTGGAAAACAACCAGCTATACATAAATCTTTCTGGTGTGTCAGCACAAGCGCCCGCAGCGAAAAATACGGGCTCAGGTGTATCAAATAACTCTTTGAGTGCTTCACCTTCTGTAGCAGAAGTGACGGATGTTGATTTTAAGCGCCGTGCTGATGGTGGTGGTGTTATCACGGTTACTTTAAGTAATGAAAATGCGGCTATTAGCACCAACGAAAAGGCGGGCAAAATTGTCACTGATTTTTATAATTACAAGCTGCCGGAAAAATTCAATCGGCGCTTAGACGTTACGGATTTTGCAACCCCCGCCCAGTATATTGACTTTTACACAACAAGTTCTGGCGCGAAACTTTCAGTAACTGCGACCGGAATGTACGAACATCTTGCTTACCAGGCTGGTAATCAATACACAATAGAAGTAAAACCATTAAGCAAAGATGAGGCAGAGGCGGCAAAGAAAGACAAGCTGGGTTATTCAGGCGAAAAGTTGTCGCTAAATTTCCAGAATATTGAAGTTAGAGCAGTGCTACAATTAATTGCTGATTTTACTGGTCTGAATATTGTTGCCAGTGATGCGGTGACTGGCAACATCACATTGCGTTTGAAAAATGTGCCATGGGATCAAGCTCTGGATATTATTCTTAAAACTCAGGGCCTCGGTATGCGGAAATCGGGTAATGTTGTCTTGATTGCGCCAAATTCAGAGCTCGCTAGCCGAGAAAAAGAAGAAATGGAGGCACAAAAGCAGAAAGTTGATTTGTCACCATTACACACCGAGTTTTACACCGTGAGTTATGCAAAAGCATCTGATATCGCGACTATTCTAAAAGCAAAAGAAAATTCTATTTTGACATCACGTGGTAGTGTGACTGTTGATTCGCGTACGAATACTCTGATGGTGCTTGAGTCAGCAGAGAAGCATGAAGAGGTCGCTAAGCTGATTGCGACACTGGATGTGCCGATCAAACAGGTCATGATTGAAAGTCGTATCGTTATTGCAAATGATGATTTCAGTAGGGATTTAGGGGTTAGAACGGGCGTTTCCGCATACAGTATCAATGGAAGTGATGTGTCAACTGTATCAGGAACCGCAACAGGTGCTAACAATACTCTATCCAGTATCGTTGATGTGTTGAATGGGAATGCAACGGAGTGGTCATATGCAAATCAAAGTGAGCGATATAATTTTAATCTGCCTGCTGGCGGTAGTGCCGGAAAGATTGGTTTGGCGATACTTGGGTCCGACTATCTTGTCGATCTTGAATTGTCTGCGTTACAAACAGAGGGGCGAGGTGAGGTTGTATCTAACCCCCGTGTTGTGACATCTAACCAAATGGAAGCCAAGATTGAGCAGGGTGTCGACATCCCTTATCAGGAAGCCAGCTCAAGTGGTGCAACAAGTGTGTCATTCAAGAAAGCTGTGCTTAGTTTGGCAGTGACACCTCAAATTACACCAGATGATCGTGTGGTGATGGATTTGAAAGTGAATAAGGATAGCGTCGGTGGTATCTATAGTGGCGTACCTTCTATTAACACACGTTCTGTTCAAACACAGGTATTAGTGAATAACGGTGATACAGTTGTATTAGGTGGTATTTACGAGACGTCGACTGCGGAGGGTGAGACAAAGGTACCACTGCTAGGTGATATTCCTATATTGGGGTATCTATTCCGGTCAACTTCGAAGTCCAATACAAAATCTGAGTTACTAATATTTGTGACGCCCAAGATATTGAGTGAGTCACTGGCAGCCAGTATGTGAACACGGCAATTGCATTAGACAATTGAGTACAAGAGGGAGTGTGAAATGGATAGTGTGAGATTGGTGTTTACTGGCATCATGTCTGCGAGCCTATTTATAGCAGGCTGCGGTGGAGGTGATACAGGCTCATCCAGCGCAGCACCAGCAACATCACCCGCGCCGGTGACAGCAGCTGTCACATCTGCAACTTCAGATCAGGACAGTTTCTCTTTCACTGCATCCCCACTTAATCCAGAGGGATGGGACTATGATGGGCAGGTAGTAAATCTAACCATTTATGCCTCCGATCACTTTAACAACCCTGTCCCAGACGGTGAAACAGTATGGTTCAGCGCTGAAGGTGGACAAATTCAGGACTCCTGTACGCTATCTTCAGGAGTATGTACAGTGAAATGGACTAGCACTGACCGTAGGCCTGTAGACGGGCGAGTCATGGTAACCGCCTGGATGACCGGTGTAGAGAGTTGGAATGATAACGTCAATGCAAACGGTATGCTTGACGATTCAGAATCATATTCTGATCTTGCGGAAGTATTTTTTGATTATGATGAAGATGGCCTGTTTGATGTAGCGCCTCTGATTGACCAGAATGGCGTTACCTACCGTGAAGAGTTCCTTGATTTTGACGGAAACAACGTGTATTCAGCAGCCAATGGTAGATATAACGGGAGTGATTGTAATCCGGCCAATACAGTGAATATCTGTGGTAGTACAACAGTCGATGTGCGCTCGTCGCTTGTGCTGGTTATGTCTGGTAGCTTTGCCACGAATGTCACATATGGAGCGAATCCACTAGGTACAGGTGGTCCTGGGACATCGGCATCAACGACCGTTACGCTAGCGGATCTGAATAATCAGCCCTTGCCATCTGGGACAACGATTGCGATCACTGTATCGACCGGTCTGACTTTAGATACGCCTGCAAGCTACACCATAAACAGTACCAATACGGCAGGTGGGACAACCTACGATATCGCTGTCACGACAGCAGCTACATATACAGGTAATGGCGTAATCAATATTAAGGTCACTACACCGATAGGCAATGTTACCTACCTGACTTTGCCGGTAGCTTAGTAGCAAGAAAAGTGAATCATAATATTTTCCTTGTCGGCCCCATGGGGGCCGGCAAGAGTACCATCGGCCGCCAGCTCTCGGCGGTTCTTCATCAGGAATTCAAGGATAGCGATCACGAGATCGTCGCGCGTACCGGGGCGAGTATTCCACTCATCTTCGAGATTGAGGGTGAAGAGGGGTTTCGACAGCGCGAGGCGGCAATGATCGATGAGCTGACGCAGCAGGACGGCCTTATTCTGGCGACGGGCGGTGGCGCGGTCCTACGTGAGGAGAACCGAAAGCACCTGAAGGAACGGGGTGTTGTGATCTATCTCTATGCGACCCTGGATCAGCTCTTTGAGCGTACCCGACGTGACAAGAATCGCCCGCTTTTACAGACAGAAGACCCGCGTGGCCGGCTGGAAGAGATGATGATGGCACGTGACCCACTCTACAGGGAGGTGGCGGATATGGTGGTGCATACCGATGACCGCTCAGTTAAGAGTGTGATCAAGGAGATTAAGGAGCGTCTCCTGCGGGAGAGTAAATACAGTCGTGAATGACGTCACCGGCGGCATTCAGGTATATTTGCACTATCGCTATTACGCTAATTCCAAGACACTTAATCCATGCAGACACTACAGGTTGACCTCGGCGAACGCAGTTACCCTATCCTGATCGGTAGCGGCCTTCTCGGTCGTGCTGAGTTGGTGAAGCCGTATGTGCGTGGCAGCCAGGTGATGATTGTCAGCAATGAGACCGTCGCGCCGCTCTATCTGGATAAAGTGCAGCAAGCCTTCGCCGACTACCGCACTGAAGCGGTTATTCTGCCGGATGGTGAGCAGTACAAGACTCTGGAAGTCTGTAATCAAATATATTCTGCCCTACTGGAAAAACGCTTTGACCGCCGCTGTACCCTGGTGGCGCTAGGCGGTGGTGTAGTCGGCGATATGACCGGCTTTGCCGCGGCTACCTATCAACGTGGGGTCGATTTCATCCAGATCCCGACCACATTGTTGGCTCAGGTCGACTCCTCTGTTGGCGGCAAGACTGGCGTCAATCACCCTCTGGGCAAGAACATGATCGGTGCCTTCCACCAGCCACAATTGGTGCTGGCCGATACCGATACCCTCGATACCCTGGATGATCGCCAACTTAGTGCTGGTCTGGCCGAGATCATCAAATACGGCCTGATCAACGATCTGGACTTCTTTGAATGGCTGGAAGCGAATATGGATGCGTTGTTGGCGCGCGACAAAAGTGCGCTGGCCTATGCCATCGAGCGCTCTTGCCAAGACAAGGCGGATGTTGTCGCTGCGGATGAGAAAGAGGGGGGGCAGCGTGCGCTGCTCAATCTTGGCCATACCTTTGGGCATGCCATCGAGACTGGCATGGGTTATGGCGAATGGTTGCACGGTGAGGCAATTGCCACCGGCATGCTGCTTGCCGCCGAATTATCCAGTGACATGGGTTTGATTACTAAGGTCGATGTCGAGCGAGTGCGTAACCTGTTACAGCGTGCCCGTTTGCCAATTCAAGCGCCAGCGCAGATGGACAGTAATCAGTTCATCAATTTAATGGCCGTGGACAAAAAAGTTCTCGATGGTCAAATGCGGTTGGTGTTGATGCGTGCACTGGGAGAGTCGGTGATTACCAGCGATGCACGCAGTGAGCAGATCATTGCCATGCTGGATCGGCATCTTCGCGGTTAATACGATGAGTAGCGGGCTAGCCAAATATGCAGCCAACGAAGCCCAATCAAGAGGCCGTCGTATAGCCGAACCGGCGCCACAATACCGCAGTGAATACCAGCGCGATCGAGACCGAATCGTTCACTCATCGGCATTCCGTCGCCTGGAATATAAAACCCAGGTCTTCGTCAATCACGAAGGCGACATGTTCCGCACGCGCCTGACTCACTCCATTGAAGTCGCACAGATCGGTCGTGCCGCTGCACGCGCACTGAAACTTAACGAAGACCTGACCGAAGCGATCAGCCTAGCCCACGATCTGGGGCATACCCCATTCGGCCATGCCGGGCAGGATGCATTAAATCGTTGCATGCAGGATTACGGCGGCTTTGAGCATAACCTGCAATCGTTGCGTGTCGTGGATGAACTGGAAGAGCGCTACGCCGAATTTAATGGTCTGAATCTGACCTTCGAAGCACGCGAAGGGATACTCAAACACTGTTCGCGTACCAATGCCGAAAAACTGGGTGAAGTTGGCGAGCGATTCCTTAATGGCAGTCAGCCAGGGCTTGAGGCGCAGATCGCCAACATCGCCGATGCCATTGCTTACAACAACCACGATGTCGATGATGGCCTGCGCGCAGGACTGATAACGATCGAGCAGCTGCGTGAGGTTGCCCTGTTTGAAGAACAATTTATCGCGGTGCAGAAACTGTATGCGGACCTGGATGGGCGTCGTCAGATCCACGAGATTATTCGTCGCATGATCAACAAGCAGGTGGTCGATCTACTGCGTACCAGCGAAGCCAATCTGGATGATGCCAGACCGCAGAGTATCGGTGAGGTGCGGTCACAAACAAAGCCGCTGATCAGTTTCAGTTCGGAGATGCAGGAGCAGCACCAGGCACTGAAGCGCTTTTTGCGGGAAAAGCTCTATCGCCACTATCGTGTGCACCGCATGAGCGTCAAGATGCAACGAATGCTCCAGGAGTTATTTGACGCCTTTTTTGCCGATACGGCGCTGTTGCCACCAAGCCATCAACAGAAAGCGAAAAGAATGGAGCAGGATTCGGGTGAGAGCGGTAAAGCTCGTGCTGTGGCGGATTATATCGCTGGCATGACCGACCGCTTTGCCATAATCGAATATCAAAAGCTGTTTCGTGCCAGTGAACTGACCTGATAACGGACAAACAGCCACTTGGCGCGCCCACTGGCCTGGCATACTATTAGTATCACCAGAGCCGTGTGAAACGTTCCTGAAATCGGGTGAAATATTGAATAAGTCGAGCATCGCATGCGCATCTATCTGCAAACCCCATTCAGCGAGGAGCACCCACCGCGCTACTACCAGCTCATGCTACAGGAGGATCTGTTGGGGGGCTGGACGTTGGTAAAACAGTGGGGGTTTCAGGGCGCTTCGGGCACGATGCAGCACGAACATTTCAAGACCCATGAGGAAGCGCTCGACGCAATGATGCGCAACCGCGACACACAGATTAAACGTGGTTACAAAGTGATGTTCTTCCAGGGAGAAGGAGCACCTCAATGAAGGACAATAACATTGCGAACTACCTGACGCAGTTACAGCTGCATACCTCGCCATTCGCCGACAACAGTGGCGAAGCCTTTTTCTACGCTGATCCGGAACGCAGCAAATACCTCGATATGCTGCAACACCTGCTGCAGTACAGCAGTGACATCTTGCTGCTGACAGGTGAAGCGGGTAGCGGCAAAACCACCCTGCTCGAAAAACTGGCAGCACGCGCCGACGAACAGTGGATGGTCTGTCAGATCGACTGCGATGAGACAACCGTAGCGGATACCCTGTTTGCCCAGATAGCGGCCTGTTTCCGTCTGCAGGCGAGTGGCGATGCGGAAGGGATGCTGGAGGCGCTTTGTGCGCAACTTGATAAGCTTCACCAGAACCGTTTTCCGGTATTGCTGATCGACGATGCGCAAAGACTCAGCGAAGATGTGCTGGAGATGATCATGCATCTGGCGGTACTCGATGGCAGCAACGGCAAGTTGCTGCATCTGATACTGGCCGGCGACAATTCGCTCAACGACAGACTGAATGACAAACGCTTTTCATCGTTGCCGTCACCTCATCGACTGGAACTGGATGGTCTGGGCGAAGCGCATAGCGCCGCCTATCTGATGCGCCGGTTGCAGGCGGCAGGGCACGAAGGCGACTCGCCCTTCAGCGTTACGGAATTAAAACAGCTGCACAAGGAAACCAACGGTATACCCGGCCAACTCAATCTGGCAGCCAATCAGCTACTCAACAAAAAATACGGCAAACGTTTTTCAGGCACCGGTCTGCGTCGAATCGTACAGGCGGGAATTGCCGCGACCGCATTGATTGGTACCGTACTGGGCCTGCAGGATCGCATCGCTGCCTTTTGGGGTGGCAGTGACGAGAGCGCACAACCGGTAGCACAACAGATCGAGACAAAGCCGCCTGCCGCTCCGACCGTAACGGTGCCGGAAGTGGCAAAGCCGCAACTACCGATTGTCGCTGAGGTGAAAAAGCCAGAAGCACCACAACTGGTGGTAAAAAACGAAGCAGTCACCGCTGAACAGCCGCTGCTGGTAGTTAAGAACGGAACGGCGCAAATCTCCGAGCCTGAACCGTTGGTTGAGAAAAAACCGGTGATGCCGGAACCGATAGTGGTCGCGGCCAATGATGAAGGTGTGCAGACAACGGAAACGCTGGCGATCCCGGCCGAGCTGAAAGTGTCGGCGACCGAACCGGAAAAGGTTGTCGGCAGTAGCGAACCACAACGTGTGGTATTGCGTGGTAGTGGTTTCCGTCCTGGTACTAAAGTGGCATTGAGTCGTGATGGCAAGGTGGAAATCCTGCAACAGGATCTGGTGGAGTTCGTCGACCCGACACGTCTGGTGATCAGCATTGCACCCGGCATGAAACAGAGTGACTGGGCGGTACAGGTCAGCACGCCGGATAACCGCCGTTCCAATGTCTATCACTTTGCGATAACGCTACCCTCGCCAGAAGAGAAGGCGACCGCACCACAGGTAGCGCAAGCCGCACCCGCGGTGATCGAAGAAAAACCTCAACCGGCAAAAGCCCTGCCGCCAGCAAAGCCCGAACCGGTGGTCAAACCGAAGGCGACGAGTAAGCGCGCCACCAGTGCCAAGGGCGCCGAGTGGTATAGCGCACAGCCGGACGCCAATTACACCCTGCAATTGATGGCCAGCGAAAGCCGCACCAACATCAATGCGTATATCCAGCAACACGCCTTGCCGGAGCCGCTGGCCCGCTTCAGCATGCAGAGCAATGGCCGTACCCTGCATGTACTCACCTACGGTAGCTTCCCCAGCAAATCCGCTGCACAGCAGGCGGCGAGCAGCTTGCCCAAAGAGGTCAAACCCTGGGCCCGCTCCATTGCCAGCATCCGTCAGGTCATGATGGTAGAGGCGGCACCCGCAACCACCACCGCTCCACCGAGCGACGCGGCCCCGGATGCTGCCTGGATCTGGGGACAGGACCCGGCTCGCTTCACTATCCAGCTTGCCGCCGGCAGCAATGAGTCAGCGGTACTTCAGGTCAAGCAGCAGGTGACCCTGCCGGGAGAGCTGGCGGTGGCCAAGGCATTGCGTGACGGCAAGCCCTGGTATGTGCTGGTTTACGGCAGTTTCCCCAGCAAGGAGTCGGCCCGCGACACCATTAGCCGCTTGCCCGCCAAGTTGAAGCAGTCCGGCCCCTGGGTGCGCAGTTTCACCAGCCTGCAGGATGAGCTGAGCCGCTCCACCCCGGCCAACTGATCCGCACCGATTCCAGCCAGTTTTCCCTCGTTCCCAACGGGTTCCCGCCCGTTCACCCCCAATAGGCGCAGCAATTGAACATGCCGCCGCGCAGCAGTATACTGCTTGGCCGTTTTGCCCCGAGAAACGGGGTAACACCGCGGTTTAGCGCGGTTTTCGAACATCAACGCAACCAACTCGGTTATCGGCTGTGAGCGAAAAGAAACAATATAAAGGTATGTACCGTCCCGACTTCGAGCGGGATAACTGCGGCTTCGGCCTTATCGCCCATATGGACGGCGGTGCCAGCCATTGGCTGGTCAGCACCGCTATCGAGGCGCTGAATCGCATGACCCACCGCGGCGCTATCGCCGCTGACGGCAAGACCGGCGACGGCTGTGGCCTGTTGCTGAAGAAGCCCGACAGCTTCCTGCGTGCCGTGGCCGCTGAAGCGGGGATCACTCTGGAAGAAGGCTACGCCGTAGGCAGCGTCTTCCTCGCCCGCGATGAAGCGACCGCCGCCAAGACCCGCGAAACCCTGAACAAGGAACTGACTGCCGAAGGGCTGCCAGTTGCCGGTTGGCGCGTGGTGCCCACCGATGCCTCCGCCTGTGGCGAATCGGCCAAGGCGACCCAGCCGCAGATCGAACAGATCTTCGTCAATCGTCCGCAGGGTATGGCCGAAGCCGATTTCGATCGTCACCTGTTTATCGCCCGCCGCCGCGCCGAAAAGGCCCGCGTTGCCGCTGGCGATACCATGTTCTACATCCCCACCCTCTCCGCCCAGGTGATCTCCTACAAGGGGATGGTGATGCCCGAGTTCCTGCCGGTGTTCTACCCGGACCTCGGTGACGCGCGCATGGAGTCCGGCATCGCCGTGTTCCACCAGCGCTTTGCCACTAACACCCTGCCCGAGTGGCGTCTGGCGCAGCCGTTCCGCTACCTGGCGCACAACGGTGAGATCAATACCATCCGCGGTAATCGTAACTGGGCCCGCGCGCGTTCCTACACCTTCGCCACCGACAAGATCGCCAACATGGACGACGTGCGTCCGTGGGTGTCGATGGAAGGTTCCGACTCCTCCAGCCTCGATAACATGCTGGAAGCGATGCTCGCCGGTGGTATCGATATGTTCCGCGCCATGCGCCTGCTGATTCCGCCCGCATGGCAGAACGTCAGCGAGATGGATGCGGAACTGCGCGCCTTCTACGAATACAACTCCATGCACATGGAGCCGTGGGACGGTCCCGCCGGTATCGTACTCACCGATGGCCGCTATGCTGCCTGTACCCTGGATCGCAACGGCCTGCGTCCGGCGCGTTACGTCATCACCAAACCCGATGGCGGCGACGCCAAAGAGGGCGACTACAGCGGTTGCGTGATCACCCTTGCCTCCGAGATCGGTGTTTACGATTACGACAATGCGCATGTGATCAAGAAAGGCCGCCTCAAGCCGGGCCAGATGATCGCCGCCGACACACAAACCGGTGAGCTGATCCTGCCGCATGAGATCGACCAGCGCCTGAAAAAGGCACAGCCTTACAAAGAGTGGATGAAGAATGCTGTCCATCTCGAATCGGTACTGCAGGGCGATCCGCTGTGCGAGACACCGATGGAGAAGTGTGAGCTCGACGTCTACCAGAAACTGTTCCAGGTCAGCTTCGAAGAGCGCGACCAGGTGCTGCGCGTACTGGCCGAAGCAGGTCAGGAAGCGGTCGGCTCCATGGGCGACGATGCACCGTTCCCGGTGATGTCACGCCGCGTGCGTTCCGTGTTCGACAACTTCCGTCAGCAGTTTGCCCAGGTCACCAACCCGCCGATCGATCCGATCCGCGAACAGATCGTCATGTCGCTGGAAACCCTGCTGGGTAGCGAGAAAAACCTGTTCGAAGAGACCGCCGATCACGCCAAGCGTCTGATCGCCGATTCGCCGGTACTTTCTGAAGGCAAGTTCCGCCAGTTGCTGGCGCACGACGAGGGTGATTTTGCCCACGTGGTGATCGACCTTAACTATGCCACCGACTTCGGTTTGCAGAAGGCTATTACCGATATCGCTGACAAGGCCGTTGCCGCGGTGAAGTCGGGCAAAGTCATTCTCATTCTTTCTGATCGCAACATCGGCGAAGGCAAGATGCCGGTGCATGCGGCACTGGCCACCGGTGCGGTGCACCATCGCCTGATCGCCGAAGGCCTGCGCTGCAACGCCAACATCGTGGTGCAGACTGCCACCGCGCGCGACCCGCACCACTTCGCCGTGCTGCTCGGTTACGGTGCTACCGCGATCTATCCCTACCTTGCCTACGAAACCATTAACGACATGGTGCGCGAGGGCGAGCTGGAGTCGAAAGACCTCAACAAGCTCGGCGAAAAATATCGCAGCGGGATCAATAAAGGTCTCTACAAGGTCATGTCCAAGATGGGCATCTCCTCTGTCGCCTCCTATCGCGGTGCGCAACTGTTCGAGATCGTCGGTCTGCACGACGAAGTAGTGGATATCTGCTTCCCTGCGACCACTTCACGCGTGCAGGGCGCCGACTTCGCCGATCTGGAAGCAGACGTCAAACAACTGGTCAGCACTGCCTGGAACAACCGCAAGCCGGTGGATCAGGGCGGCCTGCTTAAGTACATCCACGGCGGCGAACAGCACGCCTACAACCCTGACGTGGTCAAGGCGATCCACCAGGCGGTCAACAGCGGTGAGTGGAGCGACTATCAGGCCTTCGCCAAACTGGTGAACGAGCGTCCACCGATGGTACTGCGCGACCTGCTCAAAGTACGTACCGATCTCAAGCCGATCGCCATCGACGAAGTCGAGCCGGAGACCGAACTGTTCAAACGTTTCGACACCGCGGCGATGTCTCTCGGCGCACTGTCACCGGAAGCCCACGAGGCGCTGGCCATCGCCATGAACCGTCTCGGCGGTCGCTCCAACTCCGGTGAGGGCGGTGAAGACCCGAAGCGCTACGTCGACAAGAGCAAGTTCTCCAAGATCAAACAGATCGCCTCGGGCCGCTTCGGCGTCACCCCCGGCTATCTGGTCAACGCCGAGGTGTTGCAGATCAAGGTGGCCCAGGGCGCCAAGCCCGGCGAGGGTGGTCAGCTGCCCGGCCACAAGGTCAACGACACCATCGCGAGACTGCGTTTCACCCGTCCCGGTGTGCCGCTGATCTCGCCGCCGCCGCACCACGATATCTACTCGATCGAGGACCTGGCGCAGCTGATCTTTGACCTCAAGCAGATCAATCCGGAAGCGCTGGTTTCAGTGAAGCTGGTGGCTGAGCCGGGCGTCGGCACCATTGCCGCTGGTGTGGCCAAGGCCTACGCGGATCTGATCACCATCTCCGGTTACGACGGCGGTACCGCTGCGTCGCCCATCGCCTCGGTCAAGTACGCCGGTTCACCGTGGGAGCTGGGCCTCTCCGAGACCCACCAGGTACTGCGCATGAACGACCTGCGCGGCAAGGTGCGGGTACAGGCCGACGGTGGTCTGAAGACCGGCCTCGACGTGGTCAAGGCGGCGATCCTTGGCGCCGAGTCGTTCGGCTTCGGCACCATGCCGATGGTAGTGCTGGGCTGTAAATACCTGCGTATCTGCCACCTCAACAACTGCGCTACCGGCGTGGCGACCCAGCACGACGTGCTGCGCGCCAAGCACTACAAGGGCAATCCGGAACTGGTGGAGACCTACTTCCGCTTCGTTGCCCGCGAAGTGCGTGAACTGATGGCCTCCCTCGGCGTGCGCAAGATGGAAGAGCTGGTTGGTCGTACCGACCTGCTGGAACTACTGCCGGGTGAAACCTCCAAACAGCAGAAGCTGGACCTCAAGCCGATCATCGACGGTTCACTGGCTCCCGCCGACGCGCCGCAGTGCTGCATCGAGCCGCGCAACGTGCCGTTCGACGAGGCGAAGCTGGCCGAGCAGATGGTGGCCGATACCAAGGCCGCGATCGAGAAGAAGGCGGGCGGTGAGTTCCACTACGAGTTGAAGAACATCAACCGTTCGGTCGGTGCCCGTGTCTCCGGCGAGATCGCCAAGCGCTGGGATACCCTGGGTATGGAAGAGGCGCCGATCACCCTGCGCCTCACCGGTACCGCGGGCCAGTCCTTCGGCGTGTGGAACGCCGGTGGTCTGCACATGATCCTCGACGGCGACGCCAACGACTACGTCGGTAAGGGCATGGCCGGTGGCAAGCTGGTGATTCGTCCGCCGCAGGGCAGTCGCTACGCCAGCAACGAAAACGCCATCATCGGTAACACCTGCCTCTACGGCGCCACCGGTGGCAAGTTGTTCGCTGCGGGTCTGGCGGGCGAGCGTTTCGGCGTGCGTAACTCCGGTGCCCACGCGGTTATCGAAGGCGCAGGCGACCACTGCTGCGAATACATGACCGGCGGCGTGATCACTGTACTCGGTTCGACTGGCGTCAACTTCGGCGCGGGCATGACCGGTGGTTTCGCCTTCGTCCTCGACGAAGAGAACCGCTTCAGCGATCGCTACAACGGCGACGTCGATATCCACCGCATCAACACCGAGATGACCGAAGCGCACCGCAACTTCCTGCGCGACACCCTGGAAGAGTATGTGGCGGAGACCGGTTCGGCCTACGGCAAGAAGATCCTCGATAACTTCGATGATTATATCGGCAAGTTCTGGCTGGTGACGCCGAAGGCGGCGGAGCTGGAGACCTTGCTTGAAGTGATGCTCAAGCGAGCGGCCTGATTAAAAGTTTTCTATTGGTGGTGAAATACTGTGAGTAAGACCAACGCACTACAGTTTCTCGACATCCCGCGCCAGGACCCGGCAAAGAAAGAGGTCAAGGTGCGCATCTGCGAGTACGCGGAGATCTACGGCGCTTTCGACGTCGAAACCGCGGCCTATCAGGCGGGTCGTTGCCTGCACTGTGGCAACCCCTACTGCGAGTGGAAGTGCCCGGTACACAACTACATTCCCAACTGGTTGCAGTTGATCACCGAAGGTAACTGGCAGGCGGCGGTGGAGCTTTCTCATCGCACCAACTCCCTGCCGGAGATGACCGGTCGGGTCTGCCCGCAGGACCGTCTCTGTGAAGGTGCCTGTACTCTCAATGACGGTCTCGGTGCAGTGACCATCGGTACCGTCGAGCGCTATATCTCCGACACCGCCTTCGACAATGGTTGGACCCCGGATCTTTCCGCTGTCGCCGATAGCGGCAAAAAGGTTGCCGTGGTTGGCGCCGGTCCGGCAGGTCTTTCCGCTGCCGATGTGCTGGTTCGTAACGGCGTCAAAGTTACCGTCTACGATCGCCATCCCGAGATCGGCGGTCTGTTGATGTTCGGTATCCCCGAATTCAAACTGGAGAAGAGCGTGGTGAAACGTCGCCGCGCGATCTTCGAAGGTATGGGCATCGAATTCAAACTGGGTGTTGAGGTTGGTAAGGACATTCAGTTCAAGGAACTGGTCGATCAGTACGACGCGGTGTTCCTCGGCATGGGTACCTACAACTACATGAGCGGTGGCAATCCCGGTGAAGATCTGCCCGGCGTGCACGCGGCGCTCGATTTCCTGATCTCCAATATCAATCACTGCCACGATTACGAAAAGGCAGTGGAAGATTACATCAGCATGGAAGGGCTGGAAGTGGTGGTCCTCGGTGGTGGTGATACCGCCATGGACTGTACCCGTACTTCCATCCGTCAGGGCGCTACCAAAGTGACCTGCGCCTATCGTCGTGACGAGGCCAACATGCCCGGCTCGAAGAAAGAGGTACAGAACGCCAAGGAAGAAGGGGTTAACTTCCTCTTCAACCGCCTGCCGATAGAGATCGTCGGTGAGAAGCGTGTCGAAGGCGTGAAGGTGGTGACTACCGCATTGGGCGAACCCGATGAGCGCGGCCGTCGTCGCCCTGAGCCGATCCCCGGTTCCGAAGAGGTGATCCCGGCGGACGCAGTGATCATCGCCTACGGTTTCCGTCCCAACCCGCAACCCTGGTTCGCCGATTTCGGTATCGAGGTGGATGATCGCGGTCGGGTCAAGGCACCTGCCGAAGGCGCGTACAAATACCAGACCAGCAACGAAAAAGTTTTCGCCGGCGGCGACATGGTGCGCGGTTCCGATCTGGTGGTGACTGCCATCTGGGAAGGACGCCAGGCGGCTGAAGGTATTTTGGATTATTTGAAAGTATAAATAGTAAAACAATAATCAACGCTAAGGCGCAAAGACGCTAAGAACGCATAGTCTATAAAAGTGGATTGATTCGAAAAGGGTAAATGGTTTTCCAATTACCGTACTGCGAAAAGCTGTAATCATCCTCTGTGACCTTTGCGTCTTTGCGCCTTTGCGTTAAAAAGGTTTTTAAATGTCAGAATTAAAAAATGATCGTTTCCTGAGAGCTCTGCTGAAAGAGCCGGTCGATATGACCCCCGTATGGATGATGCGCCAGGCGGGTCGTTACCTTCCTGAGTACCGCGCGACCCGTGCCAAGGCAGGCAGCTTCATGCAACTCTGCATGAACCCTGAGCTGGCCTGTGAGGTGACCATCCAGCCGCTGGACCGTTACCCACTCGACGCGGCGATCCTCTTCTCCGATATCCTTACCGTACCCGATGCGATGGGTCTGCAACTGCGCTTTGCTGAGGGCGAAGGCCCGATCTTCGACAAGCCGGTGCGCACCGAGGCGGACGTCAACGCGTTGTTTGTTCCCGATCCGGAAGGCGAACTGAAATATGTAATGGATGCGGTACGCACCATTCGCAAGGAACTGGATGGCCGGGTGCCGCTGATCGGTTTCTCCGGTAGCCCCTGGACCCTGGCCACCTACATGGTCGAGGGCGGTTCCTCCAAGGAGTACGCCAAGGTCAAGGGGATGCTGTTCGATCGTCCCGACCTGATGCACAAACTGCTCGAGACCACTGCAAAAGCAGTGACTGCCTACCTCAATGCGCAGATCGATGCAGGTGCCCAGGCGGTGCAGATCTTCGATACCTGGGGCGGTATGCTCACCCCGCGCGATTACAAAGAGTTCTCCCTGAACTACATGCAGCAGATCATCAGTGGTCTGAAGCGCGAATCGGAAGGTCGTAAGGTGCCGGTGATCCTCTTCACCAAGGGCGGCGGCCAGTGGCTGGAAGCAATGGCCGAAACCGGCGCCGATGCGCTGGGCCTCGACTGGACCACCGATCTGGCTGATGCCCGTCGTCGGGTCGGCGACAAGGTGGCATTGCAGGGCAACATGGACCCGACCGTGCTCTACGCCTCACCGGAGCGTATCCGCGCAGAGGTGAAGACCGTACTGGAAAGCTACGGCAAGGGTTCTGGCCATGTGTTCAATCTGGGCCATGGCATCCATCAGCACATCGATCCTGAACATGCGGGCGCCTTTATAGAAGCCGTGCATGAACTAAGTGCACCATTCCACGTCTAACGTAGCGTGTTGTGAAAAAAAGAAAGACCGCGGCCGGGAAACCTGCCGCGGTCTTTCTCTTTCAGGCCTGAAAATTACTGGGCGATCGAAACGATATCGCGTCCGGCGGTCTTGGCCCGGTAGAGCCCCTCATCCACCCTTGAGAGCAGTGCATCGGCGGCTTCACCGGGATGGCGTTCGGCGACGCCGATACTGGTAGTGAACTGGATGGGTTGTTCGGCACCTTCCACCTTTATCTGCGTCAGGGAGCAATCACGGCGGATGTTCTCGGCGACTTCACGCGCCTCTTCCAGGGCGGTGCCGGGCAGGATGGCCAGAAACTCTTCGCCACCGAAGCGTCCTACCAGATCGCTTTTGCGGCAGTGGCGTCGCAGGATATCGGCAAACACCTGCAGCACTCTATCTCCTGCGGTATGCCCCCAGGTGTCGTTGATGCGCTTGAACAGATCCAGATCGAAAATCAGCAAAGAGAGCGGTCGTCCATCGTACTGTGTGACCTGCTGGCGTAGTTGCGTGGCCAATACCCGGCGGTTGACCAGGCCAGTGAGTGCATCACGGGTCGCTTCGCGATAGAGACGCAGCAGCATGTGCAACTGACTCATCTGCACCCACATGGCAATCATCGCTAACAGTAGCAGTAACCAGAGATCCCCCAGGCTATGTAGCGACAGTAGCGTGCCCCCTGCCAGCTCCGTCACGAGAAAGAGGCCTGTCAGCAGGCCACAGAAGGTAAGACCTTCTAGCAGGGTCAGTGGTACCACGCCGAGCAGGGCCATGATCAGAAAGGGCAGGAAGTCATAACCGGCAAGGATCCCATTCTCCTTGATGCCTGCATCCAGCAGCAGGTGTGAGATGAGGAAAAAAATGCCAGGGATCGCGATAAAAAACAGGATGCGCAATCTTGCTAGCCGAAGGTTGTGCGGCTCGCTACCCCAACGGCTCAGGAGCAGGAAGCCTGCGGCAAAACCGACGCGTAACAGCAGCATGCGGCTGAACAGGTCGCTGTCCATGACGAAGTAGTCGATGGGGATCCATAGCGGTGCCAGGACAGCGAAAATGAAGGAAAGCAGGCGTATGCGTAGCGTAATGTATTCGGCGCGGGAGGCGTCGAAATCGCGCGAATGCAGGGCAGTAGAGAAGATATCCTGCAGGTGGACGCTATAAATCATGTCATGAAATCCTCTGAACAGGCTGGTAAAGCCGTTCAGTTCTCGGGGGGAGTGGTCGTTTCGGTAATTCATGGTTGTCGTGAGTCTTGCGACCAAAGCGGCGTATAGGGTACATCAATTGTGGCATATGTGAACTAAAGGGCCTCGGCGGATAAAGCCCATGTAAAAAAGTGGGTAAAGGCGTGCGACTGTATTTTCCCGCCCTGTTCTGATAATTTTTCGCTTAACGGGGCAGGAGCGCCCTGAGAAATGTAAAAGCAATAACAAAGGCCCACGCTATTCATGAGAAAGACACGCGAAGAACTGGCTATCGTCATCGTCGACGATATGAAGTTCAGTTACGAGTTCCTCCGCAGGGCCTTGAATAAGGAAGGGTATAGCGATATTCGTGTGGCGGGCAGCGCGGCCGATGCACTGAAATTGCTGACCGAGCGCCATGCGGATGTGGTACTTGCCGACTGGGTCATGCCGGAAATGGATGGTCTGCAGCTGACCGACCGCATTCGCCAGCTTGACGAAGAGACCAATCACTACACCTGCATCATCATTCTTACCGCACGGGATACCATCGAATCGGTGATCGAGGCCTTCGATCGCGGGGTAGACGACTATGTCAGCAAGCCCCCTGACAAGCAGGAGCTGGCCGCACGTATCCATGCGGCTGGCCGTATCGCCTCGCTGCAAAATCGCCTGCTGGATACGATAGAAACCCTGCGCCGCGATGCGGGTAAACGCTCGACCATCGATGCCCTGACCGGCCTGGGGAATCGCCTTGATGCGGAGCGCCGCTTCAATGATCTACTCAAACTGGTGGTGACCCGAGGTGGGGCAGTTTGCTGTGGTTTTATCAGCCTGACCCGCCACGCTGAATTGCTGGAAGAGCATGGCCGTCGGGTTTATGAAGAGTTGCTAGTGGGTGTTGCCCGGCGTTTGCAGCGGCTGGTCCGCCCTGGTGACCTGCTTGCGCGTGTCTCCGATTTTGAGTTCGTCGTTGGTATGCATCATCTGGATAGCCACCAGGCCAAACCGAGAAACTACAAGCGCATCATGCAGGGGATCAATCTGCGGCCGATCAAAACCTCAGCCGGGTTTATTACCGTCAATGTGGCGGTCGCTATGTGCTGCAACCGGGAAGGGCAGACCATCATCCCTGCTGAGGCATTAATGGAGTGTGCAGCGAAAAAAATTCACGTTTCAGTGAAAACCGGGTGCACCGAGGTGGCCATTTAACCGTATAATACGTGCGGTTTTAGCCGACCCTGAATCCGTTTACTATTACTTCACACTACTAATAATCACGGACGACTATGCGCTCGAGGGCCATCTCCGTTTTGTTTGCCGGAGTACTAGCCGCTGGCTGTACCCTGACAGACGACCGACCACACGTCACGCAGAAGCCAGTGGCGAGGGATACTGCTGTATCCAAACCTCGGGTCGTCATCCTGGTTAGTCAATCCATCGCTCCCTATACTGAAGTTGCAACACGGCTCAAGCAGCGGCTTGGTGAACGTGCAACCGTTTATGATCTGCAGGCAGTGCAGGACGGTAGCTACCATGCCGGTGAGGAACCCCTGCAACTGGTCACCATCGGCCTCGATGCAACGCGTATTACTGAGCATCTGCATCATCAGCAGGTTTTCTGTCAGGTCTTCAATTACACCGGCAGTGGTTTAACCGGACCGCATAGCAAGGGTGTTTCGATGATTCCGGCGAGTAGCAAGATCTTTGAGGCATGGAAAGCGCTCTCGCCTGAGTTACGTGATGTGGCGGTGATCAGCGGTCCAGGGCAGGAAGCATTGCTTGAACCGGCTAAAAAGGCAGCCAGCCGACAGGGAATCACGTTACATACACTGACCGTCAGGAGTGACAAGGAATATCTCTACATCTACAAACAGATGGCAAAGAGGGTACAGGGTTACTGGTTGATACCCGATAATCGGGTTCTGAGTGTCGAAGCCCTGCGTGATGTCATGAACTTCAGTGTGCGCAATGGCAAGCAGGTGGTGGTATTCAATGAGGAACTACTCGATCTGGGAGGCTTGCTAAGCGCCAGTAGCAGCTATGATGATATTACGGACAAGGTAATGCGGCGACTTGAGCAGGCTGAAGGACACAATGAGATCCCCGGGCCGGAATTAATGCCGCTGGACGAGGCACTGCTGACCATCAATGAGGTCATGGCACAACGCCTCAATATTTCCATCCCACCTGACTACAAAGAGTATATCGATGCCAGGGCACAACCCTGAGACAGGGAAGATGAGTGGCTGGAGGCGCAGGCTGAAGCATCACAGTCGCATTTGCCTCGACTGGTTTACTCGACAGAAGCAGTTTATCTACGCCCTGTTCGGCAAAGGCTCCCTCAGCATTGCCAATCGTATTCTGCTTTTACAGTTTGGCTGGGCCATAGTGGTTTACGGCATCCTCATCGTCTCACTCTGGTATGCCAGCAGTGTCGTTATTGAACACTCCCTGCGCAGTCAGGGTGAAAGCTGGTTATCCAAGCTGGATGAGACGGGCATTCCCTTTTATACCTCGGAGAAAGCAGCAGACAAGGAACGCCTGATCAAGGATCTGGAAAAATTCCCCGAGATCGCACAGGTTATCTACTATAGTGCCGACGGGAAAAGTGAGCTGGCCAGCTATCGTCGGAAAAACAGTGCTGATCCTGTATTACCTCCGTTAACAGCAGAAAGATTGCATGAGCTAAACGTTACGGAAGATGGTGATACCTCACTGATTTTCGAAAAGGGCAGGGATCAGTTATTTCGCTTTACCGCACCCATCACGATTAAATCGATCCCTACCGATGGCATGCTGGCATTCAGTCTGGATACCGAGACCCGAGAAAGAGTCAAGGTGATCGGCTATGTCAGTCTGCTACTCGACTACAACTCATTCTATGTCGATCTGAACCACACGCTGCGCAATGTCAGCTTCTTTATCGCAATCCTATTGGTGTTTGTCGCGTTTATCGGCCGCATCCTGGTGCGTTGGTCATTGCGCAAGTTGACACAATTTGAGGAGCCACTGCATCGCCTCGCCCGGGGTGAGACGGATGTGCAGGTGGAAAGCAGCGGTGATCAGGAGATCATGAAAATCGGCAAGGCGCTGAATACGACGATCACTGCATTGCGTGAACGCGATGAAACGCTACGGCGAATGGTTAATCAGGACCCGATGACCGGACTGATGAACCGCAACCACTTTAACGATGTGCTGGAGCAGGAGATCGTTCGACTGCGGGATGAACGTGGCACCAGCGCACTATTATTCATCGACCTGGATCGCTTCAAATTCATCAACGATACCTATGGTCATGATGCGGGTGACCGGTTGCTGGTACAGGTGGCCAATATGTTGAGCAACCGCATGCGTAAACAGGATTGCGTGGCGCGTTACGGCGGTGATGAATTTACTGCACTGGTGGTTAATGTCAGCCGGGCGAAGGTTGGGGAAATTGCCCAGTCACTGCTAGATCTGATGAATAATTATCGTTTTCAGCATAAAGGCGAAATGTTGAGAATTCACTTCAGTATCGGTGTGGCGATTATCGATGGTAGCGATACCTGTGCTACCGAGTATCTGAAACAGGCGGATACAGCGGTACATCAGGCGAAAAATGATGGTCGCAACCGCTACCGCATCTACATTGAAAAGAATGATCAACCCGCGGACAAAAATCATGGTGGCTGGCATAGTCAGTTGACCGAAGCGATCGCTGGTGAAATGGTGACACTGCACTATCAAAAGGTGGTGCGGCTGAAAAAAGGTGACACGGCACAAATCTACGAAGTACTTGTGCGCCTGCACGACAAGAACGATAGCACCAAACTGGTCATGCCAAGCGCCTTCTTTACCTCTGCCGAGCGCTACGAAATGATGACCGAGATCGACCGTCTGGTGATTCGTAAGGCGCTGCGATCTCTCAGTGAAAACAGTAATGACAATTGCTACTTATCTATCAACCTCTCCGAGCAGATACTGAAAAACGAAAAATTTATTGAGTTCCTCGACGAGTTGGTGACCGATAGTGATATCGACACACAGCACATTATTTTCGAGATCAACGAACGCATAGCGGTGTATAACGCGGAACAGCTCAAGCCGGTGTTCGATGCGTTGCACCGTATGGGTTTCGGGCTTGCAATTGATGACTACGGCACAGGTTACGCCTCGTTCCAGTATCTGAAGCACAGCCAGGTGAAATGGTTGAAGCTCGATAGCTCACTTATTGAAGGGTTGTGTCACGATCCTGTGGACCAGATCACCGTCAAGGCGATTGCGCAGACCGCGGCAAAGCTCGGTATGGATACCGTGGCAAAGTTTGTACCGGATCAGGAAACAATGGACTTACTTAAAAAGCTTGGCATAACGTACGCGCAGGGTAACTACCTGGCCGAACCAGCGCCTCATTTTTGTGAAGCAAAGCCACGTACTGTAAAAAAGCAAAAAAGAGCCTGAAATAAACACGGATACCCTGATTTTTTAGTTGGCATCCGCCTGTCTGCGCATTTCCCCTTTTAACTGGTCATAACCCTTGTAATGCCACAGACGTACCTTCTGGTAATTGTTGGCCCGCCATAGCTCATCATCACGCAGAATGTCGCAGGCCTGCTGCTGAAATTTCTGGTTGAGTTTTTCGTCACTGATGTAATCACTACCACTAAAACAACAGGTTTCGTAGAGAGTGGTTACGTCGGGATGGATGTAACTGTGGCTGTGTCCCAGCCAGTGAACCATTTCATGAAACAGTAAAGCGGGCATGTTTCTATAGCGATGGCTGCTATCCATCTGCAATGGATTACCCGTCAGGTGTTCGGTTATCTGGCTGTCATTGAGATTAAAGAAGTCACGATAGGTTTCAACGCTGTAGCGGCGAGAGAGTAAACCGCCCATACGATAGACATCCAGTATGACGGCCGGGTGTTCAACCTTCCGCAGAATTGCTGAGAGTCCATCCGATTCGGGTAGTGGGTGGTTCTGGGTCGCGACAGCATCGGCATACATTTCATCTTCAACGCAGAGAAAGGTTTTCGTCTCAGCGCTTTCGAGCAACGCCCGTAGTTTTCGTCCCTGTGCTTCATGATAGGGATGAAGCCGACCCATCGGACCATTGCCCGCCAGACACTGTAGACCCTGATTAACTGCACGGCGAAGATCGCTTTTGAATCGGGTAAGTGCCTGTTCCGTGGTTTGTTGTTCCCCATGCGGATAACCCTGGCAATTCTGTACCTTGAGCGTGGCCTCAAAACGCGACATGTCGAGGGCATATGCCATCTCGGAGAGAGACAGCACAGTTAAGATAATAATGAGGTGTGATAACCATCGGTACACACCAATCCCTCCTGCTCAGGCAAGCTACATAATTTAAGAATAGGAAAGAAAGGTAAGAATGAAAGGCCTGATGAGGTCAGGCGGCGGGGAATTACAGATAATCGGACCAATTTTTCTCGGTTTCGCCGAATACCAGAAAGTGCGGATTCAGCAGTGATTTACGTGTGTTGTAGAGCAGCGGTTGCAGGTCAGTAGTGGTGATCCTGCCACCCGCCTCTTCGACGATACATTGTGCCGCGGCGGTGTCCCATTCGGATGTCGGGCCAAGTCGGGCGTAGATGTCGGCCTTGCCTTCGGCGACCAGACAGGATTTCAATGCACTGCCGAGAGTGACCACGTCATACTCCGGTAGCTTATCCAGTAGGTGTTGTAGTGATTTGTGTTTGTGGGTGGCGCTACTGCAAACCACCGTCGCCTTGCCGCCGTCCCAGTGACGCACATGAATGCGTTTCGGGATACCGGTCGCGCTGCGTTTGTAAGCGCCCTGACCGCGACAGGCATAGTAGTAAGCGCCAAGCACCGGTGCGTAGATGATTCCCATTACCGGTTCATGGTTGTCGATCAGGGCGACGTTAACCGAGAACTCTCCACTGCGACGAATGAACTCTCGGGTGCCGTCGAGCGGATCGACCAGCCAGTAACGGTTCCATTCCTTGCGTTCCTTGAATGAAATCTTGGCCGATTCTTCGGTCAGCACCGGCAGGTTGGGGGTGATTTCGCGCAGGCCGGTTTCGATGATTTCGTGCGCCGCCAGATCCGCTTCGGTCAGCGGCGTATTGTCTTCCTTGTTCTCAACCTGAAAACCGCCTTCGTAGATCTCGAGAATGGCGCGTCCGGCGGAGATCACGATCTCCAGTGCCGGTGTCAGCAGCAGACAGGGGTCACAGCTGCGAGAATCATTACATTTATCAAACATTCGCCAGATACTCGCGAGTCATATAAAGGGCGGCAATGCTGCGCGCCTCGGTGCAATCGTTGCGCTGAAACAGTTGCGGCAGCTCACTCAATTTCCACTGCACCACCTCAATCGGCTCCGGCTCGTCACCGGTAGCGCTGCAGGGGTAGAGGTCGCGAGCCAGTACCACATGGGTTAAGGAACCGGAATAGCCCGGCGCCATGCTGACCGAGGTGAGATGGTGCAGACTGTTAGCAGCATAGCCCACCTCCTCCATAATCTCCCGGTTGGCGGCGGCCAGCAGTTCTTCACCGTTTTCGATGCGCCCCTTGGGCAGGGCCAGCTCATAGCCGTCGATGCCTGCGGCGTACTCGCTGATCAACAACACCGTGTCGTCATCGAGCAGGGGGACAATCATCACCGAACCCTGCGGCGAGCCGACCAGACGCTCATAGCAGGTCTCGACGCCATTGGCGAAGCGCAACTCCAGTTGCTCAACGTGAAAGATTCGGGTCCTGGCAATGGTCTGCCGGTTAAGGATGGTCGGTTTATCTCGCATCTGTCTCTTTTCGCACCGTGCCGAACCGGCATCATACCCCGAAGCCGCGGTGATGGCACCGTTCCCCGCCGGGAGGCTAGAATGCCCCCTCAGACAAGAGGAGCGAAGCATGGTGGACTGGCAGCAGATCGATACGGTGTTACTGGATATGGACGGTACCCTGCTCGATCTCCATTTCGATACCTACTTCTGGCTGGAGCATGTGCCGCAGCGCTTTAGCGAAAAGCATGGCCTGGAACTGGAAGAGGTGAAGCAAGACCTGCTCAGCCGCTACCGCGCCATGATGGGCACCATCGACTGGTATAGCATCGACTACTGGACCGAAGAGTTGGGGCTGGACATCGCTCTGCTCAAGGAGGAGGTGAACCACCTCATCGCCGTGCATCCCTATGTCGTAGATTTCCTCGATGCGGTGCGTGCCGCAGGCAAGCGGATGCTGCTGGTCACCAACGCCCACACCAAAAGTCTGGAACTGAAGATGCAGAAGACCCAACTGGGTGGTCACTTCGATCACATCGTGGTCTCCCACGACTTCGGCCTGCCCAAGGAGGCGTTGCCATTCTGGGATCATCTGCAGCAGGTGGAGAAGTTCGATCCGGCACGCACCTTGCTGGTCGACGACAGCCTGCCGGTGCTGCGTTCGGCGAGAGAGTATGGGATTCGCTGGTTGCTGGCGGTCTACGAACCGGACACCAAATCGCCGCGGCGGGATGTGGGCGAGTTCGAAGCCATTGAGACCTTCCTAGATATTATGCCCTAGCTAAATGAATAGCCGAGAACCTATCTCAAAGTTAGCGAGCGCAGGCGAGACAAGGCGAAAATGAACGAAGAAGCGGAGTTTACACGTCAGTAAATGAGCATTCTGAGTTCATTTTTAACGCCGTATCGCCAAGCACAGCAAGTTTGAGATGGTTCAGTAAATAGCGCCTTCACCTTCTGGCCTGGTGCGGAAGCGTTTGTAGCTCCATTGATACTGCGCCGGAAAGTCGCGCACCGCTTGTTCCACCGCCGCATTGATCGCCATCAGGTGCTGTTGCAGGTCATCGGCAGGGGCATCGACAGGCCGGTAGTGCAGCCGAAAACCACGTCCCCAGCTCAGCCGTTCGGCCACGCATAACACCAACGGTGCGCCGCTCTTCTGCGCCAGCTTCGACGCCAGGGTCATGGTGTTGGCCTGGATACCGAAGAACGGGGCGAACTCCCCGCCCGCATCGCGCGGGTCCTGATCCGGCAGGATCAACACCAGTTCATTGGCCGCCAGTGCCTGAAACAGGGCGCGTACGCCACGGGTATTGGTCGGTACCAGCTCGGCGCCGAAGCGGGTCCGTCCCTCTCGCACCAGCGGCTCCATCTCGGGATTGCGCAGCGGACGATAGAGCGAGGTCAGCGGGTAGGCGGCGGAGCAGTGAAGACTGACCAACTCCCAGGAACCGAGGTGCGGCACCACCACGATTACCCCCTTGTCCTGTTGCAGCGCATTCTCCAGCACCTCACGTCCCACCTCTTCCTTCACCAGTGAACGCACCCTTGCGGCGTTGCCGAGCCAGAGGATGGGCGATTCCAGCGCGGTCTTGCCGGTTTCGATCAGGGCGCGGCGCAACATGCGGCGGCGGCCTTTGGGATTCAATTCAGGCAGGCAGAGGGCGATGTTGCGCCGGGCGACATCGCGATGGGGGTTGTGTACCAGATAGAAGAGCCAGCCGAACAGCACACCGACGGCATGCACGAACGGCAGCGGTAGCAGTGCGACGATGCGCGTCAGTGCCTTCACTCTTCCTCGTCTCCCATGGCAGAGGCGGCGGCGTAACCTTCAGACATAAGCGGCTTGAGGGTGTGCAACAGGTTGCGGAACAGGTTTTTGTAACGCCCCTCTTCCTCGGCCAGCAGTTGCTTGAAGTGCTGTCGTTCGGTCGGCTTACTGAAGCAGGCGGGGCAGTTGTCAGGCACTACCGGCAGCTGTGCATTCTCGGCGAAGGCGGCGGTCTGCCGCTCGCGCACATAGACCATCGGACGGATGATGCGCAGGTCACCGGCGTCGTTGACGTAGTGCGCCTTCATCGTGCCGAGCTGGCCGCGGTGAAAGGCGGACATCATAAAGCTCTCAGCCAGATCGTCCAGATGCTGTGCCAGGGCGATGACGTTGTAGCCGTTCTCCCGCGCCCGGGCGTAGATCGAGCCGCGCTTCAGTCTTGAACAGAAGGCGCAGAAGGAGAAAGACGGGTCTTCCTGATACTTCATCGCCTCATCGGCGATCGGTTCGGCATCGTAGATGTAGGGCACGCCCATCTCCGCCAGATAGGGTTTCAACACCGAGGGATCGAAACCGGGGATCATCGGGTCAATGGTGATCGCACCGACCTCAAACTTGACCGGCGCGGCACGCTGCAGATGACGCAGCACATGCAGCAGCGCCAGCGAGTCCTTGCCACCGGAAAGACCGAGCAGCACGCGGTCACCCTCGCGGATCATGTCGAAGTCGCCGATGGCACGGCCAATCGGGCGCAGTAACAACTTGGGTGGTTTGATTTGTGGTGTGCTCATGCGCGCCGATTGTAGCGTGTTAATACCATTGCCGCATCGCTGGTGTATCCTTGAACAACCCATAACAAAGGAGAATGGCGATGGAAAATTTTGTCCTGTTTCTGCTCGGTCTGGCGGTGGTGCTGGTGTTCCTCGGCGTCAAGTCAGTGCCGCAGGGAATGGAATACACCGTTGAGCGCTTCGGTCGCTACGTGCAGACCCTGCGCCCCGGCCTCAACATCATCGTGCCGGTGGTCGACCGTGTCGGGCGCAAGATGAACATGATGGAGCAGGTGCAGGATGTGCCGTCCCAGGAGGTCATCACCAAGGACAACGCCATGGTCACCGTCGACGGCGTGGTCTTCTACCAGATCATGGACGCGGCCAAGGCGGCCTACGAGGTCAGCGGCCTCGACTACGCCATCCTCAACCTCACCATGACCAACATCCGTACCGTGATGGGTTCCATGGACCTGGACGAACTGCTCTCCCGTCGTGACGAGATCAACGCCCGCCTGCTCAGCGTGGTCGACGATGCCACCACACCGTGGGGCGTCAAGGTCACCCGTATCGAGATCAAGGACATCTCACCGCCCAACGATCTGGTCGATGCGATGGCGCGGCAGATGAAGGCGGAGCGTCTCAAGCGGGCACAGATCCTCGAAGCCGAAGGCGAACGTCAGTCGGCGATCCTCAAGGCGGAGGGTGAAAAGCAGTCGGCCATTCTCGAAGCCGAAGGTGAGCGTGAGGCGGCCTTCCGTCAGGCGGAGGCGCGGGAGCGTCTGGCCGAGGCGGAGGCCAAGGCGACCCGCGATGTGTCGAAGGCGATTGCCGAAGGGGACATCAACGCGGTGAATTACTTCGTCGCCACCAAATACATCGCCGCGCTGCGTGACATCGCAATGTCACCCAACGAGAAGCTGGTGTTCATGCCACTTGAGGCCTCCTCGGTCATCGGCGCCATCGGCGGCATCAGCGAACTGGCCAAGGAAGCGCTGGGCAAGCGCGGAGGTGGCGCATGATGGCCGAGCTCTTCAGCAACGTCGACCACTGGAGCTGGTGGATACTCGCGGTGGTGCTGCTGGTGCTGGAGATGTTTGTGCCCGGCACCTTCTTCATGTGGATAGGGATCGCCGCCGGGGTGGTCGGTTTTCTGCTGCTGCTCGTCCCCGGCATGGGCTGGGCCTACCAGGTCGGCATCTTTGCCGTGCTCTCGGTGGTCGCCGTGCTCGCCTGGCGTCGTTATCAGTTGCGGCATCCGGTGGTGAGCGATCAGCCGACGCTCAACCGCCGTGGGGAGCAGTATGTGGGTCGCGTTTTCACCCTGGAGGAGCCCATCGTCAACGGTCACGGCAAGATCCGAGTCGATGACACCACCTGGCGCATCCTGGGGGAGGATTGCGCCGCCGGAAGCCGGGTAAAGGTGATAGGGGTTGACGGGGTACTACTGAAGGTGGAACTATTACCTTAGCGATAAGCTAGGTTGATAAGTATATAAATATATTTTGGAGGAGTAAGCCATGGGCGAGAAAGGGGTCAAAAGCATCACACCGACCGAAGCCTGGCAGATGATTCAGGACGACCCGCGGGCCGTGCTGGTTGATGTGCGTTCCAATATGGAGTTTCTGTTTGTGGGCCATCCCAAGGGGGCGGTACACATTCCCTGGATCGACGAGCCGGACTGGGAAGTGAATCCCCACTTCGTACGCCAGGTGCGTGAGCTGATGCTCGGCGGCGTCATCTGTGGTGACCTGGAGGGTTGCGCGCCGATCCTGCTGATCTGCCGCAGCGGTAAGCGTTCGCTGGAGGCGGGTATGGCGCTGGTCGAAGCCGGTGTGGGTAATGTCTACAACATCATCGAAGGCTTCGAGGGTGAACTGGATGACAACCATCACCGCAGTACCCTCGGTGGTTGGCGTTTCGAAAACCTGCCCTGGGAGCAGTGTTAATCGGCTAAACACTTGAGGGGCGGGGTAACCCGCCCCCATGGTCTACGCTTAGAGACCCGACCTTTTCCAGGAGGGAAGCAATGAGCCAGACCGCCGTCACTAGCGACGATCACACCCTGCCGATGTTGACCCGCGAAGAGGCACTGGAGGCCTTTCGCGCGGTACGACTCGCCAGCGAGCACCTCTGTGTGCCGTTGGAGACCGACGACTACATGCTGCAAAGCATCGTCCAGACCAGTCCGCCCAAGTGGCACCTGGCCCACGTCAGCTGGTTCTTCGACACCTTTCTTCTCAGCGAATATCAGGCCGATTACGAACCTTTCGATCCCGCCTTTCGCTATCTCTTCAACTCCTATTACGAACAGGTCGGCGCGTTTCATCCGCGACCGAATCGCGGCATGTTGTCGCGGCCGACCGTCACGGAGGTCTACCGTTACCGCACCTGGGTCGACGAGCAGATGATTAATCTGATCGACGAGGTGGATGGCGAAGTGTGGAACGATGTCGCGCTGCGTATCATCGTCGGTCTTAATCACGAACAGCAGCACCAGGAGTTGTTGCTTACCGACATCAAGCACAATTTCTCGGTCAACTCGCTTTATCCCGCCTATCGCGATGATCTCTCCGTGCCGGAGGGCAGCACGCCGCCACTGCAGTGGCATGAATTCGAGAAAGGCCTCTGTTGCATCGGCGCCGATCTACTCGGTTTTGCCTATGACAACGAGCGTCCACGGCATAACGTCTACCTCGAACCGTTTCGTCTGGCGAATCGCCTGGTCACCAACGGCGAATACCTCGCCTTCATCGAAGACCAGGGTTACGAGCGTCCGGAGCTTTGGCTCTCTGACGGTTGGGCCACGATAAAAAAAGAGCAGTGGCGCGCGCCGCTCTACTGGATGAAAGAGGATAACGAGTGGCGGTTGTTTACCCTCGGTGGTGTGCGACCACTCAATCCGCACGAACCGGTCTGCCATCTCAGTTTTTACGAGGCCGATGCCTACGCACGCTGGGCCGGTCATCGACTGCCCACCGAGCAGGAGTGGGAAGTGGCCGCAGCACATCAACCGATCGAAGGCAACCTGCGCGATCGCGGCCTGCTCCATCCGGCCCCGGCCAGCGGCGAAGGTCTGTTGCAACTCTTTGGCGACGTGTGGGAGTGGACCGCCAGCCCCTATGTCGGCTATCCGGGTTATCACGCACCAGCCGGTGCACTGGGCGAATACAACGGCAAGTTCATGAGTAACCAGATGGTGTTGCGCGGCGGTTCCTGCGTCACACCGGCAAACCATATTCGCGCCACCTATCGCAATTTCTTCTACCCGAATGAGCGCTGGCAGTTCAGCGGCCTGCGACTGGCGGAGGATTTGCGATGAATTATCCCGCCGTGCGTTTCTACGATCTCCATCCGCCCAAAACCGACATGCTGCGTGAGGTGCTCGACGGTCTGCACAAAACGCCGCCGATGATTTCGCCCAAGTTTTTTTACGATGAGCGCGGTTCGGAACTGTTCGAGGCGATCACCGAAACGCCGGAGTACTATCCGTTCCGTTCCGAACTCTCTCTGCTGGAAGAACACGGCGACGAAATGGCGGCGCTGCTGGGTAACGACGGCCTGCTGATCGAACTTGGTTCCGGTTCCAGTCGCAAGATACGTTTGCTGCTCGATGCGCTGAAACCAGCGGCCTACATGCCGGTGGATATCTCGCGTGATTTTCTGCTGCGTGCGGCGGGCGATCTGGCGCTTGAATATCCGGAGCTGGAAGTTCACGCCACCTGTGCCGACTATTCGCGTGGTCTGGAGTTACCCTGGTCGCCGGAGGAGTTGCCACGTGCCGCGTTCTTTCCCGGTTCCAGTATCGGCAATTTCGAACCGGCAGCGGCGCAACGTCTGTTGCAGCATGTGGCGCAGGCGTTGGGCAGCGGCGGCCACCTGCTGATTGGTGTCGATCTGCAAAAGGATTATGCGGTACTGCATCGCGCCTATAACGACGAGGCAGGCGTTACCGCCGCCTTCAATCTCAACCTGCTACAGCGTTTTAATCGTGAGCTGGGTGCCGATTTTGCGCTGGAGCAGTTCAGCCACAATGCCGATTACAACGCCGCTCGTGGCAGGATAGAGATGTATCTGATTAGCGATGTCGAACAGCAGGTCACCCTCGGCAATGAACAACTGCATTTCGCTTCGGGCGAGGCGATCCACACCGAGAACTCTTACAAATACACCGTTGAAGGTTTTCTACAGATGGCCGGAGAGGCAGGGTTCTTACCGGTGAAAAGCTGGATAGACGAGAACCACTATTTCAGTGTGCACTGCCTGAAAGTGGTTTGACGGTTCGTCATTCCGGCGCAGATCGTAGGCTGGGCAGTGATGCCCAGCTTTTTTTACGATCGGTTTTGCTGGGCATGACTGCCCAGCCTACGGAGGGAATAAGTTCAGGAAAGGGTTTGCTCCGCCTCGGCGGCCGTCTCGATCAATTTCACCAGAATCTTTTGTTGCACCAACGCCAGACGATTAACGATATCGTTGCCGCGATCGAACTCCCCTTCCGCTGTCGCCTCGGTGTAGGCATCAAGCAGCAGATAATCCATCAACACCTTACCGCCGCGCGGCGTTGGGAAGGGGTTGGGTACATCCTTCAGCGCCAGTTTGATCGCGGTGATCAACTGACGAATATCGGCAGCCTCTTCCTCAATCCGATCTTTCAGTGAAGAAGCACGGTCACTATTCTGGTAACTGAGCAAAATATTGAGCAGCGAGGTGACCAGCTTCAACTCACGCAGCTTTGGCAGTATCGATTCGATACGGCTGTAGACAGTGAGCAGCATGACGATCTCCATATACCGATGGTCGCTGTCTTCTTCCTCTTCCGAAGGGCGCAGCAGTGCCAGCGTGGCGGAGAGACGCTGCGCGTAAAGACTCTGGTGTTGCGCCACTTTCTTTAGTGTCTGTTCGTATTCGTTTTCCACATCGCGACACTGTTGCAGGAATACCTCGAATTCATCTTTCTTCGGTTTACTCTCGCCCATCTTGCGCCACAGTTCGGCGCGATAGAGCGCCTCGCGCATACTGTTGTCGGCAAGCTGTTTTTCGGTAGTGACGTTGAGGGCAAAGTCGTGACGCGCCTGGGTATGACCAGCCTTTAAACGCTGTACCGCTTCACGCCAGACTTTTTTCGCCAATGCGCGGTTGCCGATCTTGTCGAACAGGGTTTGCAGTTCCAGCGGCTGCATCAGGTGCAGGACGCCGCCGAAGTAAACCGTGAGTTCGCTTTTCAGCCGCTCCTCTTCGCTGCCCTTCACCAACGGATGGATCAGTTTGTTCGGTGTGATCGGCAGGTTGAGCCGGTTGTGGTAGTAGCGCACCGTCATGGTGGTCGCCAGCTTGGCGAAGTAACGGACCAGCGTCATCGCCGGTGAAACACAGGCATAACCGGGCGCACCCTGCGCGTTGCCAAGGCGATTGATGCGCTGTGAATCGGCGGGAATAATGTCGTTTTCCTGCGCACGGTCCTGTTCCTGTTGCGTGCGCAACTGGTTGTGGATGGTGCTTGGATACTGGCGCGCACTGAGCAGGGTAAGCTGGATCAGGTCATCGGGCAGTACGCCTTTTTCGTCCCACTGTTTTTGCAGTTTCGGGATCAACTCCTGCGCGGTGTGGGCGATCAGCCGCTGTTGTTCCAGCGCCTGACTCAGACCGTCGCGTCCGGCCAGATCGCAGGCGGCATCATCGGCCACCGCCACGATGTGATGGACCAGCGATCTCCCCAACAGCCGACTGATACTCTGGCGCGGTGCCATCAGGCGGCGCACCAGGGCAAACAGCCCCTGCAGTTTTTCCACCGTTACGGCGGAGAGGCGACCCTGCTCCTGCCAGCGGGCGATCGCCTGATCAACAATGTCGTCTCGGTAGAGCGAGGTGTGTAACCAGCGGTGGTGCGCCATCAGCAGGAACGCAGCGCGTGGTGCTTCCGGATTACGGAAACAGATCAGTTCTCGCGTCAGCAGGGCGGCGAGCTGGTTGGTCTTGAGGGTGGAAATCAGCGGCACACCGATGGTCAGGACAAATTCGTCGCGCCAGAAACCGAGCGGGCCGCGATGCCGCATCTGGATCGACACATCGTTATTGAGGCGGATTTCGACCGGCGCAGTGACGCCCAGTCGCTCGCAGATATCCTGCACAAACATATACAGATCCGGCTCCTGCTGCTCAGAGAGCAGGATGCCGCGATAGGTGCGGTTGCGCAGGGAGAGCAGCGGTTTGGCCAGCAGCAGGAGCAGTGGCGTCAGCAGCGGCAGGCTGATCAGTTGCACCATCAGGATCAGCAACGGGTAGTCGCTGTTGGGGGCAGCCCACAGGGTGAAGTAGGCCAGGTTGGCGATGTACAGCAGCAGCAACAGGTAAGCGGTACTGATGGCACCCTCAATACCCAGAACCAGATAGAGTCGTGGCAGGAACTGCTGTGGGTTTTTTAGCGGGGTAAAGGGGGCAAGGGTTTTGTTGACCGGTTTGGCTGCGGGGGCGGGTTTTGCTTTGGTTGGGCTGGGTGGGCTGGGCGGCGGGTCGATGCGGGCCACGGCACCCATCTGCGCCAGTTTCTCCACCACCCGTTGGGCATCCTCGGCCGTGGCGGTACGTTTGATGGTGTGATCGGCACCATCGAACAGGCGTTTCACCTGTTCGGCGTTAAGGCGGAGCTTTTGCGCCAGGGTCATTGCCACCTGCTTGCGCTCAAACCCATCCATGGTTTTTCCGCTGAAAACGATGTTGTATTGCGTCGCTGTATCCACGCGCCTACCGGCTGTCATGGTGGGGGATCCAATGGTATCCCGTAGGGAATCGAGGCAAATTCAAACCCCGTCACACTTCGGCCGGATATGGCCGTTGCTGTGCTAAAATGCCACGTCCGGCGGCGCGGTCGCCATGACTTTTATCAGTAGAAACGGCAAAGAAGAAAATGACCCTCAAATACACCGGCAAAAATTCCGCAAAACTTGTGCAGGCATTGGCTGAGCGCATCCTCTACCTCGATGGCGCCACCGGCACCATGCTGCAGGGCTACAAACTGCAGGAGGCGGATTTTCGCGGCGAGCGTTTTGCCGAATGGCCGGTAGACCTCAAGGGCAATAACGACCTACTGGCGCTGACCCGCCCCGACATCGTTACCGCCATCCACAAGGCTTACCTTGATGTCGGCTCCGACATCATCGAGACCAACTCCTTCAACGCCAACGCCATCTCGATGAAGAACTACAAGATGGAAGAGCTGGCGTATGAGATGAACGTCGAGGCGGCGCGCCTTGCCCGTGCTGCCGCTGATGCGGCTGAAGCGCAAACCCCGAACAAGCCGCGTTTCGTCGCCGGGGTTATCGGCCCGACCGATCGCACCGCCTCCATCTCGCCGGATGTGAACAACCCCGGCTATCGCGCCATCACCTTCGATGATTTGGTGGAGGCGTACAAAGTCGCCGCACGCGGCCTGATCGCCGGTGGTGCCGACATCATTATGCTCGAAACCATCTTCGACACCCTCAACGCCAAGGCGGGTGTCTTTGCCGTTGAAACCGTGTTCGAAGAGGACGGCGTGCGTCTGCCGGTGATGATCTCCGGCACCATCACCGATGCCTCCGGCCGTACCCTCACCGGCCAGGTGACTGAAGCGTTCTACAACTCCCTCAGCCACGCACAGCCGATCTCCATCGGCCTCAACTGCGCCCTCGGTGCAAAAGAGCTGCGCCAATATGTGGAAGAGATGTCGCGCATCGCCAGTTGCCACGTCTCGGCCCACCCCAACGCGGGTCTGCCCAACGAGTTCGGCGGCTACGATGAAACGCCGAAGGCGATGGCCGAAGAACTGGCCTCCTGGGCCAAAGACGGTTTCCTCAACATCATCGGCGGCTGCTGCGGCACCGGGCCGGATCACATCCGCGCCATCGTCGAAGCCGTTTCCAAACATCCGCCGCGCAAGCTGCCGCAGATTGAAAAAGAGTGCCGCCTCTCTGGTCTGGAGCCGTTCAACATCGGCCCCGACTCCCTGTTCGTTAACGTCGGCGAACGCGCCAACGTTACCGGCAGCGCCAAATTCAAACGCCTGATCCTGGAAGAGCAGTACGACGAGGCGCTCTCCATCTGCCGCGAGCAGGTGGAAGACGGCGCGCAGATAGTCGATGTGAACATGGACGAGGCGATGCTCGACGGCGTTGCCGCCATGACCAACTACCTCAACCTGATGGCCGCCGAGCCGGACATCGCCAAGGTGCCGGTGATGATCGACTCCTCCAAGTGGGAGATCATCGAAGCGGGCCTCAAGTGCATTCAGGGCAAGGGCGTGGTCAACTCCATCTCGCTGAAAGAGGGCGAAGAGGCGTTCATTCACCACGCCAAACTGCTGCGCAAATACGGCGCGGCAGTGATCGTCATGGCCTTCGATGAGACCGGCCAGGCCGACACCAAACAGCGCAAGATGGAGATCTGCAAACGCAGTTACGACATCCTGGTGAATCAGGTCGGCTTCCCCGCGGAAGACATCATCTTCGACCCGAACATCTTCGCCGTCGCCACCGGCATCGAAGAGCACAACAACTACGCCGTCGATTTCATCGAGGCGACCCGCTGGATCACCGAAAACCTGCCCTACGCCAAAGTGAGCGGCGGTGTCTCCAACGTCAGCTTCTCCTTCCGCGGCAACAACAAGGTGCGCGAGGCGATCCACTCGGTATTCCTCTACCACGCCATCCGCGCCGGTATGACCATGGGCATCGTCAACGCGGGCATGCTTGAAGTTTACGAAGAGCTGCCGCAGGAACTGCGCGAGCGCGTGGAGGACGTGATCCTCAATCGCCGTGCCGACGCCACCGATCGCCTGCTGGAGATCGCCGATCAATATCGCGGCGACGGCAGCGGCACCGCCAAGAAAGAAGACCTCACCTGGCGCGAATGGCCGGTGACCAAGCGCCTCGAACATGCGCTGGTTAAAGGCATCGACGCCTACGTGGAAGAGGACACCGAAGCAGCACGTCAGGAGTTGCCCGCGGCACTCGACGTGATCGAAGGGCCGCTGATGTCCGGCATGAACGCGGTCGGCGATCTCTTCGGCGACGGCAAGATGTTCCTGCCGCAGGTGGTGAAATCTGCACGGGTGATGAAAAAGGCAGTCGCCTACCTCATCCCCTACATCGAGGCGGAGAAGAAAGAAGGCGCCAAGGCCGCGGGCAAGATCCTCATGGCCACGGTAAAAGGCGACGTGCACGACATCGGCAAAAACATTGTCGGCGTGGTGTTGCAGTGCAACAACTTCGAAGTTATCGACATCGGCGTCATGGTCGCCGCGCAAACCATCCTGGAAAAAGCGCAGGAACACGACGTCGACATCATCGGTCTCTCCGGCCTGATCACCCCGTCGCTGGATGAAATGGTGCACATCGCCAAGGAGATGCAGCGCCTCGGTTACAAACAACCGATAATGCTCGGCGGTGCCACCACATCCGTCGCCCACACCGCGGTAAAAGTCGAACCTAACTACGCTGAACCGGTGGTCTGGGTGAAGGATGCCTCACGTGCTGTAGGTGTTGCGCAAAACCTGATCAGCGCCGCCAACCGCGACACCTTCGTAGCAGGCGTAAAAGCCGAATACGAAGCGGTGCGTGAACGTCACGCCGGTCGTCAGGCGGCAACGCAGTTTGTCAGCCTGGCAGAAGCGCGCGCCAACAAGGTGAAGATCGACTGGGAAAACTACACCCCGCCGGTACCGAACGAACTGGGCGTCACCACCTTCGACGATATCTCGCTGGAAGATCTGGTTCCCTTCATTGACTGGACCTTCTTCTTCCACGCCTGGGAACTGAAAGGCCGTTACCCGCAAATTTTCGACGACAAAGAGAAGGGCGAAGAGGCGCGCAAACTGTTCGACGATGCGCAGGCAATGCTGAAAAAGATCATCGCGGAAAAGTGGCTCACCGCCAAAGCCGTGATTGGCCTCTTCCCCGCCAATAGCACCGATGATGACGACGTGATTGTCTTTGATACGGACGGTGAAACCGCACAGACAAGTCTGCACTTCCTGCGTAAGCAAACCCGTCAGCCTGATGGGCAGCCGAACTACAGTCTCGCCGATTTCGTCGCGCCGCAATCCAGTGGCAAGCAGGATTATGTCGGCATGTTCGCCTGCACCACCGGCATTGGTATCGACGAAAAGGTAAAGGCCTTCGAAGCCGCGCACGACGACTACAGCGCCATCATGCTCAAGGCCATTGCCGACCGCCTCGCCGAAGCCTGCGCCGAATGGCTGCACCAGGTAGTGCGTAAATCGGATTGGGGTTTCTGTCCTGATGAAGCACTGAGCAACGAAGACCTGATTAAAGAAGAATACCAGGGCATCCGCCCCGCACTAGGCTATCCTGCCTGCCCGGACCATACGGAGAAAGACACCGTCTGGTCGCTGCTCGATGTGGAGAAACAGACCGGCATCTGGCTCACCGAAGCGAAGGCGATGGTGCCGACAGCGGCTGTTTCAGGCCTCTACTTCAGCCATCCGGAAAGCCGCTACTTTGCGATAGGGAAAATTAATGAGGAGCAGGTGGAGGAATATGCTAAAAGGAAGGGACTGAATAAAGTCGAAGTTGAGAAGTGGTTGGGGCCGAATCTGGGTTACGAACGGAGCTAGTTTTACACCACACATGGTTCGATTAATACCGCAGGGGTCAAGGTTCTCGTTAGGCTTGTTGTTCGAGTAAATGTATATCTGTTAAACCTGCTTCATACTAGTATGTTGCTGTAAGTAAATCTTAATAGGACTGTGGGAGAGGGATTTTTTACATGTTGTGGTTTCATTCATTTAATCGCAACTCGCTAGAAGAAAGAGTTGATGTCCTGATCGACGGTAAGGCTCCTAGCAATAGGCAAGGTAAAGACACACTTGAAGCTGAGGAGGTTTTAGAAATTGATGGTCCATGTGTGTATGCATATTTCGGAAGGAGTGATGAGGTATTTGGTCGCAGCTGTATAGCGATAAAAATACAAAACTGTGATGGCGATGTAACACCGTTTGATACCGGTGGATTAATGAGAAAAATAAAGCCAATTGCGGACTGGAACGCTGAAGACAAGGCTAAGTATTTGAAGCAGTATTCATGGCCATTCGATAAATTCGATGCGGTATATGCGCAGTATCCAGGCAATGATGATGAAAATGTCAATGCCTACAAAGATTCGGTAAAACCAAAGTGGGAGGGGCCGCATGATATATGGGGCGGTGCTTTGGTGTCTAATATATGGTCAGACAAAAATGAATGGAGAGCATGGATATGGGAGCTTCGTTCAAGAGGTAAATTGAAAACTTCCAGTTCGTTAGTTTTTGGTGTTGTAAAGATACGGATATAAATGAGCTCATGGATATTGTATTGGCGGAGGAAGATGAGGATAAACAGAAAGAATTAAAACATTTACTCGCAACTCATGTGCGTGGTGGGCTGGGTGACTTGACTAGGAGTGCCTGGGCATGAGTATTAAGTTGATAGGATTTGAAGGAGGTGGCGCAACAAATGTCGACGTGGCATGGGGTGCGGCTGCCTTTATTCACGATAAAAGATTATTTAATGCAGTAACGAAGCTATCTGTAGGTGAAGATGAATTAGATGATTATGTAGTATCTGGCGCAATTACCTTGCTGCCCAGAGCGCTCATTATGGATGATGTTTATAAAGATACATCCTGCTATGTTGCACGCCTCAATATAGATAGTAAGTTATATACATATTTAAACATTCATAAAAATGTCCTTACAGGCGTTATAGATACCCATACATACAAAGATTCGAAAATTTATCTATTTAGTGATCTAAAGGATTTGAATCTTTACGCGAAAAGGGCGATTGATGCGCTTGTTTCTAGTGCGTTATCAGCTACCAGTCTTCCAGATAATATAAATTCAATACTGAGTGCAGGTTATATCCTCGACAGTACAAACCCATACATTAATGCACTAAAAGTTTATGCAACAGATAGTAATAATCGATTGTTAGCAAAGGAGTTGGCGTTACTTAATTTAAGGAATGAGAAAGAAAAAGAAAAGTTTAATGTCTTTTTAGAGGCCCTCGAAAATGAGGTCGATGATTACATGCTTCACTACCAAGGTGGTGTTACTACTGGTGGTGGTATGGATATTGTGTATATACAAAAAGTACTTTCTTCATTGTCGGTATTGCATAGTAAGACTTCTGGTTATTTAGAGGAAATGTTTAGGCCAATACGGAGTTATTTCAAGTCACCCAGGCTGGGAGAGTTGGCTTCGGGAAGTGCTAAGCTTCATTTTAAAACAAAAATAGAAGAAGAAAGTATTGCTGAGAGAGTTGCCAGATATTTAGAGCTTGATCTGATTTCTAAAGTGATAGGTGGCGAGAAAATCCCTGAGATAGTAAAAGATCCAAAAGTCTCGAGGGCGGTAAGAGAAATTGTCGAACTGGATGAGTCGACAAACCTGCAACATAAATTGATGGGTTCTGACGATGAGATTGATGTGCCCATAGAGAGTATCGAGCAGGGAGACGAGATTGTTATTGAGTCACAGTCATTTACTGTTCTGGGGTTCCAGTCTGGATTGATAAATGATGCAAGTGATATAGAGATACACATTGATTCCAAAAACATAAAATTGTCTGCTACTGATGACGGTTATGATAAAGAGCCAAGAGGCGTTGAATATTTGAAAGATTCTTCTGGTTTTTTGTTTAAACCGCTGATTTTTTCTATTTACTTGCGTTATTTGGATGACAAAAAGCACAAGTATTTTTTGGCGAGCGTTAAAGAGCCAGAAATAAACAAGAGTTACATCATCAATGCTATTCCTTCCTCTGTTTTTAAAGACAGCTTTTGGGTTGGGGCTGACATTGAGTTTGTTTTGGGTAAAGGGTCGTTCTCTATTAACGGAGATGAAATAGATATATCTGGCATTAGTTTTGAGTCGGCGGAAGGTTGGTTAAGAGATTATATGCGGTGGTGCTTACGCTGTGAGCTGGATGGTATTGATGAGTTTGAGTTGTTGCGACCTACACGAGAAAAGCTGATGGCTGACTCGTTGCAAAGATTAATTTACTCTGTTGGTTCACTAGGTAATGAAGCAGAACAACAGAATGTTGTTAAGTATATTAATGAAAATCTTGGGGCTGATGGCAAGGCATTAGTCAATAATACAAGGAGAGTTATCAAGGGTCCAAACCTTGAGTATATAGTGCGTACGGGAGAAAAAAATAGGACGTTCCAGCTAACTGAAGATGGTGTTAAATATTATAAGGTGATTAAGTCTGCTGTCGATTTTGGTGTTGTAATATTCACTAATTAAACAGGCTAAGAAATACGTGGGGTCAAATGAAAATTCTCTTTCGTGATTTCGCTAGAGCAATTTAAAGCTATAAAGAATGGTTAACCTCCGCACCCTTAACATCCTTCTCCACGATACCCCCGGAACCATTGAGGCCTATGCCACGGAGATCGGTCTCGATCCTGTTGTCGCTAAGGGGCTGTCGATCTTGCTTATTGCCAACGACGGCAATCTTGCCAGCCTCTCACCAAAGCAGCGTGAACACTATGACAAGGTGGTGCTGCCGTTGTTAGAGAGAATTCAATAATAGTGATTCCCTGTCCAAATGGTTCGGATTAGATTGGTGCGATAGTATTGAACCGAACCTGACGGTTCCGGGTTCGTCACCTCATACAATGGGTAATCTCCTCACTATGGCTTTGGAGGCAGTGTAATGGGTGAGAAAATCAGAATATTCATTCTTATAACGCTCTCATTCTTATTGTCGTCATGTGTTGGCGTAAAGCTAAGCGACAAAACATGGTTGTCTGCCTTCGATGAGATGCACCAAATCGTATCCAGGAGTTACCCCTTTATTGAGTGGAAAAAGCTCGACATGGACTCGTTATACAACGTTACTTCCGAGAGAATTAAAGTAGCGCAGGCGCAGCAAAACAAGGAAGCGTACTACCTCGCTTTACGCCAATACGCTTTCAGTTTTCCTGATGGGCATGTTTTTATTGCAGGCAATGATTTTGGGCTGCGTGAAAAGAACATAGCCGGAAGTTATGGTCTTGGTCTCATGAGATTGCATGACGGGACCTATATTGTTCACTACGTTGCAGAATCCGGGCCGGCTGTATTGGGCGGAATGAAATGGGGTGCCGTAGTAAAAAGTTGGAATGGCACTGCAATTGATGAAGCTGTGAAAAACACATCCCTCCTGTGGGCGGAGCGCCAAAAAGCGACTGCTGAAGGTCGCTTTCTGGAACAATGCCGATATTTGACCCGTGCACCGTTGGGTAGCAAATCGATGATCACCTTCAAAAACCCCGGTGATAAATCTGAGCTAACAATTTCATTGAAAACCTACGACGATGGCATGGCCGACCTGGAGAAAAGTGCCGTATCCGACATCAACCCTGCGGCGCTCATGAAAACCCAAATTGAATACAGGGTGATGCCGGAGCATGTCGGCTATATAAAGATTAACAAGTTTATGCCGTCGCTGACACAGTGGGGGCTGTATAGTGAGTTTAAGGAAGCATTAGCCGCGATGATTGAGGCGAATGTGCATGGGGTTATTATCGATGTGCGGGGAAATGAAGGCGGTCTGGATGCGCTAGTCCCGCAGATGTGCGGACATTTCGTGCAGGATACAAGCCTCTATGAGCATGTCTCCTATTACGATACAGACGTCGATTCATTTGTTCTCAAGCCCGACGAGACCTTAACCATAACGCCAGTGCAGCCCTACTTTCCCGGCACAATTGTCGTTCTTGTCGATAACAATTCAATAAGTACGGCAGAAGGTCTTCCCATGGTTGTGAAGCGACTGCCGAACGGTCATGTAATGGGTCAGTACGGCACGGCGGGGTCATTCGCCGTTGATCTTCCCAAGATATTCCGACTTCCAGAAGATGTAGTGTTTGGATTTTCCCCTGGACGGTCGCTTGATGAGAATATGAATATTCAGATCGACAGTGATTCAACCGGGTCTGGCGGTGTTCATCCAGACATCCGTATACCCGTCACCTACGACTTGGCTTATCAACAATACCTTAAAAATACGGATGTTCTTCTGCAAGAAGCGGTACGGTACATTCGTCAAATCATAAAGAGGTAGACTCGATTGAAATTATACTTCGTGGCTGGTGGGGATAATGAAATTGGTTAACCTCCGCGCCCTTAACATCTTGCTCCACGACACCCCTGGAACCATTGAGGCCTATGCCGTGGAGATCGGTCTCGATCCCGCTGTCGCCAAGGGGCTGTCGATCTTGTTGATTGCCAACGACGGTAATCTTGCCAGCCTTTCGCCAAAACAGCGCGAACACTATGACAAGGTGGTGTTGCCGTTGTTAGAGAGAATTCAATAGAACCAAAAGGGCCAGACTCGATTGATATATGGATTCAATCGAGCCTGACCTTCCTCGATATTTCATCCAAACACACTACCCGTGCGCACTCCCATCATCTTCAGGATCATGGGTACAGGGCAGAATCCTGTGAAGGCGGCCTGGAACACCATGAAGCCTACAAACGCGGTGCCATAGAGGAAGTATTCGAGCTGGGTGGCAAGATAGCCGCCGACGGTTGCCATGATAAGGATGCCGACGATGGCGAAGGTGATACGTTCGACTGACATGGTGTGTTCTCCTTTGTGTATTTCAGGAACGGCCCGATTGCCGCGTGGAGGCAATTTGGCATACAGACACCTGCCCTGTCTGGATCATATGTTACAGTCGAGCGGGGAGCGAATATTGCTGGAGTGCTATGGCTCCAGTTGAGCCAGTAGTTGGTTTTTAGCTTTGGCGGAGAGTTTGTCGTAGGCAAGGATGAGTCGTGCAAGGCGGTCATCTTCGCAGTAGAAGTAGGGTACTGGCACTTTCAGTACTTTGGCGAGTTGTGCCAGCGTGGTGTAGTCTGGTGTGTGTTTCCCTGTCTCGTATTGGTTGATCCTCGCGCTAGACGAGGACGCATCAATGCCTGCCTCTATTCCAAGTCCCTTCTGAGATAGCCCGCTTTTGTCCCTGGTTTCCCTCAGGCGCATTGGTAAAGGGTTCTTAGGCATTACTTCTCCGAGCAGTGGTATTGACCTATTAAGAGTTTCTTAGTATTTTTGAGTTCTGAATACTAAGGAATGCTTAGTCGTAGCTCAGGGAGTGGAAGGTGCCATGGACAGGGATAAACAGATGCAGGCGTTACGAACCGAGATTGCCGAAGTCGAAGAGCTGATTAGTCGGTGGCAGAACACAACGGACTCTGAAACACGCTGGGCGATCAAGCTGCTGGAGCAGTGTCTGGCTCGCAGGAAGCATGTGCTGGCTGCGCTCTCGTTTCAGAATGGGGAGTGACAAGGATTGTGTCGTTGATACATAAAAACAGGGAGGCGATTGCCGCCTCCCTGTTCTGTTGTCGCGGTTTACAACGCGGTTACTGGGTGCGCAGTTTGAGATCGGTTGGTGCGCGTAGTTTGATATCTTTCGGTAGGGCGCGACGTTTGTCGTCCTTGGCCGCATCGCCAATGAGCCGTTTCTTTCTTGCCAGTTCCTGCTGCTCATCTTTGTTGATCATGGCCAGGAGTTTGGTGTTGCTGACTGCGGGCACCAGCTCTACCAGTTTTCTGGCGTACTGATCTTCTGACTTGGGTAGATAGAAGTAGGCATAGTAGGGCGCCATGATCTCCTGTGCGCTGTCGCGGCCACGCCGGTAGTAGCCGAATTCCGCACGTGCGAGGGTGTAGCCGTCGAGTGAGACGCCACGCTTGCGCAATCGCTCTTCAACGCTCTTGCGTCCTGCTTCAGGCGCCAGCAGGTCTTTGGCGGAGATTGACGCTACCCTTTTCGCTGTTTTGCGCAGCGTGGATTCATGACTGACCACTTCCCCTTCTGGCGTCATGTGGACGGATACCTTGGAGCCGGGACCGATCACGGCGATTCCGTCGATGGCGGTGTTATAGGCCACGGCGATCTGAGACACGGTGACCTGCGGTTCTCCACCCTCTTTGGATAGTGCGTCCATATAGCGGCGCATCTTATAGCCGTAGAGGCGCATGCCGTCGGTGTTCTTCTCCAGCCGCTTCTTCAGGTAGCCTTCCGCCTGTTGAAGATAGAACTTGTCTGGCTGGATCTTTTTCTGATCCACACCTTCTCCGACATGAAACCGCTCCCGATCGATGAGGAGTTCCGTGCCATTGAGGCGGTTGTAGGCAAACTCATACTTGTCGTCGATCATGCCGAGGCCGGTGGTTTCCGGCGGTAGTCGTCTAAGGTTCTTTTCCGTCAGCTTGTCGCCATCCGGGAAGATGATCTGTTTTGACTTGATGTTGAGTTGGGCGGCCCGCTCACGTACGTATTTAACGGGGTCTTTTGCCGGGGCCTCCAGTTGATAGACATTGAGCTGGATTTCGTCGAGGCCCCCCTTGCGGAATGCGCTATCGAGGCGCTGATAGTTGGCGGTGGCAAGTTCATCCTGCACAAACAGCTTGTCGCCAACACGTTTTTCCAGGGTGTCGATGTCGATCAATACGGGAGCGGCGTGGCTGTATCCCGTGGCCAGCATGGCGATGCCTGCGATAAACAGCGATACAGCCGCTTTTAGGTTAATGGTTCTCATGAATTGGTTCCTTCCCTGTGATTTCTGGATGATTAGCCTTCGTGCCATGACCATGCATACCAGCCAAAGCTGCTGGTATGGGGGCCGGACCAGGTGCGGCGGTAATTAGAGCGGCGGTCTTTTGCCTGTGCCTCGGTTGCACCATTGGCGAGTACGGCACCGGTGTCGTTTACCCACCAGTCTTCAATCGCCCAGAACCAGGCTTTCTTGAAGCGCCAGGGATCGGATGAGCGCATCGCCTTACTGGCCCAGTCTCTCGGAACTTCATCAGTGGTGGTTGAGTCGGCGGAGGTGCCGCGATAACCCATGACGTAGTCCATACCGATATTCATGGTTTGTGCCCACTGCTCTATGGGCTTGGTGTGTACGCTGTAGCAGGTTAGCCACATGGTGTAGCGCAGGTTGCCGTTGTGCGGGGTGGAGTAGGTGCCGACCCTTTCACCCAGCCGGGCGCGCTCGGCGGAGAAGCTGCAACTGGCCGTGCCTGCGGCCTTGCAGAAAGGCGCGCTGAAGGTCTGGTGGCCCGAGCTATCGTTACCGGCACCACCATGGCCGGAAAAGGCGAACATGGTGCCCTTGTCGGCATAGAGCCAGTCGATACCACTGAAGTCCTTGTCTTCGGTGACATCTGCGGCCCAGGTATTGCTGTTGCTGAACTTGAAGTTCTTGGTGTGACCGAGGCTGGTCATTTTGTTGGTGAACATGTTTATCTGGTTGTCGGTATAGGAGAGGCTGTTGCCACTACATTCACAGCCGGACCAACTGGTCAGATATTCAGCACCAAAACTGATGGCCCATGTCGCACCGACCGGGAGGAGGGTGGCGGTCAGCATGACCGTATATAGGTAAAGCACTCTTTTGATGGACGTTTTTCCTGTCATGACAAATTTCCCTTTAGGAGTGGACGTGATGTGCCGGAAGGACGGTATTGGTGACAATTCCGCAAAAGGGGAGGATTGCAGCGGTTGCTGCGGTGGCGATAAATAAAGCCTTAATCCCTGGCGAAATGACCCGGTGTCCATCCGGCTCCTGGTGATGAGCGAGCGCTCATACGCAATCAAAGCTAGCAGAGATACCCGGTGCTTCAAACGAAAGTGGCGGGGAAATAGGTGTCAATTGTTTCAAGTGAGTTGGAATGAATGATTTGTATCAACTTCCCATGTTTTGTGTGTCCGTAATGGCCCGGTCATAAAATCCGCTGACATAAAAAAAGCCACGTGCCGCTTGGACACGTGGCTTTTATATCTGCTTGCTTATAGCGATTAAGCGGTGATTTTTGCTCTGACGCTGGTGAGCAGTTTCATCAATCCTATCGCTATCGTGCCAACCACCAGACCGGCCAGTAGATCCGCAATGAGCGTGGGCAGGGCGGATAGCAGGTGATGCACTGCATCGATGTTGTGGGTGTACATGCCACCGCCGACCAGCAACATGGCGATGGTGCCGACCACGGCGAGAAGGCGGATGACGCGTGGCAGAGAGGCGACCAGCAGTTTGCCCGTTACCAGCAGGCCCCTGGCAATAAGGCCGGTATTGGCAGCGGCACGACTGATAAGGTGCAGCCCGGCATCATCCATGCGTACCAGCAGGGCCACCAGACCATAGACGCCAACCGTGGCGAGCATGGCGATGAAGCTGACCACGACCACCTGCATCGGTAGCGATTCGTTCATGACGGTGCCGAGGGTGATAACGATGATCTCGATGGAGAGGATAAAGTCGGTGCGTACCGCATCCTTGATCTTGACCTTCTCTCGCCGCAGCAATTCTGCTTTATCGACAACCTCCTGGGCGGCGACCGGCTCATGGTGACGACCGGTGAAGATCTCGAAAACCTTTTCGGCCCCTTCATAACTGAGGTAGGCACCACCGATGAGCAGGATCGGCACGATCAGCCATGGCATGTAGGCGCTGAGCAGGAAGGCGATGGGCAGGATGATCAGCTTGTTGATAAACGAGCCTCTGGTGATGGCCCAGATCACCGGCAGCTCGCGGCTGGCATGGAAGCCGGTCGCCTTTTCCGCATTTACCGCCAGGTCGTCACTCAGTAAGCCAGCGGTCTTCTTCGCCGCGATCTTGCTTATCGCTGCGGTGTCGTCGAGTAGAAGCGCTACGTCATCCAGAATCGCAAAAATGCCACTGGCCATTGGTCTGCCTTTTTCAGGTTTGAATAATTATTGAGGGCTTGATTATAAGTGTTCTGGACCAAAAAGGTCAGGATAGTTTCAAGGGACTATCATGCACCAATCATAAATCCTTGGGAACCTTTCTCTCGCTGCCTGTCAAAACTGTGTAAGCAGAAGGTGTACGTTACCATTTCTGAATCTTTGACCACGTACGCAAAATGAACAGCCAGCGCGGTTCACTATGAAATCCTAGGATAGAAAGTCAGGAATTAGCATAGGGGATAAAGCTGTAGGTGAGGTGTACGAAATGCATTAGTTACAGCGGGAAGTATTGGTAAGATAACAAGGATTAAACCACGGAGTTACTTAGATGGTAGGATACCCTGTCTCGCTGTCTCAGAAGTCTTTGCAATTCATCAATCGGCTCACACCAGAAAGTACAGCATATGATGTATTGGCGGCATATTATCTAAGCGTCAATGTTAATGACTTGCAGATAGAAAAGGCAATAAATGGCGTTGTTGCGCGGCATCCCATTCTTACGGTCAAATTGACAAACATCGATGGGAAAGAATGTCAGATATCAAATCAGTTCAAAGCCGTAAAGCCAATAGTCGTTGAATTAAGTGACCAAGAATGGAAAGAGCCGCATGCTTGGCTAAAGCCACAGAATTTTTTACCATTCGATATTAATAATGATCAACTATTTCAGCTTTATATCTATCGACATGAAAAACTCCCCCCATTAATTTTATTCCGTTCACATCATATTGTTTGTGAATATTGGTCAATAAGTATCGTTGCTCGTGAATTTCAACTGCTTCTTCAGTCAATGCTCGATGATAGTCCGTCTGAGCTACCGATAGTGCCTGGCTATTTCAAATTTATTGAATGGCAAAATCAATTTCTCAGTTCGTCGGAGTCAATACCGTCCTTCAATTACTGGTATAACAAGCTGTCAAAATCCAGCTACACAATAAATCTACCCTATGACTTTAAACATCCAGTCGCGCCATCGCTTAAAGGAGGAGTTGTCTCGTTTGATTTGACGAGTGATGAGCAAGTAAAGCTTAAGCAATTTGGGAAGGACAACAATCTGACTCTGTATACAGTGCTATTGGCGAGTTTCTTTGTTCTTCTTTATCGATATACGCAGCAATCACAAATATTGATTGGAGCGCCTGCTCTTGGGCGGCCTAACTCTGAATTCAGGAAATCCGTAGGTTACTTCGTTAACACGGTGGTTGTTAAAGGCGATCTGGAGCCGGGCATGAGTTTCCTTGAATTTGCAAAAGCAATAGGGGATGACGTAAATGAGTCACTTGCGCATCAGAATATCCCATTTTCGGCGGTAGTCGACAGGCTAAACCCAAAGCGGGATTCCGGTCATTCGCCCGTTTATCAGGTCTTGTTCGATTTAATCTCACCTGAACGATTTGGCAGAATCATCGAACGCACCGTGCCATCAAAGAAAGGGATAGGCACTTCCTTAAAGCTTGAACCGCTTTTGATTCGGCAACAGGAGGGTCAATTCGATCTGGTCCTACAGGCTATTGAATTTAACGACAGGATTACTTGCCTCTTTAAGTACAACGGCGATGTCTTTAACCGGGAAACAATCGAACACATCAGCGCGAATTATAAATTCCTGCTTGGATCGATTTTAGCGAGTCCTGAAGAAAAGATCAGCGTGATTCCCCTGGTTTGCGAGGATGAGAGAAATATCATCACACGAAAGTACCAGCCGACCAGGCAATCGATTAAGCCCATTGTGCTGCCAGAATGGTTTCAGCGGTCTGTTGAGCGGTTTGGGGATCGTCCAGCACTTCAGTATCTTGACCATTCAATAAGTTATTTACAACTGGCGCAGTGGGCAAACAGCGTCGCCGCCCGGGTGATGCGGGAGATTGGATCATCTCATTCCCCAATTGCTATTCGCCTGCCGCCTTCTCTGGAGATGGTCGTTGCAATTCTTGGAGTGCTGAAGTCGGGCAATTTCTATTTACCTATAGATGAATCACTTCCAGTCCAGAGAGCGGTAAAAGTTATCAAGGATGCGAAACCGAAAGCAATTATCAGTCAGAAAGACCTGGATCCAGTCCTCACTCTGGCGGACATTAAATGGATCTGGATGGACGACATTTCTATGGGGGATGAGGATGATACAGGATGTAACCAGCAGATTCCGCCGGTCATAAAGGGAAGTGATCCCGCCTACGTAATGTATACATCAGGTTCGACCGGTGATCCGAAAGGAGTAATCATAACCCATGCAAATGTATCTCACTTGCTCTCCCATTTACTGAATCGAGTGGAGCTCGATGGTAGATATGTATGGACATTATTCCATTCGATTTCTTTTGATTATTCGATTTGGGAAATATGGGGTGCACTTTCTACCGGCAGTAAAATAGTCATTGTCCCAAAAGAAGTAGCAAAAGATTTCAAAGTGTTTTATCAAATGATCGCAAAAGAGCGAGTGAGCGTATTGAGTCTCACGCCAGGCGCCTTCTATCAATTTGATAGAGTTGAAGCGCTCGATTTTGAAAAATGCGGCAATAGTTTGCGGATGGTATTTCTTAGTGGCGATCGACTTGATGTAGAGCGATTAGGTAATTGGTTTGCGCGGCATAATGATAATGCGCCAAATATATACAATCTGTACGGAATTACGGAAACAACAGTGTTTTCTACAATTCGCAGAATTGAACATAAAGACATAGAACGGGACTCAAGCCCGATAGGGGCACCTTTTGATGATTCAGCAATTTATCTTCTGGATAAAAATGGGGCAGAAGTTCCAGTATGCGCCACAGGTGAAATCCATATTGCAGGTGATTCATTGGCCAAGGGTTACCTACACTCCCCTGAATTAACCAGGAGTCGATTCCTTGTTGGAAGCCCTCGTGATCCAGATGAGCGGCTGTACCGAACAGGTGATCTGGCAAAATTCACCGCATCTGGCGAACTTGAATACATGGGAAGGAATGATCGGCAGGTAAAAATACGGGGCTATCGTATTGAGCTGGCAGAAATAGAGCTGATCGCCGAAAAAAACCAGGCTGTTGATCGGTTGGCGGTTGATGTAAAAATAAAAGATAACAATGAACCACAATTGGTGGCCTACCTGAGGTTGAAGGAAGGTCATGACCTTGATGAGCAGGATTTACGAACCTTTCTGGAAATACACCTGCCCACACATATGATCCCTGCAATCTACATATGTGTAGATGATATCCCTCTGACAGCAAATTGGAAAATCGATTACAGCAAGCTGCCGCACCCTGGCAGCACCCATCAAACCGTTGAGTCATCCGAATTTAATGATGAAATTGAAAAACTGAGAAACATCTGGTCCAGAATGCTCGGGGAAACGGTCGTTGACCTGGATCTCGATTTTTTCAATGCCGGAGGGGATTCCCTTTCAATTATGCGGTTGGAAGTGGAAATTGAAGAGCAATTCGGAAAATCCATCTCACTTTCGAGTTTGATAAATGAATCAACGATTCGTAAGCAGAGCATTTTGATTAATAGTGCCAAATCTATTCGGGATGGCGAAAGGCCCGACACGAAGGACAATCCAGGCATCCTTGTCAGATTCATTAGTAATGTGCTGGCTACTCTAATAACCATCTTTCATCGATTAATGTCATTGACAGTACGGACAATAGAGCTCAATAAGCCTGAAATAAATGCTCCAGCAAATGGCATAAAACAACCCACTATATTTGCCCATTGGCATGGGGAAGGATTCATGTTTCTTTATCCATGGCGCAATCAGGGAATAAATCTGCTCGTCAGTAAAAGTGATATCGGGCAGCTTGCATCTGTCATTGTTCGGAAGTATGGCTACGAGATTGTACATGGCTCATCTTCGTCAGATGGCTTCCTTGGTCTGACAAAACTGGCCTCGGCAATAATGAGCGGCAAGAGTGTCGCCCTGGCAGTTGATGGCTCTCGAGGACCGTATCATCGTGTAAAACCTGGTGTTGTTGAATTGGCGCGTCAATCTCAGGTCAATATTCAACCCGTCTCCAGTATTTGTAGTAATGCGTGGGTCGTTAATCAAAGTTGGGATAAAGCCATTATCCCGAAGCCATTCAGTAAAGTTTATATTAAATATGGGACACTTATCAGTCCGCCAGCGTCAGATGAATATTCATATGGCGACACATTTAAATGGACTGTCGAATTGGTAGAAAAGGCATTAAAAGACTTGAATCAGGATCTGAGTAACCATCTGTCTAGAACCTGGTAACGGCCTTTGCCTGGCCTGATTGGCAGGTTAATACAAAAAATAGGAAAGGAAGATAAGGATTATGGTCAATAAATACAATTTCCCTGTTATTTACATAGACGGCACCAGAAAGTGCAATTTGTCATGCCCTATGTGCATGGCGGGCTCCAACGATAAGAGATTAGTTAAAGAGCTATCCGGGAAGGAGCTTACATACGATGAGATAATTCATCGTATTCTTGCCCCAGCAAAAGAACTCGGCGCCAGGCAAGTGCAGCTCGGTGGCGGAGAGTTTCTACTTCGTCCTGACTCACTGGATATTATTGAAGCAGCGATTGGTATGGGGTATGAAATACGGCTGTTAACTAATGGTCTGAAGATTGACGAAAAAACGATACTGGAGCTGAAAAGGATTGCAGGCAGAAAAATTGTATTGGTGCTCGGTGTAAATTCTATCGATGATATCGAATTGAATGAGGTTACCAGGCAGTCCAGTCCAGATAGTTTTATTGAACTTGTTCAGCTATGTAAGAAACATAAAGTGCGAAAGCATGTTGTGGTCGTTGTTAGTAAGCAGAATTTGGCATGCCTGGATAGTACCCTGCAATGGTTGGAAGAGAATCGAATCTCGTTCAATCGCTCGCCATATATCGCGAGAATGTCGGGAAAGGAGCGTTTCAATGAGCTTTCGATAACAAAGCAGGACATGAAAAATGTTGTTCATCCGAGTTTGCTCAATAAGATTTCCAGTTATCTCAGCTATACACCCTTTTTCCTCTCCCCAGAACTACATTCAGAGATATCGGGAGGGAATGTCTATAATGTAACGGTGCCCCAGAATCCGCACATCGGCTGTTGGATCGGTTCCTGGATTGCCATAGGCGCTGAAGGCAATGTCTCCCCTTGCACAACCTTGCTGGACGAAGTTGTCGCCGGTAATATTCGGGAGCAAAGTCTTTACGATATTATTGATAAAAGTACGGTATTCAGGGATTTGCTGAACAGGGAAAATGTGCAGGGCAAGTGCGGGAGATGCCGTTATAAGATGACGTGCAATGGTTGCCGAGCCTTGGCGTACTACCATAGCGGCGATTATCTGCAGGAGGATCCCACCTGCTTCTTCGAGCCGGAAGATGAAAACACCGTATCGGAATTTGAGGAAGCGACTAACAAACTGTTCATCAAATATGCACGACTGGCAAGGGCGGTCGGTTTGGCCAGTGTGAAATAAATATATCGATTACTGCGTGATTATGTCGTCACTACTACCCGCAAGGCGTCCAGTCTTGGTACGGCGTTGTCGATGGCTTTGACCAACGCCTTCTGTTGCATCTCGAAGAAGGCGATCTCTTCCTCACGTACATTGGGATTCACCCGGCGCAGGGCTTTTAACCGATCCACTTCCTTTTGCAGGGTGTTGATGGTCTGGGCATGGGCCTGTTGCAGTATGGCCGGGGCCTGCGTGCGTGCCTGTTGTTCGCCTGCCTTGACCATGGTGCGCAGCTCTTCGGTGTAGGCGCGGACGATACGTGCGGCGGTTTCGGCGTCTATCGGTTCACCGGCCGGGGTGATGCGCGTAAAGGCGGGTTCTGCCGTGCGTTCTTTACCCTGACTGTCGATGACCACGCGCAAGGTGGTCGGGGGCAGGTAGTGGCTGGCCAGATTTTCGCTACCGGCACTCTCCAGCACAAACAGGCATTCCAGTAAGAGTTGTCCCGCCTGTACGCCGGGCAGTCTGGTGGCAACCAGTGCGCAGTTGCCGCGTTCGTTGCCGAGCACCATCTCCATCGCACTGCGTACCAACGGATGTTCCCAGGTGAGGAAGTGGATGTCTTCATTGGCCAGGGCGGTGGCGCGGTCGTAGGTGATGGTCATGCCCTCTTCGTTCAGTCCCGGCAGGTGTCCGTGTTGCTGCTCAGAGGGACGGACGATGAGGCAGTGTTCACTGTGCGGTTCGCTGTCGATGCCGTGACTGTCGAACACTGTGTCGAGATAGTCCGGCAGGGTGTCGTCGGTGGAGACCGCTACTGCTGTATCGCGCAGCGCTTCGGCAACATGCGGGCGGCAGGAGTTGTATTCCAGCAGTCGGTCGCGACCGCGGTGCAGCGCGTCGTTCAATTCCTGATGCAGTTTTTGTGTCACGGCGATGAGGTTGGGCAGATCGGCCAGCCCTTCGTCGACCTGATGTAGTGCTTCAAGCAAAGTCTCCTGCACCTGAACATAAACACTGTATCCGGCCGGGCAGGTCTGCTCGAAGGCGCCGAGGCCGTGGTGATACCACTGCATCATGACTTCCTGCGCACTCTGTTCCAGATAGGGGACGTGGATGCGGATGGTCTGCGTCTGGCCGATGCGGTCGAGTCGGCCGATGCGCTGTTCCAGCAGGTCTGGATTGAGCGGCAGATCGAACAGGATCAGGTGATGGGCGAACTGGAAGTTGCGGCCCTCGCTGCCGATCTCCGAGCAGAGCAACACTGGGCTACCGTACTCCGTATCGGCAAAGTAGGCGGCGGCGCGGTCGCGCTCGATGAGGCTCATGCCTTCGTGGAACAGGGCGGCGTGGATGCCGGACTGTTCGCGCAGGGCGTCGGCCAGATCCAGTGCGGTCTCTGCGCTGGCGCAGATCACCAGCACCTTCTCTTTGCGCAGGGAGCGCAGTTGTTCGATCAACCAGGCGACGCGGGGATCGATTTTGCTCCAGCCTGAGGAGAGATCGGAGAGTTGCTGGAAAATGCGTTCCGGGCAGAGCAATAGTGAGGGCTCACTGATGCCGCTCTGTTGCAGCGCGGTGATCGCTTCGGCGTAGGCCTCGGGGAGCGGCAGCGGGTAGGCGTGCAGCTCACGGGCGGGAAAACCCTGCACCGCGGCGCGGGTGTTGCGGTAGAGCACCCGTCCGGTGCCGTGGCGATCCAGCAGGTGTTCGACCAGTGCCAGCCGTGCTGCGCTTTGTGACTCGGGCGTGGCGGCGGGATCGTTGAGGGTGTCGAGGTGGGCGCGGTTGTCGCCCTCATCCAGAGTGGCGAGCAGGGTGTTGCGGGCGGACTCGTCGAGTGGTGTTTCTTCCAGCAGTGCTTCCACCGCCTGGGCCACCGGTTCGTAGGCGGCCTCTTCGGCGACGAACTGATCGAAGTCGGGGAAACGATCGGGATCGAGCAGGCGCAGGCGGGCGAAGTGGCTCAGCTTGCCCAGTTGCTCCGGGGTGGCGGTCAGCAGCAATACGCCTTTGGTGACTGCGGCGAGTTGCTCGACCATTTGATACTCGACGCTGGGGGCCTCGGGCGACCAGGCAAGGTGGTGGGCCTCATCCACCACCAGCAGATCCCAACCGGCGGCCAGCGCCTGCTGGTAACGTGCCGGGTGATCGCGCAGGAAGGCGATGGAGGTGAGCACCAGTTGCTCGGCCTGGAAGGGGTTGTCCTGGCCGCTGCTCTCTTCGATGGCGAGGCAGCGCTCTTCGTCGAACAGGCTGAAGAAGAGGTTGAAGCGGCGCAGCATCTCCACCAGCCACTGGTGCAGCAGGCTTTCCGGTACCACGATGAGTACCCGCTGTGCCCGCTCGGTGAGCAGTTGTTGATGCAGGATCAGGCCCGCCTCGATGGTCTTGCCGAGGCCCACCTCATCGGCCAGTAACACTCGCGGTGCATAACGGCTGGCCACTTCGTGGGCGATATAGAGTTGGTGTGGGATGAGGCTGGTGCGCCCGCCGGTGAGGCCACGCAGATCCGAGCGGCTCAGGCGTGCGGCGTGTTGCAGGGTATCGCGGCGCAGGGCGAAGAGTTTGTCGTGGTCGAACTGGCCGGTGAAGAGTCGTTCCGCCGGGCGGTTAAGCTGGATCAGGTTATCCAGTTGGCCTTCCGGTAGACGGGCCGGGTTGCCGTCCTCATCGTGGCCGATGTAGGTGAGCAGACCTTTATCTTCCTCGGCCCGCTCAATATGTAGGCTCCACCCCTCGGTGGCATGCACCGTATCGCCCGCGCTGAAGGCGACACGGGTAAGTGGCGCGCTTTGCTTGGCATAAGTGCGGGTTTCGCTACTGGCAAGAAACACCACAGTGACCGTGCGGTGCTCGACGGTGAGTACCGTGCCGAGGCCCAGTTGCAGTTCGGCGTCGCTGATCCAGCGTTGTCCGGGGATAAAGGTGTCCACGTTTTTTCTCATTATTCGGGGGGCGTAATGGTAGTGGATCTGCCGGGAAAAAGCTTTTGCGGAGGTCAATATCATAGGCAGCGGCTATGCTGCATGATGGTAGAAGTGGCCTCAAAATTATCTGCGCACTCTGATCCGGTGTTGCAAAGCCTGCTACGGTGCTCATTTACTACCGGTAAACTGCGCTCCTCGCAGACTTTGCGCCTTGTCTCAGAGCGCGAATCTTAATTTTGAGACCACTTCTAGACAATATAGGGATAGGGTATGGGCGAGTGGGTTGCACATCGTGGGCAGAGTGTCGATTTCCCTGAAAATACACTGGAATCTATTGGCCAGGCGATAGCCTGCGGGGCCACCGCCGTTGAGTTTGACTTGCAGATGACCGCCGACCTTGTGCCGGTGGTCTGCCACGATATCTCCCTTGAGCGAACAGCGGGCGAGGCGGTCGATGTTGCCGGGACCAACTATATAGAACTGCTCCGCTACAGTGTGGGGGAGGCGGAACGGCTGGGTGGAAAGTTTGCCGATATCCGGTTACCCGCGTTGCGTGAGATGGTGTCGCTGTTGCAGCAATCGCCGCAGGTGACGGCCTTTGTCGAGCTGAAGGATGAATCGCTTGCGGTGTTCGGTATCGAGCCGTTTGTAAAGCAGGTGGGGGACGCGCTGGCACCGATCGCGGGGCGGTGTGTGCTGATTGCCGATTCCCTTGATGCCCTGCTGTTGGCCAGAAAACGGTATGGTTTTCCCATCGGCTGGATTGTGCATCGCTGGGATGAGAACGACCATCTGCTGGCAAAAGAGCACCGCCTGGATTACCTGGTAACAGGTATCGAGCACTGCCTCCATCGCAGCCATGACTTCGCAGCCGACCCATGGAAATGGATGGTCTACGAAACCCGGGATATGGAAACTGCTGCCACTCTGTTTACCCAGGGTATCCGCTATGTGGAGTCGAATGATGTCTGTGCGATGCTGGCGTCCCGGGGTAAACCGGGATAACAGATTGAGTGAAAATAGCTATTATGTTTGCTTTATATAGCGTATATTGTCGTGCGCTACAGATATTGTTACACGGTCAGTTCCAGCAGTTCCTTCAAGATACTCAGTGAAACCTCCCCACTATACCTGTATGCGTAATTCTCAATTCTTAATTTTTTAAAGGTAAATTTGATATGGCAACAGGTAAAGTAAAGTGGTTTAACGAATCCAAAGGCTTCGGCTTCATCAGCCAGGACGACGGCGGCGCAGACGTATTCGTTCACTTCAGCTCTATTCAGGGCAGCGGATTCAAAACCCTGGCCGAAGGCCAAGCGGTTACTTTCAACGTTGAGAACGGCCCGAAAGGTCCGCAAGCCTCTAACGTAGTTCCGCAGTAAGTATTGGTGCTGAAGGGGTGGGGGAATTCCCCTGCCCTTGCCAAACAATCAGGCCGGCTTTCGCTCACTCCCATGAGTTGAGTGAAACGCCGGCCTGATGCTTTTTAGCCCTCCCGTCTGGCCAGTCTCAGGCATGGCTCCACCTTATGGGGTGTTCATACAGCCCCATACCACAATAAGGATGCAATCAGATGAAAATGCTATTTGTCGGGAATATCCCGCCGCAGGCAACGGAAGAGGAGATCACCGCGCTTTTTGGGGAGTATGGCAAGGTGAGAAAGATCGAATTACCGCGCGACATCTTCAGCGGTAAAAACCGCGGCTTTGCCACCATTGGTATGGAAGGTCATGAGGCCCGCGCCGCTATCGTCGGGCTGAAGGGTAAGAGCTTCATGGGCAACACCCTGAAAATCAGTGATGAGCGGCCCCGATTCAATAAGCGGGGAAGACGGTAAGGTCCAACAGGTCAGGTTTGATGGAGAGGCCAGTGCGCCTCATCCTGACCGGCATTAATCCACCAGTGATTTCAGATCATTCGGTAGCTTGTAATCCGGATAGCGTTTCCTGAAGGCCCGCAGTTCCTTCCTGCCTTCATCCAGTTTCTTCTCTTCTATCAGTTTGCGGATCTTCTCGATCCACGGCTTCGGTTCCAGCACCTTTGGTTCGGCCTGTGCTGCGCCCGCGATAGCCAGCGTTTCGTTCTCTTTCTGTTTATCCGTTTTTTGAACGGCATCGGCAACAGCGCCGAACGATTCGGCGATTTCTGTTTTTGCCCTGGAGGACTGCTGCGGTGGTACGGCTCTTAGTACCTGAGGTGCCGGAGAGGCAGGCGCGGCCTTTTTCGCCAACATGCCTGCTGAGGCCTCCGCCTTTTCTTCGTGTGGCATGGCCATCGGTACGCTCTCTTTGGTCTGCCATTCACTGTTGATTTTCAGCAATACAGTCAAGCCGAGCATGAGTACTGCCGCAGTGGAGAGCGGCACTATCCAGCGCTGGCGACGCTGACGTACAGCACGGCGCGCACTGGCAAGCACCGCTTCATCCAGCGAAGCGGGCGGTGCGATGTCACCGGCTTGGCGGTACAGGGCACTGATGTGTGGATCATGTTCTGGCATGTCGTCGTGTGGTGTGTTCACAGGCAATCCTCCAGTGCTTCACGCAGGCGCTGCAGCGCATAGCGCAGTCGGCTTTTGATCGTTTCGCGACCTACGTTTACCAGTTGCGCGATCTGCTCCAGGGTGAGATCGGATTCCTCCTTGAGGAGAAACGCGTCGCGCTGCTCTGCGGGCAGTTGTCCCAGTTCATTCAGCAGGCGCTCGCCGCAGTCTTCCAGGTGCTGTCGTTCATCTGCCGGTTTGTCATTCGAGGGCTGGGCATCGAGTGTTGCTTCATCGCTGACCAGTTGCAGCCGGTTACGGCGTGAACGGTCGATGCTGATGTTGCGGGCGATCTGAAAAAGGTAGGCCTTGAACGAACCGTCAGTGAAGGGGTTCTTTGCGTTAATCACCCGCGACCAGACATCGTGATAGATGTCTTCTGCCTCGGCGGTGTTGGAACAGGTTCTTACCAGATAACGATAAAGCGTTTGTCGATAGCGCTGGTAAAGCTGTTCGAAAGCCGCAACGTCACCGCGCCGGTAACGGCTGAAGAGGTCTTCATCGGTGAGCGATTCGGTCATATGCACTAGCCTAACGGATGGCGTACTTGCTGACCATCCGTCAGGCACTGACATGGTTAATTCCTGTTATCCAGACTGCCAGCAAGACTCACCATCCGCAGGAACTCACCGCGATAGCCGAAGCGATCTTCGCCCCGTGCGTTGCGTGCCAGTTCTGCCGCATCGTCATAGTTGAATTCACCGGTGTAACGCCCACCACGCAGTAGCTGACCAAAACCGGCGACCGCCGCACTGAAGCGGAAGTTGTCGCTGGTGTTGCGCAGGTTGTCGATGATGTCGCGGGTCTGGATCGGCTGGCTGATCAGTTTGGACTTGCTGCCCTGCGGTTCTTTGTAGCGCAGTTTGAGGAAGGCAATTTCGCCGTTCTTGCCTGCATCCGCCGACTTGCTTTCGCCATAACGCAGCGGATCGAGGCGGCCCTTGTTGCCAACCAGGGTGACTTCATACAGGGCGGTGACGGTGTGGCCTGCGCCGATGTCACCGGCATCCACCTTGTCGTTGTTGAAGTCTTCCCGTGCCAGTACCCGGTTTTCGTAACCGATGAGGCGGTATTCCGCGACCACATTCGGATTCCATTCGATCTGGATTTTCACATCCTTGGCGATGGTCTCCAGGGTGGCGCTCAACTCCTCGACCAGCACCTTGCGCGCTTCGTTGATGGTGTCGATGTAGGCGTAGTTGCCGTTGCCCTTGTCGGCAAGTTGCTCCATCAGTTGATCGTTGTAGTTGCCCTGACCGAAGCCGAGGGTAGTGAGGGAGATGTCGTTGGCACGCTTCTGTTCGATGAGGTCGATGAGCTGTTCGTGGTTGACCGTGCCGACATTGAAGTCGCCATCGGTGGCCAGGATCACGCGATTGATGCCGTCCTTGATACGGCCCTGCTCGGCCATAGCGTAGGCCAGCGTTATGCCCGCCGAGCCGTGGGTGGAACCGCCAGCGGAGAGTTGATCCAGTGCGGCGAGAATTTTGCCCTGTTCGTTACCGGGGGTCGGTTCGAGCACCACGCCGGAGGCACCGGCATAGACCACCATGCTGACGCGGTCTTTTGCATCAAGCTGTTTTACCAACAGGCGAAAGGCGGACTTGAGCAGCGGTAGTTTATCGGCGTTTTCCATTGAGCCGGAAACATCAATGAGGAACACCAGATTTGCCGCCGGACGCTGGTTGCGATCAATCGCTTTGCCCTTGATTCCGATATGTAGCAGATGGCTCTGTTTGTTCCACGGAGTGCGGCTGACTTCGGTGGTGACACTGAAGGGCTGCTCGCCTTTGTTCGGGGTCGGATAGTTGTAGTCGAAGTAGTTGATCAACTCCTCGGCACGTACCGCATCGGTCGGCGGCATCTGTCCCTGATTGAGGAAACGACGAACCACGGCGTAGGCGCCGGTATCCACATCGATGCTGAAGGTCGAAACCGGGGAATTCGTGACAGAGATGACGCCGTTGTCTTCGATGGCGGCGAACTTGTCGCGGTTGGTCGGGGCGCTGGGTGTGCGGATATCGACAAACGAAGGGCTGTAAGCCATTACGCCAGCCACCTCGCTTTTTTGCCGCATAAGCTTCTGCCCCTCTCCCGGCATTACTCGACCGGTTGCGTCTGCTGCGATCTGTTCAGTGAGTGTGCTCGCCGGTTTTTGCGGTTCAACCGGAGTTGGCACCTTACCTTCGGCGTCACTGGTCTGATGAGTTTGGTTACAGGCGCTGAGCCCAAGGATGCAGAGGCTCAGCACGAAAACAGGTATGCTTTGTCTTGATGTTGCCACGATGGGATCTCCCTTTTGTTGGTTGTCATTAGGGGGTAACGCAGCGGATGGGTGAGTGGGGTTAAGGAGCCTCAAAAAAATTTTGTGGTTGATAATGCCCGGTAAAGCCTTTAACGTCTGAGGTAAATATCGCGTAGATTCCGCAACTTGCATCAAGTTATGGGCTCTACCCGATTTAATTCCAACATATCTCTTTCACACTAACGCACTCACTCGGATGCTCTGTGATCTCAAACGCATAGGTATCACCCTATTAGCCTTTGGCCTGCTCTCTAACTCGGGGTGGATTGCTGCAGAACCTGCACAGGCCAAGGAATCTAAAAAGCGCCCGACCATCGGTTTGGTTTTAAGTGGTGGTGGCGCCCGTGGCATTTCGCATATCGGTGTACTTAAAGTCCTCGAGCAACATCGTATTCCCATTGATGTCATTACCGGCACCAGCATGGGTGCCATCGTCGGCGGCTTATATGCCTCTGGATATTCCGTTGATGAGATAGAGAAAATGGTTAAGGAGACGGACTGGGACGCGGTATTCCGCGATGAACCGCAGCGGGAGAATCGCAGTTTCCGCCGCAAACAGGACGATCTCAACTTCATGATTAAAAAAGAAGTGGGTATCAAGGATGGGAGAGTGGTGTTGCCGAAAGGGCTGCTGCAGGGTCAACCGCTGAAGCTGAGACTGAAATCACTTACGCTTTCCGCACCAAAAGACTTTGATGAATTCCCGATCAAATTTCGTGCAATCGCCGCGAATATTGAGAGTGGTGAAGCGGTTGCCATGGGAAAAGGAAGCCTTTCCACGGCGATGCTGGCCAGTATGGCGATTCCTGGTGTGTTCGTACCGGTTGAGTGGAATGGCATGCTATTGGTTGACGGCGGTTTTGCGCGCAATATCCCGATCAATCTGGCGCGCGAACTGGGTGCCGATATTGTGATCGCAGTCGATCTGAGTGGTGAACTGCAGGGGCGAGATGGGCTTTCATCACCTCTCAGTATCATGAATCAGATATTGGGGTTCAACATACAGCGCAACACCGCAGAGCAACTGAAGACGCTTGGGGCCAATGACGTATTGATACAGCCTGCCCTGGATGGCTATTCCTCAACGGACTTCTGGCGCGTGTCGGAAATGATTGATATCGGAGTGGCGGCGGCGAATCAGAACGCGAATAAGCTGAAAAATATTTCAGTTTCCGAGAGTCGCTATGCGGACTACTTGAGTTCAGTTCGACAAAGGAACATAAAGCCACCGAGTATCGACAATATCATCATTGATAACCGGTCACCGCTGAGTATCGATGTGCTCAAATCGTTTATCACTGCCGATGAGGGAAGTACGCTCGATCCGGTGGCGTTGGAAAAGGATATTGAGCAGTTGTATGGGCTGAATATATTCGAAAGCGTCGACTATGATGTCGTGCAGAACGAGTCGCAGACGGATCTGCTCATTGAAGCAAAAGAGAAGGGGTGGGGCCCAAACTATCTGCGATTTGGTCTGAATATGGAAAGCAATTTTGAGGGAACGGGTACGTTCAATTTCGCAACCGGTCATACGATGACACCGATTAACAGTCTTGGTGGTGAGTGGCGCACTAAGCTTCAGGTGGGCCACGACCAGCAGATAGCCACGGAACTGTACCAACCGCTTGATAATCACCTTCGTTACTATATCCGCTCCCTGCTCGCTCATTCCGAGACACATATAGGAAGGTATGAATCTGGTCAGCAGGTGGCGGATCTAAAGGTTTCATCTTCCATTGCTTCCCTCTCCGTAGGACGTCAACTTGGAAGCTGGGGGCAATTTGAGATCAGTGCATCCACAGGTACTGGTAATACCAGCACCTACATAGGCGATCTATCGAATCCCGGACAGAACTTCCACTCTGGCGTTTGGGAGGCTAGTTTCGGATACGATCAACTCGATAGCGTCAACTTTCCCCGCTCCGGTGCGTTGGCCAATATTTCATGGCAATCCAGCAGAACGGATCTCGGTGCGGACTTTGAATATGACGCATTGCATGCCAATGCTATTTGGGCAGGCACATGGAATAAGCATACCGTTATGCTCTGGGGAGGGATTGCAGGCGTGGTCAATGCGGACGTGCCGGCCGATAACGCCTTCTCAATCGGCGGTTTCTTTAATCTCTCCGGTTACCATAAATCAGAACTGGCAGGCCGCTACGCGGGGCTGGTACGAATGATATATATGAAAGAATTGGGAGAGAGTCGCTCGGTTCTAAAAGTGCCGATCTATATTGGGGCCTCACTGGAGGCAGGGAATGTCTGGAATGATCGGAGTGACATTAGTGCCGACTCATTGCTCACGGCAGGGAGTATTATTTTTTCGGTCGATTCACCCATAGGCCCCATCTACCTTGCACAGGGTTTTGCCGAGGGTGAACGTAGCGCAACCTATCTGTTTATTGGCAGGACTTTTACCTTTTTCTAGAGTTCATCTCCTCCGTCACGAGCATTTTTGGCGCCATCAATTCCAGGGTGTATCTTTTGCATCGCCTCCGACGTCTAAGCAGGGGTAACACCAATCGCCGGTCAGTCCGGTTTAAACCCTGAAGATGGAGAATGATAATGACTCAACTTACCGCTCGTGATTGTGAACTCGTTGCCCTCGGTGCTGCGGTGGCATCAAACTGTGTTCCCTGTGTCGAATACCATATTCCCAAAGCCCGGGAAGCCGGGTTGAGCGATGCAGAGCTGACCGAGGCGCTGGCGCTGGCGGATAAGGTGCGCCAGGTGCCCGCGGACAAGGTACTGGATGTGGCGCAGGCGCTGGTTTCCGGTTCTGCGCTGGTCGAGAAGGGTAATGCCTGTGCCAAACTGAGCGGTCAGGCAGAGAAGAAAGGGGCGTGCTGTTAGGCATGCCGTGACAACAAATCCGGGTTTCGATGATGAAAGCAAAGGATGAACTAGCGTCTGCGGTGGATCAGGTTGCTGAACCGGTGCTTCTCTATCTGCGCCACTATTGTGGTGATGAGCAGCTGGCACAGGATCTCGCCCAGGAAACACTGCTCCGTGTGACACGCGGTTTGCCGGAGTTCGACGGACGCTCGTCACTCAAGACCTGGGCGATCACCATCGCAACCCGGGTTGCTGCGGATCACTATCGGCGCAGCGGCAGGCAGGTAGTGGAGACGGAGTTTGAAGACGAAACTCTGCTGCCTGTCGATGCTCTATCGCTGGAGCAGCAGTTTGTCGTGGATGAGATGAACGCCTGTATCCGTCAGGTGATCGATACTTTGCCCGATGAGTATCGTGCGGCACTGGTGCTGAAAGATCTGGAAGGGTTTAGTGAGAAGGCGGTCGCTGAGGTGCTCGGCTGTTCGCTGGCGAACGCCAAGATCCGTATTCATCGGGCACGCAAACGTTTGCAGGATGCACTGGATAATCGTTGTAACTTCTACACGGATCGGGAAAACGTTTTCCGCTGTGATAAAAAACAGGATTAAGCGGAAGGATTGAGATTTGCGTTAGTTTCCTCTCATCCTCAATCCCTCCGCGTTAATGCCTTTCTAGTTTAAGTTATCGTTTGCCACTCTTTTCCTTTATCGCATTTGCATTGCGAATCATTCTTCCGAGTACTCTACCCTGACGTCGGCGCTCATGCTCGGCGATATTGTGGCGTTCCTCGGCGAGTAACTTCAGATAGTGTTGCCAGACATCCTGTGACAACTCACCACTCTCGACCGCTTCCCTGACCGCACAACCCGGTTCCTGCTGGTGGGTGCAGTCGCTGTAACGACAGTTTTCTGCATATCTGCCAATATCCTGAAACTGCTTGTCTACACCGCCCTCCGGCGCCAGACCGACCTCGCGCATACCGGGAACATCGATAATGCAAAGTCCACCGGGCAAACGAAACAGTGAACGTGAGGTGGTGGTGTGGCGTCCCTTGGCATCACTCCGTGTTGCCTGGGTACGTTGCAACTCGTTACCGGAGAGATTGTTGACGATGGTGGACTTGCCGACACCCGATGAACCGACCAGTGCCAGTGTCGTTCCGGGCGTCAGCCATGGCCCGAGTTGCGCCATGAGATCATCCTGCAAGGCATTAACGGCGATCACGTCACCGTGAGGTGGCAGGTGACGTCTCACCTCTGCAACATGAGTTTGCGCATCACGGCATAGATCCGCCTTGGTCAGTAGCACCAGCGGGGTGATATCGGTCTGTGCCGCCATGACAAGATAGCGTTCGATGCGGTGAACATTGAACTCATCATCCAGGCCACTGACGATCAGCAACAGATCGAGATTGGCCGCGATGGGTTGAATGTCATGGCTGCCTGCACGCTTTCTTGCGATCAGGGTACGGCGCGCCAACAGTTCGATAATCACCGGGTCGTGTTGATGTAGCAGGATCCAGTCGCCGATCGTGGGTAGCGATTCAGCCTCTTCATGATGATGGCGCCAGATGCCCGCCAGCGTGGCGGTGAATTGCTCATCTCCAGTATCGACACGATAGAGGCTGCGCTCTACGCCGACAATGCGTGCCGGGCGCGTTGTGTCGAATTGCTCAAGGGAGAGCTGGACGGAAAAGTGGTTGCTCCAGCCCAGAGGCTGAAGCAGGGAAAAATCGATAGACATGGTTAGTCATCCTCTCAACGAAATCATAGCGGCGACGTGCGGAGACGTCGCTATCCAGTAGCGATAAAGCTGTTGAGTGGGCCGCTGCCTGCAGCCAGACCGGGAGTGGTCTAGTTAAGTTGCAGGCCGGCGCTGATGACAATATCCATCAATCCTCCGGCAGTAGTGATACAAGTGATACGGGAAACCGCCGTATTGTAGCTTACTGTACAGGGAAACACAGCATCGGCAATAGGGCAGCAAGCTCATCAAATACCGTACCTCCACACTTCCTCCATATTTGATCGCTAGTCTTGAACCTGAAACAAAATGCTGTGGAAATCTGACATGTGCAAATTCGACTCCGCTGTAGGATAAGGTGATGTCCCTGAGTTCAGTGAACCGCCAAAGCAGGATGCAACACTCGCCATCAACCGATGTTTCCGTGTACGCTGAAAGAATGAACATCGGCCTGATCCCGAAATTGCTGCTTTCGATCCTGCTGGTCTTTGCCGTGATGGTCGGCGGGCTTGTGACGGCTGTCTATTTGACCTTTGAAGACGATCTCTCGATCTACCTGCGCCGGGTCGAGCTGGAACAGGTGGCACCGGTAGCGACACTACTGGGTGAGCGTTACGCGGCGCGGGGTAACTGGGAATTTGTGCGTGAAACGCCAGGTGGCTGGCACAGCCTGGTTGCAGAAGCGTTTGGTTTGTCCATCCCTCCCGGCGAAGGCCCCCCGAGAGAAGTGCTTGCCATGATTCCGCGTATCGCTGTTACTGATATGCAGGGACGGCTTGTTATCCGTCCCCCTTTCGGTGGTCCGCCTGGACTGGTGGGCGATGAGGCGGTGGATATGCAGCGCGATAGCAGACAGCCGGGGCTGCGACTGCGCAATGAAACGGAAATGGAAACCTGGCCGATTAACGCTGCGGGACAACAGGTTGGTTGGCTGAAGATGGTACCGACCCCCGTGCCGACACAGGGGATCAATCGGCAGTTCCGCGAGGATCGGTTGCGTACCTTCTACCTGGCGGCGATACCTGCTCTGCTGTTCTCAATCATTATCGCCCTGCCGCTGGGCTTTCATTTTCTGCGCCCGTTGCAACGGTTGACCCGCAGCCTCCACACCCTGGCAGGGGGAGATTACGCGGTACGCTTGCCGACCACCAGGCAGGACGAAGTGGGACTCCTCGCCCGTGATTTCAATGAACTGGCCGAGGCACTTGAGCGTGCGGAGAAGATGCGCCGCGAAGGTATGGCCAGCATCTCCCATGAACTGCGCACGCCGTTGAGCACCATGATTGCCGAGGTCGAGGCGATGCAGGATGGTATTCGTCCACTCAATACCACGCAGCTTGAACACCTGGGCAACAGCATGGAACATCTCAATCGTCTGGTAGACGATCTCTACCAACTGGCGCTGGCCGATGTCGGGGCGCTGGTTTGCGACAAGGGGTTGATCGAGTGGGACGAAGAGATCAATGAAGTGGTTGAGTCGATGCGCGGCAAACTGGAAGTCAGGGGGCTTGAGTTAAAAGTTGAACTCGAGCCACACACCAGGATTCTTGGCGATCCGTTGCGCCTGCGTCAGGTGATTCTCAATCTACTGGAGAACTGTTGGCGCTATGCCGATGCCCCCGGCACCGTGACAGTGACACTTCAGCGTGAAAGCAGGCAGGCCATACTGAAAATTAGCGACAGCGGTCCGGGCGTGAGCGATGCCATACTTGGAACACTATTTGATCGCTTCAGCCGTGAGGAAAGTTCGCGCAATCGTAGTTTTGGTGGTGCCGGCCTCGGCATGGCATTGGTGAAAGCGATTGTTGAGGCGCACAACGGCTGTGTCGTTGCGGCCAATGAATCAGGTGGACTGGCAGTAACGATTGCGATCGAAAAGGTCTAGGAAAGAGTGATGAACAGTGACAAACCACTTCGTGTGCTGATTGTTGAAGACGAGGTCAAACTGGCCGAGTTGCTCCGCGATTATCTGTTGAACGAAGGTTACGAAGTGGAGATGCGCCACAGCGGTGATGGTGTGATTGATGCGGTACGCAACAATCCTCCGGCGATAATCCTGCTCGATCTAATGTTGCCGGTTGTCGATGGTCTGACCATCTGTCGTGAGGTGCGCACATTTTCCGACGTATCGATCATTATGGTGACGGCACGGATCGATGAAATTGATCGCCTGCTCGGGCTGGATCTGGGCGCCGATGACTATATCTGTAAACCATTTAAACCGCGTGAAGTTGTGGCGCGAGTGAAGGCAGTATTGCGTCGTAGTGTATTAGGTTTTGAAAAACCGTTACTCCCTGGTTTACATCTGGACGCGGAAAGAGTGGAAGCAACCGTTAATGGTAAATCGCTGTCCCTGACACAGGCTGAATTCCGTTTGTTACAGAAACTGGTAGACAATCCACGCCGTGTGTTTTCCCGTCAGCAACTGATCGACGCTATCTACGACGACTATCGTGTGGTCAGTGATCGCAGCATCGACTCCCACGTCAAAAACTTGCGCCACAAACTTGCAGAAGTGATGCCAGAGCAGGATCCGATACAGTCGGTCTATGGGGTGGGATACAAATTGGAACTCTGATTTTGATCAGATGTAACAGCAGAGGTTTGAAGGGTACTCAGTATGGCAGCAGTAAAATCTACAAGTGGACGCAAGCAGGGCGATCCGGTGGCGTGTGCCCCGGATCAGGGCTTTGTGCAGTGGCTGGCGCAATCCGGCGGTAGTATCGCTGTCTCTACCTATCAGGCGGGTAAACTGCTGTTGATGGGCTGGGACGGTCGGCAGATGACACTGCTGATGCGTCACTACGACAAGCCGATGGGGCTCGACATCAGCGATAGCCGGTTGATACTCGCCACCCGCAACAATGTCACCGTGCACGCCAACGATCCGCTGCTGGCGCATGACTACCTCGAACCTGGCCGTTACGATGCGCTCTACCTGCCGCGCACCACATGGCACACAGCCGATCTCAATATCCACGACATTGCCTTTGGCAGCGACGGCATCTGGTTTGCCAACACCCGTTTCAGTTGCCTGGCACAACTGAGCGACAGCCACTCCTTTATCCCAAAATGGAAACCGCCCTTTGTCAGCGAGATCGCCCCGGAGGATCGCTGCCACCTCAACGGTCTGGCGATGGGGAACGGTGAACCGCGCTACGTGACCTGCCTGGGCGAAAGCAACACGCCGGGCGGCTGGCGCGATAACAAGGCCAGCGGCGGTATTTTGATCGATGTACAGAGTAATGAAATCTTTGTGCGCGGACTCTGCATGCCCCATTCACCGCGCATCTATCGCGACCAGTTGTGGGTACTCAACTCCGGTGACGGCAAATTGCTCAGGGTTGACCGCGAAAGCGGCGAGAGCGAAGCAGTGTGCGAACTGCCGGCCTACCTGCGCGGCCTCACCTTTGTTGGTGATTACGCACTG
>JBNKDG010000004.1:0-316142 GCA_050288165.1 Thiohalomonadaceae bacterium | reverse complement strand
GGTTACGGTATCCAACGAACGAATTGACCAACCTACGGTGGTTAGCCCGCTGTTTTCCAGTGCAACGGCAAGCAAAGGGTTAGTCACGCCGAAAGGGGGGCGGAAAAAAATGGGGGGACGGCCTGTCATTTTTGCAATCAGGTCCTGAGCGCGCAATATTTCTTTTTTAATTTTACGACCAGCTTGTATAGGGAAAGTAAATCTGTGTGCGAATGAGTGGTTACCAAGCGTATGCCCTTCCTCGACAATCCGTCTGGCAATATCAGGATTGTGCTCTACCTGCTCACCGATACAGAAGAAGCTCGCCCTGACATTGCACTCCTTGAGTTTGTCCAGGACAGCGGTTGTCTGTTCGCATGGTCCATCATCGAAAGTAATGCATATCCGGTTTCCTGCATCGCGAAAATAATTCACCGTAGAAATGTAATAACCCGATTCGATACGACAGGCGGTATAGGTTGTGAGCGCACCCCAAAGAACAATATAAACGACGGCTACAACCCAGAACAGGCTATTGCTGAACCCGAGCACAAAAAAAACAGATAACAGAGCGATACTGAAATATCTAACCTGTTTATAAACGGGCCTTGCAAACCAGGAGGAGGACATATCACGACGCACCAAAGCTCTTCACGACATCGGGCACATCATACGCCAATATAGGGAGTGGAGTCAGTGTTTAAGGCTCGCCTGCAGTAATCGCCTCTACAAACTCCTCACCGTAGTAAATCGTTATCTCGCGATCGGGATGAATGTCCGAAATAGCAAACAGATCGAAACCGTCGAATTCCGCGCAGGGCTCTTCGTGGTGATTGATGTAACGCAGCATATTCTTGCCGTCGCGACCCAACCAGCCACCATTATCTTCTTCTACCCACAAGATATGATCCCCACCTTTTTCCAGATCGGTGGTCTCCGGCCCTTCGTAGGTACCGAGAAAATGACCTTCCTTGATATGGACGCGGGCGAAAAGCCCTTTACCGTGAATACCTGAATCTTTGACGTAAAACAGTTCGGAAAGCTTGGACATACTCATCTATACAACTTTACAGACACAACAGCGATAAAATTATCACGTCTGTATAATGCGCTCAACTACTAGACCAACCCTGATTCGTACCACCCCTTGCTGCGATTAACCAGCTTCACCACCAGCAACATCACCGGTACCTCGATCAAAACGCCGACAACCGTGGCAAGTGCCGCGCCTGATTCAAAACCGAACAGGGAAATCGCTGCAGCTACTGCAAGTTCGAAGAAATTGGAGGCGCCGATCAATGCCGAAGGTCCGGCAACGTTGTGTTTCTCCCTCAACGTACGGTTCAGCCAATAGGCCAATCCGGAATTGAAGAAGACCTGGATCAGGATCGGTACCGCAAGCAGGGCGATAATCAACGGCTGTTCGATGATCGCCTTACCCTGGAAAGCAAACAGCAACACCAGTGTCGCCAACAGTGCAATGATAGAGAGATGGCCAAGAGTCGCCAGGGTAGCGTCGAATCTTTCCTGACTCTGTTTCAGCAGATTACGTCGCCATAGTTGGGCAAGGATCACCGGAATAACGATATAGAGCATTACCGAGATAAACAGGGTATCCCACGGCACGGTGATTGCCGACAGGCCCAGTAACAGGCCGACGATAGGGGCAAAAGCAAAGACCATAATGGTATCGTTGAGCGCTACCTGCGACAGGGTAAACACCGGATCGCCGTTGGAGAGACGGCTCCAGACAAACACCATCGCGGTACAGGGCGCGGCAGCCAGCAGAATCAGCCCAGCGATATAGCTATCCAGTTGCTCAGCAGGCAACAGCGGCGCAAACCAGTGACGAATAAACAGCCACGCCAGCAGCGCCATTGAGAACGGTTTGACCGCCCAGTTGACGAACAGGGTAACGCCGATGCCGCGCCAGTGTTCCCGCACCCGATGCAGTGCACTGAAGTCGACCTTCATCAGCATCGGGATAATCATTATCCAGATCAAAAGACCGACCGGAATGTTGACCTGCGCCACCTCCATCCGCCCCAATGCCTGAAACGGGGCAGGCAGCAGTTGCCCCAACACCACCCCGGCAACGATGCAGAGCGCCACCCACAGACTGAGCCAACGCTCGAACAGACTCATCGGCGCACCGGCAGCACGCCTGGCGGTGGTTTCGCACTGTGCACTCACAATCCAAGTTCCCTTTCCACAGCAGGGATCAGTTTCTCTCTAATCTCATCGCGCACCTGAATGAACGACTCCAGTGGTTCGCCGTGAGGATCGTGGAACGGCAAATGAATGGACTTTACCGGTTTGGGAAATACCGGGCAGCTCTCCTTGGCGTTGTCACAGACCGTCACCACCAGATCGATATCTTCATTGAGAAAAACATCCACATCCTTGGGAAAGAGATCGTGCGTCGGAATATCCAGCTTCAGCAGCGCCGCGACGGCACCATCGGCCACCTTGGGCTGAGGTCGGGTTCCGGCAGAGACAGCATGAATCTTTCCGGCCAGGTCGTGATTGAGCAGCGCCTCTGCCATCTGTGAGCGGCAGGAGTTGCCAGTGCAGAGAATAAGAACCGTAGGCAATGTTTCGTTAGTCATGGGCGTTTTTTTCTGTTGGTTGCGGTGGATGGTGCACATGCCGAGGCATCAACGCCGCAGCAGTTTTCTGAGAGATAATCGATAAGGCTGTGCATTGCAGTAAAATCCGCCACGTACCTGACGAAGCGCCCCTCCTGACGGGAACTCACCAGACCACCCTGAGCAAGGGTCTTGAGGTGAAAGGAGAGCGTCGCCGCCGGGATAGCCAGTTCATCCGCAATCTGACCGACGACCAACCCTTCAGGACCGGCCTGAACTAACAGACGGAAAACCGCCAGGCGATTCTCCTGGGCAAGGGCTGAAAGAGCCTGAACAGCGGTGGTGACTTGCATCTGTCATTTCCATACTTATCGAAATATGGAATTTATACGCCGGGACAGCGAATGGCAAGTGAAGGATTTGTGACAGGTGGGTTGTGATGGCTATTGGTGTATGAACAAAGGCGTGAGTTTCTGATCTAACCCTAAATTACCCTTCCGTTCTTCCAATGAACTCTGAAACAGATTGAATGAGCAATCTTGCCTGGTCAGCGTTATACGCTTGATAATTTCCATGGGCTGCATCATTCCTAGTACCCAGCCAGTATGTAATGCTTTTCTGATCTAATTTTGTGTATACACCTGCTTTTACGAGATCAGTATTTAAAACATCAGCTTTTTTGGGGATCCTTTTCCCATTTTTTTCGATGGTAGTCTCTATATCATTGCTTTCTGCCATGTTACGCAAATGCTGTTCCAGTGTACTGCCTACGATTACAACAGCAGCATCCTTATACCCTTCATCAAGCAGATGATCCGCCATTTCTAAAAAATCACCAAATATATCCGCAGAAATCAGTCCTTTTGTTGTATTCAACCATCCTTTTTCAATCTCATTTCTTATGGCAAGCAGGACCCCTTTTCCCCGCTTTACACAACTAGGTTGAGCAGAATCCACTAGACTGGAAAAGTCCGTGAAATATGGGTGCTCTCTACCAAAAATCTTCAGTATGAAAGATATACTTGATGCCCTGAAGGTATAAAATGATTCCAACTCAAGATAATGTTTCTTTGTTCGAACGACTTCTTTTACCCACTCTGTAGCAAGAGCTGCATCACCTAACGCTATCAGTTCATCAACTCGCTCTGTCAGTTGCTGAGTGTTCACGATATATTTACCTCATACGTCCAATGCATTTAGGAGCGAATGTATACCGACAGCACTCCTTCACCCTGTGATTTGTTCTCTTTCTACTCCGAAAGTGCAGTGATGACAAGGTGGGGTTACTGGATTCCGGCCTGCGCCGGAATGACCCATGGTGGGAAATGATGGGCACGCTTCGCTTTGCCCATCCTACGTCGGGTATTAGACGGAATGACGGGGAAGTTTGCTGGGCATGACTGCCCAGCCTACGAGGGTGTTGTCGGATTACGCTGCGCTAATCCGACCTACGAGATATCCAGCCTACGGAAATTAGGTTTTCTTTGCGTACTTTGCGTCTTTGCGGTGGGCTTTTAATTACCTCTCGCCGCGAACCTTCTCTTCCATCTGCTCCAGATTGGTATGGCGCACATCCTTGCCCATGACGAGGTAGATGACGTATTCACAGATGTTGCGCGCGTGGTCGCCGATACGTTCCAGAGCACGAGCGGCCCACATAACATCGAGCACACGTGAGATGGTGCGGGGGTCTTCCATCATGTAGGTCATCAACTGACGCATGATGGAGTCGTACTCCTTGTCGACCTTAAGGTCTTCACGCACAACGGCAAGTGCCGCTTCGGTATCCATGCGGGCAAAGGCGTCGAGTGCATCGTTGAGCATCTGCCGTACGTGGTTACCCAGGTGCTGCAGTTCGACGAACTGGCTTTTGTTGATCTCGCCATCGGCCAGACGCACCGCCATACGTGCAACGCGCTCAGCCTGATCGCCGATACGTTCCAGATCGGTAATGGTTTTGATCACTGCAACGATCAGCCGCAGGTCGCTGGCAGCCGGTTGGCGACGTGCCAGTACTCGACTGCACTCTTCATCAATGGCAACTTCCAGTGCATTGACCTTGTAGTCGCCGCTGATGACCTGTTCACCGATCTCCGTATCGGTCTCCACCAGTGCGGTAATGGCGCCCGTCAGTTGCTGCTCTACCAGACCGCCCATAGCCATCACGCGGTTACGGATATCTTCCAGTTCCGCGTTGTACTGTTGTGAGATGTGTTGCCCGAGGTTCATCTTGTCCATACCTGCTCCCCCTTGCCGCCCGGTCTAGCCGTAACGGCCGGTAATATAGTCTTCGGTCTGTTTCTTGCGTGGGTTGGTAAAGAGTGTATCGGTACTGCCGAACTCTACCAACTCGCCCATGTACATAAATGCGGTGTAGTCGGAAACCCGCGCCGCCTGCTGCATGTTGTGGGTAACGATAACAATAGTGTAGCGATCTTTCAGTTCGTAGATCAGTTCTTCAATTTTCAACGTGGAGATCGGGTCAAGTGCCGATGCCGGTTCGTCAAGCAGCAGCACTTCCGGCTCGATGGCAATGGCGCGGGCAATCACCAGACGTTGCTGCTGACCGCCGGAAAGACCCAATGCCGAATCGTGCAGGCGATCCTTTACCTCGTCCCACAGCGCAGCGCCACGCAGTGCCTTCTCCACCACTTCATCCAGATCGCGGCGGCTCTTCTTGCCCATGATACGCAGACCATAGGCGACGTTTTCATAGATCGATTTGGGGAACGGGTTCGGCTTCTGGAATACCATGCCGACACGACGACGCAGTTCAGCGACGTTGACGCTGCGGTCGTACATATCTTCACCGTCCAGCTCGATGCGACCTTCGATACGCACGCCGTCGACCAGATCGTTCATCCGGTTAAAGCAGCGCAACAGGGTCGACTTACCGCAACCAGAAGGACCGATGAAGGCAGAGACGCGCTGCTGCGGGATCTGCATGTTGATATTTTTCAGCGCCTGCTTTTCACCGTAGTAAAGATCGACATCTTTCACCTCGATGCAGATCTTTTCATCTTTAAGGTTCAGGTGGCGCTGCTCGCGGTTCATCGCGCTGATATCGATCGCATGAGTCGGTGTCGTTGAATCGTTCATCGTACTACTCGCTATTGTTCAAGGGCGCGGTATTTTTCGCGCAGATGATTTCGAATGCCGATCGCCGCCAGGTTAAGCAATATGATCACCAGCACCAGTAACAGTGCAGTGGCGTAAACCAGCGGTCGCGCCGCTTCCACGTTGGGGCTCTGGAAGCCGACGTCGTAAATATGGAAACCCAGGTGCATGAATTTTCGATCAAGATGCAGGAACGGTGCATTACCGTCCAGTGCCAGCGACGGCGCCAGCTTGACCACACCCACCAGCATCAGCGGCGCCACTTCACCGGCGGCACGCGCCACCGCCAGGATCAGACCGGTCATCATCGCCGGGCTGGACATGGGCAGTACAGTACGCCACAGGGTTTCTGCCTTTGTCGCACCGAGCGCCAGACTACCTTCACGGATGGCACGGGGAATACGCGACAGGCCCTCCTCCGTGGCAACGATAACCACCGGCACGGTAAGGATCGCCAAGGTCAGCGATGCCCACAACAGACCGGGCGTACCGAAGGTGGGCGACGGCAGTGCCTCGGGGAAAAAGAGCTGGTCGATATTACCGCCGAGGAAATAGACGAAGAAACCGAGACCGAATACACCGTAAACGATCGACGGCACACCGGCGAGGTTGTTCACCGCGATGCGAATCAGTCGGGTCAACGGTCCCTGCTTGGCATACTCGCGCAGATACACTGCGGCGACCACACCGAACGGGGTGACGAAGATCGACATCAGGATCACCATCATTACCGTACCGAAGATCGCGGGGAAGATACCGCCCTCGGTATTCGCCTCACGCGGGTCGTCGGCGACGAACTCCCACAGCTTGGCGAAGTAAAAACCGATCTTGCCGAAAAACCCCATGGCGTTGGGTTTGTAGGCATGCACTACCTTGGAAAGGGGAATGGTAACCTCGCGGCCATCCATCACTACGCCGACCAGACTGTCGCGTCCGATCTGCTGATAGAGTTCATGCAACTGGTTTTGCAGCGCAGCGTACTGCTGTTGCAGCGCCGCGCGCTCTTCGGCGATCTCCTGATGTTGCGGACTGCCCGGTGCAATGCCGTCCAGTTCCAGACGACGCTCGGCCAGACGCAGCTTTTCGATTTGATAGTTAATCGCGCCGATGTCGCCCTGTTCGATATCCTTTATCTGACCACGGATATCACCGGCACGATCGATCAGCGGTTGCAGCGCATTCCACGCCGCCTCTTCGCCCGCAATCACCTCGTCGCCTTTGTGTACTTCCTTGAGGTAACCGTAAAAGTTGCCCCACTCGTAGCGCTCGATGGTCAGCAGGTTTTCCGGATAACTTTGCTTCTGTAACCGCGCCTCCAATACCCAGCGGAAATCGAGGCCAAGTGTGTCGCGATTACCGGTCTTAAGCAGCAGACGGTTAACTGTCTCGCCAGTGATGTCGAGCCCTTGCACTTCATCCTGTACCCGTTCGACCGGCACGATCTCGCTATCATGCAACTCGCCGATGAGACGGGTGATAGTGCCGTTCTTTTCCAGATGTTCGGCTTCCATGATCGGCTTGGCCCAGAAGTGGCCGAGACCACGCACCGCGATCAGGATCAACAACGCCGCAACCATGATGATGCTGATGCTCACCGCACCGGCATTCATCCACACCCAGGGGGTGCCGCTGCCAAACCACTTTTTCAGATCGTTGAACATGCCGCTATCCGTTACAGGCTGCTGTACTTGCGGCGCAGGCGCTGTCGCACCAGCTCCGCCAGAGTGTTAAAGATAAAGGTGAACATGAACAGCACCAGCGCGGCGAGGAACAGCACGCGGTAGTGGGTGCTTGCCACCTCAGACTCGGGCATCTCCACCGCGATGTTGGCGGAGAGGGTACGCATTCCCTGGAAGATGCTGAAATCCATTACCGGGGTGTTACCGGTGGCCATCAATACGATCATGGTCTCGCCCACCGCACGACCGACGCCGATCATAATGGCGGAGAAGATGCCGGGGCTGGCGGTGAGGATCACCACCCGCATCATGGTTTGCCACGGTGTCGCGCCGAGTGCCAGCGAACCGAAGGTCAGATGTTTCGGCACACTGAAGATCGCATCTTCGGCGATGGAGAAGATCGTCGGGATCACCGCAAAGCCCATCGCCAGCCCAACCACCAGTGAGTTGCGCTGATCGAAACCGATACCGAGTGAGTTGTGCAACCAGGCGCGCATGTCGCCGCCGAAGAACAGATGCTCCAGCGGCAGGCTGAGAACAAACGCCAGCCAGACCAGGAAGATCACCACCGGGATCAGCAACGCCGCTTCCCAACCTTCCGGTACCGCGTTTTTGATATGTTGCGGCAGGCGGTGCCAGGCATAGGCAAAGACCAGAATACCCAGCGGCACGATCATCAACATGGCGAAGGCGCCGGGGAGATGGTTTTCCAGCATCGGCGCCAACCACAGACCCGCAAGGAAGCCGAGAATAACCGTTGGCAGCGCCTCCATGATCTCGATGGTAGGCTTGACCACGGTACGCATCCGCGGCGCCATGAAATAGGCGGTAAAGATCGCGCCGAGGATCGCCAACGGTACGGCGATCAACATAGCGTAGAACGCAGCCTTGAGCGTACCGAAGGCCAGCGGAGTCAAACTGAACTTGGGTTCGAAATCGTTACTCGCCGACGAGGATTGCCAGATGTAGGCAGGCTCAGCATAACCTTCGTAATGGACCTTACCCCACAGCGACGACCAGGAGATCTCCGGATGCTCGTTATGCACTTTCCAGAAGTGGAGACGGCCATCCGCATCTTCGGCAAGGAAGGTGTCGGAGCGCGGTGAGTTGCGCAGCAGTACCAGCGGCTTGTCGGCCACCTTCTCCACCAGCAGGGTACGCTCGGCGGTGGCGTGGTAGATGCCGACGTTGCCGTTTTCATCGCCGGCCAGAAAACCCTTGCGGCGCTCTTCGCTGGCAATGGCGGTGACCGCTTTCTGCTGTGAATGAAAATCGCGTACCCGGGTCAGCTTGTAGTGATTGTGCTCGTTACGCACCGGGAACCACTGCACCACGCTGCCGTTACTGCTGCCCGCCAACAGCGAGATCCCACCGGTGAGCATTCGCAGGCTGGTGAGTTTCTCTCCCTTGCCCAGCAGCGCGACCCGCTCCAGCAGGTGCGCCTCTTCGTCGATGGCATAGTGCAACAACACACCATCGCGCGACGCGACATAGAGACGACGCTGATCCGGTTCGAGCAACAGATAGTCGGGGGAAATATCGACACCGTCGAGGGTCAGTGCTTCACGCTCCAGGGTTACCGACTCGTCGAGGAACGAGGACTCTTTGGTGAAACGTACCAGCGACACATGCTGACCGTCGCTGGCGGCAACCAGCAATGCCTCTTCGCCGTTGCTGATCGCCAGTTGTTTGATCGAAGCACCATCCTCCAGCACTTCCAGCGGCTCCTCGCCGAAGGGGTATTCGATGGTCGGGGTTACAGTACGCACGTCATTGGGGTAGCTGACACTGAATCCATGTTTCACCATCAGCATGTTGCCGTCGCTGAGGCCGAGCGCCTGGAGACTGCTGCCCACAGTGCCGCGCACCACCGTCGTCACCTTGTTCGCCACACCGGCCAACGCAACATCATCAGCCATGCTGCCATCGCCGGTATTAAAGAAGAGTGCATGGCCGCTGTCGGTATAGCGCACCGCCATGCCCGACTGCTCCTCGATATCCAGCGCCAGGGTCCGCCCTTCGCCCGGCAACGGGTAATCCGCCACCTTTTCACTGCTGGCCGGGATGAACAGAGGGAAGACAACGTAGAGGAGGTAAAAGAAGATCAGCACGATGGCGATGATCACGCTCACCCCACCGATCATGACTCCGTGACGGGTCAGTTTGTCCTTGAGCATACGCCAGCGATCACGCGGGCGGGCGCTGCTGCTAAGTCGGTTGTGGCTGGGGGAAGGTGTGGTGGCACTGGTCATGCCAGGCATCATATTACGGAAATATGACAGTAATATGACACTCGCAGGACATCCTGCTGGTTAGGGACAGACAATCAATCAGTTACATTAACCTGTGCGGCGCCTCATCCATCAAACCCAGCGCCTGCTGCGCCAGGTTGATCGCCTGCTCACAAAAGGTCTCCAGATCGCGCCAACGCGGCGAGATATCCAGCTCCCGCTCCAGTTCCGGGGCAACCAGTTTGAGCAGGTAATCCTGGCTACCCGACTGACGAATGGAGAGGACATAGAAATCCGGCTCACTCTTGCCATCGGCCACCATGGCAAAGATATAGCGGTAGTCGACGCCATCACTGCTCTGCACCTCACCGAGTACGGCGACGTTGTAGTCACCCAGTTGGTAGCGACGTAGCGGAATGGCGGTCTGGATGTCGGGACGATTCATCATGGTTGTTGAGTGTAGTCAAAAGCCAGCGAATTCAACCTTCCGCGACTGGCGCGGGAAATGGCGTATGCAGCCAGGTGGGCAGTTGCCGGGCAGCCTTGCGCAGGGCACGGTCCAGCGAGCGGTAATCCGGTTCATGGCTTGCTACCGTCGCCCAGAACTTCGGCGAGTGATTCATCTGCCGGGTATGACTGAGTTCATGCACCAGCAGGTAACGCACCTGCTCCGGCGGTAGGAACAGCAGTGCCGCATTGAGGTTGATCCGCTGACGTACCGAGCAGCTACCCCAACGACTGCGCTGCAAGCGAATGCTCACATCGTGATAACCCAGCCCGGTCTCACGGCTGACCTGCGCCAGCCACTCCGGCAGATGCTCCCTGCCCTTGCGCAACAACCAGCGACGCAGGGCCGCCTGCCAGTGGTTGCCGCCACTCACCTGCAGCACGCCATTGCCCCTCTCCCGACAACCGTACCGACCACCGTCGTCGGCGAGATAGGTGATCTGCCAGGTTTCATCGATGGCAGGAAGCTGCACAGAACGAGGCGCCTCAACCCGCTGCAACTGCGTCGTCGCACCCAGGCGCTCCAGCGTCTGCACCACCCACTCTTCATGGCGGTCCAGGAGTTCGGGTAACAGACGGGCGTTGAAACGTTTCGGCACCACCAGTTCCACCAGGCCGGAGGGGTCGATACGCAGGCGTACCCGTTTGGCCCGTGGGCTGCGGCGCAGGGTCAGCCGCTCGCGCCAGTTGCCGGTTACAAAGAGGGAATCGTTCATCGGCGCTATCGTAACAGTGACGAAAGCGGGAGGGTATCGGCGGTTGCAGTGGTGTACCATAGGCCGCCGTTCCACACTGCGCACCACACATGCACAAGTACCAGGGCCTGCTGATCTACAAAACCCGCGACGAATTCGGCGACATCGAAGTAGTCGATGATGCCGTCTGCCGCTCGCTCCACTTCGGCTCGGAACCGAGACAGAGCAGCATGTTGCTGCGCGATCCGCTCGACCTCGCCCTGAGCTACACCCGCGCCCTGGCCGCCAGCCTGCTCTTCAATCCCGCACCGAAGCGGCTCCTGTTGATCGGCCTGGGTGGCGGCTCACTGGCCAAGTTCCTGCTGCACTATCTGCCCAATAGTTATATTGATGTGGTGGAGATGCGCCAGCGGGTGGTGGATGTGGCGCACAGCCACTTCAAACTGCCCGAGGATCCCCGGCTGAAGATTCACATCGGTGACGGCGGTGCCTTCATCCGCAACGGCACCGAAGACACCTACGACCTGCTGTTGATAGATGCCTTTCTCGGCGAGGGTATCGCCCGCACTGTCTGCGGTATCAGCTTCTTCGATGCCTGCCGCCAACGGATGAGCGACAACGGCATCTTTGGCATGAACCTGTGGAATGGTGACTTCATTAATGCACGGGAAATGCGCGAGGACATCGGCCAGAGCTTCGACGGCAATGTGTTGCACCTGCCGGTGGAGGGCAAGGCGAATACGGTGGCGTTCGCCGCCAAGGGGCCTTCGCTGAAAAAACGTCTGCGCACGCTACGCGACACGGCAGCGGAGTTGGAGCGGCAAACCAGTCTTGAATACGGCAGCCTGCTCAAGCAACTGGTTAAGCAAAGCCGCTGGTTTTTTGGCTGAATAACCGCTGATTCCTGCTAACTTCCTGATAATTATTGATAATTGTTTCTTATCATTACCGGCATAATTATCAGTATCACCCTCTCATGCGCTTAGCGTACTTTTCTCAACCGATTCCACTCGCTGCACGACTAAGCACACAATTTTATTATGGTTTTTATACCTGAAGGGCTGTTCACATAAAAAGTACACGCTGCGATTACAGAACTACCACTTATGAAGTGGTGACGGTCCATTAGCGTTTAACAATCCTGCAATGTAGCGCAGCGCCTAACTTAAGCTAACTTAGTGAAACCAGTGGATTTTTGTTGCAGGTTGTTCAGGGAGGAGTGCGCCATGCTGCAGTACGGAGAATACGATCAGTCAAACATCAGCCTGCTACTGAATTACGCACCATTGGGTCTGGTACGGGCACTACATGCTGAATTCGGCACCCAGCGGGTATTGGTCAACACTGGCTGCGTGACCCTCGCCGAAAACAGCGAAGTGGATATTCTGCTAAGCATCGGTGGCGATCCCCCTGCTTTCCACTTCATCCGCGCCAGGGTGGCGAGTTCTCACCCCGAGGGCTATATCCTGGATTTCCAGAAATGTGATGCGGCGACGACCAAGGCACTGTTGCCCTACATCACGATTCACTAGAAGTGGGCTCAGACCAGGCACGAATCCTAACTCTTAGACCCCTTCACGTTTCTCCTCCTGCTACACCTTGTTGTTACAACGCCGCTCCTGTGCATCCCTGCACCCGCGGCATACGCCGTGAAGGGATGCACCAGTGGCGCGATCACAGGGATGTGAATGAGCGCCCCGTCCATCCTTGGACACAAACGCCCCCGAAGGGGCGTTCTTTTTTTGCCTTGCGAGACGGTGGTGTTTAGTCCAGCTTGGCCAGTTCCTTTTTCACCAGGTTGGCAGGCAGCGGGATGTAACCATCCTTCACCACTACTTCCTGACCGACCTTGGACATCACCATCTTGATGAACTCACGCTCCAGCGGGGCCAGCGGCTGGTTCGGATGCTTGTTCACGTAGATGTAGAGGAAACGGGACAGCGGGTACTTACCGGTAAGCGCATTCTCGGTAGAAGCTTCAATGAAGGGCTGCCCCTCTTTCTTCGCCAGCGGTACTGCGCGAACACCAGAGGTCTTGTAACCCACACCAGAGTAACCGATGCCGTTAATGGAGCTGGAAACCGACTGTACGACCGAGGCGGAACCGGGCTGCTCGTTAACGGTACTGCGGTAATCGCCTTTGCACAGCGCGTGCTTCTTGAAGTAACCGTAAGTACCGGAAACAGAGTTACGACCGTAAAGCTGGATGTTCTTACCACCCAGAGAACCACTGACGCCGACCTGATCCCAGGCGGTGATGTCTTCGTTATAACCGCACTTGCGGGTAGCGGAGAAGATGGCATCGACCTGCGGAATGCTCAGACCCTTGATCGGGTTGTCTTTGTGCACATAAACCGCCAGGGCATCGATAGCCACCGGGATCGCGGTCGGCTTGTAACCATATTTCTTTTCAAAGGCTTCCAGTTCCTTGTCCTTCATCTTACGGCTCATCGGGCCGAGATTGGAGGTGCCTTCGGTCAGTGCTGGCGGCGCAGTGGAAGAACCGGCGGCCTGGATCTGGATGTTGACGTTGGGGTAGTTACGCTTGAACTCTTCGGCCCACAGCGTCATCAGGTTCGCCAGGGTATCGGAACCGACGCTGGAAATATTGCCGGAAACGCCGCTGGCGCGGGTGTATTCAGGCAGGTTCGCATCGACCTTGGCAGCAGCCAGTGCATGGCCGGAGATCAGGGTAGTGGCGGCAACCGCCATCACCAAATGTTTCAGTTTGTTCATATTACAGCGCTCCTGTAACGAAAGATTCATACGACGCGCCAACTATGACGCCAGTTTGTGACACTAATATGACATTGCGGTGAAGTTTAGATGACTGCCGTGTGACGTCAGGCAGCCTTCTCGCCCACAATCAGGTTGGAGGGAAAGTCGATTGTGAAGGTACTACCCTGGTTGATCACACTACTGATACGCAGAATACCCTCGTGACGATTGACCACATGTTTGACAATGGCCAATCCCAGCCCGGTACCGCCTGAGTCCCGTGAACGTCCCACATCAACACGGTAAAACCGCTCGGTGAGACGCGGAATATGCTGCGGTGCGATACCCACACCACTATCCTGCACCTCCAGATGGGCGCCACGCTCATCGCGATACCAGCGTACATTGATTCGTCCCGCTTCCGGGGTATAGCGGACCGCATTGGTCACCAGATTATTGAAGGCACTATAGAGCTCCTTCTCTGCACCAAAGAGTCGTAAGTCAGGATCACATTCAAAACGAATCGTCTGCTGCTTCTGCTGCGCCAATGGTTCGATGCCCTCTTCGATCATCGACAACACCGCGGAGACGGAGACCACTTCGCCCACAGGACGAGTGCGATCGGTTTCCAGACGTGACAGCAGTAGCAGGTCTTCGACGATGTGCTGCATCCGCTGTGTCTGCTGCTGCATTAACTGCATCGAACGTGTAGCGTAGTCAGGGTGTTCGTCGTCGAGCAAGGTTTCGAGAAAGCCCGCCACCACGGTAAGCGGCGTACGCAACTCATGAGAAACATTGGCAACGAAATCGCGGCGCATCTGCTCCAGTCGTTGCTGCTGACTGATATCACGCGCCAGTAACAGACGCTGATCATTACCGTAGGGCACGATACGCATACTGAGGACAAGATTGTCGTCATCGGGCGAAGCGATACGCAGCGGCTCACTGCTCTCCTCGCTGGCAAGGAAACGGGCAAATTCAGGGCTGCGCACCAGATTGACGATCCGCTGCCCCACATCCTTGCCAGGATGCAGCCCCAGCAGTTGTTCAGCGGCACTGTTGAACCACTCGATACTGCCATCGGCGTCCAGAATCACCGTTGCATCGGGCATCGCCGCGGTGGCTTCCTGGAAACGTTTGATCAGTCCGGTCAGGCGACGCTTGCGCTTACGGTTACGAAGTTGCAGACGATAGAGCTGGTGGAAGACTTCGCCCCAGATCCCGTCCGATTCAGGGGGATGAAAACTGTGGCCGTCACGCAGCCAGGCATAGAGCCGATAAAGGTTACGCAGATGCCAGGCGAGATACGACGCCAGCGCGCCGCTCACCACGGCGACGGGATAGCCGAGCAACAGGCCGATGAACAGCGCTAGTGACATCACCAGCATCAATCGTCGCAACTCGGCTGACCATGGATTGAACAATGGAATACTCTCCTGCTTCAGAATTGCGAGGAGAAACGATAACCGGCTCCACGCACCGTCTGAATGAAACGATCAAAACTCTGTTCCGACAGTGCTTTGCGCAAACGGCGAATATGCACGTCGACGGTACGCTCTTCAACGAAACTACCGCGGCTCCATACCATGTCCAGCAACTGGGAACGGCTGTAGACCCGCTCCGGGTGGGACATGAAAAACTGTAGCAGACGGAACTCGGTCGGCCCCATATCCAGCACATTACCGTTGGCGCTGACCCGATGGCTGTGGCTGTCGAGCACCAGCCCATCCACGGCTATCTGTCCCTCATCCTGCTCGGCACTGCTGCGGCGCATCACCGCCTTGATCCGCGCGATCAGTTCCCGCGGCGAAAACGGCTTGGTGACGTAATCGTCTGCACCGCTCTCCAGGCCGCGAATACGATCATCCTCTTCCGAACGGGCGGTGAGCATGATAATCGGCACTTCACGGGTATAGTCGTCACGGCGGAAACGACGCGCCAGCTCTACACCACTACTACCCGGCAGCATCCAGTCCATCAGGATCAGGTCGGGCAGGTTGTCAGTCACCGCACGTTCTGCAGCCTGGGCATCCTCGGCCTCTTCGACCATGTAACCCGCTCGCTGCAATGCCATGGCTGTCATCTCGCGGATCGCCGCCTCGTCTTCCACCAACAATATTCTTTTGCCTGTCATAACAGAGTCACTCGTTTGAACATGGCATCATTAAAAACAAAGAATATGACATTCGTGTGACAACGCGAGCGCTGGATGACCTTTTTGTTACCAACGGCCTCCCTGCCGTGGTAATCGCAAACGTCTATTTTTCCAGTTGGCTGACGTCGCGCACCGCACCGCGGGCCGCGGAAGTGGTCATCGCCGCATAGGCACGCAGTGCCTGGGAAACAGGGCGCTGACGTGTCGCCGGTTTCCATGCTGCCGCGCCCTTCGCTTCCATCTCGGCACGGCGTTTGGCCAGTTCGTCATCGCTCACCGCCACGCGGATGGTGCGACCGGGGATATCGATCTCGATGATATCGCCATCCTGCACCAGGCCGATGGCACCGCCCTCCGCTGCTTCCGGCGAAACGTGGCCGATGGACAATCCGGAAGTACCACCGGAGAAACGACCGTCGGTCAGCAGGGCGCAGGCCTTACCCAGTCCTTTCGATTTAATGTATGAAGTCGGGTAGAGCATCTCCTGCATACCCGGTCCGCCACGCGGCCCTTCGTAACGGACGATGACCACGTCACCCGCCTTGACCTTGTCGCCGAGGATCTTCTCCACCGCTTCTTCCTGGCTCTCACAGACCACGGCGGGACCGGAGAACTTGAGGATCGATGCGTCGACACCGGCGGTCTTTACCACACAGCCTTCTTCGGCGATGTTGCCGTAGAGCACAGCGAGACCGCCATCTTTGGAATAGGCGTGTGCCAGATCGCGGATACAGCCGTTAGTCCGATCCGCATCCAGTTCGGCATAGCGCTTGTCCTGACTGAAGGCGGTCTGGGTCGGCACGCCACCGGGGGCGGCACGATAGAATTCGCTCACCGCGGCATCGCTGTTGCGCACCACATCCCACTGAGCCAGCGCATCACCCATGCTCGGCGCATGCACGGTGCCCACATCGGTGTGCAACAGACCGGCGCGCTCCAGTTCACCGAGGATACCGACAACACCGCCCGCGTGATGCACATCTTCCATATGGTACTTCTGGGTGGAAGGAGCGACCTTGCACAGGTGCGGCACCTTGCGTGACAGGCGATCGATGTCGGCCATGGTGAAATCGACGCCCCCCTCCTGCGCCGCCGCGAGCAGGTGCAGGATGGTGTTGGTGGAGCCGCCCATGGCGATATCCAGACTCATGGCATTTTCGAAGGCCGCCTTGGTGGCGATGGAACGCGGTAGCACGCTGGCGTCATCGCCCTCGTAGTAGCGCTTGGCCAGTTCGACACTCAGACGACCGGCACGCAGGAACAGCTCCTTGCGGTCGGCGTGGGTCGCCACCAGCGAACCGTTGCCCGGCAGGCTGAGGCCCAGCGCCTCGGTGAGGCAGTTCATCGAGTTGGCGGTGAACATACCGGAGCAGGAGCCGCAGGTGGGACAGGCAGAACGCTCGACGATCTCGACATCGGCGTCGCTCTCATTCGGATTGGCCGCCATGATCATGGCGTCGATCAGATCCAGATGCACTTCACCGCCGTGCACCACCGCCTTGCCCGCCTCCATCGGTCCGCCGGAGACAAACACCGCGGGGATGTTAAGACGTAGTGCGGCATTCAGCATACCGGGGGTGATCTTGTCGCAGTTGGAGATGCAGACCAGCGCATCGGCACAGTGGGCATTGACCATGTACTCGACGCTGTCGGCGATGATCTCCCGCGACGGCAGCGAATAGAGCATGCCGCTATGGCCCATAGCGATACCGTCGTCGACGGCGATGGTGTTGAACTCTTTCGCCACACCACCGGCCTTTTCGATCTCCCGCGCCACCATCTGCCCCAGGTCCTTGAGGTGGACATGACCCGGCACGAACTGGGTGAAGGAGTTAACCACCGCAATAATCGGCTTGTTAAAGTCCTCATCCTTCATGCCTGTGGCACGCCACAGGGAACGGGCACCGGCCATGTTGCGGCCGTGGGTGGAGGTACGGGAACGGTACTCGGGCATGGTCTCTCTCTCGTTGGATCACCGAAAACCGTAAGTGTACACCGCCGAGCGCGGCGCGGGAAAACCTGTGGCAAAAAGCTTTTACCACGAAGAACACAAAGTTAAAGCGGGAAAACCTTCGTGGCCTTCGTGCGCTTCGTGGTAGAGCTTCTTTTACCTGATCCAAACCTCGACGCGACGATTCTTCTGCCTCCCCTGCTCGGTCTCGTTGGAAGCGACACTGGCCGCGGCACCGAGACCACGCACCTTTTTCGGCGCAACACCTTTGTTGATCAATACATCGGCCACGCCGTCGGCACGGGCGATGGAGAGCCCCAGACTATGCATGGGAATGACCTCGTTACTGTCGGCGAAACCGACCAGAATCAGATCCCGCTGCTGGTTTTCCTGGCGCGACAGGTACTCGACCAGCCGCTGGATATCCTGCAGTGCCTTGGTGTCGAGATGGGCCGAACCGCGGTGGAAACGGAAATTGAGCGACAGACGCTCGGCACCGTCGATCAGTGAAGTGTAATCAGGCAGTGCCTTGCCGCTAGCCAGTGCAGTGCCGGTGACAATATCCTGGGAAACGAACCCGGTCTGCGCCACGATCTGCTGTCCCAGTCGGGAGAGGGCGTAGTGGATGAAATGCTGCGCCGCACTGTTATATGGGCGCTCCGGCAGATAGAGAAAAAGTCGCCGCGCCAGAGCGTAGTCTTCCGTCGCGACGGTGAAATCATCCGGGCTGATAGCCGCGCCACCGTCACTAACCGCCAGCGCCTTCGACTGACGAATATAGGGCAGGCCGACAAAACCAATGCCATTCGGATCCTTTGCCACCTCATCGGAGAGATTGGCATTGGATTCAAAACGCCTGGCTGTGCCAATCAGCGGATGCTGCTTGTCGAGGATCAGGTGCTTGAAGGTGTCGTAGGTGCCCGACTTGTCGTCACGAGCATAGACATGGATCGGTGCGGCGGGTGCGCCGACACTACGCCAGTCGGTCACCTCGCCGGAGAAGATACGCATCAATTGCTGCCGATCGAGCTGTGTCAGCGGATTGGAGGGGTGGACGATCACCGCGATGCCATCCAGGCCGACCACAAACTCGCTGGTCGAGGAGTCCATTTGACCCCGGTCCGCCAATTTAACCACCTCTTTATCCTTGATCGGTCGCGAGGCCATCCCGATATCGGCCTCACCCCGCTCCAGTGAACTGAAAGCAGTGCTGGAGCCGTGGGCGTGGATCTCCACCCTCACCGTACGTCCCTCGGGGGAAACCGCGACAATCCTGCTCTCCTGCGGCGCCTGCGGGATCTGCCGGATATCGGTGTAGCGGGTATCGCGTAGCCAGGACTTAATCAATTCAGGCCCTAAATTCGCGCCAATGGTGTTGGATCCGTGTAACCGCAGCAACACCTCCTCGGCATGGAGAGAGAACGAAACCGTAAATAAAAACAATGAAAAACAAATAGTTCTGAGCATGGCTCGGATTATCCTTTACTACTTTTGGCTTATTGGCGAGCGTAGTGTAGGAAAATCATGTGAACGATTTATGACGGCAGGAACAACCGCTAGCTGCTTGACATAGACAGGTTGCACGCACAGAATTCAACCATTCAGTTAAACCAAACGGTTAGATTCATGACTCAGCCAGAGCAATTCACCTCGGGAAGTACCGCTGATACGATCCTCGACGCAATCACAGAGGTATTCGCCGCAAAAGGATACGCTGGCGCCCGGGTGGACGAGTTGGCGCAGGCCGCCGGGGTCAACAAGGCAACGCTCTACTACCAGATTGGAGACAAGGAGGCGCTCTACCATGCCGTTTTGGGACGGATGTTCCGCCGTATCGCTGACCGAATCGAGCAAACGGTGGCGGACACCGACGAATGTGAAGAGCAAATCCGCCGCTTTATCACCGTATTCGCCACTTCCATTGAAGAGACAAAGGCCCTCTCGCCGCTTCTGCTACGTGAGATCGTCTCCGGTGGGCGCAATCTGCCGGATGCGGCGCTGGCACAGATGGGTCGTATCTTCAATGCCCTTACCACGGCACTGCGTAGTGGCGTTGAGAGCGGACGCTTCCGCAGGGTCAACGTCTTCATGCTGCACATGATGATCGTCGGCAGCCTGAACCTCTATGCGGTCAACGAGCCGATACGCCGACGCAGTATCGAGGGACGTCCGGAGTTGTTCATACCGGAACATTTCATCAGCATCACCGAGGCGGGGAACGAGATTGCCGATCTCGTCCTGGCCGCCATCCGCAACACCTGACACCACCACACAAGGATATAGGTATGGGTACCCAGTTCAGACAACGTATCGAAAACGGTTTTGCCGCCTTCGGCAGCCTGGTCTTCCACCACCGCTGGAAAACATTGTTGCTGATCCTGCTTCTGGTCGGCGGGCTAGCCAGCCAGCTTCCCAAACTGGTCATGGACACCTCGACCGAAGGCTTCCTGCACGACGAAGACCCGGCGCTGCTCGCCTACAACAAATTCCGTGAACAGTTTGGCCGCGATGAACTGGTGTTGCTGACCATTCAGGGCAAAGACGTTTTTGATCTGCAGTTCCTGAAAAAGCTGCAGCAGCTCCATCGTGAACTGAAGGACAACACCCCCTATCTGGACGACATCACCTCGCTGATCAATGCGCGCAATACTCGTGGCGCCAAGGGCGAACTGCTGGTCGAGGATCTGCTGGAAAAGTGGCCACAGAATGAAAAAGAGCTGGCGGCGATCAAACAGCGCGCGATGGCCAATCCGACCTATCGCAACATGCTGCTTTCCGAAGACGGCACAATTACAACGGTGGTGCTCAAAACCGATGCCTTTGTCGCCGAACAGGGACTGGACGATGCGCTGGCCGGTTTTGATACCGAAGCAGCACCCGCAGCCGAACGCAAACCGCTGAGCGATGCACAAAACTCAGAAGTGGTGGCAAAGGTCAGTGAGATAGCAAAGAAATACCAGGCCGACGATTTCAAACTCTATGTGGCGGGCACGCCAGTCGTCACCGACTACCTGAAGAAGTCGATGCAGCAGAACATCCGTAAGTTCATGGGCATGGCACTGCTGGCCATCGCCCTGATCCTGTTCCTGCTGTTCCGCCGTCTCTCCGGTGTCGTTCTGCCGATGCTTACCGTCATCCTTTCACTGCTATCGACACTGGGCATGATGGGTATGTCCGGTATCCCGATCAAACTGCCGACGCAGATCCTGCCTTCCTTCCTGCTGGCGGTCGGCGTCGGCGCATCGGTGCACCTGCTGGCGGTTTTTTTCCAGCGGCTACAACTACTGCACGAAGGTAAGGAGACCAGTGAAAGCGGCAGCCACAAGGAAGCAGCGATCAGCTATGCCCTCGGCCACTCCGGCCTGGCGATTGTGATGACCTCACTGACCACCGCAGCAGGCCTTGCCTCTTTTGCCGGCGCAGACGTCGCGCCGATTAGCGATCTCGGTATCGTTGCCGCACTTGGTGTACTGATTGCTCTGGTCTACACCCTGGTGCTGACACCGGCATTGATGGCGATCCTGCCGCTCAGGGCAAAGACCAGTGACAGTTCCGCGCAACGCCACCAGCGTATGGATGGACTGCTGCTGTGGATTGCCGACTTTGCCACCGATCGTTCACGCCTGGTGCTACTCATCAGCGCGGTGTTGCTGGTGATCGGCATTGCTGGCGCCACCCAGGTGCGCTTCTCCCACTTCCCCTTCAAGTGGCTGCCGGAAGATAACGCCTCACGTATCGCCACCGAGTTCGTCAACGAAAACATGCGCGGCGCCAGCTCGGTAGAAGTGGTGGTCGATACCGGCGAGAAAAACGGTTTCTACAAACCGGAACGGATGCAGGGGCTGGCTGCACTGAGCGATGAAATCAGCGCCCTGGATCATGGTGCGATTTATGTCGGTAAAACCCTCTCGCTGGCCGATATTCTCAAGGAGATCAACAAGGCGCTGAACGAAAACCGCGATGCCTTCTACACCATCCCCGATAATCGCCAACTGATTGCCCAGGAGTTCCTGCTGTTCGAAAACTCCGGTTCCGATGACCTGGAGGATTTTGTTGACTCCCAGTTCAGCAAATCACGCTTCACCATAAAAATGCCCTGGGCCGATGCCGTCCTCTACAAGGATTTCCTCGACGATATCAGTAACCGCTTCAAACGCGTCATGGGTGACGGCGTCGAGATCACTACTACCGGCATCAACGCCCTGCTGAGTCGCACCATGTCGGCCACCATTATCTCCATGGCCGAGAGCTATCTGATTGCCGGTGTGGTCATCACCATTATGATGATCCTGCTCATCGGTAACATTCGCATCGGCCTGGTCAGCATGATCCCCAACCTGACCCCGATTATCCTCACCCTCGGCCTGATGGGCTGGCTGGATCTGCCGCTGGATCTCTTCACCATGCTGATCGGCTCTATCGCCATTGGTCTGGCGGTGGATGACACCATTCACTTCATGCACAACTACCGCCGCTATCACCACGACAGCGGCGATGTGAAAGAAGCGGTGCGCAAGACGCTGCACACCACCGGGCGTGCGATGTTTGTCACCACCGCGGTGCTGGCCACCGGCTTCTTCCTCTACATGGGGGCCGACATGAGCAACCTGCGTAACTTTGGCCTGCTGACCGGTTTCACCATCATCATGGCGCTGCTGGCCGACTTCTTCCTCGCCCCGGCACTGATGAAGGAGCTGCATCGCAGTCACCTGATCGCCGACGACGCTGACTACTAAGAGGGACTATCTAATGAAATTACTGAAATACACCCTGACTATCGCCCTCGCTTTGCTGGCAGCACAACCGACACTGGCAGCGATGAGCGCCCGCGAGATCATGCAGGCGGTGGATGACCGCGATGACGGCGACAACCGCAGCGCCGATATGAAGATGGTATTGATCGACAAAAACGGTGACGAGCGGATTCGTAGCATTCGCAGTTTTGACAAGGACAAGGGTGAAGACAAGAAGCGGATTATGTTTTTCCTCTCCCCCGCCGACGTAAAGGACACCGGTTTTCTCACCTACGACTACGACGATTATGACAAGGACGATGACCAGTGGCTTTATCTCCCCGCACTACGCAAGTCGAAACGCATCGCCTCCAGTGACAAGAGCGGCAGCTTCATGGGTTCCGATTTCAACTACTCGGACATGACCCGACGCAACCTCGATGACTACGATTTTAAAATCGTCAAGGAAGATACAGTGCGCGGAGACAAAGTCTGGTTAATCGAATCCAAACCAAGAAGCCGCGAAGTGATTGAGGAAACCGGCTATGAAAAGTCGGTGCTATTCGTCCGTCAGGATAACTTTGTTGTGGTCCGTGCGGTGAACTGGGTCAATGAAGGCAACCGTCTCAAATATCTGGATGTGGAGAAGCTGGAGAAGATCGATGGTGTCTGGACGATCCTAGCCATGAGTATGACCACCAAGCAGGGCAAGGTGACACTGCATAAAACCAATCTCTATTTCGATAACGTTAAATACAACCAGAACCTCACTGAAGATATGTTCTCCATTCGCCGTCTGGAGAAGGGGCTGTAACGTGTTTCAGCGAGTCACTCTGTCCCTGCTGTTAGGTGTTATGGCGCTGCCGCTCTATGCAGCAGAGCCTTCGCTGGACAGCGCCCTGGAAGGTTTCGACGCACCGGCCAGCGACAACTCACTTGATTCGGTGCTGGACGGCTTTAGCGATAACAATAGTGATGCTACAAAACCGATCACTGTCGACGAGAAAAAACCGTGGACGCTGGGCGGCGCGCTCACATTGGGCGCCGCCTACAATTACGCACATCAGGCACCCACGAGCGGTGCAACCGATTACCGCGGTCTCTCCCGTCTACGCGCCAAACTCAATCTGGAATTCGATTACGACCTGCCTGCAAAGTGGCGCACCCACGTCGCTGGCTACGGTTTTTACGATGCAGCCTATCAACTCAACGGTCGCGATGACTATACCGACGAAGTGCTCAACGATTACGAGAGCGAGGCCGAGTTAGGAGAAGCGTGGGTACAGGGAAAGCTCGCAAACAGTCTCGATATGAAACTGGGCCGTCAGATCGTCGTCTGGGGAAAATCGGACAACATTCGTATTACCGACATCATCAACCCGATGGATAACCGCGAACCGGGTATGGTGGATATCGAAGACCTGCGCCTGCCGTTAACCATGGCCAGGTTCGATTACTATCTCGGCGACTGGGGACTTTCCGCCATGGCGATCCCCGAGATCCGTCTCAACAAAAATCCTGCCCTCGGTTCCGACTTCTATCCCTACCCAAGCGCGATGCCGCGCGAGATAATTCCCGCCGACGGTGACGGCAATACCGAATATGCCTTCGCCGCCAACGGTATCTTCAGTGGTTGGGATCTGTCGCTCTACTGGGCGCAGGTGTTCGATGACAACCCGCATCTCGTCGTCAGCGGCATGACACCACAACTGCATCACAGCCGTCTGACCATGGTGGGCCTGGCTGCCAACGTGGCGGTGGAGAGCTGGTTACTAAAATTGGAGATGGCGCGTTTCGACGGCTTGAAGTACAACACAGCAGGCGGCAAGACCTGGCAGCGCCTCGATACCCTGCTGGGGGTGGAATACTCCGGCTTTGGCACAACCACGATCAGCCTGGAGATCGCCAACCGCCACATAGACAACTTCAGCGATACGCTGGCTACTGCCGGGCAAGTTGAAGATAACTGGCAGACCGCACTGCGTTACCAAAGTGATTTCATGCACGCCCGTCTGCATCTGCTGGCGCTGCTCTCCGCCTTCGGCAGCGATCTGGCGGATGGTGGATTCAGTCGCTACTCGGCCGCCTATGATCTGGCCGATGCGCTGACCCTTACAGGCGGTGTCGTTACTTACCAGAAAGGCGACAAGCTACCTTTCAACGCTATCTACGATAATGACCGGCTGTTTGTCGATCTCAAGTACAGCTTTTAAACAACGAGAAGTGGCCTCAAAATTAAGATTCGTGCCCGGAGGCAAGGCGCAAAGTCTGCGAGGAGCACAGTTTACCGGTAGTAAATGAGCACCGGAGCAGGCTTTGTAACGCAGGATCAGGGTACGAAGATTTTTTTGAGACCACTTCTAGAAAAGGCCGGGGCACTCCGGCCTTTCCACTTTCATTCAACCTTTATTCTTCGCAAACAATCTAACCAGTGCCAACTGTATCATTCCTGACTGGGTACGCAGCTTGCGCAGATTCAATTCAGCATTGTAGGTCTGCCCATGGAGAAATTCTTTGAGCACCTCTGCGGCATTAATGTGAAAGTCCGCATGTACCTGCATCAGTTCATCATAATCGGGCGTGTTGCCCATTTTGATCTTTGCCGGACCGTGAAGCCACTTACCTAATGTGCAATGGCAATCGGATGCTACCGTGGCCGGTTCCAGATGCTCCTGACTTTTCCCGCTCAATACATCTTCCAGACGTTTGCACCAGGCCATATGCGCATCCATCACCCCTTTCATATCCAGACCATGAAAGCGTGCCTCATCTGCGGCAAACTGCATGGGCTCTTCCAGCAAGTCCGCCGTGGCGCCACCTCTGGTAACTTTTCTGAGCCAGTTTAAAACGCTCATTATTACCCTCCCAGGTATTGTTATTATTTCCGGACGCAACAGTAAGAAAATCAGACTATTTCTGTCAAGTTCACATATGATTAGGAGGGGTTTAAAACCCTATAAATAAATGGAAATCATCCAGTAGTGCGGTTGCGCTTGGCATCCAGTCGACGGACAAATTCCGCCATAATTCGTGCGTATAATTCATCCTTGAGAAAAACATCCTCGACACCCGCATCCAGGTTCGGGTTATCGTTTACCTCAATCACATACACACCGTCAGCATTCTGCTTTAGATCGACGCCGTATAGACCGTCACCGATCAGATTCGCCGCACGCAGCGCCGTCTCCACCACCTCCTTAGGTGCCTGTGCCACATCCATGGTACGGAACGCCCCTTCGGTAATACCGCCCTTGTCGTCGTACTTGACGATCTGCCAGTGTTTCTTCGACATAAAGTACTGGCTGACGTAGAGCGGTTCACGATTGAGAATGCCGACACGCCAGTCGAATTCGGTGTAGAGAAACTCCTGCGCCAGGATCAGCTCCGACTCTTCAAACAGACGCGCCGCCATCTCCTTCATTTCAGTTTCATTCTGTGCCTTGACCACGCCACGGGAAAAAGATCCGTCAGGCACCTTGAGCACCATAGGAAAACCAATCTGCCTTTGCGCGGCGCCAAGATCCGCCTTGCCGACGATCACCGTCTTCGGTGTCGGCACCTTGTTGGCACGCAGCAACTCGGCAAGATAGACCTTGTTGGTACAGAGCAGGATCGAACGCGGGTCATCGATCACCACCATATCCTCACTCTCCGCCTTCTTGGCGAAACGATAGGTGTAGTGAGCAATGCGGGTGGTATCGCGAATAAACAGTGCGTCGTATTCTGCCAGACGCACATAATCGCGTTTTTCAATTAGCTCCACCTCCACACCCAAAGCTCGCCCCGCCTTGATAAAACTGTTCAGCGAGCGCGTATTGGAAGGCGGCTGCGGATCATTGGGATCATGCAGAATCGCAATGTCGTAACGTGCGGTCATTTTTCCTTTCGGCGCACGCCAGCGTTTCTTGCGATAGTGCTCAAAGGAGTGAATAAAACTGGCGCGCTGCTCCGCATCGAGACGCTGTAACGAGAGCGACTTGATTGCCACGATGCGCCACTTACCAAGACGCTTGAAACTCACCCGTAACAGTGGACAGGGAAAGACCTCGAAGATCTGTCTTGCCAACGCGCCCAGCGTGTCGAACTCACAACCACCGAAATAGACATTCAGTTCAAAGGTATCGCTCTCTTCCTGATGCGAATGTTTCTTGAAGGCCTTTTGTATCTGCTGATCCAGGTTTTCCGCATCCAGCGAATACATCGACTTACTGCTCAGGTCGAGCATGGTCTTCACCGAAGGCAATGCCCGATGACCCCGCGCTTCCGCCAGCAGGGAACAATAATAGCCGACGCTCAAATAGCGGTAACTGCGGCAGAGATTAATCACCTGGATATTGCGCTGCTTGAAGAAGTCGCGTCCGGTGAGGTAATCGTCCACATGCACGACTTCGGCATTAACACCGTCCATCTTCCAGTCGGAAGGGTTTTCCACCACGATAATCTGTGAAGTCACCGCTTCTCTCCTTCGCGGCTGTAGATAATCAACGCGGCACGCAATCCCGATTTTCCGTAGCGGGCCATCCGTGCAAAATCCTTTTGCAGCAACGGCATATTCATGCAATCCACCTCGGTTTTTCCTTTTTCATCGTCCACATAGGGATCGTGAACGTAGACATAACGATCGTCGAAACCGGTCACCACCACCCAGTGGGGAAATTTCTCGTGATAAATGCGGTAGGAACTGATCAACACCACCGGAATGCCGCCACGGACAAAGGCCTCGCGCATCTCATCCAGACCAAGTTGCCGGTAATGCACCTTGATTCCCGCCTGCGCCACCTCCTGCTCGAACTGCTCCTGTACCAGCGCCATCACTTCCTTCTTGTCGTCGCTACGCACAGAGTCGGTAAACAGCGCGCCCTCTTCACTGAGAAACATCTCCACATCGAAGCCACGATGCCAGGCAGCCAGTGCCATGCCATGGGGACCGCAGCCACCATGACCAGCGGTCATGAACACCGTGGTCGATTCACGCCAGAGCTGGATCTCCAGTGTGCGGTCGAAAGAGATTTCAGGATCGAGGCTATGCATCGCCATCAACACCGCCGCCGGGCCGCAGGTAAAGTCGAGGGTCTGGCGGTAATAGGGAACCCGAGCCATATCCGGACTGAGGTGTGGCACCAGCTCCTTCTCGAAGCGCAGCGCCTCCATATGGTCTTCGTAGTAATCCTGATAGGTGCCGAATTCGCGGTAGCCCATCTTGCGGAACAGCCCCAGAGACGCCGCGTTGTCCTTGCGCACTTCCAGACGCAGCACCACACACTCGCCATCCAGCGCCGCCTGCTCCGCCGCCTCGACCAGCGCCCGCCCGACACCCTGCCCCTTGAAGTGGTCATCAACCGCAATGGAATAGAGCCGTGCCAGCGAAGTCCCGGCATTGAACAGCACCGTGGCATACCCGGCCATCTCGCCGTCGCGCTCGTCGATCAGCGTGACCGCATTGGCCTTGGTCAAAAGGTGACGGAAACTCCGGCGGGACAACCGGTCGGTGTCGAAACTGCGATCCTCCAGCGCAATCAGCGCCTCAAGATCGTGCAAGGTAGCCTTACGAATCATGGGTCACCCTCCCTGAGGGTGAGGTCAGAACTGACGGCGGAAATCTAGCACCAAGAAGGGGGCTACGCTAGGGGAATTTTGGGAGGGTTGTGTCGCTTTGCGACGAGTTTATCGAAAGGGGGCGTAGGCTGGGCAGTCATGCCCAGCATGATTGGATCGTCATTCCGGCGAAGGCCGGAATCCAGAGGTGTCGCTTCGCGACAGCTAAAGGCAGTGGAAAGCGGGGACTCGCCCCCGCAGGTCGAGGTACTTTTTGTGGCGACAAAAAGTACCCAAAAAACGCTCCCGGAATTCTCGCCCCTTCGGGGTTCCCTGCGTTGCTCATTCCGGTCGGGCGTTGCAGACAGGCCGTCCATGGCCTGACTGCAACGTTGCGCACCTCCTGTGCGCAACCCTGTCGGGCTATTCCTCCCTTCACTCCGCTACTCGGCGGAATTGACGGGCCCCAAAACCACTCCGTTTAACTAAAGAGTTTTAGCTGACTCTGCTTACTCGGATGGTTCCGAAGTTTCTAAACCACATGACTTACACTTCCAGACCGATTTTCTAAATACGTCATTCCATATAAGAACAGCAATTGATAGTGCAAAAAGTAAACCACCTAGGTATTGAAGCATGACAGAACCAAACACTATTAAGGCGAGACTTCCCCAGAAGATTATCTCGCTCAACAAATACGCCGCCAGCTCATATCTATTCTTTTTTCTCTGTAATTTCCCATTACAGGATAAGCATTTTTTACGCCTAAATAACATATCAAGCATTACCTAACAAATCGCACTCAATGCAAACGAGAAAAACCATCTAACATTACTTATTTGTTTTTGTTATCGAGCCCTGAGGGTTTTGCGAAATTCCATGAACAACCCGACAAAAATTACTACATCAATAATAAACAATCCAAAAAGCGTTGCCTCAGCAGCGATACCTGAGAGATACATTTTCGTACCAGCTTTTGACATATTTAGCATCCCCGTCATTTGGTATTCTTCTAGCCGACGCACAGTCCCATAGACTGCAGCTACTGCTGCTATTGACCATATAACTAAGCTCTTTCTAGTCACAGCAATATATCCTTATGACACATCAACAGGTATTAGAAGGGAAAAAGCAGGGTCAGATGAAACCTAATCGATATCAATAGAACGATGTCATTGGTTCATGTGCCGGATCTTATTGACAAGATTGACAACACCACTAGAACCTAGAATCAGTCCAATAGCCATCGCCGCTTCAACACCGATAACGTAAAACCCTATAGAGTATTTCTCACCGCCATGAAAATTTGTGATTCCAGCATTCATTGAAAGGGCTTGTTGGTAAGACAGGTAATTTGAGACGAAGTGTGAAATACAGTTGTATAGAAGAAAAATCCCCATAACTCGGATCGCAATGACTTCAATTTCTGAAAGGATTCCTTCCGTGGATGGGGTATCCAGGCCTTTTCGGATGACAGTGTTTGCAACAGATGATGGAAGTAGCCACAGGATCAAGCCAAACAATATGGGGCCACCCATCGCTGCAACATAAGACAACGCAGGCATACTCATATCAATAACACGCATGCTTTCAATAACAAGAGGGATAGATGACAGTGCCTGTATACAGCCGTATACCACAAGCGCCAAGCCAGTCATCTTTAAGGTTGTTCTGAGTATTTCATGGTAAGTCATGTACTCGATTCCATTCGCATTTTTTCTTTTTGTACTCCAACGTGCGATTTGTCGCAACTATCAGTATTAGTTATTTGTTGAACGGAGCGGTTTTGGGTCCCGTAGACGCAGCCGATCACTGGAGTCCGTTGAAGGAATAGCCCGAAGGGGCGCGCCATGGACGGCGCGCGGTGGCAGTCGGGCAGGATGCCCGTCTGCCATCCCCCTTCAACGGACGAAGCGGTCGCTCTCGCACGTCCATGTGCTTCGCGACACTAGTGCATCCTGCACGTCGCGCAGGGTACCGCGTAGTGGCAAGTCTTCGGGCGGCCTTCTCTTTGGTTACTTTTTCTTGGCCGCGTATGAGACCAATTCGCCGGGAGCGAATTGGGACAGCTTTAGCTGGCCCGAAGGGCGAAGTCCATGGACGGACTTCGCAAAGTGACCTGCCGCGGGTCAGCCACCCGCTTTCCACTGCTGTCATCCGTCGCGCCAGCGACTCCATTAGATTCCGGCGTACGCCGGAATACCAATACAAACCGTCGCGTTAGCAACACCTCCTCCTCCCCCCTTGCAACTATCCCTCCCCCACCCCAAAATCCCCCCATGAAACCAACCACTCCCACAGTCATGGAAATGCTCGCCGCCCTCATCGCCGCGCCGTCGATGAGCAGCGTCAGCCCCGAATTCGACACCACCAACATGCCGGTGATCGATCTGCTCGCCACCTGGCTGGACGGCCTTGGCTTTGAGGTCGAAGTGCTGCCGATACCAAGCCAGCCGCACAAGGCGAATTTGATCGCCACTCTGGGCAAGGGTCCGGGCGGACTGGTGCTGGCAGGGCATACCGATACCGTTCCCTATGACGAAGGGCGCTGGAACCACGACCCGTTCAAGCTGTGCGAGGAGCACAACAAGCTTTACGGTCTCGGCACTTCCGACATGAAGGGCTTCTTCGCCCTGGCCATCGAAGCGGCAAAGCATTTCGATGCCGGACAACTGCAGCAACCGCTGATCATCCTCGCCACCGCCGACGAGGAGAGTTCCATGGACGGTGCCACGGCGCTGGTGGAGCTGGGCAAACCCAAGGCACGTTACGCGGTGATCGGTGAACCGACCGGGATGCGTCCGGTGAATGCCCACAAGGGGATCATGATGGAGGCGGTACGCCTCACCGGTCGTGCCGGCCACTCCAGCGATCCCTCACTGGGGGTGAATGCGCTGGAGGGGATGCACCAGGTGATCGGCGACCTGCTCGCCTGGCGCGGAGAGCTGCAACAGAAGTACCGTAACCTTGACTTCAAGGTGCCGGTGCCGACCCTTAACCTCGGCCACATTCACGGCGGCGACAATCCCAATCGCATCTGCGGCTACTGCGAGTTGCATATGGATCTGCGGCCTTTGCCCGGCATGGAGCTGGATGAGTTGCGCGCCACTCTCAATACACGGCTGGATAACCTGCTCGGCGAAAGCGAATTGAAGTGGGAAGTAGCGCCGCTGTTTCATGGCACCCCGGCGATGCACACGCCGCGCAGTTCGGCAATTGCCGAAGCGGCGGAAAAACTCACCGGCCACGACAGTGAGGCAGTCGCCTTCTGCACCGAAGCACCCTACCTGAATCAGATGGGGATGGAGACGATCATCCTCGGTCCCGGTGATATCGATCAGGCGCACCAACCGGACGAATATCTTTCCACGGATCGGCTGCAACCGACCATCGATCTGCTGATACAACTTATCCGACGATTCTGCCTGTGAAGGTTAAAGGTCCAAGGTGAAAGGTAAAAGGAAGCATTCTTACCTTGTACCTTTCACCTTTTACCTTGTACCTTTAGCAATGATTACTGCTTGTCAGGATCACGACGAAGCACAACAATAGGCAATTAACGTCAGAATCACGAAAATGGACCCGACTCTCGATCAACAGACCTTTGTACGCTGGTTCCGCGGCTCGGCACCTTACATCAATGCCTTTCGCGGGCGCACCTTTGTGGTCGCCTTCGGTGGCGAGGTGATCGCCGAGGCGCAGTTTGCCGGACTGGTACACGACATCGCCCTGCTCAACAGCCTCGGTGTAAGGCTGGTGCTGGTACATGGCGCACGTCCGCAGATCGAGGAGCGCCTCAATCAACGCAAGGTAAAGATGCAGTACGTCAACGGCCTGCGCGTCACCGACGCGGCGGCGCTGACCTGCGTCAAAGAGGCCGCCGGTAGTGTGCGGGTCGAGATCGAGGCGCTGCTCTCCATGGGCCTGGCCAACTCACCGATGGCCGGTGCCGATATTCGTGTCGCCTCCGGCAACTACGTCACCGCGCAGCCACTCGGTGTGCGCGATGGTGTCGATTACCTGCACACCGGTGAAGTAAGGCGCATCGATGCCGAGGCGATCCATCGCCAGCTGGCGGATGGTTCGCTGGTGCTGCTGTCGCCGGTCGGTTACTCACCGACCGGTGAGGTGTTCAATCTGAGCGCCGAAGATGTGGCGACTGCCGCCGCGGTTCAGCTCAAGGCGGACAAACTGATCCATCTCATCGACGGCCCCGGCCTCTCCGCCAGCAGCGGCGGCCTGCTGCGTCAACTTGGACTGAAAGAGGCGCAACAGGAGCTGGCGTTGAACAACGAACTGCCGGAGCGGTTGGGCAAAACCCTGAAAGGGGCGATCTTTGCCTGTCGCAACGGTGTGCGTCGCGTGCATATGATCGACCGTCACCTGGAAGGCTCGCTACTGCTGGAGCTGTTTACCCGCGACGGTATCGGCACCCTGATCAGCAGCGACACCTTCGAGGATATCCGTCAGGCAACCATCGACGATGTCGGCGGTGTGCTGGAGCTGATCGGCCCAATGGAACAGGACGGTATCCTGGTACGTCGTGAGCGGGAAAAACTGGAGATGGAGATCGACCAATTCACCGTGATCGAGCGCGACGGTACTGTGATCGCCTGTAGCGCCCTCTACCCGTTTGTCGAGGAAAGCTGCGGTGAACTGGCCTGTCTGGCGGTGCATCCGGAATACCGCAAGCAGCGTCGCGGTGACGATCTGCTGGAGTATGTCGAGCGCAAGGCTAAAGGCATGGGCATCAAGCGGCTATTTGTCCTCACTACGCGCACCGCGCACTGGTTCCTGGAGCGTGGTTTCAAGGAGGCGAGCATCGACGAGCTGCCGCTGGCGAAACAGCAGATGTACAACTACCAGCGCCGCTCCAAGGTATTTATAAAGCCGCTGTAAATGAGCCAGGCAAAACGCGCAACACGGGCGGACCACAAAGTCCGCCCGTTTCTCAAATGGGCCGGCAACAAGCTGCGCATCATCGACCAGGTGAGGAAGTACCTACCGGAAGGAAAACGGCTGGTGGAACCTTTCGCCGGTTCCGCCGCGGTATTCCTCAACACCGATTACGACAAATACCTGTTGTGCGACAGCAATCGCGACCTGATTGATCTCTACTCGCTGTTGCAGAAACAGGGTGAGAAGTTCATTGTGCAGGCGGAAGAGCTGTTCAGCGCGAAGAACAATCACGCCGACCGCTACTACCAATTTCGCGACGAGTTTAATCAGTGCACCGACCCGGCGCGTCGCGCCTCGCTGTTCATCTATCTCAATCGTCACGGCTACAACGGCCTTTGCCGCTACAACGCCTCGGGTGGCTTCAACGTCCCCTTTGGTCGCTACAAACGGCCCTACTTTCCCGCGGCGGAGATGCTGCTCTTTCATGAAAAGGCGCAACACGCGGAATTTCGCCACCAGGATTTCACCACCACCTTCGGCCAGGTGAAGAGAGGCGATGTGGTCTACTGCGATCCCCCCTATCTGCCGCTGAGCAGCTCGGCCAATTTCACCAGCTACAGCGCCGGTGGCTTCAGCCTGTCGCAACAGGAAGATCTGGCCAAAAGGGCGAAAAAGGCCGCGGACAAGGGCATACCTGTGCTGATCTCCAACCATAAAACCGATCACGCCAAAGCCATCTATGCCGCCGCGGAGCAGCATGAATTTTCCGTGCGCCGCTATATCAGCTGTAACGGCAAGGCACGCAATATGGCAAAGGAAGTGCTGGCGCTGTTCAGCCGCAAGTAGTAGTTACCCTCAACGCGATTTGGACTACACTGTTCGCAAAGAAAGGCGAATAAAGTCCCGATGCAACAGATATACATCTCCCGTCAGCCCGTCTACGACAGCCAGCTCGATCTGGTCGCCTATGAACTTCTCTACCGTGATGCGGAGTTCCAGCAATTCGGTCGTAGCGTCTCCAATCCCCATACTTCCACTGAACTGCTGATCAACACCTTCATGGAGTTCGGTCTGGAAAATATTGTCGGCAGTAACCCGGCATTTATTCGCATGACTCCCGACTATCTGCGTGACGATCAGCGAATCCCGATGACACCCGAGCAGGTGGTGCTTGAGGTCAGCGTCAAAACACCGCCAGACGAAGCGCTCTGTGCCGGACTGGAGCGTGTCGCCGAAGCAGGTTACGACATCGCGCTGGATGACTTCGTCTACAGCACCACACTGTTACCGCTGCTGCAATCGGCCAGTATCGTCAAACTGGATCTGCTGGCGCTGGGTAAGGAGAAACTGGCAGAGCAGGTCGAACTGTGCCGCCTGCACGACGTAACCCTGATGGTGAAGAAGGTTGAGACCCATGAAGAGCTGGAGTACTGCAAACAGCTTGGCATCGACTGGTTCCAGGGTTTCTTCTTCTGCAAACCGCAAATGGTTAGTGGCACCAGCCACCCGGCCAATCGTGCAGTATTACTGGGCATCCTCAGCAAACTGCAGAGCGAAAATGCCAGTATGGAGCAGTTGGAAAAGGTGATCGTTCAGGACGTCACCCTGGCCTATAAACTATTGCGTTATCTCAATTCTGCCACCTATGCCTTCCGCCGTGAGATCAACTCCGTGCGCGAAGCATTGATGCTGATCGGTACCGAGCAGGTAAAACGCTGGGCCAATCTTCTGCTCATCACCAGTTACCAGAGCGACAAGCCGCAGGAACTGATCGTTACCGCCATGGTGCGTGGCAGAATGTGTGAGTTACTCGCAGAGCGCAGCAATCAGCATGTCGATCCGAGTCAGGCCTTCACAGTTGGCCTGTTCTCAACTCTGGATGCGTTAATGGATATGTCGATGGACGAACTGATGGACACTCTCACCTTCAATGCCGATATCAAACTGGCACTGACCAACTGCGAAGGTAAGCTCGGACATCTTCTGAAACAGATCCTGCATTATGAAAAGGGTGAGTGGTCAGAGCTGGCAATCAACGGCTTCAGTTCCGCCGACTACGCCATGGCCTATCTGGGTGCGGTGCAGTGGGTGAATGCGAGCTTCATCGGATTGCTCCGCGAAGCCAAAGCCAGCTAGAACCCAGGTTCGTTACAAATTACTTGCCAGCCCTGATCAATCCGCCTAGCCCTTCCTTCTCCAGCGCTTTGCCGAGATAGCGGCGAATCTCCTTCGCATCTTCCATCTCCATCACCTTGCTCAACAGGCTCTTCGCACGGCGCTTGCTGAAGCTGCGGATCACCCACTTGATCCGTTGCAGACTGGAGGCACTCATACTCAGGCTGTTGCTGCCCATACCGAGTAACAGCAGCGCTGCCGCGGGATCGCCGGCCATCTCGCCACAGACACTGACCGGCAGACGATGGGCTTTCGCCTGTGTCATCACCGAATGAAGTGCATGCACGATCGCGGGGTGCAGTGAGTCGTAAAGACCAGCGACCCGCGAGTTGTTGCGGTCCACCGCCAGCAGATACTGGGTCAGGTCGTTACTACCGACGGAGATAAAATCGACACGCCGCGCCAGTGAGCCGATCTGATAAATCAATGAAGGCACTTCCACCATCACACCGATCTCCGGCAGATTGATCTCAATCCCTTCTTCCAGTAACTCCTGATGCGCACGGTGGATCAGCGCCAGCGACTCGTCCACCTCGGAGAGCGTGGTGATCATCGGCAGCAGCATCTTCAGGTTATCCAGCCCGGCGTTGGCCTTGAGCATGGCGCGGATCTGCACCAGGAAGATCTCCGGGTGGTCCAGAGTGATACGGATACCGCGCCAGCCGAGGAACGGATTGTCTTCATTGATTGGGAAGTAAGGCAACGCCTTGTCGCCACCCACATCAAGGGTGCGCATGGTCACCGGGCGCGGATAGAACGACTCCAGCACCTGACGATAGACCTGTCGCTGCTCCTCTTCACCGGGAAAACGATCGCGCACCATAAAGGGAAACTCGGTACGGTAGAGACCAACACCTTCGGCACCACTCTGGATCGAAGGACGGATATCCGAAAGCAGACCGGTGTTGGCATAAAGCGGAATATGCACACCGTCAGTGGTCATCGACTCCAGATCGCGCAGACCTTTCAGGTCTTCCTTGAGCTCCTGCTCTTCCTGCTGCAGTCGACGATACTCTTTCTTGATCTCTTTTGAGGGATTGGCAAAGACCCGACCGGAATAGCCGTCGGCAACGATCTCCATACCGTCGACCCAGGCCACCCGCAGGTCTTCAACGCCGAGCACCGCCGGTATACCCAACGCACGTGCCAGGATCGCGGTATGCGAAGTGCTGGAACCACGCACCGAAACCACACCGGCAAGACTTTTCGGCGGCACCTCGGCCAGCATCGACGCGGAGATCTCCTCGCCGATCAGTACCGTGTTTTTCGGATAGCGTGCGCCACGGGTCGGTTTCTGTTGCAGATGACTGAGAATGCGCCGTCCCAGATCACGGATATCCTCGGCACGCTCGCGCAGATAGGGATCATCCATCTCATCAAAGGCGTTGATGTGTTCACGGAAGGTCTCGCGCAGGGCACCGGGCGCCCAGTTACCTTTACGAATCCCCTCTTTTACCCCGTCGATCAGGCTGTCGCTGTCGAGCATCATCAGATAAGCATCGAACAACAGACTGTCGGCCGCAGGCAACACCGTGCTCATGTTCTCCACCATTTCGTGGATCTCGCCACGCACCGCGTTCACTGCGTCAACGAAACGTTTCTGCTCTGCCTTCACATCGTCGGCGGGACGATCCGGAATACTCTCGATATCCGCGTGAGCCAGCACCGCCACTGCCTTACCGATGGCAACACCGGGGGCACCCGGCAGACCGCGCAGAGTGTAACCATTCAGGCCACGTTGACCGAGCAGCGCTTCGATACCGCCGCTGGTTTCCGCATGCACGATGGCACCGGCCAGTTGCGCGGCAATCGTCACCAGCACAGTGACGATATCTTCGTCGTAACGTTTCGTTGCATGCTGTTGCAATACTAGTACGCCAAGCACTTTGCGCTGGTGAATAATCGGCACACCGAGAAAAGCGTGATACAACTCTTCGCCGGTTTCAGGGAAGTAGCGATAACGGGGATGATCCGGGGCATCAGCGAGGTTCACCAACTCGGCACGCTGCGCTACCAGACCGACCAAGCCTTCTTCGAACTTCAAACGTACGAAACCGACCGACGCCTGCAACAGGCCATCGGTTGCCATCAACACCAGTTCATCGGATTCTTTATCGGTCAAATAGACGGAACAGACATCCACCTCGAGCGCGGACTTGACCCGCTCGACGATAAAGGCCAGCGCCTGTTCCAGATTCCTGGCGGCGTTTACCCCGGTGACGATGCTGCGCAGAATATCAAGCATGCAGTTTCCCTTGCTGCGTGATGCAGCGGAACGATTCTAAAACAAAAAAAACCTGTGGGGTTTAGATATGGCGCTGACGCGAAACTCCATCGGATACGTCGTTGCCACGATGGCTACGCTCACGCTCCGGGAACAGCGTCTCTTCCAGTTCCAATAAAGCCTTTTTGTACACCTGGCGTTTGAAGAAAACGATCTCCTTCAATGGTAGCCAGTAGTCTACCCAACGCCACTCTTCGAATTCAGGTTTGTCGCTGACATCGAGGCGCACCGCGTCATCATCGACCAGCAGGCGCAGCACATACCAGCGCTGTTTCTGCCCGATACAGAGTGGCTTGCTACGAAAACGGATAAAGCGTTTGGGCAGACGATAACGCAGCCAGCCACGGGTGCTGCCGATGATCTCCACCTGCTCCGGGGTCAGGCCGATCTCCTCGCGCAACTCACGAAACAGCGCCTCTTCAGGCGTCTCGTGAGACTTGATTCCGCCCTGGGGAAACTGCCAGGAATCCTGTCCCAGGCGACGCGCCCACAATACGCGCCCCTCCCGGTTACTCAGGATAATCCCTACGTTCGCCCTATAACCTTGCGAATCAATCACTTGAACAAGTCCGAAAATACCAATGAGAATGATTCTTCCACACATCCCATATTTGGGCAAATCGGAAAATGGGCAAGCCTGTCACGCTTTTCGCCGCCCCTCACGGCCAGTATGATGGCCCCTTTCCCATTGGCAAGGAGAATGGTTTTGGCACTGGCAATCTTCGACCTGGATAACACCCTGCTGGGCGGCGACAGCGACTACCTGTGGGGACGCTTTCTGGTCGAACAGGGGATCGTCGACGGCCCCAAATACGAACGCGAGAACCAGCGTTTCTACGACGAATACAAGGCGGGCACCCTGGATATCTACGAATTCCTGCGTTTCAGCCTGCGCCCGCTGACCGAACACGACATGGCAACGCTGGACACCTGGCGCCAGCAGTTCATGCGCGAAAAGATCGAGCCGATTATGCTGCCCAGGGCCAAAGCGCTACTGCAACAGCACCGCGATCAGGGTGACTACCTGCTGATCATCACCGCCACCAATCGCTTTGTCACCGAGCCCATCGGCAAGGCCTTCGCTGTCGACGACATGCTCGCCACCGAGCCGCAGATCCTCGACGGCCACTACACCGGCGAACTGGAAGGTACTCCCTGCTTCCAGGAGGGTAAGGTGATCCGTCTCAACCAGTGGCTGGAAAAAACCGGCTACAACCTCGCCGGAAGCTGGTTCTACAGCGATTCGCAGAACGATATCCCGCTGCTGGAACGGGTGGATCACCCGGTGGCAGTAGATGCCGACGAGACCCTCAGTGCCCACGCCGAACAGAAGGGCTGGCAGCAGATCACTCTGCGCTAGGCACATGAACCGCCCACTACCGCTTTTCCTGCTGCTGATCGCGCTGACGCTGATCTCGCTGCTGGCGGCGCTCAGCCTGGGCGGGGCCAATATCGGTCCGGGCGAGCTGTTGCGCATCCTTACCGGGCATGGTGACGGCATCCCCGCTCAGGTAATTCTGGAGCTACGTCTGCCGCGGGCGCTGGCCGCCTTTGCCGTCGGAGGCATGCTGGCCCTGGCCGGGGCGCAGATGCAGGTGTTGCTGGGCAACCCGCTGGCCGATCCCTACATACTCGGCACCTCCGGCGGCGCCGCCACCGGCGCATTGCTGGCCATGCTGCTGGGCGCCGCCAGTCTGATGATTAACCTTGCCGCTCTCGCCGGTGCGCTGCTCTCCACCCTGCTGGTGTTTGGTCTGGCCCATGGTCGTGGCCCCTGGTCGGCCAACCGCCTGCTGCTGACCGGTGTGGTGATCGCTGCCGGTTGGGGGGCACTGATCAGCTTCATCCTCTCCATCGCGCCGCAACACAACCTGCCCGGTATGCTGTTCTGGCTGATGGGTGACCTCAGCCACGGCGGCCACTGGCTTACCGGTATGCTATTGCTGGTAGCAGTGCTGCTGCTGAACCTGCCCGCTGCACGCAACCTCAACCTGCTGGCCCGTGGCGACCGGCAGGCCGCCGCTCTGGGGGTGACCGTTCCCGGCCAGCGCCTGCAACTCTACCTCGGCGCTTCGCTACTCACCGCCGGTGCCGTTTCCATCGGCGGCAGTGTCGGCTTCGTCGGCCTGGTGGTGCCGCACCTGCTGCGCCTGATCGGCGGTTCCGACCACCGCTGGCTGTTGCCCGCTTCGGTATTGGCCGGTGGAAGCCTGTTGCTGCTGGCCGACACCCTGGCGCGTACCCTGTTCGCGCCGCAGCAGTTGCCCGTCGGTGTACTCACCGCGCTGCTCGGGGTACCACTGTTCCTGTACCTGCTGCAACGGGGCTACCGGCAATGAGCCTGCTGCGTACGCAGAATCTGGCCTTCGGCATTAGCGGGCGCTTGCTCTGCGACGGTCTGTCGCTGGAGGTCAACGCGGGCGAGTGCTGGGGCATCCTCGGCCCCAACGGCAGCGGCAAGACCACCCTGCTGCACACCCTGGCGGGGCTAAACCCGCCCATCTCCGGTTCCATCACCCTCAACGAGGAACCCCTGGCACAGCTCCCACGCCGCACTATCGCCCAACAGTTAGGACTGCTGTTACAGGAGAGTCACGACCCCTTTCCTGCCACGGTGCTGGAGGAGGTGCTTAGTGGCCGTCATCCCCACCTGGGGCACTGGCAGAATGAAGGTGAAGAAGACCTGACACTGGCCCGTGCGGCGTTGCAGCAGCTGGAACTGGGTGGGCTGGAACAACGGCAGATACAAACCCTCTCCGGTGGCGAACGTCGCCGGGTGGCATTGGCTACCCTGCTGACTCAGGCACCGGCACTGATGCTGCTGGACGAACCGCTCAACCATCTCGACCTGCGACACCAGCAACTCCTGCTGAATACGGTACGTGAACGGTGTACGGATGGTGATGCGGTGATGATGGTGCTGCACGAACCGAATCAGGCGGCCTATTGTTGTGACCGAATCCTGCTACTCAATGGCACAGGTGAATGGCAACAGGGAAGCGTGGAAGAGATGCTGACGGCGGAAAAACTCAGCAGCCTCTACAACTGTGAGATCGAACAACTGGAGAGTGAAACGGGAAGCTGGTTCCGCTATCGCTGATCGGTAGTGGAATGCGTTTCGTTATCTTCCTCAATCCAGCGGATCAACTTTTCCCACTGGCGACGTTCCTGCTTGACGTTGTGCCCTGTCCACTCGTAAACCCCGAGTCCTGACTCAGAGGATTGCACGTAGTTCTGGGTGTCACGCAGATAAGTCACGAAGGGGATCTGCAGGCTGGTAAGGAAGCGTTGCAGCGATTGATAGACCTTGGTTTTGCTGCGCACCCGGTTGGCCACCACGCCGAGACGGATAGAACGGGCACGTACTTTCGCCACCAGCAAGAGATCCTTGATGAAGTGCGAGGCGGCATGGATATCGATAGGCGACGGCAACACCGGGATGATGATGGTGTCGGACTCGCGCACCAGTTCCACCAGTTGCATCCCATGCACCCCGGCGGGAGCATCGAGGATCATCACATCGGTATTGGTCGGTGTGCGCAGTTGCCAGGTGCGGGTCACCGCGGCATCGGGTTTACGGTAGGCAGCAACACCGCTGATCTGCGGATGTTCATCGGAACGAAGCGAGAGCCATTGGGTGCTGGAACCTTGCGGATCGTGATCGGCCAGCGTCACCGACATACCACGGGATGCGTAGTAACTGGCAAGGTTGGTGGCGATGGTGGTCTTGCCACAGCCGCCCTTGGCGTTAACCACCAGGACACGACGAATCTTCTGCGCACGCGGCGCAGCGTTCGGCAATGTGACGGCACTGGAGATGACTTCTACTGTACCGTTCTGTGGTGTGTCGCTCGGTTGCATCATGGCTTCTCTAAATGGGTCTGAGCCGTGTCAGGACTGCAGATTATCATACAATACAAGCTGTTATTTCAATTCCATGAAGTAGAGCATAAAGTTTAGTCCATAATTTCACTGTACAACACCCTGCCAGTGAGCCCTCTGCACCTCCGCGATCCGGCGGCAAAACCTCCAACCATTAAGCCCAGATTAGGAGGTACGGCAGCAAGTTTCCGCTATCTCGAACACATTTTGTACAATTCCGCACCCCCCGGTAAATTAGAAATAGCTTTTTATTTCATTGGGTTATTGCCTGTCATGGCACCGCCGGTTGACATCGGCCACGGCGGCTAAGTACAGTTGCCCGCAGTTTCAGGTGTTCCACGGAGCTTCCGCTCCACGGAATGAAACGGGAAGTCGGTGCGTCGCCCAATACGGGAATCACGACAATTCCGACGCTGCCCCCGCAACGGTAAGCGGTTAATGGCCCGGCCACACAGCCACTGCGTCTATGACGTGGGAAGGCGGCCGAGCCGGAACCTCAGGGTTCCAACCGCAAGCCCGGAGACCGGCCTGAAGCAGACATGCCAGTGCTGCGGTGGGCGGCGTTCGGGTGCATACGAACTCTCACAGCTCCGTTGCCCCTCTTCATCCCCCCTCCACACCGCCTGGCGTACATGACCATGTAATGCGCGGGTGAGCGCAGGGGATAACAATGCAAGCAAATCATTTTTTCATGACGACGCTGATACTGTCGTCAACACTCTCGATCCATTCCATTTCCGCCAATGCCGCGGAGGACTCCGATGCTGCGGTGATCGTCACTGCCACACGTACAGCACAAAGTGTCGACGATACCCTGGCCGCGGTTACCGTGATCACGCGCGAAGAGATTGAAGCGAGCCAGAGCAACAGCGTGATGGATCTACTGCAAAGCAGCGTACCCGGGATCGACTTCAGTCGTAACGGCGGACCGGGCAGCACAACCATATTGCTACTACGAGGCGGCGAGAGCGATCATGCACTGATACTGGTCGACGGTGTACGTGCTTCTTCGGTCACCAGTGGTGCATTCAACTGGTCGGGGTTATCGCTGGAACAGATCGAACGTATCGAGATCGTCCGTGGTCCCGGTTCCAGCCTCTACGGCTCTGAAGCGATCGGCGGTGTGATTCAAATCTTTACCCGCAAGGGCGACAAACTGCACGCCACACTCGGCGGCGGCAGCTACGGCACCGCCAAAGCCAGCATCGGCGGCGGTGGACAGATCGGTAGCGCTAACTACCATATCAATCTCAGCCACGAGCAGAGCGATGGTTTCTCTGCCACCAACAGCAACTCCAGTGCCTATGAAGCGGACGACGACGGTTATCGCAATACGAGTATCGACGCCGGTTTCACCATGGCACCGAGCGATACAACACAAATCAGTTTCAATCTGCTGCGCAATAAAAGCAGCAGTGAATATGACAACACCGGTTACACCAATGCCCACGACGAAACCGACAATAGCAGCGGCGAACTGCGTCTCGACTGGCAAACCCTCTACAACTGGTCGCAACGTCTGGTAGTCAATGCCAGTGAACAACGCTACCAATCACACGACAGTTGGCCTGCGATCATTCACAGCCACCGTCGCGGTGCCAACTGGCAAAACGATATCTCGCTCAGCGAAAACCAACTCCTCACACTCGGTGTCGACTGGCAACAGGACAATGGCATCATCGACGGCAGCTACAACGAGACACTCGACAATAGTGCCGCCTATCTGCAGTACCAGTGGAGAAACGCCCGTTATGACGTATTAGTCGGCGCGCGTGGCGACGACCATAGCGTCTACGGCCAACACAACACCGGGCGCGTTACCCTCGGTAGCCGTATTGCTGAAGGTCATCTTTACGCTACCTACGCCAGCGCCTTTAAGGCCCCGGTGTTTAACGAGCTCTACTATCCCGGTTATGGCGATACGAATCTCAAACCGGAAGAGTCGACCACCGGTGAGATCGGTTACCGACTGCATGGCTTCCAGGCCAGTATCTACCGCACTCGCCTGAAAAACATGATTCAGTCCGATCCGAACACCTGGACTGCGGTCAACGTCGGTCGCGCACAGTTGGAAGGACTGGAGCTGGAATACGGAAAGCAGATCGGTAGTTGGCAACTGAACAGCGCTGTCACGCTGCAAAAAACCGAAGACCTCGACAGCGGCACACAACTCATCCGTCGTGCCGAGAAAAAAGTACAATTTAGCGCACGCGGCCCGCTCGATGACAAAACCAGTATCGGTATCGAAGCAAGCTACACCGGCCCGCGCACTGATTTCGGTGGCGCGAAGCTATCAGCATTCACCCTCCTCAATCTCACCGGTGAATACCGCCTGGACAAGCAATGGGTACTACGTGGCCGTATCGACAACCTGCTGGATGAAGAGTATGCGCTGGCCTATGGCTATACTGCTGCCGGGGCCTCCGCCTACCTCACACTGAGTTACCAGCAATAGAGCACTATGAGCGACTCAATACTCCAGAAAGACAACACCATGACGAATCAGCCAATCGGCTGGTTCGTGGCGTTCTCGCTGCTGCTGCATGCACTGTTGTTCTGGGGCGTGGTACATCACCAGACTGAGACTCCTATGCCTGCACCGCAACAGGCAAGAGGGGGATTGCACATCAGCCTGCAACCGTATCGGGTACAGACTGAAACGCAAAAGGCGCAAACCGACAAGGCTAATCCCGTTCCGCATGAAAATGTCAAAACAGCAAGGCAGACTTCTACTGAACCGTCGCCGACGCATCAGGAGAAAAACAGTCATACTGCAGAAGCGACCTTCCGCGAACGGATCATGGTCAAACTACGTGGGGCTCTCGCCGCCCATTTCGTTTACCCGATGCTGGCACGACAGCGTAACTGGCAAGGTGAGGTGCTGCTGGCTTTCCGTCTGGAACAGGATGGCCGAATCAGCGACGCACGCATCGCTCGCAGTTCCGGTCACAGCCTGCTGGATCAGGCGGCACTCAACGCATTGGGAACGGTAGGCACGCTTGGTGAGATGCTGCCCCGCAGCCTCACTCTGGAACTACCGGTCATCTACCGACTGGAGAGCTGAGCATGGCAAGACTAACCAGAATCTATACCCGCAGCGGAGACAAAGGCAGCACCTGCCTCGGTGACGGCAGCCGGGTGGAGAAGGATCATCCACGTATCGAAGCCATCGGCACGGTAGATGAACTCAATAGCAGCATCGGCCTGCTACGCAGTCGCGCATTACCCGATGACCTCGACGAACTCTTCCTCGCCATTCAGCATGAACTGTTCGATCTTGGCGCTGAACTCTCGGTACCGGGGCGCAATGCCATCGACGAAGCGTGCGTCACACGTCTGGAACAGGCGCTGGATCACTACAACGCCGATCTACCGAAACTGGATGAGTTCATTCTCCCTGCAGGCGGTGATGCCACGGCTCACTGTCATATGTCGCGAACCATCTGCCGCCGCGCCGAACGTTGTGTCTACAGCGCCAGCAAGGAACAAACCATCAATCCCCAGGCCAACGCCTACCTCAACCGCCTCTCCGATCTGCTGTTTGTGATCGCCCGCGTGCTTGCGCGTCACGAAAACGGCTGTGAAGTACTGTGGCAGCCAAGAGGCTGCAATAAATAATAAAGTACTGTTTAACAATAGCCGGAACTGGCACAACTTAGAAACGATAATTCATTCCTAGCTTAATCAATTCTGACTTATGACTCAGACCAGCTGAATCGCCCGGATAAAACGTCGAAATGTCAGTTGTGAGATCGGTTGCCGTAGAAGATGACTTGATTTCACTGTAAGTCTGCGAAGAATAGCCAACCGTAAACATCGTACTTCTGCTAACTTCAAAGTCCATTTCAAGCTCAAATTTATACCATTGACCACCTGCCCCCTGTTCTTCAAACCTCAGGTCACGGAGATGATGTATATCGACATCCTCACCATGTGCCCAGGCGCTGTAATACATACCAAATCTGGTTTCTGTCCTGCTTTTACGGGAACGATTATTCGATCTGTACCTCAACCCAATATATGGAGTAGTAAATGTTTGTTGATAAGATATTCCTGGCACATCCGGAAAAATGAGGTACTGATCTCGATAGTCTGTCGGAATTGTTGAATATATTCCATAGCCCCCTTTCGCTTGCCAATCGAAAAAATCTCGTCGATATCCCAAGACACCTGACCATGAGCTCTTCTCTCCGCGACGACTCTCGCGTACGAAAACATACTCCCCATTTATATCTATCAATTCGGCTTTCCGCACGGTTGTATCTGGATGATGTGACCAATGGCTCCAGTCAAGCCCTATGTAAATCCAGTCATAATCGTCCATCGTGCCATTACCATCGACGACATTTGCCCAATAGTCTCCATTAATAAGTAATGATTCTCCCGCCGAAAAAGTAACTCCAATACCTGCCATAGGAACCTGATTCAGTTGCCAATTCAACTCACTGATTTTATACCCAATTCTGCCTGAGCCACTGCCATCGGCATCGTAAACCAGCTCATCTGAAACACCACTAAGTATGCCTACACCGAGTCTCAATTCGGCATTACCGTTGAGCTGTACTGAGCCTGCCTCTACAAATACTGGGGAACAGAATAATACTGAAACAATCAGGATTGTGCGTAAAAAGGGCATCATAATTATTCCCCGTTTGTGACTCCGCTTTTATATTCATACACCAATTTATCTTAATGATAGTACACAGAGAACACATCGATGTAACTCAAGAGGGTGGATAAGTAAAGAACGTTTTGAGTCTATAGACAATACGGGTGATAATTAGGGAAGTTTCTGCAAGGAGATAGTCCATGAATCCACCCATCGTCGTCATCGGTACGGGCGAAATGTCCGGCGTATTTACCCGCGGTTTCCTGCGTCAGGGCTACCCGGTCTTCCCGGTCAACCGCAACACCGATATGGCTCAGATGGCCAGGGCGCTCACTACTCCGGCACTGGTGCTGGTCACCGTGGGCGAAAACGACCTGCATACCATTCTGGACAAAATTCCCGCGGAATGGCGCGACTGTCTTGCACTGCTACAGAATGAGCTGCTACCCCGTGACTGGGAAACCCACGGCCTGCAACATCCCACCGTCGTTTCCATCTGGTTTGAAAAGAAGAAGGGCCAGGATTACCGAGTGGTGGCGCCATCGCCGGTGTACGGCGGTGCGGCACGTATCATTGAAGGTGCTCTGCAATCCCTCGACATTCCCACTTGGGAGGTGGGCAGCGCAGCGGAGATGGAGTACGAACTGGTACGCAAGAATCTCTACATCCTCACCACCAACATCAGTGGTCTGGCCCTGCCAGCGGGCACTGAAGTGGGTACGATGTGGGAGCAGCATCGCGAACTGGCCGAACAGGTCGCCCACGAAGTGCTCGATATTCAGTTCCACCTCATCGGCAAAGAGCTGGATCGGGACAGCGTGATCGCAGGCATGGTGGAAGGCATCGAAGGCGACCGGCACCACAAGTGCATGGGCCGTACCGCACCGGCACGACTGGAGCGCAACCTCGGCTTCGCCGATGAAGCGGGACTGGCGGTGCCGAAGTTGCGGGAAATTTTCGCCAACAGTAAAAAGTAAGCTCTCGATGTAGGCTGGGCATGACTGCCCAGCCTGCTAGGCGCTTTTCTGTACTTCGCCTTTGTGCAACGCCATAAATGCCGTTGCCCCATCCCTGCCCATATATTTCTGTAGCACCCGCTCATCGGTCTGACGCAGGTCGACCATGATCAGGCCGTCGATACAGTCGTTGAAATCCTTGTCCACATTGAAGCCGAGCAGTCGTCCACCGAGCTTGAGGTACTGTTTGATCAGGATCGGCACACCCTTCTCGCCGCTCTCCTGGATCGCCACCAGTTCCGATACGTCATCAATAGAACCGATACCCGCCAGTTCTGCCTGACGCCATACCGCACGCAGTTTGCCGCGATACGGTTTGCGCGGGCGAATGTGGCGACTCAATTCCGAGTCGTAGTTATTGGCGCGCAGGAAATCGATCAACAACTGCTGCGACACGGAGCAGTAATCGTTACTGATACTCACCGGCCCAAACAGCACCGCATAGTGGGGATGGTTGGCGACGAACTGACCGATGCCTTTCCACAGCAGCATCAGCGGCGCGAAGCTGCGCTGATATTCAGGACGGACAAACGAACGGCCCAGCTCAATAGCAGGATTGATCGCCTTGAGCAGACGCTTGCTGTAGCGGAACAGTGAATGGCTGTAAAAACCTTTCTTGCCGTACTTCGCTACGATCTCGTCGGCCAGGCCGAGGCGGTAGGCACCCACTACCTCACGGCTCTCTTCGTTCCAGATAAAGAGGTGCAGATAGTAGCTGTCGTAGAGATCGATATCGGTCGCCTTGCCGGTACCTTCACCCACTTCACGGAAGGTCACCTCGCGCAGGCGACCCAGCTCCTGCATCAGGAACGGGATCTGTGCAGCGCGGGCGAAGTAGACCTTGAGGCTACCGCTTTCAGCCAGTTGCTGCTGTGCTGGCAGCGCGACAACTTCGTCCACCAGCAGTTGCGGATCGATGGCCTCTGCAATCGGCATCATTGCACCTTTCTCAACGGCCACCGGGATTTCACGTTTACTCTCGTTTGAACGATTCAGCATATAGCTACGCAGGCGCAGATATTTGGCGATCTCATCGTCATTGCCGTTGCTGGTCACGCGCTTGTTGCTGAGCGGTTCGCCTACATGCAATTCGATCGCCCGATTGCGTTTATTGGCCAGCTCACGCGGCAACATCAGACTACGCAGTACGGGATGAATCAGTCCCAGCGCGTGGAACAGAATACTGTTACGACCACCGATGTACATCGGCACCACCTGCGCACCGCTCTTACGGATCATGCGCGCGATACTGGCATCCCATTTCTCATCGCGAATGGTGAAATTGGTCGGCCGGAAACGGGAGACATCACCAGCGGGAAACACTACCAGCAGACCACCATCGTTCAACCAGCGCATCGCCTCACGCAAAGGCTTCAGGTTTTCGCGGGTGGCGCGAGCGTGACCGTAAGGATTAACGCCGATGAAGGTATCACTCATTTCCGGAATACGCTTCAGCAGGCCGTTGGCCATCACGCGTACATCGGGACGCACCTGACGCAACAGCAAGGTCATAATGACCCCTTCGATACCGCCGAAGGGGTGGTTTGCTACCACAACCACAGGACCGCTCTTCGGCACATTGGCCAGATCGCCATCGACGATACGCGGCACCACATTCATATATTGCAGGGTCTGTGCGGCGAACTGATCCGGCGTATCGGTCTCGTCCAGCTTTTCATAACCGCGTGCTAGCCAGTCCAGACCAAGCAGACGTTCGACAATGTTGAGCAGCGGCGCTTTGACTGCACGCGGCAGCGAAGTCAGCAACAGGTCATCAATGCGGAAGGGATTAAATTTTTTTGTCGACATGCTTCATACCCAGGTTGTTTGCACACTTGGGCATGAATCTATGTGAGTTGTGTGAAAGGACGACGACGGAACGATGACGGATTTATGACGACCGGCGATTTAATCCCTTTTCGCATCTTTAATGAAGACACACATCTGTTTGGCGCCCTGTAACAGTCTGGGCGTCGCACGCTGTAACAGGTCGGGCGAGATCGACCGCAGCTCGCCGTTACGCACTGCCTTGATGCTTGTCCAGTTACGCCAGTCATCCAGCCATTCTGGACGTTCCTCGGCCATACCGCTGGCGATGATAAGTTCTGGATTGGCGGCGATCACCGCCTCCTCGGAAATCGTCGGGGTCAGCGCGGACAGATCGGCAAACACGTTTTCACCCCCGCATAGCGTAATGACATCGCTAATCAGGTGCTGGCCATTCACCGTCATCAATGGTCGATTCCATATCTGGTAGAAGACCCGCAGCGGCGGCCTGCCCAGATTAGTTTTACGCAGCTGCTCCATCGTGGTGGTAAAAGCCGCTGCCTCGGCAATCCCCTTGTCCGCATGACCGGTCAGTCGTCCCAGATTACGCAACCCGGTCGCAATGTCGGGCAGGTGGCGAGGTGCACTGCGGTATATCTTCAGGCCCAGCTCTTCCAGCTTCTCCAGCAGACGCGAATCGTTGCCACCCTCCCAGCCCACCACCAGGTCGGGTTTCAGCAACAGCACGGCTTCCAGATCGATATTGCCGTAACCACCAACTCGCGGCAGCTTCTTCGCCGCCTCAGGGTAATTACTGTAGGCCACTGCCCCAACCATCTGCGGCCCGGCACCGATCGCGTAAAGCTGCTCAGTGATATGGGGTGCCAGACTAACGATACGCTGTGCGGGCTGTGTCAGCACCACCGCCCGCCCCGCCTCGTCGGTCACCTCGATCACCTCGGCCCGTAGCGGCAAGCTCAACAGCAGCAGAATCCCGGCAAAAATCAGCGTGAATCGCGACACAGACCGTTCTCCAAAATCTTTGTTACGTGGGTGCAAGTTTACCATTTCATTGCTCCTCCTTTGTCGCTACCATCACCGCCCATGAACAAAACCCTCATGATTCAGGGCACCGCCTCCGACGCGGGCAAAAGCACTGTCGTCGCCGGGCTATGCCGCCTGTTCCACCGCCGCGGTATCCACGTGGTGCCTTTCAAGCCGCAGAACATGGCCCTCAACAGCGCGGTCACAACAGACGGCGGCGAGATCGGTCGCGCCCAGGCGGTACAGGCTCAGGCCGCCGGGCTGGAACCGCATACCGACATGAACCCGGTGCTGCTCAAACCGGCCAGCGATACCGGCGCCCAGGTGATCATCCATGGCAAGGCCCTGAGCCAGATGGAGGCGCAGGACTACCACGCCTATAAACGCACTGCGATGCAGGCGGTGCTCGACTCCCACGCCCGTCTCAACGCGCAGTACGAGCGCGTCATCGTCGAGGGCGCTGGCAGCCCGGCAGAGATCAATCTGCGCGAAGGCGACATCGCCAACATGGGTTACGCCGAGGCGGTGGACTGTCCGGTGCTGCTGGTGGCCGACATCGACAAGGGCGGCGTCTTCGCCCAGATCGTCGGCACCCTGGAACTCATCTCCGCCAGCGAACGCGACCGCATCAAAGGCTTCATCATCAACCGCTTCCGCGGCGACATCGCCCTGCTGCAACCGGGCCTCGACTGGCTGGAACAGAAGACCGGCAAACCGGTACTCGGCGTGCTGCCCTACCTGCATCGCCTCCACCTGGAGGCGGAAGATGCCCTGCCCCGTGAGACTCACAATCGGGGCGCATTGTTCCATATCACTGTTCCCGTCTTGCCGCGCATCAGTAACCACACTGACCTCGACCCGCTGCGCCACCACCCCGGCGTCACGGTGGAATTCGTCCCACCCGGCGACACACCGCCGCCGGCCGACCTGGTGATCCTCCCCGGCAGCAAAAACGTGCGCGCCGACCTCGCCTGGTTGAAGCAGCATGGCTGGGATGAGTACCTGCAACACCATCTGCGCTACGGCGGCAAGGTGATTGGCATCTGCGGCGGCTTCCAGATGCTGGGTGAGGCGATCCACGACCCACAGGGACTGGAGGACAAACCGGGCAGCAGCACAGGATTCGGCCTGCTGCCGATGCAGACCACTCTGGAAACAGAGAAACAACTCCGGCGCGTCAGCGGTCGGCTGACTCTCGACGATGCGCCTGTGGAGGGCTACGAGATCCACATGGGTGTCACCAGCGGCCAGGCACTCGAACAACCTGCCGTTATTCTCGGCGAGATCAAAGACGGCGCCATCAGTGAAGACAACCAGATCCTCGGCACCTACCTGCACGGCCTGTTCGAGCGGCAGGAGGCGTGCAACGCCATGCTCCAGTGGGCGGGACTGAAGGAGCAACAGGCCATCGACTATCACACCCTGCGTGAAAAGGAGATCGACCGGCTGGCCGATAGCATGGAACAGCATCTGGACATGGCACGAATAGAGGCATTATTCACCGGAAGGCATAAGCGCCGAACTCACGTATAATCACGCCCCATGGACCTGACCCCACTCAATCAAACCCTCGCCCGTATTGAAGCCGAGCCGCGCTCCGGCCAGTCGCTGCTGCTCTATGCGCTGATGAAAACCCTCTCAATCCCCCAGGGTGGCCACTCCTACCTGCTGACCAAGCTGAAGGAGATGGAGCCTGACACCCGTCAGCTCGCCTACGGCCTGATGGAACTGATGGCCCAGAGCGCCACCGCCAAGGAAGAGTGGAAACTAGCCGAAGCGAAGATGGACCGTGCCATCGGGGCAGGCTAATGAGCGAACGTTTCTGGGAAACAAAAAGCCTCGCCGAGATGAATCGCGAGGAGTGGGAAAGTCTCTGCGACGGCTGTGCCCGCTGCTGTCTGCTCAAACTGGAAGATGAAGATACCAACGAACTCTTCTACACCAGCGTCGTCTGCCGCTATCTGGATCGCGAACAGTGCAGCTGTAACATCTACAACGAGCGTACCACCCTCGTCCCCGACTGTCTGGAACTCGACACCTCCATCATCCAGCACCTCAACTGGATGCCCAACAGTTGCGCCTATCGGTTATTGGGCGAAGGCAAACCGCTACCTGAATGGCACCCACTGGTCAGCGGCACAAAGAAGAGCGTAAAGGATGCGGGAATAACGGTGACCAACTTCGCCATCAGCGAGGACGAAGTGGCATCGATAGAAGATCTGGAAAACTACATTATCGATTAACTACACAACACACGCGCCCGAATAACGGGCGTGTGTGTTGCCATAGCAGAAACTATCTAAGGCTCTATCGGCTGGCTTATCTCCTGAGGTGCAAGCCGAAACTTGATCGGGTTACCTATCGTCATACCAGTAGTATCTCCACTAAGTGTGATGGTGTAAGTACCAACCATAGACGGAGCGATTTCATTAACAACCCCGACAACCGATGGACTGCTACTACCAGCGATAGTTGTGGGTCCGGTTTCTGAATAGCCACCACCAGTGTTGTAGTAGATATGTGACACCGCAGGGAATGTCGTTACAGTTACTCCTGCTATGACGTTATCCGCCGCATCCCACACGTTCAGGGCAAATCCTGAATCCGTATAAAGATTTACACCAAGGGCCGATTCAAGTGCACTGACATGGGTATCGTCTGGCAAATAGATCGTAATATTCCGATCGGCTGTCTCGTTCCGAATCTCCATATTTGTTGGGTAGTAATACAGACTGTCATAGGTAATGCCAGAATTGTGTAGAAAGAAATCCTGGTTAACGTTTACTGCGAGAGAATAATTACCCAACGCATCGGTGTGAGTGTTGTCGATGATAGTGCCATCTGCGGCATAACGCGCCTCAACTGACACATTGGGAATGAGTGTACCGCCCTCGGATGCCTTGACGACACCACTAATGTTGATCGTCTGTGGTGCTGCACAAACAACCTGTACATCGGTCACGTTAGCCCCATTGATAAAGCCACTACTATTGGTCACTGCACAGTAATCAGTACCGGGATGCGTAGCTACCGTCACACCATACACGCCACCGTCGGCAATAGTTGTGGCAAAGGTAAAGCTCCCGTTAGTCGACATCGTTAGATGATCGCCGTTTTCATCCTGAAGATTATGCAATGTAACCGACTGTGCCGAGAGCAGGCCAGAAACCGTTCCACCCACGGTATACGTTGGGTCATCCCATGGGCAGCCGCTTAGTAGAATGGACAGTAGAAACAGGATAATTCCGCTAAAGATACAATTTCCTGACTTTGACATCATACAACCCTCCCTGTCGATGAGAACGAAATTCGTTCAAGACACTTCATAGAAGATCATAGGACAGAAAGAGGTTAAGACAATGACATGGCTCAATTCACAATATGTGACGTTTATTTATCCCAACGTTGCCAAGGTGTCAGCCTCAACGAAATGTAAATGCAACTTCGTATCCTTGGCAGCTATAGCTGAAAATAGACCCAGGACATCCTCTTCCAGAGCCTGATTGTCATAGGAATGTAAAACCAACCTGAAGCGATTATAGCCGTGTAGATCCCTGTCCTGCTTTCCAGCAGCAATCAACTTGCCGATTTTACTGGTGACAATTGCAACAGGGGTGTCAGGCAGGATGTAAATCAGGAGGGTGTCACCAATAACGATTCGGGTTGCAGTCTCCATATCGGGGTCGAATTCGATATTCGAGACTTCGATTTTATTGAAGACCTCGTCGGGACAACCGCAACCGAGGACATCCCGGACAAAGGCGGTTATCTTTTCGTTTCGCAGACGGCTATTCATCATTTAAACAACAACTCGATTCCGGCCATCTTCCTTGGCGCGATACATTTTCACATCGCAGGATTTCAACCACTCCGCCACATCCATATCGTCATGAAGACGGCTGACCCCAATGCTAAGGGTAATGCTTCGATCGACGATGAGCAGGCTATGCTCCACTTCATGGCGCAGCTTTTCTGCCACCTTGGCCCCATGATGTTCGTCGGTGTTGTGGGCAAGCAGGAGAAATTCATCACCACCAACGCGAAACACCATATCGCTGCTCCGGGCACGGGCCTTAATCAGTTCACCGAGAGTTTCCAGGATTCGGTCACCGATATCATGGCCGTGGGTATCGTTAATCTCCTTAAACCCGTCGATATCGAAACTGAGCAGAGTCATCGGCACCCCGGAACGCTGGCTTTGCGCCATCGCATGCTGCAGGGCGTCATTCAGCAAGGTACGGTTATAGAGTCCAGTCAGCGTATCGGTGACCGCCTTTCCATGCAGTAAGCGGTGCAGCACACTGATCACACGCATGGAGATATAGGCAAACAGACTGACACCCAACAGCACCGCGGTAAAACGAAATGCCAGCGCAGGCTCCAGAACAATCCAGGCCGCGGGGATAATTGCCCCCAGGCTCAGCAGATTGAAATACCAGGCCCGCTTTTCCGGCAGAATGAAGTAGTAGGAGACCACCAGCAGAAACGGCCAGTAGCTGCCAGGTTCACCGAGCTCCAGCAGAGCATAGACCACCGTAAAACCACCGATGGGCGCCACCAGCCAGGTATTGTTCCACAGGCTGTATTTCCCCTGACTGCCAAACCAGACGTTGACGCCACACACCGCGACAATCAGCGCGGAAGCGAGAGTAATGATGTAGCGCTGATCCATGAAATCATGGATCGCAAACGGACTCAGAACGAAGATCATTGTCAACGAGCAGCCAAGCGTAGACTTGATCAGGAAATCTGGAATTGCCGTATCAGTGTTGTGTATTTTCATTCTTGGCGTTTTCCTTGCCGTGTTTATTATCAATTTCAGACTTTGCTAGTCATCGACTACCAATCAGTTTCCCCATACTGTTGAACAGCTTTGAGTGCCCCGCAATCATTTGTATCTATCATCAAAACCTGAAGCACAAAAGAGCATCTTTGTTAGCACACGTACCGCATCCATCGCCCCTGAAAGAGGTATCAACAACCACCGAACCACCATCAACCTCAAAAAATGTCTTACACTGATAAGTTCTAATATCACCACCAGTACATTTCTCATTCCCCGACAAGTCTTTCCGGCATGTTACAGGCGTCTTCGATGTATCAGAATCTGCATATACATAAAGCTTATTTCCATTTGGTGCTTGTGACACATAGTCAGCATGACCAAAAGCGTCCACTACCACAGAAACACTCTTGCCAAGATATTTATTTAATTCATCCCGATAGTTCTCGTCTGAGACAAATTGCACTGAGCTACACGCGCTAACATACACCACCATGCACGACACAAGAACCATTCTGTAGAAACACATAACAAAACCTCGCCCCTTTGTATGCTCTCTTCTATGCTACAGGCAACGTACAAGAAATAGTAGGCGCACACTTGGATTCCGGCCTCCGCCGGAATGACTGACTTGCTTTTCCTTTGCGTCCTTCGCGTCTTTGCGGTAAATCGCTTTTATCTATCCCAAACTCTTACTCACCACCTCAAACACATCCTTGGAACATCCCCCATCCAGTATCCGTTGCAGTTGTGCACGGATCAGCTCCTGGCGCGGTTTGTTGTAACGCCGCCACTGGGTTAGCGGAGTCAGCATCCGCGAAGTGACCTGCGGATTGAGCTTGTCGAGTTCGATGATGAAGTCGGTAAGGAAGCGATAGCCTTCGCCATCTGCGCGATGGAAGGCGACCGGGTTACGCATACCGAAGGTGCCGTAGAGAGCACGCACGCGGTTGGGATTTTTGATATTGAAGTCGCTGTGTTGCGCCAGTTGTTTAACCGCGTCGAAAGTTTCCGCCAGCGGCGCACCGGCCTGGATGGCGAACCATTTATCCAGCACCAGGTTGTCGCTTTTCCATTTGGCGTAGAAATCTTCCAGCGCCGCCGCGGCAGTTGCGTGTCCGTTAGCCACCAGCGCGCCGAGGGCGGCAAGGCTGTCGGTCATGTTGTCGCTGTTGCGGTACTGCGCGTTGCAGGTGGTTGCCGCCGCTTCGTCGTCGAGCAGCATCAGGTAACTGAGGCAACGATTTTTCAGGCGACGACGGCCCATGGCGGCGGGGTCGATGCTGTAGGCGACTTTACCGTCACAGGCGGTGTAGGTTTGCTGCAGTGCTGTCTGGTGTTCCTTTGCCAACGCTTTACGCAGTGACAGATGCACTTCATGCAGCAACAGCGGATCGACTTCGTCGATAAAACCAGCGACGTAGTTTTCATCCGGCAGGGTGATCGCTTCGGCGACCAGTGCCTGATCCAGTTGTTTGTCCGCCAGCGTATGACCGATGGCGGCGGAGAGGCCGCTATGCGATGCAGGCGCACTCCCCTCTTTTGCCGCATTGTAGTGATTGAGCAGGACACGCAGCGCCAGTTGCTGCCCCGCTTCCCAGCGGTTGAACGAGTCGTTGTCGTGGCCCATGAGGAAGGCCAGCTCTTCGTCGCTGTACTCCATCTGCAATTTGATCGGTGCGGAGAAACCGCGCAACAGTGACGGCACTGTGCCTTGCGGCACGTTCTCCAGGGTGAAGGATTGTTCTGCCTTTTCCAGCAACAGGATGCGCTCTTCGCCTGCCGCTTCCTTTTCACCCTTCAGACGCAGCGGCAGCGGTTTGCCGTGTTCGTCGAGCAGTGCGGTTTTCAGCGGGATCGGCAGCGGCTGTTTGCTCTCCTGTCCCGGTGTCGCCGGGGTGTGCTGGGTGAAGTGCAGTGTCAGGCTCTGCTCGCCTGCGTGGTATTCACGCTTCACCGTGACCTGCGGCGTACCTGCCTGACGATACCAGTTGAGGAATGAAGTCAGATCGTAATCGTTGGCATCGGCCATCGCCTGCACGAAATCTTCGCAGGTAACCGCCTGACCGTCGTGACGCTCGAAGTAGAGATCGCTGCCTTTGCGGAAACCCTCTGCGCCGAGGATGGTATGCAGCATGCGGATCAGCTCTGCGCCCTTTTCGTAAACGGTAAGGGTGTAGAAGTTGTTGATCTCCACGTAGGAGTCGGGACGCACCGGATGGGCCATCGGCCCGGCGTCTTCAGTGAACTGGTGGCTGCGCAACATGGTGACATCGTCGATGCGCTGGATTGCGGCGGAGTTCATGTCGGCACTGAACTGCTGATCGCGAAAGACGGTGAAGCCCTCTTTCAGGCTGAGCTGGAACCAGTCGCGGCAGGTGACGCGGTTGCCCGACCAGTTGTGGAAATATTCGTGGCCGATCACCCCTTCGATGCCGTAGAAGTCGATGTCGGTGGCGGTCTCCTGCTTCGCCAGCACGTAGCGCGAGTTGAAAATGTTGAGACCCTTGTTCTCCATCGCGCCCATGTTGAAGTCGTCCACCGCGACGATCATGAAGATGTCGAGATCGTATTCACGACCGAAGACCTGTTCGTCCCAGGCCATCGACTTTTTCAGCGAAGTCATGGCGTGGGCGGTTTTGTCTTCGTTGCCGTGCTGCACGTATATCTGCAGGGTCACGTCGCGGCCGCTCATGGTGGTGAAGCGATCTTCGATGCAGGCGAGATCCCCGGCGACCAGGGCAAACAGGTAACACGGTTTGCGGTGCGGATCGTTCCAGGTGACGAAGTGTTTACCGCCATCCAGTTCGCCGCGTTCGATCGGATTCCCGTTGGAGAGCAGCACCGGATACTTGGCCTTGTCGGCGATCACAGTGGTGGTGAAGACCGTCATCACGTCGGGACGGTCCGGGTAATAGGTGATCTTGCGGAAACCTTCCGCTTCGCACTGGGTGCAGAAGTTGCCGCCAGAGGTGTAGAGCCCTTCCAGCGCGGTGTTGGCAGAAGGATTGATGCGGGTGACGATCTCCAGCTTGAACGCTGCGGGCGGATTATGCAGGGTGAGCGATTCGTCGTCGGTGCTGTATTCACTTGCCGCCACTTCGTTGCCGTCGATACGCAACGCCAGCAATTCCAGCTCCTGACCGTCGAGTCGTAGCGGCACCGCATCGCCCACGACGCGTAGTTGCATCGTTGCCGTCACCTCGGTGGCCGACTCGTCGAGGTCGAAGCGCAGTTGCAGCGATTCGATGTTATAGGCGGGCGCGGTGTAGTCCTTGAGGTAGATGGTTTGCGGGGCGGTTTCTTTAGTCATATGTCACTCGTTATAGGTTTAAAGCCATCGCGATTAGTGCGATGCATTCCAGTAGCTCCAGCATGGCACCGGCGGTATCGCCGGTAAAGCCACCCAGTCTTTTTATAAGGGCGCGACGCAGCAACCACCAGAGCAGTGCTGTGATCAGTAGCAGCAGCGCGCCGTGCCACTGCCAGACTAACAGCGCCGCCGCGGTCACCAGCACCGCACCGACGATCACCGCCACGCGCGGACTATGCTGGGCCAATGCCTCGCCGATACCGCCGGGACGAACATAGCTGGTGGTAATGAAGAGCAGCGCGACACCGCTACGGGCCAGCGCAGGGATCAGCAACAGCGCCACCGGCGGCAGGGTGACGAGGGCGGCGAACTTGAGCAGCAATACCACCACGATGGCGCTGACGCCCATCGGCCCACTGGCCGGGTCTTTCATGATCTCCAGGGTGCGCTCGCGATTGCCCATGCCACCTACCCAGGCGTCGGCGGTATCGGCCAGGCCGTCGAGATGCAGTGCACCGCTGAGGCCGACCCACAGCGCCAGCAGGATCGCGCCGACCAGCAATGGGTGTTGTCCCTGCAGCAGCCACGCCGCGCCATAGAGGATGGCGCCGAGCAACAAACCAACAACCGGATACCAGGCGAGGGAGCGACCAATCTGCTGCGCCTCGATGTCGTGCAACACCGGCGTCGGCAGACGGGTGAGGAATTGCATTGCCAGCCAGAAGGAACGCATGGTTTACGGCCCCGGGAAAACCAGTTGCGGCCACCGTTCGCCGTAGCGTCCGCTGTCGATGCGGATACGGATGATGGATGCGTTACGCGGATCGAAACGGTAGAAACTCTCCAGCGGCAGATCGAGCACATGCAGTAACAGGATACGCAACATCCCCGCGTGACCGACCAGTAGCAGGTGTTTGCCCGCGTAGCGGTCGAGCATGTCGAGCCAGGTAGTGATGATGCGTTGCTGGAAATCGGGCAGCGGTTCGCCGCCGGGCGGGGTGTTACGCACCGGATCGCTCCAGAAGGCGGAGATGGCAGCGTTATCTTCCATCAACAACTCTTCGGCACTCTTGCCTTCCCAATCACCGAAACCGATTTCACGGAAGCCGGGGTTGAGTTCAACGTTGAGGTTAAGCTCTGCACCCAGTTCATGAGCGAAGTCGGCACAGCGGCGCAGATCGGAACTGACGATCTGCTGCCACTCGTTGCGCCCCGCCACCGCATCGCGCATCTGTTGCCAGCCCTTTTCGCTTAGCGGGTCGTCGAGTTGACCGCGATATTTGGAACCGCCGACCGGTTCGCCGTGGCGCAGGATGTCGATGATGGTGGTTTTTTCTTCCATTGGAGCAATCAGTTCCCTTCGGCCACACCCGCTTCCGCAAAGGTAGCCATGTTGTTGTGCAGGGCACAGGCAAGGCGCAGCAGCGGTACACAGGTGGCAGCGCCGCTGCCTTCGCCGAGGCGCATACCGAGATCGAGCAACGGCTGTTTGCCGATGGCCGCGACCATGGCGGCGTGGCCCGGTTCGGCGGAAGCATGGGAGAGGAACAGCCACGGTTCGATGGCCGGATTGATACGCAATGCAACAAGTGCGGCGGAGCTGGCGATGAAGCCGTCCACCAGCACGGCGATGCCGCGCTGTGCCGCGGCAATGTAGGCACCGCTGAGGGCAGCGATCTCGAAACCGCCGACCAGGCGCAGCACCTCCAGCGGATCGTCAAGATGGCCGTCGTGCCGCATCAGCGCCTTGCCGATCACCTCCGCCTTGCGCGAAACCCCTTGCGCATCGAGGCCGGTGCCGGGACCGGCAAGTTCCGCCGGAGCCATGTGCAGCAGTGCGGCGGCAATGGCGGTGGCAGGTGTGGTGTTGGCGATGCCCATCTCGCCACCGATGAAGAGTTCGCAGCCTTCAGCGGCGGCACGTTCTACCGCGTCGCGGCCGGCGGCCAGCGCCTGTTGCAGTTGCTCTTCTGTCATCGCCGGGCCTTTGCAGAAGTTGGCGGTACCGGCAGCGACGCGGCAATCGACCACGCCGGGCAGACCTTCACTGGCGGAGAGTGCACCGACGTTGGCCACTTCCAATCGCGCACCGATCGCTTTGGCCAACACACTGATCGCTGCGCCGCCGTGGGCAAAGTTGGCGATCATCGCCGCGGTCACCTCCTGGGGAAAGGCTGAGACACCCTCTTCTGCCACACCGTGGTCGGCGGCGAAGACGGTGATGGCGACCTTTTCCAGTTGCGGCTTCTCGCGCCGCTGCAGTCCGGCCAGGGTGACCGCCAGGGTTTCCAGTCGACCGAGGGAGCCGCGAGGTTTGGTCAGTTGCTCCTGCCGGGCAACTGCGGCATTGAGGATGGATTGGTCGGCGGCGGGAACGGCGGCCTGGAACCAGGGTGATGACATCTAGTTTGCTCCTTTCAGTAGCATGGGTAGTCCGGCGGTGACGAAGGTGACCCGCTCGCAGCGGGCGGCTACCGCCTGGTGTAAACGGCCGCTTTCATCGCAAAAGCGGCGGCTGAGTTCGCCCAACGGCACGATGCCGAGGCCGACTTCGTTGCTGACCAGAATGATCTCGCCCGGCAGTTGCGGCAGCAGTTCCAGAAACTCGTTGCGGCAACGTTCGAAGACGGATTCATCGGCCAGCAGGTTGTTGAGCCAGAGGGTGAGGCAGTCGACCAGCAGGCAACGATCCGGCGCGGCGTGTTGTTTGAGCGTGGCAGCCAGCTCCAACGGCTCCTCCACCAGTTGCCAGTGGTTAGGGCGTTGTTGTTGATGGCGCTCGATACGCGCCGCCATCTCCTCGTCCAGCGCCTGGGCGGTGGCGATGTAGGTGACGGCGAGGCCGCTGGCGGCGGCACGCTGTTCGGCCAGTGCGCTCTTGCCGGAGCGGGCGCCGCCGAGGATCAGTTCGCGCATGGATAAAGTCTTTGGCTATGAAAAGAGGCCATGATACCGGCTTTGCGCCGCGCCAAAAACGAAAAGAGCGCGCCCCTTGCGGTGGCGCGCTCTTTTAGCAAAAAGAATCTGCTAGAAACTAGCTCATCCAACCGGCTAATGTGAAGAGAGCGGCGATACCCAGGAACACCACCACCGCACGGCGGATCAGGGCCATGGTTTCATGCACCAGCGAGATATCGTGCTCGTGGCCGTCTTCCTCTTCACCGGGTACATAGCCCAGCGCGCCCATGCCGCTGGCGATCAGCACCAGTTGGCTGCCCTGCTCCCAGTCGTCCTGCCGCTCCTGGATACGCCAGGCGTGCAGGGCATCGACAAAGCTACCGGCAAAGGCGTAGGCCAGGGCGCAGAGGCGTGCGGAAGGCCAGTCGAGAATGGCATGCAGGCGGCGCGCGGCTGTGGCAAGCCCGGTCTGCTCGTCACCCCAGCTGTTGTTGGCCAGTTGTGAGGTAAGGCGATAGAGAATGGCGCCGGTCGGACCGAGCACCAGGAACCAGATCAATATCGCAAACATTCTTTCGTTGGCCTCTATCAGCGAGGTTTCGATGATCCGGCGGGTACGCTCCGCTTCGCCGCCTGCGGTGTTCTCGCCCAGCAGCACCGCAGCGTGGTCCATGGCGGAATCCTGGTCGTTACGCTCTTCGGCTTCGACATAGGCCTCGACCTGCGCTTCCAGATCGTGCGGCCCGAAGCTGAACAACAGCACCAGAACGGAGAAAATTAGTCCGAGCACGACCCACCAGTGGGTGAGGTAATACTCGGCGGCCAGTATCAGTAGCAGCGGCAGCAGCAGAATCAGCAGAACACCCAGCGGTCCGTTCGCGCCCTGTACGCCGGAGAGCCGCGCCAGCAACCAACTGGAGTACTTGCGAAACCAGGTAAAACTCCTGAACTCCTCCATTGAACCCAGGAAGCGTTCCACCACCAGGCTGATCAGGATTGCGATAAGTTCCATGTTTTTGGTCTCGTTATCAGGCCGATTGAATCTTGTTATCTGTTAGTTTGGCGTAAAGTACGTTCCAGTCAAAGGCCGGACCGGGATCAGTTTTACGCTGCGGTGCAATATCGCTGTGCCCTACCATACGTGAGCGACTCAATGTTGGATAGGCATGCTCCAGCGCCGCGATCACTTCTGCCAGCACATTGTACTGTACTGCTTCATAGGGTACCTCATCCGCACCTTCAAGTTCGATGCCGATGGAAAAATCGTTGCAGCGCTCGCGCCCTTCGTAACTGGATGCACCGGCATGCCAGGCGCGCAGGTGGAACGGTACGTATTGCACCAGTTCGCCGTCGCGACGGATCAACAGATGCGATGAGACCTGGAGTTGGTGAATATCGGCGAAATAGGGATGGGCGTTCGGGTCGAGTGTGTTGGTGAACAGGGCATCGATCCACGGCCCGCCAAACTCCTGCGGCGGCAGGCTGATGTTGTGGATCACGATTAATTCCGGTTGGGCACCGTCAGGGCGTTCATCGCAGTTGGGCGAGGCAACCTGACGCGCCTCTTTTAATAATCCTGTCTCGCGGTCTATGTGCAGGGTCACGGGGCTTCCTGAGGTGCCGCGGCCAGTGCTGCGGCGATGGCATCCCGGATCTGTCCCGGTAACGGCTCTGCTTCGATCTGCGCATGAAAGTGACCATCGCGAAACAGAAATAGTGACGGTAGGTGGAAGACGTCGAATTCGTTGGTCAGCGCCTGATCCTGCTGCGCATCGACCTCGAACAGGTGCAGATCGGAAAACGCCTGCGGATGCCCTTCCAGCACCTGCCGCAGTTGACGGCAGGAACCGCAGCCGGGCGCGGTAAACATCACCAGGCTCACGCCCTTCTTACCCGCCAGTGTTTGATGGAAATCAAATTGACTCAGTTTGGTGAGCGCCATGAAAAGCCCTCCTTATTCCACATCGGCGAACATCCCTTTGACCACCATATCAGTGTAACTCACGACGCCGACCACCTCACCGCTTTTATTCACCACCGGGCAGCGAGAGAGATGAAAACGGGTAAACAGGCGGGCACAGTAGCGAATATCCATCTCTTCATCGACGGTGATCACCGGCTTTGCCATCACTTCGTAAACGTTGAGGCGCTCCGGTGCGCGGTCGGTGGCAAGAATTTTGCGGCCGATATCGGAGATCAACAACATGCCGTATTCATCGTCGTCGTGACGCTTATTGACGATGAGGCATTTGGTCTCCACGTGTTTCATGGTGGCGACGGCATCACGTACCGTGGCCATGCCATCGACCATGTCGAACTTACGTTTCATCACATCTTTGACACGGATTACCTTTCTATCCCCGTTCATCAGATTTCCTCCTCTACCGCAGAGCTGAGTTGCTGTACCTGGTGGACGACGCCGACAGCATCTTCCACATCAATTTGAAAGGCGATACCGGTTCCAGGCTTTTCGTCGAACTGTCCAACCTTGGCGATCTTTTCCAGTATCTTTCGGCTCATATGCTCCTCCACCAGGAACATCACCATGTCGCGTTGCGACTCCAGAGAAAGGCCGAAAAAGGTCTTGCTCTTCTTCACCCCCTCGCCGCGCGCCTGGTTGAGCACCGTTGCACCGGTGGCACCGGCTTCACGCGCCGCATCGAGTACCGCATCGGTTTTGTCGTCTTCAAGCAGGGCGACCAGTAATTTGAAATGCATGGCTATTCTCCCAGGTTGTCACGCCGCTTCTCGCGACGTGCTCTCCACTCACTCAGTTGTGCATAGCCCATTACCGACATGATCGGAAACAGGCTGGCGAAAGCAATAAGGCCGAAACCATCGAGCATCGGACTACGGCCCGGCACGGTGCTGGCAAGGCCAAGACCCAGTGCAGTAACCAGCGGCACGGTAACGGTCGAGGTGGTCACCCCGCCGGAGTCGTAGGCCAGGGCGACGATCAGCTTCGGCGCATAGAACGTCTGGATGATGACCACGATGTAACCGGCAATGATGTAGTAGTGCAGCGGTGTGCCGCTGACAATGCGGAAGACACCCAGCGCGATACCAACGGCGACGCCGATAGCGACCGCGGTACGCAGCCCCCATACGCCGATGGCGCCACCGGAAACCTCGTTGGCCTTGATCGCCACGGCGATCAATGACGGTTCCGCCACGGTGGTGGAGAAACCAATGGCCAGGGCAAAGAGATAGACCCACCAGTAGTCGTTCCATTGCAATGCACGATGCGCGGCATCACCGAGGATGAAGGCGGGATCGGTGAGTTGCTTGGCCATCAATTCGCCGAGCGGGAACAGCGCCTCCTGCAAACCGATGAGGAACAGTGCCAGGCCAAGCAGCACGTAACCAAAACCGATCAATACCTTCTTCAGATTGGCGATGGGACGGCGGATAACGAATATCTGGAAGCCGAAGATGATCAGGGCGATGGGCAGCACGTCGCGCAGGGTGCCGAGCAATGTGTCGAGGATCAGGTGCAGGAGATCCATCAGCCGATCACCATGCCGTAGCCCATGACGAAGATCATCGGAGTGAGTGAAGCGAAGGCGATCAGACCGAAGCCGTCGACCATCGGGTTGCGTCCCTTGATCGATGAGGCGAGACCGACACCGAGCGCCGTCACCAGCGGTACGGTGATGGTGGAGGTGGTAACGCCACCGGAGTCGTAGGCAATACCGATGATCTCATCCGGCGCAAACATGGTCATGATCACCACGCCGACATAACCGCCGATGATCAGATATTGGATCGGCCAGCCTTTAAGGATACGCAGTACACCAAGAACAATCGCAAAACCGACCGACAGGGCTACGGTATAACGCAGGCCGCTGGCGTAACTGGCCATGGACGCCTCGGTGTGCTCGATCATCCCGCCCTGAGCGGCGACTTCCGCCGCCTCCCCGGCCACGGCGATCAATGCCGGTTCGGCCACGGTGGTGCCGAAACCGAGCGCGAAGGCGAAGGCCAGTAACCAGAACAGGCTGCCCTTGCGGGCAAAATCGTAGGCCATGCTTTCGCCGATGGGAAAGAGTCCCATCTCCAGACCGCGGATGAAGAGGGTCAGCCCCAGCACCACCATCATTGTGCCGAACAACATCGCGCCAAGATTTGGGATCGGTTGCTGTAACACCACGATCTGGAAGAAACCGATCACCAGAATGATCGGTGCCAGATCACGTACGCTGTCAACAAAGGGGCGTAAAACGGCTGGCAGGGTGAGGCTCAATGCGAATTGCTCGTGGTTTGCGGATTAGCTTCTAAAGGTACACTATTGCCTATCGCGTGCAACCACTATCCATAACGAGTTATGCCACAACAAGACAACGCCCATCGCACCGGTAAAACGATGATGATCGTTGGCTGGATCGTCGGCCTTGCTCTGCTCACCCTGCTGTTCAGCAATGTTCTCGAAGAGCAGTTCAATCCCAACCGGCAGGTAGCATCACAGATGAGTAGTGATGGCATGCGTGAAGTGGTGTTGCAGCGCAATCGCTACGGGCACTACGTCGCCAACGGTAAGATCAACGGCAAGACGGTGGAGTTTCTGCTCGATACCGGTGCCAGTGATGTCTCCATTCCGCAGTCGGTGGCTTCCACATTGGGACTGAAGCGCGGTCAGCCGATTGTCTACAACACGGCCAATGGCAACATCACTGCCTATATGACCCGGATTAACGATCTGCGTCTGGGTGATATCGTGCTGCACGACATACCGGCGAGCATCAATCCGAACAAGGGCGATGAAACCATTCTGTTGGGCATGAGTTTTCTCAAGCATCTGGAGTTTACCCAACGGGGCGATACGCTGATAATCCGACAGTACTGATAAGAAGAAGATTAACAACGGGGGATTGATATGGATGGCTTTATTGCGCAATTGACCGAGTGGACCGGCTGGCTTTCCGGCCTGCTGTGGGGCAACTATCTGACCCTGATCCTGCTGGTGGGCACCGGCCTCTACCTGACTCTGCGTATGGGCTTCGTGCAGATAAGCGGCTTTCGCCACAGTGCCCAGCTGATCAGCGGCAAGTACAACGATCCGGATCATCCTGGCGAGGTCTCGCACTTTCAGGCCCTGGCCACCGCCCTCTCCGCCACCGTCGGTACCGGTAACATCGCCGGTGTCGCCACTGCCATCTCCCTTGGCGGGCCGGGAGCGTTGTTCTGGATGTGGGTCACCGCCTTCGTCGGCATGGCGACCAAGTTCACCGAATGTACCCTGTCGCTGAAGTTTCGCGAGGTCGACCCGGAAGGGCGCATCTCCGGCGGCCCGATGTACACCCTGTTGCATGGCCTGCAGATGCGCCGCCTGGCGGTGGCCTTCGCCAGTTTCGCCCTGATCGCCTCCTTCGGTATCGGCAATATGGTGCAGGCCAACTCGGTGGTCGACGGCCTGGGCTACCTCTGGCCCGATGTGAAGCAAAATGGCTGGTTCATCGGCGTGGTGATGGCCATCCTGGTGGGGCTGGTGATCCTCGGCGGGGTCAAGCGCATCGCCAAAGTCGCCAGCACCATCGTGCCGTTCATGGCCATTCTTTATGTCTCTGCCGCACTGATTGTGCTGTTCAACTATCTCGATGCGATCCCGGCGGCCTTCGGCACCATTCTCAACCACGCCCTCAATCCCTGGTCGGTGGGCGGCGCAGCGGTGGGTGAGGCGATCCGCTGGGGTGTGGCCCGCGGCCTCTTTTCCAACGAGGCAGGGCTTGGCTCCTCGCCGATGGCTCACGCGGCGGCCCGTACCAACGAGCCGGTCCGCGAGGGTCTGGTGGCGATGATGGAACCGTTTGTCGATACCATCGTGATCTGCACCATGACCGGACTGGTGATCGTGGTTACCGGCGCTTACGGCAGTGCACCGGCAGATGCCAAAGGCGCCGCCCTGACCGCCTATGCTTTCAGCCAGAGCCTGGGAACCGGTGGGGCAGTCGTGGTCGGAATCGGTCTGGCGCTGTTTGCCTTCTCTACCATCATCGCCTGGTCCTATTACGGTGATCGTTCCGCTCATTTCCTCTTCGGTGAGAAGGCCGTAATGCCTTACCGGGTGGTCTATACGGTACTGGTGGTATTCGGCGCGGCGGTTCCGCTCAATCTGGTATGGAATATCGCCGACGTGACCAATATTTTGATGGCCATCCCCAACCTGCTTGCGCTGATCCTGCTGGCGGGCCTGGTGAAGAAGCTGAAAGACAGCTACTTCGCCGAGGGCGGCCATTAGCCACAGCGGCAAGGCACGTAGTACTATCGCCGGGCCAGCTTGCGAGCTGGCCCACTAATATCCACTTCTGCGGGAGACAATAATGACTGAAATCACCACCACATCTGGCCTGAAGATCGAAGAACTCAACGAAGGGGAAGGTAGCATCGCCGAGAGCGGTCAGACCGTCTCCGTACACTACACAGGCTGGCTGACCGATGGCAGCAAGTTCGACTCCAGTAAAGACCGTGGCCAACCGTTCCAGTTTAACCTCGGCGCAGGCATGGTCATCAAAGGCTGGGACGAAGGGGTCGCCGGGATGAAGATCGGTGGCAAGCGCAAGCTGACCATCCCGCCGCAACTGGGGTACGGTTCACGTGGTGCTGGCGGCGTAATACCGCCCGATGCCACCCTGGTGTTTGAGGTCGAACTGCTGGATATCCTCTAAATTGGCACTCTCACTAACGTTTGACGACATTCGCGAACAGGTACGCGCCGCCCTTGCCGAGGATATCGGCGGGGGCGACCTCACCGCGACGCTCATTCCTGAGAAGGCCCAGGCCAAAGCCACGGTGATCAGCCGTGAACAGGCGGTGATCTGCGGCTGCCAGTGGTTCAGTCAGGTCTTCGCCCAGCTCGACAGCACCATCCATGTGGATTGGTATGTGGAAGATGGCTATCGGGTCGAACCGGGCAAGATCCTCTGCACCCTCAGCGGCCCGGCGCGTGCCCTGCTAACCGGTGAGCGCACTGCCCTCAACTTCCTGCAGACACTATCGGGCACCGCTACTCGAGCCGCCCGCTATGTGGATGCGCTCAAGGGGACCGACGTAGAAGTACTCGACACACGTAAGACACTCCCGGGCCTACGTCTGGCGCAAAAATACGCCGTCAAATGCGGTGGTGGAAGGAATCACCGTATTGGGCTGTTCGACGGAGTCTTGATCAAGGAAAACCATATTGCCGCCGCCGGTTCCATTGCCAATGCAGTCAGTCTGGCGCGTCGCCAAACTCCGCCAGGTATCGTAGTTGAAGTCGAAGTGGAAAATCTGGCTGAGGTTCAACAGGCATTGGATGCCGGAGCCGATATCCTGTTGCTGGATAATATGAGTCCGGAACAGTTACGTGAGGCTGCCGATCTGGCTCAAGGACGCGCTAAACTGGAAGCTTCCGGCGGCATAACACTAGAAAATATAAGGGATTATGCACAAACAGGTATTGATTTCATCTCTGTTGGCGAGATCACCAAGAACGTCTCGGCGATTGACCTCTCCATGCGTTTTAACCCCACCAACTGACTGACAAAACCTCCATCTGAAAAGCAGTGAGAGGCTTGAACCGGATACCATTCCCGGTGAATTTCAGTAGAAATGGGGCGTAAAATAACATAAGGTTAGCTAGCAGCTTTATAACGATAAAACCTTTGGTATCAAGGATATGGCAACGACAAAGCTCAACGTAAGCCTCAGTGGTCTGGCGCGCAAGCTGATCAACGAAGGTTTGCTCAGTGAGGAAGATGCACTGCAGGCCACTGATGAGGCCTCCAAGCAGAAAATCCCGTTTGTCAGCTATGTTGTCGGCAAGAACAAAATAGGCGCCCGCGACCTGGCGATGGCTGCCTCGCAGGAATTTGGCGTTCCACTATTTGACCTGGACGCCATGGAGTTGGACAGCGATGTCACCAAGATGGTGGACGAAAAGCTGGTCCGCGCTCACCATGCCCTGCCCCTGTTCAAACGCGGCAACCGTATGTTTGTCGCTGTCTCCGACCCGACCAATCTGGTCGCCCTAGACGAAATCCGATTTCACGTCAGCGCCCATACCGAGGCGGTACTGGTTGAGGAGAGCAAGCTTAGTCGGATGATCGACAAGGCGATGGAGGCTCATGATACCTCCATGAGCGATCTTGGTGATTCCAGCCTGGATGATCTCGATATCGCTGCAGGCGATGATGAACCGGAGAAAGATGCCGGTGGAGATCTTGAGATCGATGACGCACCGGTCGTCCGTTTCGTTAACAAGATATTGCTTGATGCGATCAATAAGGGGGCATCGGATATCCACTTCGAACCCTACGAAAAGCGCTATCGGGTGCGCCTGCGTCAGGATGGTATGTTGTACGAAATTGCCAATCCGCCAATCCAACTGTCCGGAAAGATTGCTGCACGTATCAAGGTTATGTCGCGTCTCGACATCTCCGAAAAACGCGTACCACAGGATGGCCGGATCAAACTGACTCTGTCCAAGAATAAAGCGATAGATTTTCGTGTCAGTACCTGTCCCACCCTGTTTGGCGAAAAGATCGTTATGCGTATTCTCGATCCCTCCAGCGCCAAGCTGGGTATCGATGCGCTGGGGTACGAACCTGAACAGAAACAGCTCTATATGGACAACCTGGCGAAACCGTACGGGATGATCCTCGTCACTGGCCCTACCGGTTCTGGTAAGACGGTTTCACTCTACACAGGTATTAACATCCTCAACACATCGACCGTCAACATCTCTACTGCTGAAGACCCTGCCGAGATTAACCTGGAAGGGATCAATCAGGTAAACGTAAATCCGAAAGTCGGCCTGACCTTTGCCAGTGCACTAAAAGCTTTTTTGCGTCAGGACCCGGACATCATCATGGTGGGTGAGATTCGTGACCTGGAAACCGCCGAGATCGCGATCAAGGCCGCCCAGACAGGTCACATGGTTATGTCTACCCTGCATACCAACGACGCACCGCAAACGATTGCGCGTCTGATGAACATTGGCGTTCCGCCATATAACATCGCCTCCGCACTGAACCTGATTATTGCCCAGCGTCTGGCACGTCGGCTTTGTAACCATTGCAAAACTATCGAAGATGTACCAAAGGAAGCACTAATCGAAGAAGGTTTCAGTGAAGCAGAAATACCAAAACTGAAATTGTATAAAGCCGTTGGTTGCGATCAATGTACCGATGGCTATAAAGGACGAGTTGGCATCTATCAGGTACTGCCTATCTCAGAAGAAATGGGCAAATTGATTATGAAAGGCGCATCCGCCTATGACATGGCAGACCAGGCGAAAAAAGAAGGTATTCCAGACCTCCGGGATTCCGCGTTGAAGAAGGTTAGACAGGGCGTGACCAGTCTCGAAGAAATTAATCGCGTGACCAAGGATTAAGCAACGTTATGGCACAAGCGGCTAAGACAAAGGCAAAACCGATCAAAATGGACACCTTCGTATGGGAAGGTACCGACAGAAAAGGTGTAAAGAAGAAAGGTGAGATCCTGGCCAATAACATGGTCCTGGCAAAAGCCGATTTGCGCCGGCAGGGCGTTAATCCCACGAAGGTCAAAAGAAAGGCAAAGGAACTTTTTGCTAGTAGCGGTCCAAGAGGCAAGAAGATTCAACCTCGAGACATTGCCATTATGTCACGGCAACTGGCAACCATGATGTCGTCGGGTGTCCCATTAGTACAGTCTTTTGAAATTATGGCAAAAGGTGCCGAGAATCCCAATCTTCGCAATCTCATTAATGCAGTGAAAAACGACGTTGAAGGCGGCAGCACTCTTGCGGATGCATTCCGCCACCAGCCAAAATATTTCGATGACCTAATGTGTAACCTGGTAAACGCTGGTGAGCAAGCAGGTATCCTGGAAAACCTGCTGGACAAAATAGCCACATACAAGGAAAAGACAGAGGCAATAAAATCAAAAGTAAAGAAAGCACTTTTCTATCCAACAGCAGTAATAATTGTGGCATTAGTCATTACAGCAATCTTGTTAATATTTGTCATTCCACAATTTAAGGAGCTTTTTTCCGGTTTTGGTGCGGATCTCCCGGCACTAACCCTCCTAGTCATTCAGCTCTCCGAGTTCTTTCAGGAATACTGGTATTTCGTATTTGGTGGACTTGGACTCTTCGCATATATCTTTGTACAGGCAAAACAACGCTCAAAAACATTTAGCGATAATTTAGAGCGCTTTTCTCTTACCATACCAATAGTTGGAAACATCTTAAACAAAGCAGCTATTGCTCGTTTCGCACGAACACTATCGACCATGTTTGCTGCGGGTGTCCCGTTAGTGGAAGCGCTTGAGTCAGTTGCTGGTGCGGTTGGTAATGCGAAGTACCGTGTTGCTGTACTGCAGATGCGTGGAGATGTTTCTACAGGCACATCCATAACAGCCGCCATGGAACAGACAAATATTTTCCCGAATATGGTAGTACAAATGTCATCTATCGGTGAAGAGGCAGGTTCACTAGACCACATGCTTGGTAAGGTCGCCGATTTTTACGAGCAAGAGGTTGATGATGCTGTCGATGGCTTGAGCAGCCTGCTTGAACCACTAATCATGGCCGTTCTGGGTGTACTTGTAGGTGGTTTGGTTATTGCGATGTATTTACCAATATTCAAAATGGGGTCTGTAATTGGTTAACACAAAGTGACAAACTCAATCCAAGACCTTTTCCTGAGTCAACCTTACCTATTTACAGCTTATATAGTCGTACTTGGTCTTATCGTAGGTAGCTTCCTAAACGTTGTGATTCTGCGTCTACCCGTCATGTTAAAACGTGACTGGGTAGCACAGTGCAATGACTTGCTCGAGAATAATGCAGTAGCTGCTCATGCGCCATTCAATCTAATCCTACCACGCTCACTCTGCCCGAATTGCAACCATCAAATATCGGCGATTGAGAATATTCCGGTTATTAGCTACCTGTTTTTACGTGGCCGCTGCAAGCATTGCAAAACCCCAATCTCTCCCCGCTATCCGGCAGTTGAACTTCTCACAGCGCTCCTAAGTGGAGTTGTTGCATGGAAGTTTGGTTTTGAGTGGCAAACGTTGTTTGCTCTACTACTAACATGGTCATTGATATCACTTTCGTTTATCGACATTGATCATCAATTACTTCCAGATGACATTACATTACCAGTTATGTGGGTTGGCCTTGGTCTCAGCATATTTGGGACCTTCACTGATATGCAGTCTGCCTTGATTGGTGCGATGGCCGGCTACCTTTCACTCTGGTCTGTATACAAGTTGTTTAAGTTGCTGACAGGGAAGGAAGGTATGGGTTATGGAGACTTCAAACTTCTTGCTCTGTTTGGTGCCTGGCTTGGCTGGCAAGCGCTCCCCATGATCATTCTGCTTTCATCACTAGTGGGCACTGTTATCGGACTATTAATGATTCTGCTGCTGGGACGTGATCGTCAACTTCCTATTCCATTTGGCCCTTACCTTGCCATCGCTGGTTGGATTGCTCTGCTTTGGGGTAGCGAAATCAATAATGCCTACTTGGGTTTTATTACTCACTAGGCCCATGCTTAAGATTGGTATGACAGGTGGCATTGGTTGCGGCAAATCAACTGCATGCAACATATTCAATTCGCTAGGTGTCCCAGTCATTGACACTGATATTCTTGCCAGAAAAGTAGTTTCCGCTGGTAGTAAATGTTTGAGTCAAATTGCCCAAGAATTCGGTCATGATGTACTGCAACAAGATGGGACACTGAATCGACACAAGCTTCGACAAATCGTTTTTAATGATGTAGCTAAACTTCGTAAACTGGAATCTATTACCCATCCAGAGATTCGAAGGTTATTGTCCGCAGAGATCGAATCAACTAGATCACCATATATCATCATCGTTATTCCATTGTTATTTGAGAAAAATTGGCACAGTGATGTAGATAGAATTCTGGTTGTTGACTGTACTGAAGCAGAACAATTACAGCGTACCGCAGAGCGCGATACTGTCGATATTGATGAAGTAAAGCGCATTATGGCCACACAAATCTCAAGGAATGAGCGTATTGCTATGGCGGATGACATTCTCGATAACCGTCTTGACGCAACTGAACTACGTATTCAGATCGAGAAACTGCATTTATACTATACGCAGCTAAGTTCACAGAGCCACTTGTGACGTGTAATTCCATGCAAGACTATACTGTCTATGAACACCCACTTAATGAACGCATTAGGGTAATGATGCGTCTAGAGCACCTGTTCCGTCAGGCAACATACCTGTTAGCAAAAGATGACCACTGGTCGAGCCGACTATTCATCATGACCCTACTTGACATCCTGGAACTATTCGCTCGTGGAGATATAAAAACTGAATTGCTAAAAGAACTGGAGCGCTCAACCGAGAGCTTGGGTTTATTAATGCAATATCCGGGTGTTGACCAGGAGCGACTTGGGTCTATTCTCCGCGCATTAGAACACCTTATTGATAACATTCATGGAATGACTTCCACACCAGGACATGAATTAAAGATAGATGAGCTGCTTGCTATTATCCGCCAACGCAGCACCATCCCAGGTGGAACATGTGATTTTGATCTTCCCAGGTTTAATTACTGGTTACATCAAGACTTTAAAGATAGACACACTGATCAAAAGCGCTGGTACGCCACCATGGATCCTATACGGCAGACGATTGAACTACTGCTCAAGATGGTACGTGGGAGCGCTGAATTTGTTGAAAAGGATGCAATTACTGGCAACCATACCGAGCAGCTTGAGAAAGATACACCATTTCAGATGATACGAGTTAGGTTGCCAGACTCGGCTACTTGCTTTACTGAGATAAGTGGAGGAAGGCACTGCTTCACTATCAGATTTCTTGAACCATCTGATACAGGAAAACCTAGGGGTGTTAATTATGACGTTACATTTCAGCTGGCACTGTGTCGCTTGTGACCAATAACATCAAGTGCCCCCAATGCCATAAATTAACAACATGGTCAGATAATCCGTGGAGACCATTCTGTAGTCAACGATGCAAGACCATAGATTTTGGAGATTGGGCTACTGAAAAACACTGCATTCACGAGCCGATTGTGACTGCTAGTGACGAGGAATTTGCCACTAACTCCGATCTGTATGAAATGGAAACACTGCACGATACCGACGGTCCTGAGCAGTGAATTCCACAATAGCTATCCAATCCATTCTTGACGCCACGCATACAGGTAAAGTTACAACACCATTCCATATATTACCGCTATTGCTAAGTTTGTAGCGATTAAGACCCATTTCCATACCGGTCATCTGGAAATCAATAATTACATTCTCTGAAGCCAATGCCTCATCGCTATTAGTGATAGTCAGCTCTACTGGAAAATTCTTTAATGGTGCGACATTAGGACCAAGCTTCAGCTTGATATTGAAATCCTTACCGCTAAGTGCACATGTGGTTTCTGCTGCATCACAGCCCTTTGCCGAACCAAGTTCATGAAAAGATTCCTCATGTCCGCTGCATGCAGAAATAGCAATACTCGCAATAATTGTGAGAATATATATCTTAAACATATTAGCCATTAAATGGTTTTCCATAAGCCACTTATACCGGAAATCCCCTGTGCGCCATGCCGCCAGGCCACATCCATATCATTGGTATCCAATCCCCCAAGTGCGAATACCGGGATGGTAACCTCACCACAAATATCACGAAATGCTTTCCACCCAAGATGGATTGTATCCGGGTGAGACTGTGTGTGCTGTACTGGGCTTAGAACGGCGAAATCACATCCCAATTCTGCCGCATGCTTCAGTTCATCCGCATTATGGCATGATGCTGCAAGAAATTTATGCTCTGGCACATTTCGCGTAATCATAGACATCAGTCCGGCCGACGACACATGTAAACCATCTGCATCATGATATCTTTGTTCTGCGCTATTGGCATTATAGAGCACTTTGCAATCCAGCTTGTGGCAAAGATCAACTACTCTTTTTCCAAGTACCATATAGTCATGGTTGCAAAGATTCTTAGCGCGAAACTGAACCAGCTTGATGCCACCAAACAACACGGATTTTTTCAGTTGCAGGAGGAATAGCGTCCAGTCCTTTTCCGTAATCCCTGGTTCTGGCGTAATTAAATATGTATCAGGAAGGACAAGGGCTTTTAATATCGGAATATTTGCTGCTGGCATTTCATATTCGTGCAATTTTTCAAGTGGTACCAACTTAATCTTCTGGCCCTCTCTTCCTTCTGGTTCACCCAAATAGGCCGTTACAAGCCAGACATCGAGTAACACGGAATGCTCAGGGTAATCAAAGGGGAACTGGATTAATGGTCTGTATTCTGTTACATCAATCCCTAGTTCCTCGTTCAATTCACGAACAAGGGCTTGGGCGGCGGTCTCACCACTTTCAACCTTTCCGCCAGGGAACTCCCACAAACCTCCTTGATGCAGGTGAATTGGCCTTCTTGCTAACAGTATATGTTTATTGGTATCAACAATAACCGCGGCGGCGACATGTAAACGCATTTCAGCCTGACCATTTTGACTGTTATGTTTCCTGACTTAAGTCCTGTACTCTGCATTAATCTTGACATACTCATATGAGAAATCACAGGTCCAGATAGTTGCTGCATAGGAGCCTCGCCCAAGCTCTACACGAATAGTGATTTCAGCAGGTGACATAGCAGCTCTACCCCGTTCTTCTGTATAGTCAGAAGCTGGCTCACCAGCTCTGACAATACACACATCCCCCAAATAGATATCGAGAGCGTCGAGTTCAAGATCACTCACACCGGATCGTCCGACAGCTGCCAGGATACGACCCCAATTAGGATCAGAGGCAAAAAGTGCTGTCTTTACCAGTGGAGAGTGTGCAATTGTGTAAGCCACATCTTCACACTCTGCGAGAGTTGAACCATTATTGACGACGATGGTGACAAATTTTGTTGCGCCCTCACCATCTTTAACAATTTTCTGCGCAAGCTCTATTAGCAAACTTGTCAACGCTTCCTTGAAGACTTCCAGGTCGGCATCTATAGCATTGATATTTACGCCAGATTTACCACTGGCCATCAATACGCACGAATCGTTAGTCGACGTATCACCATCAACTGTAATCCGATTGAATGAGTAACCAACCGCCTCACGTAGTATTGGTGCAATGACATCATCAGAAATCACAGCATCTGTCGCTATAAATGAGAGCATCGTTGCCATATCTGGGCGGATCATACCGGAGCCTTTTGCGATACCAGTGATGGTAACGTCCCCACCAGATAGTGAAACTACTGTACTACTCCCCTTAGGTACTGTATCAGTAGTAAGTATGGCCGTTGCTGCATCTGACCACCCATCTTCGTTCAGTCCGGACACTAGCTCTGGAATGACCGCCTGGATACGCTCAACAGGAAGCTGCTCACCAATGACACCTGTCGAAAACGGCATGACTTCACTTTTATCACAGCCAGTCAGATCAGAAACATACTGACAGCTCTTCTCAGCATTCTCATAACCTGTCTTTCCTGTCCCGGCATTCGCATTCCCAGTATTGATCAGCAGGTATCTTGGTTTACAGTCAGAGAGATGTGACCTGGCCACAACAACAGGCGCCGCACAGAAAACATTACGTGTAAACGTAGCAGCCACGGTTGATGACTCTGCCATCTCAAATAGCGTTACATCATTTCTTCCTGGCTTTTTAATTCCTGCGCTCGCTACAGAGATACGAATCCCAGCTACAGGTTTCAGATCAGGTAACCCGTTGTACGAAACAGCCATATATACCTCTAGATATCAGGCAACTTTACCGTGACACTGCTTATACTTCTTACCCGATCCGCATGGGCAAGGTTCATTACGACCGATTTTCCTGCCATCGCGCACATATGGCTGTTCGGTATCAGCCGCAGTATTTTCTTCGTCCTCGTTAGTGAAAGTATTAAATTCGCTATGCTCGTATTTCACGTCACTAGCTTCACGACGTTGCTGCTCAACAGCCTGGACGTCTTCTTCTGCTTTCACCTCAACACGCGATACTATTTTAATTACGTCATACTTAATGCGCTCAAGTAATTGGGTGAAGAGCTCAAAAGCCTCTCGCTTATACTCCTGCTTGGGGTTCTTCTGAGCATATCCACGCAGGTGAATACCTTGCCGCAGGTAATCCATTGCTGCCAGGTGTTCTTTCCACAAGGTGTCAAGCACCTGTAACATTATTGCCTTTTCAAAATGACGCAGAACATGATTTCCCGCCTGTTGCTCTTTTGCAGAGTATTGCTGCACCATCTCATCGATGATTTTTTCACGCAGCAACTCTTCGTGCAGATTCGTATCACGTTCAAGCCAACCTCTGACATCAAACTTCGCAGCAAAATCATCCTCTAATCTTGCTTCTAGTCCTGAGACATCCCATTGTTCTTCAATACTCTGCGGGGGAATGTACTCATCAATGACATCGTTGATAACATCACGTCTAATTACCGCTATCATTTCCGAGACATCATCCTGCGACATCAATTCGGAACGTTGCTCATATATAACCTTCCTCTGATCATTAGCAACGTCATCATATTCAAGCAGGTTTTTTCGGATATCGAAGTTATGCCCTTCAACTTTTCGCTGTGCGTTCTCAATAGCACGTGAAACCCATGGATGCTCGATCGCTTCACCTTCCTGCATCCCAAGTTTTTGCATAATTGAGGAGACTCTCTCTGATGCAAATATCCGCATCAAATTATCTTCCAGTGAAAGATAGAACCTGCTCGAGCCAGGGTCGCCCTGACGACCTGAACGACCACGAAGCTGATTATCTATGCGACGCGACTCATGTCGCTCTGTACCAATAATATGAAGGCCTCCCGCATCCAGCACACGCTGGTGACGTTCTTTCCATGCAACTTTTTCATTCTCCAAAACCGATTCACTTACAGATTCGTCCAGAGCAGTAATTGCCGCGTCAAAATTGCCGCCAAGCACAATGTCCGTTCCGCGACCGGCCATATTAGTGGCGATTGTCACTGCACCTGGACGTCCTGCTTGCGCCACGATTTCTGCCTCACGTTCGTGCTGTTTGGCATTCAGGACTTCGTGCTTTATACCGGATTTTTTTAACAGATTAGAAAGATATTCTGAAGTTTCGATAGATGTAGTACCGACCAACACGGGTTGTTCGCGCTTGTTGCAATCTCTTATATCTTCAACGATAGCGTCAAATTTTTCTCTTGCAGTCAGGTATATCAGATCGCCCATATCATTTCTGATCATCGGTCGATGTGTCGGAATAACCAGTACTTCAAGATTGTATATCTGCTGGAACTCGTAGGCTTCGGTATCAGCAGTACCTGTCATGCCAGACAGCTTGTTATACAGACGGAAATAATTCTGGAAGGTAATCGAAGCCAGCGTCTGGTTTTCGTTCTGGATTGAGACACCTTCTTTTGCTTCAATAGCCTGGTGCAATCCATCCGACCAGCGTCGTCCCGGCATAGTACGGCCGGTGAACTCATCTACAATTACAATCTGGCCATTGCTGACGATGTAATCCACATCCTTCTGGAACAGCACATGTGCGCGCAGTGCAGCATTCACATGGTGCATCAGGTTAATATTTGCCGCGTCATAGAGTGAGTTTCCTTCAGCTAACAACCCAGCCTGCAATAGAAAACCTTCAATATGTTCATGACCTTCTTCGCTCAGATACACCTGTTTTGATTTTTCATCGACGGTGTAATCACCAGGACCATCTTCCTCTTCCACCCGTTTGAGCTGTGGTACCAGCTTATTGATACTGGTATAGAGACTGGAGCTATCCTCTGCCTGACCGGAGATGATCAGCGGAGTTCTTGCTTCGTCGATTAAGATAGAGTCTACCTCGTCGACGATGGCATAATTCAGCTCACGCTGAGCCTTCTCTTCAAGACTAAATGCCATGTTATCGCGAAGGTAATCGAAACCGAATTCATTGTTGGTTCCATAGACAATATCACTGGCATATGCCTTCTGCCGCTCTTCCTGTCCAATGCCATTGACTATTACACCCGTAGACATACCAAGGAATGTATACAGCTTACCCATCCATTCAGCATCGCGTCGTGCCAGATAATCATTCACTGTAACAACATGCACACCATTACCAGATAGGGCATTCAAGTATGCAGGCAATGTTGCCATGAGGGTCTTACCCTCACCAGTTCGCATCTCGGCAATTTTTCCCTGATGCAACGTCATGCCACCAATCATCTGCACATCATAGTGACGCATACCAAAGACACGTTTACTGGCTTCACGTACGACAGCAAAGGCTTCTGGCAATAATTCGTCCAGGGTTGTACCGCTTTGATAACGCTGCTTAAATTCGTCGGTTTTCGCACGAAGTGCGTCATCACTCAATGATTCAAATCCCGCCTCAAGTGCATTAATTGACTCAACAGCCTTACGCATGCGCTTAACCGCACGGTCGTTTCGACTGCCAAATACACTGCTAAATAGTTTGGTGATCATAGTGTTCTGCCTTACCGGGTCTTATTGATTGTTCAGAGTACTGCAATAACAGCAGACTACTCATTCTTGGCGAGAGGGAATTTCCCCTGCGCATTATCTTTCCCGGGTGATGAACCAGATGCCAGAGATGGCGTAATGGTACTTATGGCACCGCGTTGGTCTATCAATAGCGGTGTATGTGGAAAATCAACTTGGGTGAGTTCGGCGATAACACGTGCAGCGTTGTGCTCAGCATCTGGCTGAGTACCATACTCACGACTCTGCTTGGCAGAAATAATCTTGCCACTTTTGAAACGTCCATTTCCATCGATATCGGCCACAAGCAGCGGTGCGATACCATTATAGTCACGGATATTGATACCCCAGTGAGTGGCAAAATTTCCCAGGCTATACGCGATCAGTCGCTCCTGATATAGCTCCAGGGCACGTGGCACATGCGGTCCGTGTCCAATAACCAGGTCGGCGCCAGCATCTACGGCACCATGAGCAAATTCAACGACGTCACCGCGGTCCTCGCCATGGAAGAATTCATGGCCGAGAGGAACATGCATCCTGTCGCCACCTTCAGCGCCACCATGGAATGAAACAATAACGATGTCATACTTACTGGAAAGCTGCTGGATCTGCTCCCTTGAGCGATCAATGTCCAGCATATCGTTTGCACCTTTAAATGGTGCAAAAGCGATTACTGCAACGGTTTGCCCCCTGGCCTGAATGATAGCGACATCCCCATCCCTTCCCGTATGGGCGATACCCGCGTCACGCAATGTTGCCATGGTGCTATCACGGCCCATTTCACCAAAATCACGTGCATGATTATTAGCCAGACTGAGTACGTCAAAACCGGCATTTTTTAGTTGAGCGACAAAACGGGTGGGGGTGCGAAAGACATAGCAGCTATTAACACTAGAGCATTGCTTTTCCGGCTCCCCCCCGTCCAGCAATGTCCCTTCAAGATTTCCAAATGCGATATCGGCCTGCTGCAGTTCATCCGTCATCGCCTCTAGCAGGTGCAGGTTACTCTCTGGCAGGAGATTCTGTGGAAAGTCACTACCCAGCATAATGTCGCCGACAGCAGCAACGCGAAGACCCTGTTTGACATCCGCATCAGCACCTGTCGACTGCTCACGCATCGGATTACTGGAGCAAGCTGCAAGGAAAAATGAGAGGCAAAGCGCAACACCCCGGGCAGAGTAGCGCGTACCTGACAGGGTTAGATTCTGTTTTGGACCCGATTTATTAATTCTAAATGACATACTGTCCACTGGACCGCTTAACAAGCAGGGCTTATGAAACAACAAAGCCGCATCCAGCAGATGCGGCCTGTTTGCTCCTCATGTGGGAGCTATACATCCAGGAAATTGAACGATCAATTTGACGCGTAAAGATATTTGCTCGGATCAACCGTCCGTCCATTTACCCAGACTTCAAAGTGTACGTGCGGACCGGTGGAACGCCCTGTAGATCCCATCCTGGCGATGAGCTGCCCCTTTTTAATGGTATCGCCCACTTTAACCGTCGTTTCCTTGCAATGCCCATAGCGTGTGACATAGCCATTGCCATGGTTGATCTCAACCATGTTGCCGTAGCCATAACGTTTGCCCGACCAGGTCACAACGCCAGCGGCAACCGACATGATTTCACTACCGTCCTTTCCAGCCAGATCCACCCCTTTGTGAAACTCGGGCTTACCAGTAAAGGGATCGTTGCGAGTGCCATATGCGGAGGACTGCCAGCCTTTGGCAATAGGACGACCGGCAGGAAGCACTTCCGCCTGCAGGTTGCGATTCATAATCATCGATTCCAGCACGCTCAGCTGCTTGTCACGGTCATCCAGCTGCTTGGATAGTTCATTCAGCTGCGCCATGAAATCATCCACTTTAATGGTGGTGCCAGTAGCAGCTTCTTCCGGACCGCCCTGTGCAGGCGGTGTGGTGAAATCGAACTCGCCGCTATCCAGACCCGCGCTACGGGTCAGACGCTGACCCAGCGCATCCAGGCGAATCACGTGCGCCTGCATTTTGCCAAGACGCAGGGTCAGGGCATTCAGATTTTCTTCCGCGACACGCTTGGCTTCGGAAATTTCACCTTGCTGCTTATCCAGCTCAGCGTTGACCGCTTCAGCCAGTGCCAGTGGATCTACCGGCGCATCCTTACGACCCAGTTGATAGCCGCTATACAACGCCAATACAGGCAGGGCGATGAAAACCACCGCGGCAATCGCGACGATTTTCCCCCGATCAAGGCTCAGGCAGCCGGAGCCCCCAAGACGTTTGGATACCAGTAGTACGTTCATCTATACTCTGCCCATCATTTTGTGTTGCATAACAACAGTTTGTACCATAGCGGGATGCCAATCAACAAACCACGAACATTGCCCGAACTATTCACCGGCCAGAAAAGCGATTCTCTGGACGGACTCATTCGTCGCGGCCGGCAACTCCATGGACTCAACGTCCTGCTCGGCGAACTGTTGGGAACCGAACTGGCCTCTCACTGCCAGTTGGCAAACATCCGGGAAAATACCCTGATCCTTGCCGCCGATTCCTCAGCCTGGGCCACACGTCTACGCTACATGGCTCCACAACTCATCCAACAACTCAAAGGGGAGAAACGGCTAAACAGGATTGACACTGTGCATGTCATCATCACCCCGCCCGCCTCATCAGGAGACACCTCCCACCCCGTAAGACGCGCCTCCATGTCAGAAAGCGCATCGGAATGTATCAGCCAGTGTGCAGAGGGTATCAGCGACCCACAACTCAGTTCTGCCCTGAAACACCTGGCAAAAAGAAAAACGGCCAGATAGTTTATTACCTGACCGTTTTACTCACTCTTATCCTGCTGCCACCGGCTGCATGTAAGAGATAGGCGCTTCCTTCGGGTCCTCGAAGGTCACCAGCTCCCATGCATCCTCATTGGCCAACAGAGTACGCAACAGTTGATTGTTCATGGCATGGCCAGACTTGTGGCCGCTAAATGCGCCAATCAGGCTATGGCCCAGAAGATAGAGGTCACCGATGGCATCTAGCACCTTGTGCTTGACGAACTCATCGTCGTAGCGCAGACCATCTTCATTCAGAATACGGTAGTCATCAACAACGATAGCATTATCCAGGCTTCCACCCAGTGCGAGATTGCGTGCGCGCAGTGATTCCAGTTGGCTCATAAAGCCAAAGGTCCGCGCACGGCTCACTTCCTTGACGAAGGAGATGGTAGAGAAATCGATTTCTGCTTTCTGACTGCGGCAGGTGAAGACCGGATTATCGAAGTCGATGGAAAGAGAGACTTTGAAACCGCTAAACGGCTCAAATTGTACCCACTTGTCACCATCTTCGACGCGTACGGTTTTCTTGATACGAATGAAGCGCTTAGGGGCGTTCTGCTCAACGATACCGGCAGACTGAATCAGGAAAACGAACGGTCCCGCACTACCATCCATGATCGGCACTTCAGCAGCGCTGAGATCAACGTAGGCATTGTCGATGCCGAGCCCGGCCATCGCGGAAAGGAGGTGTTCAACGGTGGAAATGCGTACATCACCATCAGCCAGCGTTGAGGAGAGAGTGGTTTCACCCACATTTTCCGCTTTGGCCTGGACTTCAACCACCGGATCGAGATCGATACGACGGAAGATAATCCCGGCATCAACAGGAGCAGGGCGCAGGGTCAAATAGACTTTCTCACCGGTATGTAAACCTACACCGGTGGCGCGAATAACATTTTTAAGTGTTCGTTGGCGAATCATCTGATCCCTTAAACCCCTGAATTTTCAGGCACACTGCCCCACAATCGGACGGGCATAGTACCACAGAGGGATTACCCCTGCCTAGTGAATGGATTCACAATTCGTAACAACCCCGCCCGAGGGCGGGATTAGTCTGCCTGACGGCGCAGGAATGCTGGAATATCCAGATATTCCATACTGTTATCAGCCGCCTTCTCTGTGACATCCCCATGGCCCGCCTTGTTCCGCAATACAGTCGGTCGGTCGTAGTCAACATCGTGCTTTTGTTTATTAACTACCAATTTAACCGGCTGTTCTGCGACAGACTCCGCACCCCGGCCCAGGCCAGTTGCGACGACGGTCACACGTAGCTCATCGTGCATCTCAGGATCGATGACGGTACCGACCACCACGGTTGCGTTGTCGGAGGCGAACTGCTTGATGGTATTACCCACCTCCTCGAACTCGCCGATGGCCATATCCAGGCCGGCAGTGACGTTAACCAGGATGCCGCGGGCACCGGAGAGATCCACATCCTCCAGCAGTGGACTGGCAACGGCGCTTTCGGCGGCTTCGCGGGCACGATCCTCGCCGGATGCGATACCGGTTCCCATCATCGCCATACCCATTTCTGACATCACGGTCCGCACGTCGGCAAAGTCGACGTTGATCAGGCCTGGACGGGTAATCAGCTCGGCGATCCCCTGTACCGCACCCAACAGGACGTTGTTGGCCGCCTTGAAGGCGTCCAGCAGGGTCACCTGCTTGCCCAGTACGGTCAGCAGCTTCTCGTTAGGAATGGTGATCAGAGAATCGACGTATTTCTTCAGCTCGGCGATCCCGTCATCGGCCACCTTCATCCGTTTGTTGCCCTCGAAGGGGAACGGCTTGGTGACCACGGCGACGGTCAGAATCCCCATCTCCTTGGCTACCTGGGCAACGATAGGCGCACCGCCGGTACCGGTACCGCCACCCATGCCTGCGGTGATGAACACCATATCGGCACCGGAAAGCGCCTCTTCGATACGATCCCGATCCTCCATCGCCGCCTGACGGCCGATGTCCGGATTGGCGCCCGCACCGAGACCCTTGGTGATATGGGTTCCGATCTGGATCACGGTCTTGCTCGACGCTCGCTCCAGAGCCTGGGCATCGGTATTGGCGCAGATAAAATCGACGCCTTCAATCGATGCGCAGACCATGTGCTCAACGGCATTGCCGCCACCGCCGCCAACACCGACCACCTTGATTACAGCACTTTGGCCTTTACTATCCATCAGTTCAAACATACAACACCTCCTCTCTCTCCGACGGGTCGCCCCGCCCACAAAAATTGTTTAGAAATTTCCCTGAAACCAGCTCTTCATGCGCTGCATGACGCTCTTCATACCGCCCTGCCCGCTAAATTCACTCAGCCCCGGCCCACGGTTGTGCTGCCCAAATAGCAGCAGACCGACGCCGGTGGCATAAATCGGATTACGCACCACATCGACCAACCCACTGACCCCCTGCGGCACACCGAGACGTACCGGCATATGGAAGATCTCTTCCGCCAGTTCGACCGCCCCTTCCATCTTCGAGGTACCACCGGTCAGCACGATGCCCGCCGCGCAGATATCCTCGAAGCCGCTGCGACGCAGTTCCGCCTGAACCAGGGTGAACAGCTCTTCGTAACGAGGCTCGACCACCTCCGCCAGAGTCTGACGTGCCAGACGCCGCGGCGGACGCTCGCCCACACTGGGCACCTCGATGGTCTCGTCTGCATTGGCCAGTTGGGTCAGGGCACAGGCATACTTGATCTTGATCTCTTCGGCGTTCTGGGTCGGGGTACGCATCGCCACTGCGATGTCGTTGGTCACCTGATCACCGGCGATGGGGATCACTGCGGTGTGACGAATCGCCCCTTCGCTGAACACGGCGATGTCGGTGGTGCCGCCGCCGATGTCGACCAGACAGACGCCCAGTTCCTTTTCGTCCTCGCTAAGTACCGCGTAGCTGGAGGCCAGTTGCTCCAGGATGATGTCGTCCACGTCCAGACCGCAGCGACGTACACACTTGATGATGTTCTGCGCCGCACTCACCGCGCCGGTCACCAGATGCACCTTCGCTTCGAGGCGCACACCGGACATGCCGACCGGCTCGCGGATCCCTTCCTGGTTATCGATGATGAACTCCTGCGGCAGCACGTGGAGGATCTGCTGGTCCGCCGGAATCGCCACCGCGCGCGCCGCATCGATCACCCGGTCCATATCGCCGTGAGTCACCTCTTTCTCGCGAATGGCGACAATGCCATGGGAATTGAGGCTCTTGATGTGGCTACCGGCGATGCCCGCGTAGACCGAGTGGATCTGGCAACCGGCCATCAGTTCCGCCTCTTCCACTGCGCGCTGGATCGACTGCACCGTCGACTCGATGTTGACCACCACCCCTTTCTTCAGGCCGCGCGAAGGATGGGAGCCGATGCCGATAATGTCGACACCGCCTTCCATATTCATCTCGCCGACAATCGCCACCACCTTGGAGGTGCCGATGTCTAATGCGACGATCAATTTCTTTTCCAGTTTTTTGGACATTTCCTCATTCCCTCCGGGCTAGGCCGCCTGGCTTCCATCACTCCAGCGAACAGCGAAGCCGTTGGTGTAACGCAAATCGACGCTATCTATCTTTTTCAACTGCGGCTGCAACGCCCGGGCAAAGACCCGCACAAATCGCAGCAGCCGCGGATGCATATCGTTACGTCCCAGACGCAGTTGCATACCGCCTTCCAGATTCAGGCTCCAGGCGCGCCGCTCGTTCATGGTCAGATGCGATATCCGCAATCCCAGCGGCGCCAGCATTCCCTGCATCGCCTGATACTCTTTCATCACCATCTTTTCGCTCTGTGCCGGACCGCGCAGCAGCGGCAGGCTCTGCCACGGCTGCATATCGGTGGGAACGAACACCTCACCGTGTTCATTCAGCAGACCGCCGTTACTCCAGCGGGCCACCGCCTTCTGCTCCGCCACCTGCACCACCAGCAGGTCAGGCCACTCACGACGCACCGAGGCACTGGCCACCCACGGCAGGGATTCCAGCCCCTTACGAATCTCATCCACATCCACCGCCATGAAGCCCTCTTTCACGTAGGGCCGAACCGCGTTGCGAATATCGTCCTGGGTCAGCTGCTTCAGCGGACTTTCGATGCGGATCGTGGTCAGCGGCAGGGTTGTCGGATCGACCAGGTGCCCCAGCGACCAGCCCAGCACCGCCACAGCTGCCGCAACCGCCAGCACCACCAACGGCCAGCGCGGCAGCGGTTTGCGCACTTCATCTACGCGGCGTGTCGCACCTTTGGGCGATTTAGCCATTCGCCTTCACCATGCTTCCCTCCAGGATCCGCCAAACCAGATCCTCGATCGTCATCCCCGCCGCCCGCGCCGCCATCGGCACCAGACTGTGGTCGGTCATCCCCGGCAGGGTATTGGCCTCCAGCAGGTAGGCCTTACCCGCATCGTCCAGCAACACATCGATGCGTCCCCAGCCGCGACAGCCCAGCGCGTCGAATGCCTTAAGCGCCAGTTGCTGCATCGTCTCTGTCTGTTCCGCCGTCAGGTCGGCCGGACACTGGTACTCGGTGTCATCGACCAGATACTTGGCCTCGTAGTCGTAGAACTCCGCCTTGGGCACGATCTTCACTACCGGCAGAGGCTGACCGTCGAGGATCGCCACGGTGTATTCACCGCCGCCGAGATACTGTTCCGCCAGCACCAGCGAATCGTGTTCCACCGCCTTGGCGTAGGCCGCCGCCAGTTCACCAGGCTTGGTCACCTTGCTGATGCCGACGCTGGAACCTTCGCGGGCCGGTTTAACGAACAGCGGCAGACCAAGTTGCTGTTCCACCGCGGCAAAATCGCTCTTCCCGTCCAGCACAACACAGGCAGGCACCGGCAATCCCAGCGACTGCCACAGCAGCTTGCTGCGCCACTTGTCCATACCCAGCGATGAGGCCAGCACACCGCTGCCGGTATAGGGCAGGCCGAGCAGTTCCAGCGCCCCCTGCATGGTGCCGTCCTCACCGCCGCGACCGTGCAGCATGATGAAGCAGCGATCGAAACCGCCCGCCTGCAACTGCTGCATCACCTCCGCACCGACATCAATCGCATGGGCATCGACACCCCGGGCCTGCAATGCCGCCAACACTGTCGCGCCGCTCTTCAGCGAAACCTCGCGCTCGGCTGAGATGCCACCCAACAGCAGGGCAACCTTGCCGAATTGCGCCGGGTTGGTGACAGATGAACTCATGCCACACTCCCTCTGCGCTCGCCGATGATGTGCACTTCGCGCTGCAGACTAATGCCGTGTTTCAGTTCCACTTCGTTCTGTACCAGTTCGATCAGCGCCTCGATCTCGGTCGCCGTGGCGTTGTCGCTGTTGACGATAAAGTTGGCGTGCTTGTCCGAGACACAGGCACCGCCGATGCAACGACCTTTCAATCCAGCGGTTTCAATCAGGCGCGCCGCGTAATCCCCTTCCGGGTTGCGGAACACCGAGCCGGCATTGGGCAGGCGCGTCGGCTGACTGGCACCGCGCAATTCCAGCAGCTCACGAATGCGGTTCTGCAACTGCTCTGTGTCACCCGCTTCCAGTTTCAGCTGTGCGGCAACGAACCATTCACCCAGCGGCGCCTCCACATGGCGGTAGCCGACGCGGTATTCATTCGGGCTGCGGGTGCGCAGCACGCCCAGGTGATCCACCGTCTCCACCTGCTCCACCAGTTGCCAGGTCTCGCCACCGAAACAACCGGCGTTCATCCGTAGTGCGCCACCCATTGTGCCGGGGATGCCGCTGAGAAATTCGGCACCGGCCAGCCCCTCACGGGCGCAGAAGCGGGCGACCAGGGCACAGGAAACACCGCTCTCTACTCGCACCCGCTGTTCATCGATCCGTTCCATCGCGTTCAACATGCCGCTGGTGGCGATCACCGTGCCGCCAACACCGCCGTCACGTACCAGCAGGTTGCTGCCGAGACCGATCCAGTAGAGCGGTTCGTCCTCCGGCAGGCGACGGATAAACTCCACCAGATCCGCCAGATCCGCGGGACGGTAATAACGACGGGCCAGGCCACCCACACGCCAGGTGGTGTGGCGCGACATCGGCTCGTCTTCACGCAATTCGCCGCGCAGCGGTTGTGTCTTGCGCACGGTCATCATGCTTTTTCCTCCAGCTCGGCAGGCAGGCGCAGGGCGATGGCGCCGATATCGCCTGCACCCATGGTCATCAACACATCACCGTCGTGCAGCACCCCCTTGAGGGTCGGCACCAGTTCCGCGTGGTCGCTGATGAATACCGGGTCGACCTTGCCGCGGGCACGGATCGCGCGGCACAGAGTACGACTGTCGGCACCGGGTACCGCCTCTTCACCTGCGGCATAGACCTCCAGCATCAGCAGCGCATCGGCCTCGGAGAGCACCTCGGAAAAGTCTTCAAACAGGTCGCGGGTACGGCTGTAGCGATGCGGCTGGAACAGCACCACCAGACGGCGGTCGGGCCAGGCACCGCGCGCCGCCGCCAGGGTTGCCGCCAGTTCGCGTGGATGGTGGCCGTAGTCGTCGACCAGCATCACCTTGCCGTTGCCGGTCTCGACCTCGCCGCCAATCTGGAAACGGCGACCGATCCCCTGGAATTTGTCCAGCGCGGCGACGATCGCCTCGTCGCTGACACCCAGGTCGCTGGCCACGGCAATGGCGGCCAGGGCGTTGAGCACGTTGTGTCGTCCCGGCATGTTGAGGGTCACCTGCAACCACTTCTCCTGGCCCTCGCGGGAGACGGTGAAGTGGGTACGCAACCCTTCGTAGTGAATCTCGGTGGCACGAATATCCGCCTCTTCGCCGAGGCCGTAGGTCACCACCCGACGGGGTACGCTGGGCAGGATGTTGCGCACCTCTTCGTCGTCGATGCAGAGCACCGCCAGACCGTAGAAAGGCAGGTTGTGCAGGAACTCGATAAAGGTCTGGCGCAGGCGGGTGAAGTCGCCGCCGTAGGTCGCCATGTGGTCGGCGTCGATGTTGGTCACCACAGCAGACATCGGCTGCAGGTGCAGGAACGAGGCGTCGCTCTCGTCCGCCTCCGCCACCAGATAGTGACCGGCACCGAGCCGGGCATTGGTGCCCGCGCTGTTGAGGCGACCACCAATGACGAAGGTCGGGTCCATACCACCCTCCGCCATCAGGCTGGCGATCAGGCTGGTGGTGGTGGTCTTGCCGTGGGTTCCGGCGACGGCAATGCCGTGACGGAAGCGCATCAGCTCCGCCAGCATCTCGGCGCGGGGTACGACAGGAATGCGCGCCTCGCGCGCCGCCTGCACTTCGGGATTCTCCTCCTTCACTGCAGAGGAGATCACCACCACATCGCAACCGGCGATATTCTCCGCTGCGTGGCCGAAACAGACCTTGGCGCCATTGGCCTCCAGATGACGGGTCACCGCGTTCGGTTTCAGGTCGGAACCGCTTACCGTATAGCCGAGGTTGAGCAGCACCTCGGCGATACCGCCCATGCCGGAGCCGCCGATGCCGACCATATGGATATGGCGGATGCGCCCCATCACGTTGTTGCCGCTCAGTTCCACCGGAGTACCTTTAATCATGCAGTTCTCTCCTCGATGGCCGCCTCAAGACAGGCCGCCACGACATCGTTGGTTGCTTCGGGACGGGCCAGCCTGCGCGCCCTGTTGGCCATTTCACGCAGCTTCTCCCGCCCCTGCGCCGGTTCGGCGCAGAAATCGCGCAGCATCCCGGCCAGTTTTTCCTCATCCAATCTGTTCTGTTGCACCAGTTGCGCCGCGCCATCGTCGGCCAGGTAACGGCCATTGGCACTCTGGTGGTCATCCACCGCGAAGGGGAACGGCACCAACACGGCAGGCACACCGGCGATCGCCAGCTCGCTCACGGTCAAGGCGCCGGAGCGGCACAACACCAGGTCGGCCCACTCATACATCGCCGCCATGTCGTCGATGAATGGCAGCAGTTCCGCCTCGACACCGGCCGCGGCGTAGCTGGCCTGGGTCGCCTCAAGGTGTTTCTTGCCGGTCTGGTGGCGCACCTGCGGACGGATCGATTCGGGCAGCAGCGCCAGCGCCTTCGGCAGGGTCTGATTGAAGACCATCGCCCCCAGCGAACCGCCGAGGACGAAGAGTCGAATCGGCCCGGCATGTTCGGCATAGCGTGCGTCCGGTTCCGCCACCTGCATGATGTCGCTGCGTACCGGATTACCGGTAAAGCGCACATGGCCGCCGCTGAAGGTGTCGGGGAAGGCCTCCAGCACGGTCACCGCCAGGTAGGACAACAGGCGGTTGGTCAGCCCGGCGATGGCATTCTGTTCGTGGATCACCAGCGGCCTGCCACTGAGCTTTGCCGCCACGCCGCCGGGACCGGTGACGAAGCCGCCCATCCCCAGCACCATCGCCGGACGACGGCGACGCAGGATGGAGAGGGCCTGGAATAGCGCCACGCTCAGACGCCACGGCGCCAGCAACCAACCGGCCAGCCCCTTGCCGCGCAGACCGGAGATGGAGATGAAATCGATGGGGAAACCGGCCTGCGGCACCAGTTCCGCCTCCAGGCCACGCTGGGTACCGAGCCAGCTCACCTCGTGGCCGCGCTGGCGCAATTCATGCGCCACCGCCAGCGCCGGGAAGACATGTCCGCCGGTGCCGCCCGCCATGATCACGATTCGCAGGCTGCTCATGCGCGCACCCTCCTCACCGCACCATCGTGTTGGGGTGTTTCCAGCGCCACCCGTTGCACCAATGCCAGGGCCACGCACATCACCAACATGCTGCTGCCGCCGTAGCTCATCAGTGGCAGGGTCAGGCCCTTGGTCGGCAGCAGACCCATGTTTACGCCCATGTTGATGAAGGCCTGCAGGGCGAACCAGAGACCGATGCCGTAGCAGAGGTAACCGGCAAAGGGCATTCCCGATTCGCTGGCCCGGCGGGCGATAGAAAAGATGCGGCTGACCAGCACCACGAACAGCAGCACCACCAGACTGCCGCCGACCATGCCCAGCTCCTCCACCAGCACGGCGTAGACGAAATCGGTGTGCGCCTCCGGCAGGTAGAACAGCTTCTGCACGCTGCCGCCGAGACCGACGCCGAACCACTCGCCGCGACCGAAGGCAATCAGCGCCTGGGTCAGCTGGAAGCCGCTGTTGAACGGGTCGGCCCAGGGATTGAGGAAGGCGGTGAGGCGTTCCATACGGTAGGGTGCGGCCACCGCCAGCAGCGCCAGCGAGCCGACCGACATCAGCATCAGCACCCCGAACAGCCACAACTGCACCCCGCCGAGGAACATCATCCCCAGCACGGTGGCACCGAGGATCACAGCGGTACCAAAATCGGGTTCGGCCAGCAGCAGCACGCCGAGCAGCACCACCAGCGACATCGGCTTGAGGAAACCGGCGACGCTACTGCGCACCTCGTCGCCGCGACGCACCAGATAACCGGCGAGGTAAACGATCATCGCCAGCTTGGCCACCTCGGAAACCTGCAGGGTAAACGGCCCCAGCGCCAGCCAGCGGGTGCTGCCGTTGACCGTGCGACCGATCCCCGGCAACAGCACCACCAACAACAGCACGATGGAGACCAGCAGCAGGATCGGTCCGCTGCGCTCCCACACCTGCAACGGCAGTTGCCAGGCAACCAGCGCCAGGGCGATGCCGAGTCCGGCATAGAGCGCCTGACGCACAATGAAATAGGTCGGATCGCCGACACGGCTGTCGGCGATGGTCACCGAAGCGGAGGCGATCATCACCAGCCCCAACGCCAGCAGGGTGAGCGCGGCGAGCAGCAACGGCCAGTCGACACTGCGGCTCTGGCTGCGCTTGGCCTCATTGATTACCGGCAGGATCGCGGACCAGCTCATGCCGCCCTCCCCTGCACCGCAGCGACGAAGGCCTCGCCCCGCGCCACGTAGTTGCTGAACATATCGAAACTGGCGCAGGCCGGTGAGAGCAGCACACTGTCGCCTGACTGTGCGGCTTTCGCGGCGCGTTTTACCGCCTGCTTCATATCTTTGGCGTGTTCGATAGGCGCGGCACCATCGATGGCCCGTTCAATCAGGGCGGCATCCTCGCCGATCAGCACCACCGCACGGGCGCGCTCTGCCACCGCCTCACGCAGCGGCGCGAAATCCTGTCCCTTGCCCTGACCACCGGCGATCAGCACCACCTTCTCACCGGGCATTCCGGCCAGCGCGGCCAGGGTGGCACCGACATTGGTGCCCTTGGAATCTTCGTAGTAATTCACCCCGTCGATCTCGGCGACCCACTGACAGCGGTGCGGCAGGCCGGGGAATTCGCGCAGGGTTTGCAGCATGGCGGGCATTGCCAGCCCGGCAGCGTTACCGAGGGCCAGCGCCGCCAGGGCATTAGCCTGATTGTGGCGGCCCGGCATGCGCATCTCGCTGGCGGCCATCAGGGCTTCGCCACCACGGACCAGCCAGTCGACGCCATCGATCTGGCGCAGGCCGAAATCGTTTTCACTCGCCGGTTCGCCGAGAGTGAAGCGCACCACCTCACGACCGGGCAGCACCATCGCCGCCACCCGTGGGTCGTCGGCATTGATCACCATCACCCCGTCACCGGCGTAGATCCCGGATTTGATCGCGGCGTAGTTCTCCATGGTCAGGTGGCGATCCAGATGGTCGTCGCTGAGATTCAGCACCACCGCGGCGCGGCAGTTGAGGGAACGGGTCACCTCCAGCTGGAAGCTGGAAAGCTCCATCACATAGAGGTCGGGCGTCTCTTCATCCAGCAGTTCCAGCGCCGGGGTACCGATGTTGCCGCCGACCAGCACCTTCTTACCCGCCGCGCGGGCCATCTCGCCCAGCAGCGCGGTGACGGTGCTCTTGCCGTTGGAACCGGTGATCGCCACGACCGGCGCCTGGGCCTGACGGGCAAACAGTTCGATATCCCCCAGCACCTCGATCCCCGCCGCGGCGGCGGCGCTGATGGCCGGTTCCTGCGGGGCGACGCCGGGGCTGAGTAGCAGTCGTGCCGCATGGAGGAACAGATCTTCGTTGAACTCACCGAGCCACACCGACACCTGCGGAAACTCACGGCGCAGCTCTTCCAGACCCGGCGGATGGGCACGATTGTCGGCCACGGCGAACGGCTCGCCGAGCGCGGCAAGGAAGCGGGCGCAGGCAAGCCCGGTCTGTCCCAGACCGACCACCAGGGTTAACCCCTCAGCCGCGTTGGTCTTTGCCATGTTCATCGCCAGCGCCATCTCGTCTTAACGAAGCTTCAAAGTGGAAAGACCGATCAGCACCAGAATGACGGTGATGATCCAGAAGCGGACAATGACCCGCGGTTCGGGCCAGCCCTTCAATTCAAAGTGGTGATGCAGCGGCGCCATGCGGAAGATGCGCCGCCCGGTCAGCTTGAACGAGGCGACCTGCAGAATGACTGAGACGGTCTCCATGACGAAGACCCCGCCCATGATCACCAGTACCAGTTCCTGGCGCACCACTACCGCGATCACACCCAGCGCCGCACCGAGACCCAGCGCGCCGACGTCGCCCATAAAGACCTGTGCCGGATAGGTGTTGAACCAGAGGAAACCGAGTCCGGCACCGACAATGGCGCCGCAGAAGATCACCACCTCGCCGACACCGGGGATGTAGGGAATGCCGAGATAGCCGGAGAAGTTCACGTTACCGGTGAGGTAGGCGAAGATCCCCAGCGCACCGCCGACCATCACCGTCGGCAGGATCGCCAGACCGTCGAGACCATCGGTGAGGTTGACCGAGTTGCTGGCGCCGACGATGACGAAGTAGGTCAGCACGATGTAGAAGACACCCATCGGCAGCACAATGTGCTTGAAGAACGGCACGATCAGTTCCAGCTCCGCTGGTACCTTGGCGGTGTAGTAGAGGAACAGCGCCGCGCCGAGACCGAAGATGGTCTGTAACAGGTATTTGTGTTTGGCACGCAGTCCACGGGACTGTTTGCGGATCAGTTTTTTGTAGTCATCGATAAAGCCGATGGCACCGAACAGCAGGGTTACCGCCAGCACCACCCAGATATAGCGGTTGGTGAGGTCGGCCCAGAGCAGCGTGCTGACGGTGATGGCCGCCAGGATCAGCGCCCCGCCCATGGTCGGGGTACCGGCTTTGGAGAGGTGGCTCTGCGGGCCGTCGTCGCGCACGAACTGCCCCACCTGGTAGTGACTCAGCTTGCGGATGATGGTCGGCCCGAGCAGCAGCGAAATCGCCAGCGCGCTGAGGATGCCGAGAATGGCGCGCAGGGTCAGGTACTGGAATACATTGAATCCGCTGTAGTACTTGGCCAGATATTCAGTCAGATAGAGCAGCATTTCAGACTTCCTCCCCGGAAGTGAGCGCCTCGACCACACGTTCCATGTGGCTGCTGCGTGAACCCTTGACCAGCACCGTGATATCCCTGTTCATTTGCGGTAACAGCGCATCGATAAGTTGTTGTTGCTGTTTGAAGAAAAAACCGTTGTCGCCGAAGGCCTCGCTCGCCGCGTGGCTCAAAGTGCCGGTGGCATAGAGAGCGTCGATCCCCAGTTCACGTGCATCCAGACCCACCCGGCGATGCAGCTCGCCCGCTTCCGCACCCAGTTCGGCCATGTCACCCATGGCGAACAGGCGGATACCGCCGCAACCGGCCAGCACCTCCAACCCGGCGCGCATTGAGGCGGGATTGGCGTTGTAGCTGTCGTCGAGCACCGTGGCACCGTTGATACCGGAGCGCTTGTGCAGCCGTCCGGAAACAGGCGCCATATGGTTCAGCCCCTCGGCGATCTGCTCCAGATCGATCCCCAGGGCGATCCCGGCGGCGATCGCGGCCAGCGCATTCATGATGTTGTGCCGTCCCGGCAGCGGCAGGCTAAGGTGGAATTCGCCCAGCGGGGTCAGCACCTCCAGTTCGCTGCCGTTGATATCGCCCATGCCGCGCACGCCGATATCAGCACTGTTCTGCAGGCCGAAGGTGATGGTGCGATGGCCGACGCTCAGGTCACGCCAGAGCCCGCTGAAGGGATCGTCGGCATTGATAATTGCCACGCCATCCTTCACCAGACCGCGGTAGATCTCGCCCTTGGCCCGCGCTACCTCAGCGACCGCGCCAAATCCTTCCAGATGGGCGGCGGCGGCGTTGGTGATGATCGCCACCTGCGGGCGGGTCAGACCGGTGAGGTATTCGATCTCGCCGATGTGGTTGGCTCCCATCTCGATCACGCCGTAGTCGTGCTCGGCGGTCAGGCGCAGCAGGGTCAGCGGCACACCGATGTCGTTGTTCAGGTTGCCGCGGGTCGCCAGAGTCTTGCCTGCGCTGCCGAGGATCGCGGCACACATCTCCTTGGTGGTGGTCTTACCGTTGCTGCCAGTGATTGCCAGCAGGTGGGTGCCGAGATGCTGGCGCCAGGCGGCGGCCAGGCGGCCTAGCGCGAGGCGGGTGTCTTCGACGACCAGTTGCGGAATCGCCACGTCCAGCGGGTGATCCACCAGTGCCGCGGCGGCACCGGCAGCGAGCGCGGCCTGCACGTGGTCGTGGCCGTCGTGGTTCGGTCCCTTGAGGGCGATAAACAGCATCCCCGCTTCGATGCTACGGGTGTCGCTACTGACGCCATGGAATTCGCGATCGCTACCGCGCAGATCGGCGCCGAGCCACTGGGCAGCCTGAGTCAGTGTGGTGCAAATGCCTTCAGCCACGGCGCACCTCCTCACCCAGCAGTTGGGCCACTTCGACCCGGTCGCTGTAGGGGATCAACCGATCGCCGATCTTCTGTTCGCTTTCGTGGCCCTTACCCGCTACCAGGATCACATCCCCGGTATGACTGCGCTCAATCGCATGGGCAATGGCCTGAGTACGATCACGTTCGACGTAAACCGCGTCGGGTTCCAGAATGCCACCGAGGATCTGTTCGATGATGGTGTAGGGATCTTCATGGCGCGGGTTGTCGTCGGTGAGCACCACGCTATCGGCCTGTTGCTCGGCGATGCGTCCCATCAGCGGGCGCTTCTCCCGATCCCGATCGCCGCCGCAGCCGAAGATGCACCAGAGGCGATGGTCGGTGTGTTCGCGCAGTGCCAGCAAGGCGCTTTCCAGCGCGTCGGGGGTGTGGGCGTAATCGACCACCACCAGCGGTTTGGCGCCGCCGCCGAAGGCCTCCATCCGACCCGGCACCGTAGAGACCTGCGCCAGCCGCGCCAGCGCATCGTTGAATTCGTAACCCAGCACCAGCAGGGCGCCGCAGGCGGCCAGCAAATTGGCGGCGTTGAAGCGTCCCAGCAGACCGGTCTGCAGGTCGCCGCTCTGGCCGTTGTAATGGACGGTCATGCGCAGGCCGCTACCGTCCAGATGCAGATTGTCACCACGCAGTTTCGCTTCGCCATTCAGGCTGTAGCTGATCGCCTCCACACTCTGCGGCAAGCGGGCCAACCACTCACGACCGACCGGGTCGTCGGCGTTGATCACCGCATGCTTCACCGCGGGGAAGTGGAACAGGCGCTGCTTGGCCGCGGCATAGCTGGCCATGTCGCCGTGGTAGTCGAGGTGCTCGTGGCTCAGGTTGGTGAAGACCGCCACATCGAAATGGACACCATTGACCCGCCCCTGATCGAGGGCATGGGAAGAGACCTCCATCGCCACATGGCGGGCACCAGCATCGCTCATCTCCGCCAGTTGCCGCTGCAGGCTAACCGCATCAGGGGTGGTGTGACCGGTATCGGCCAGCTGACCGTAGAGACCGCTGCCGAGGGTGCCGACCACGCCGCAAGGGGCGTCGCGACCGATCGCCTGGGCGATAAACTGGCTCACCGAGGTCTTGCCGTTGGTGCCGGTAATGCCGACTACCTGCATCGCTTCGGAAGGTTCGCCGTAGAAACGGGCCGCGATCTCGCTGGCATGCCAGTGCAGATTCTCGACCTCGAACACTGGCACGCTGACACCGCTGAGGTTGAACCCGCGGGTGAACTCGCTCGGCTCCAGCGCCACTGCGACTGCGCCGCGCTCGACGGCGTCATCGATAAAGCGCACGCCGTGTTGCGCGGTACCGGCGCAGGCGAGGAACAGCTCACCCGGCTGGATCAGACGACTGTTGAGCGACAGACCGCTGACGCTGAGCGGCGGTAACCGCTCCAGATCGACAAAACCCGCAAACAGAGTCTGCAGGTCGAGGCCGGTGGATTCGTGACGGAGCGCGTTCATCATCGCGTGCCCCCCGTCAGGGATGCCACCCTGACCCCTTTATAACTCTCGAGGTCATCCGGTGGGATATCGAGCAGGCGTAATGCCCCCTCCATCACCCGGCCGAAGACCGGTGCGGAGATCACCCCGCCGTAGTATTCGCCGTCATCGGGGGTATCGACCACTACCACCATCGCCAGTCGCGGCTTGCTCACCGGCGCCAAACCGGCGAAGACCGAGTAGTAGTTGTCTTCGTTATAACCACCGCCACTGGCCTTGCGCACCGTACCGGTCTTACCGGCGATACGATAGCCAGCCACCTGGGCGCGGGTACCGGTGCCGCCCTGCTTCACTACTGCTTCCAGCATCTTGCGTACTTCGCGCGCCACTTCCGGAGCGATCACCTGACGCGCTTCCGGCAGTTGTTCACGGCTGCGCTTGAGGAAGCTCACCGGACGCTGTTGGCCGTTGGCAGCCAGCGCTGCGTAGGCGTTGGCCAGTTGCAGGCTGGTGACCGAGAGACCGTAGCCGTAGGAGACCGTAGCGCGCTCGGCCTGTCCCCAATCCTGATAGGCGTCGAGCAGGCCGGCCGCTTCGCCGGGGAAACCACTGCCGGTGTCGTAACCGAAACCGAAGCGAACAAAGGCGTCCCACAGGCGTTGTGGTTTGAGCGACAGGGCAATGCGGCTGGCGCCGACGTTGCTCGATTTCTGGATCACGGTGGCGACGTCGATCAGGCCGTAGTCGTGGGCGTCACGGATGGTGAAGCTACCCAGCTTGAGCATGCCGGGTGAAGTATTCACCGGGGTGTGTGGGCGGTATTTGCCACTCTCCAGCGCCGCGGCGATGGTGAAGGGTTTCATGGTCGAGCCGGGTTCGAACAGGTCGGTCACCGCGCGGTTGCGGAAACGGGCGCTGTCGAGATCGCTGCGGTTATTGGGGTTGTAGGCGGGCTGGTTGACCATCGCCAACACCTCGCCGGTGTTCACGTCGAGCATCACCACGGAACCGGCTCGGGCGTGGTGGCGGGTTACCGCCGCCTTGAGTTCGCGGTAGGCCAGGTACTGGATGCGCTGGTCGATGCTCAGTTGCAGGTCTTCGCCGTGGCGCGGGTCGCTGATGCTCTCCACGTTCTCGACGATGCGACCGAGGCGATCCTTGATCACCCGTTTGCTGCCCGCGGTACCGCGCAGGCTCTGGTCCATCATCAGCTCGATGCCTTCCTGGCCGCTGTCGTCGACGTTGGTGAAGCCGACCACATGGGCCGCCACCTCACCCATCGGGTAATAGCGGCGGTATTCGGGCTGGGTCGAAACACCGGGCACGCCCAGCGCCATCACCTTCTCCGCCATTTCCGGATTGAGGTGGCGGCGCAGGTAGACGAACTCCTTCTCCATCCGTCCGGCCAGCAGCTTCTCCAGGTAACCCTTCGGCAATTCCAGCTGTTTGGCCAGTTCCGGCCAGCGCTCGCGGGCGGTCGCCAGTTCCTGCGGATTGGCCCAGACCGACTCCACCGGGGTGCTGATCGCCAACGGCTCGCCGTTGCGATCGGTGATCATGCCGCGGTGTGCGGGAATGGAAACCACGCGCAGATAGCGCGCATCGCCCTGCTCCTGCAGGAACTCGCGCTGGTTGAGATTGAGATCACCCATGCGCCCCAACAGCGCCGCGACACCACACAGCAACAGCGCCTTGACGAAGCGCTGCCGGTGCGGGTATCCGCTGTTGAGGTTGTCGTTGCTCATGGGCGTACGATCACCACTGATCCGGGGGAAGGAATGACCATGTCCAGCTTGTCGCTGGCGGCCTGTTCGATACGGCCGTGGGTGGCCCAGGTGCTCTGCTCCAGCTGCAACCGGCCCCACTCCGCATTCAGGTCGTCACGTATCTTCAGCAACTCCTCCATCTCGACGAACAGCTTGCGCGAGGTATGAGTGCTGAAGACCACCGCCAGGGCGGTGGCAAAAACCAGGGCGGCCAGACCGCCAAGCAGTGAGCGCATCATTGAGCCAACCTCTCTGCCACGCGCAACACGGCGCTGCGCGCCCGCGGGTTGATGGCCAACTCCTCTTTACCGGCGCGGATGTCTTTGCCCACCGCGCGTAGACGACGATTGAACTGCGCCTCGGTCACCGGCAGGTCGGGCGGGAACTCACCGCCACGGGCCTCGTCACGAATGAAGCGCTTGACCCGGCGGTCCTCCAGCGAGTGGAAGCTGATCACCGCCAGGCGTCCGCCCGGTGCCAGCATCTCTACCGACTGTGTCAGTACCTGTTCCAAGTCTTCCAGCTCCGAGTTGATGAATATCCGAATGGCCTGAAAGCTGCGCGTAGCCGGGTTTTTGTCCTTCTCCCATTTCGGGTTGGCCTCGGCGACGATCTTCGCCAGCCGCGCAGTGGTGGTGATGGGGCTCAGCTCACGCTGCTGCACGATGGCGCGGGCGATGCGCTTGGCGAAGCGCTCTTCGCCGTACTCTTTCAAAACTTCTGCGATCTCCGCTTCCTTTGCCTGCGCCAGCCATTCGGCGGCGCTGAGTCCGTTATCCGGGTCCATGCGCATATCCAGCGGGCCATCGTGACTGAAGCTGAAACCGCGCTCGGGATCGTCCAGTTGGGGGGATGAGACCCCGAGGTCGAGCAGTATGCCGTCGACCTTGCCCATCCAGCCGCGCTGTTCCGCTTCCCGTTCGAGCATGGTGAAGCTCCCCCGCACAATGGCGAATCTCGGGTCCCCGGCGAATCGCTGCCGGGCTACTTCCACCGCCTGCGGGTCTTTATCCACTGCCAGCAGGCGACCGTTTTCGTTCAGGCACTGCAAAATAGCCGCGCTGTGTCCGCCCCGGCCAAAAGTACCGTCCAGGTAGATCCCGTCCGGGCGTATGTTCAGCGCCGCCAGCACCTCATCGAGTAGTACCGGGCGGTGTTCCAGCGCCTTCTCCATATCAGAGTGAGAGGTTCTGGAGTTCCGGCGGCAGTTGGCCGTCGACCACGGTCTCGTCCGCCAGCCAGTTGTCACGCTGCGCATTCCACAGCGCCGCGTCCCACAACTCGAATTTCTTGCCCTGGCCGATCAGCACCACCTGTTTGTCGAGGTTGGCGTACTGACGCAGCGGCGGGGGCAGCAACAAACGGCCGTTGCCGTCCATCTCCACATCGGTGGCGTGGCCCATCAGCAGGCGTTGAACCCGGCGGGCCTGGGGATTGAAGCTGGGCAGGGAGTCGAGTTTCTGTTCGATGGCTTCCCACTCGGGCAGGGGGTAGAGGAGCAGGCAGCGTTCGTCGGTGTCGATGGTGATCACCAGTCGACCCTCGCTGCGCTCAATCAAACGCTCACGGTAGCGCGTCGGCATGGCCATGCGCCCCTTGGCATCCAGATTGAGTTCTGTCACTCCCCGAAACAACACCTTGCGGCTCTCCTCGTTAGTGAAGCCTTACTCCACTTTGATCCACTTTCTCCCACATTTGTACACTATATGAACCAGAAAGCCGTAATGTCAAGCTAATTCCGGGACGGAAATAGAAAATTCCTGCTTATTTCACAATAACTTACGAAAGGTGAAGCGGAGTGGGAGGAATGCGTGAAGTGGGTCAAAAAAAGAGCTTTTTTTGATCAAAATGTTGGGGTGCGAACTTAAAGTAAAGTCTCAAGATCGGGGAGGAAAAAGAGGGGGAGCCGGCCTGTAAGCCGGGTTCTGTCGTGAACAGTCATTCATCTGCGATGCCCGTCACCGGACACCTGTAGCGACCTACCCGGGAACAGCGCGGGCCGCGCCATTGTTCCCCTATTTGGTCTTGCTCCGGGTGGGGTTTACCATGCCACCGAATGTTGCCACCGGTGCGGTGCGCTCTTACCGCACCCTTTCACCCTTACCTGTGCGCCCGGTCGAAACCGGGGCCATCGGCGGTCTACTCTCTGCTGCACTTTCCGTCGGCTCACACCGCCCAGGCGTTACCTGGCACCCTGCCCTTCGGAGCCCGGACTTTCCTCCGTATCCAGATAGATACAGCGACTGCCCGGCCGACTCCCGCGCATAAGATACCCGTTAACGGGAAAGATTCAACGAATAAGTGGCTGTTATGGCTGTTTTTTTTGTAAAAGGTATTGATAGAGGCTGTTTTTCCGCCCACCGCTGATCCGCGCCGCCAGCGCCGCCGCCTGCTTCAGCGGCAACTCTTCTGCCAGCAGTTCGGCGATGCGCTGGCCGTCCCGGTCTTCGTCCTCAGTGGCAGCAGGTGCGCCGTGCAGCAGCAGTACGAACTCCCCTTTCTGCTGGTTGGCATCTTCCACCACCCACTTTGCCAGTTCACCCAGGCGTGCGTGGCGGATGGTCTCGAAGGTCTTGGTCAACTCCCGCGCCACTACCGCCTCGCGCTCGGGACCCAACACAGACACCATATCGGCCAGACTCTCGACGATACGATGCGGCGATTCGTAAAACACCAGGGTGCGCGGTTCGTCGCGCAGCGACTCCAGCTGTTTACGTCGGTTACCGGACTTGGCCGGAAGGAACCCCTCGAAACAGAAGCGGTCTGTAGGCAGGCCACTGGCGGAAAGCGCGGCGATCAGGGCGCTGGGGCCGGGGATCGGCACCACTTTCAGCCCCGCTGCCTGGGCATCGCGCACCAGCACATAGCCGGGATCGCTGATTAAAGGCGTACCGGCATCGGAGATGAGCGCGATCGATTCACCCGCCTCAAGGCGAACTAGTAACGCCGCGCTCTTTTCCCGCTCGTTGTGCTCATGCAGTGAAACCAGCGGCGTAGTGATGGAGAAGTGACGCAACAAACCGGCGCTGTGACGGGTATCCTCGGCAGCGATATGATCGACCTCGCGCAGCACATCCATCGCTCGCGGCGAGAGATCACCGAGATTGCCGATGGGCGTCGCAACGATGTAAAGGACACCAGCTTCAATTGACACTACGTCACCTCACCAAGATACTGTGCAATTTGCAGAACACCCGGCAGTTTCCGGGTGTCAGATAGCGGAACATATCATCCCATGCAGAAGCAGAAGAAACTATTGGTTCTCCTCCTCGTTGCCACCCTGTTCGGTTGTGCGGGTGGCCCATCGCGCAAAGTCTACTCTCCCGAGGAAAAACCGGGTGCCGCCGCCGAGGCGATGCAGAGCGGCGATTATCAACTGGCCGCCTCACTCTACAGTCAACTGGCTGCGAGCGTACCGCCACCCCAGGGCCATGAGTACGGCTACCTCGCTGCCGAAGCAATGTTCCAGGCTGGCCTGCTGAATCAGGCGAGCGAACAGTTACTACTGCTACCGGAAAAGAGTCTGTCGCTGGAACTGCGGATGAAGGTGCAGTTACTGCGCGCCGAGATCCCGCTGAAACGTGATCCGGATCTGTCACTGGCGATCCTGGAGAACCCCGCGGTACCGGAAAACCTGTTGAAGGACGGTGCCACACTTCACTCCCGCTATCACCTGCTGCGCGCCAGAGCATTTGCCCGTGTCGGTAATCACCTGGAGACCGCGCGCGAATATATCCTGCATGAGCTCTACCTCAGCGATGAACAACAGATCCAGAACATACAGCTGGCGATCTGGCAATCACTCTCCCTGCTGACACCACAGGCACTGCGCCAGCTGCGCGTACAACCGCCACCGGATGCCCTGAGCGGCTGGATGGAACTGGTGGAAATTTCCAAGGACTACAATCTTTCACCACGTGAAGTGCAACAGCGCATCGCCAGCTGGCGCCAGCGCTACCGCGGCCACCCCGCCGGTGAACCGGTGCTGCAGATGCTGGTCGAGCGCAGCCGCGAACTGGCGCAACGTCCGGCCAACATCGGACTGCTACTGCCTTTGAGTGGCCGTTTTGCCGCCGCAGGCAAGGCGATCCAGGAAGGACTGTTTGCCGCCTATTATCAGGATCCGCAACACGCATCGATCACCCTGAATATCTACGACATCGGCGACCGTCCCGAGGAAGTGGAAAATGCCTATGAGAAAGCGGTCGATGCCGGTGCGGAATTCATCATCGGTCCGCTGGACAAGGGCGCGACGGCGAAACTCGCAGAGCGCAGCAACCTGCCGGTACCGACCCTGGCACTGAACTACGCCCAACCGGCCAGCAGTGCCAGACTGTTCCAGTTCAGTCTGGCGCCGGAAGACGAGGCACGTGAAGTCGCTGACCGCGCCTGGCAGGAAGGTCACACCCATGCAGCACTACTGTTGCCGCAGAGCAGTCTCGGCGATCGTCTTGCTGAAGCATTCAAGGCGCGCTGGGCGGAACTGGGCGGCAGCATCGGCAGCGAAAGCCGCTACGATGCCAGCAATAACGACTTCTCGATCCCGATCAAGAATCTGCTCAACATCAACGACAGCGAATTCCGCAAACGTCGCATCAATCAGCTGGTAACGGAAAAACTCGAGTTCACGCCGCGTCGTCGTCAGGACATCGACTTTGTCTTCCTTGCCGCCTTCCCGCGTCAGGCACGATTGATTCGTCCGCAGTTGAAGTTCTACCACGCCGCCGATCTGCCGATCCTCGCCACCTCGCATCTCTACCAGGGCGAGATCAACCGCAACGCGGACCGCGACATGGATGACATCACCTTCTGCGATATGCCGTGGACCCTGGATGCACCGAGTTCACTGCAGGACCTCCGTCGTAGCAACGCCAAGGAGTTCGAGAAACACCGTGGCGAATTGCAGCGACTGGTGGCCCTGGGCGTCGATGCCTATCGTCTGGTACCGCTGCTGCCGATGTTGCAGAGCCATCCTTTCGAACACTATCGCGGCGAAACCGGTAAGCTGTCGGTGAACGACAATGGTCGGATCGAACGTCAGTTGCTGTGGGCGCAATTCACCCGCGGCATCCCCCGTCTCCAGGAAGAGCGTGTGGTGGAAATCAATGGAGAGTGGCAAAACACGGCAGGCGATCGGCAGGCACGCTGAGCAACTCGCCGAACACTATCTGCAACAGCACGGTCTACTCACACGACAACGGAATTACCGTTGTCGTGGTGGCGAGATCGATCTGATCATGAGCGATGGTGAAACCTTGGTGTTCATTGAGGTACGCTACCGCAAGCATCAGGGCTTTGGCGGTGCGGCAGCGAGTGTAGACCGGCACAAACAACAGCGCCTGTTACTGGCGGCGCAACACTATCTGCAAAAACAGCATGCCGCAAACCAACCGTGTCGTTTCGACGTGGTAGCGATAACACCGGGAAACAACGGACAAAACGCAATAGAGTGGATAACCAACGCAATCGAGGCGGGTTAAATTACATGCAAGTCGAAGAACGAATCAGACTCCACTTTGAGGCCAGCGCCAAGCTGAAACTTGCCGCGATGGAACAACTGGCGCCGGGTATCGCCGCGGCGGCCGATCTCATCGCGCAGCAGATGCTCGCCGGGCGCAAGGTGTTGAGTTGCGGTAACGGTGGCTCCGCCGGTGATGCGCAACACTTCTCCTCGGAGATGCTCAACCGCTTCGAACGCGAACGTCCAGGCCTGCCAGCGGTAGCACTGTCGACCGATACCTCGACTCTGACCTCGATCGCCAACGACTACCACTACAACGAGATCTTCTCCAAGCAGGTACGTGCGCTGGGCCAGGAGGGAGACATCCTGCTGGCCATCTCCACCAGCGGTAACTCAGCCAACGTGGTGCAGGCGATGGAGGCAGCTCATGATCGCGGTATGCGGATCGTCGCCCTGACCGGCAAGGAGGGCGGCAGCATGGCCCTTAAACTGGCCGATGGTGACATCGAACTGCGTGTTCCTTCCGAGTCGACCGCACGCATCCAGGAAGTCCACCTGCTGATCATTCACTGTCTCTGCGATCTCATCGATCTACAACTGTTCGGCGAAGAGGCGTAACGGTGTTTGTACGCCTCGGCATTCTGTTTGTACTGATTTTCCAGTTATCGGGCTGTGCCGCACCGCTGGTGATCGCTGGCGGCGCGGCAGCCGGTGTGGCGATCGCCAAGGATCGCCGCAACGCGGAAACCATGCTCAACGATGAGCGCATCGAACTCAGTGCCCAGGAACGGATCACCGACAACGCCGAGTTACTGAGCGGCGTGCATGTCAACATCACCAGTTACAATGGCGTGGTATTGCTCACCGGTGAAGCGGTGTTACCACTGTACAAGGCACAGGTAGAAAAACTGGTGCGTGAAGAAGAAGGGGTACGCGAGGTGCGTAACGAACTGCGCATCGCCCCCGCTAGTGACAGCGAGAGCCGTCGTAACGATACCGCTTTGACCACACGGGTTCTCTCCCGCCTGTTTGATGCGGAAGGTGTCGATACCGCCAACGTCAAGGTAGTGAGCGAAAACGCCAGCGTCTACCTGATGGGGCTGCTCAGTCGTGCCGAGGCGGAAAAGGTAGTTGAAGTGGTACGCCGCACCCCTGGCGTGGCCCGCGTGATCAAGGTTTTCGAATACCAGGGATGAACACGCCCGCCTCCCTGCCCCACTCTTTTCTTGCGGCTTTGCAGCAGCACTTCCCGGCAGAGGCACTCTGTCTGGACCAGGCGGAGCGCTGGACCTACGGCTACGACAACAGCCGTTTGCATCAACTCCCCGCTGTGGTGGTCAAACCGGCCAATGAAGAACAGGTCGCCACACTGCTACAACTCTGCAACGAACACCGCATTCCCATTACCGCCCGCGGCAGCGGCACCGGCACCGCCGGTGCAGCAGTCCCTGCAGAAGGTGGCGTGCTGCTCTCCTGCGAAAATCTGAATCGCATTCTCAAGGTCGATCCGGATAACCGTCTGATGGTCGTCCAGCCCGGTGTGACCAACCGACAGGTGCAACAGGCCGCCGCGGAACACGGTTTCTTCTGGCCACCGGATCCGACCAGTGCCGACATCTGTACCATCGGCGGCAACCTCGCATGTAACGCCGCCGGACCGCGCGCGGTCAAGTACGGTACCCCACGGGAAAACACCCTGGGCCTACGCGCCGTCACCATTGAAGGTGAGATTCTCAAAACCGGCACCCGCACCACCAAGGGTGTGGTCGGCTACGACCTGACCCGGCTGTTAATCGGCGCCGAGGGTACCCTGGCGGTGATCACCGAGGCCACTCTCAAACTCACGCCACTGGCGGAAAACAAACGGACCCTACGCGCGCTCTATCGCGATATGGCCTGCGCCGCCCGCGCCGTCTCCCACATCATGGCCCAACCGGTTACGCCCTGTACCCTGGAGTTCATGGACGATCAGGCACTGGCGATGATTCGCGACTACAGCGCCAACGACCTGCCAGAGGATGCGGGGGCTTTGCTGATGATCGAAGTGGACGGCAGTGCCGCGTCGATTGAAGCGGATGCCCGCGCGGTACAGGCGGCGGCTCACGTTGAGGGTTGCATGGAGGTGTTGCTCGCCACTAGTGACGAAGAGGTCGCGGCGTTGTGGACGCTGCGCAAGGCCCTTTCACCAGCCCTGCGCAATGTGGCGCCAAAGAAGATCAACGAGGATGTGGTGGTGCCGGTCTCACGTATGCCGGAACTCATCGACGGTATTCAACAGTTGTCGCAACAGCACGGCATCACCATCGTCAATTTCGGCCATGCGGGCAACGGCAACATTCACGTTAATCTGTTGGTCAATCCCGATGATCCGGCGGAAATGGCTCGTGCCGAGCGCTGTCTTGGCCAACTGTTTGATCTGGTACTGGGACTCGACGGCACCCTCTCCGGCGAACACGGCATCGGCATGGTGAAGCGGGAATTCGTCAGCCGTGAACTCGACCCAGTGGCGTTAAAGCTCATGCAGCAGATCAAACAGCAGTTCGATCCCCACAACCTGCTCAATCCCGGTAAAGCATTACCCAACATCTGAAAAGACTCACCACAGAGACACAGAGGTACGGAGAAAGACCAAACACACACTACGAAGTTGTGAGTAGTTTTCCTCGGTAGTCTTCCTGCCTTCCTCCTTTTCTCTGTGCCTCTGTGGTGAAAGCCTTTACATCAATTTTCTATAAATGGCTGTGTCCTCGTCGCCATGAGTGACGACGATGATGCGTTCAAATTGTGATTCATACTCACGCAACACACCTAGTGCGATCTGCGCCGCCTGCGCCTTGGGATAGCCATAAACACCGGTACTAATCGAAGGAAAGGCGATGCTACGAATATCGTTGGCCAATGCCAGTTCGAGGGAGTTGCGATAGCAGTTGGCAAGCAGTTCCGCTTCACCCCGCGTACCGCCATGCCAGACCGGACCGACGGTACTGATCACATGGCGCGCAGGAAGCTGGAAACCGGGACTGAGTTTGGCCTCGCCGGTACGGCATCCGCCCAGGGTGGCATTGTATTCGCGGAGTTGTGGGCCAGCGGCCCGATGGATGGCGCCGTCGACACCGCCACCACCCAGCAGACTCTGGTTGGCGGCATTGACGATGGCATCGACCTTGAGGCGGGTGATATCACCCTGGCGCAGTTCGATCATGTGGCCTCCGGGGTACGGAAGGACAACTCTCTTAGGGTGTTCCTTACTTAACGACGCGCAACTTGGGGCGCTTCTTGCCGTCGTCACCGCCATTGCCGGAAGGTGGGCTATCGTTACCCTCCTCTTCGGTGAAGACCATCCCCTTGCCATTTTCCCGGGCGTAGATCGCCAGTACCGACATCACCGGGATGCTGATATGCATCGGTGTGCCGCTGAAACGTGCGTCCATCTCCACCAGGGCGTTGCCCAGTTGCAGGTTCTGTACTGCGCTGGGATTGATGTTGAGGACGATCTTGCCGCCCTCGACGAACTGGCGTGGCACGACGACCTGTTCATCCTCAGCATTTACCAGCACGTAGGGGGTCATGCCGTTGTCGACGATCCAGTCGTACAGGGCACGAATCAGATAGGGCCGACTCGGCGTCATGGATTCTTCTGCCATTGTGCCTCCGCGCCTCCGATAGCAATCGGATTAGTCGCGCATCTCCCGCTCGAGCATGCTCAGGCTGGCCTGGAACGACTCGAGGGCAAACAGGCGATCCGCATAGGCCAGCAGCGGCGCCGCCTGCTTCGGCACATCAATACCCATTTGCGGCAGACGCCACAACAGCGGCGCCATGGCGCAATCCACCAGGGAGAATTCATCGCTGAGGAAATAGGGCTTCTGCTCGAAGATCGGACTGATCATCATCAGGTTGTCGCGGATCTCCTTTTTCGCTTTGGTCGCTGCCTTGTCGCTGTTACCCCAGGCCACGTTGAAGTGGCTGTAGAGGTCCTGCTCAATGCGGTGCAGCATCAGGCGATTGGTCGCACGGGAGACAGGGTCGACCGGCATCAGCGGCGGGTGCGGGAAACGCTCATCCAGATACTCCATGATCACCTGGGCGTCGTAGAGCACCAGATCGCGATCCACCAGGGTCGGTACGGAGTTGTAGGGGTTAAGGTCGATAAGATCTTCAGGCAGATTGCCATAGTCGACCGGGACGATGTCGACATTGATCCCTTTCTCGGCAAGGACGATGCGGACGCGGTGGCTATAGACGTCGGTATCGCCGGAAAAAAGTGTCATTACAGAGCGGCGGTTGGCAACCACACCCATCTCATTCTCCTGCTTCACAAGTTCCAAAACGAACAAGGGGGCACGAGGCCCCCTTGAAAAATCCTGTCCGACATCAATGTTGTCGGCTTCTGGCGTAGGCCGGGCGGTTATTCTAACACATCCGACACGCCTTCAGGATTTCAATGTACGTCTTTCCAGTACTCCTTCTTCAGGGCGTAGGCAAAGACGAACAGTACTGCCAGGAACAACAGTACCCAGATACCGATTTGGGTACGTTTGAGCTGGATCGGCTCACCAACATAAACCAGGAAAGCGGTCAGGTCGCGAGCGGCCTGGTCGTACTCTTCCTTGTTCATCTTACCGGGCTGAACGATCTCGAAACCGGTGATAACGGTGGTTTCATTGCCTTCGGCATCGGTATGGGTCTCGGTGACCGCCTTCTGCATCCCCTGCAGTTCCCACAGTACGTGCGGCATGCCTACGTCCGGGAACATCAGGTTGTTGACCCCAAACGGACGCTTGGGATCGATATAGAAGGTGGTGAGGTAGTTGTAGAGGTAATCGGCACCCCGGGCACGAGCCATGACGCTCAGATCCGGCGGCGGGTTACCAAACCAGCGCTTGGCGTCAGCCGCAGGCATGGCAACCTTCATGGTGGAACCGATCTTGTCCGATGCCAGCATCAGATTCTTCTTCACCTGCTCATCGGTCAGGCCCAGATCCTGTCCCATGCGGCTGTAGCGCTGGGATTCGGCTGAGTGACAGCTGAGGCAGTAGTTGACGAACAACTGGGCGCCATGACGCAGCGACTCTTTGTTGCCCATGTCGATGTTGGCTTTTTCCATGTGCGGACCCGCGCCGGAAGCCATCACGGCAACCGGGAGCGCGAGCAGCAGTGCAGTAATCAGTTTCTTCATTTTGTCACCCTCTCCGGTACCGGCTTGGTCTTCTCAAACTTGGGGATAAACCACAGAGCTGCGAAGAACACGAAGTAGTAAATCGTGCCGATCTGAGCCAACAGCTTGTACAGATCGGTGGTCGGCTGCATACCGAGGTAACCCAGCATGACGAAGTCCGCAACGAACACGAACAGCAGTACCTTGAAGCAGAGACCGCGATAGCGGATCGATTTGACCGGCTGACGGTCAATCCAGGGCAGGAAGAACAGAATCACTACCGCGGCACCCATTGCCATAACGCCGGGGAATGCGGAACCGGCCATGGAAGGCACGGCGCGCAGGATGGCGTAGAACGGGGTGAAGTACCAGACCGGCGCAATGTGCGGCGGGGTCTTCAGCGGGTTGGCAGGTTCAAAGTTCGGATGCTCAAGGAAGTAACCGCCCATCTCCGGTGCAAAGAAGACGATGGCAAAGAAGATCATCAGGAACACGACCACGCCAACGATATCTTTCACGGTGTAGTAAGGGTGGAACGGGATACCATCCAACGGGATGTGGGTCACCGGATCCTTGTTCTTCTTGATCTCAACACCGTCAGGGTTGTTGGAACCCACCTCGTGCAACGCAATGATGTGCACCACAACCAGAGCCGCCAACACGAACGGTACCGCAATAATGTGGAAAGCGAAGAAACGGTTCAGGGTGGCGTCAGATACGACGAAGTCACCACGAATCCACAGGGAAAGGTCATCACCTACGAACGGTACGGCGCTGAACAGATTAACGATAACCTGGGCACCCCAGTAGGACATCTGGCCCCAGGGCAGCAGATAACCGAAGAACGCCTCGGCCATCAGCGCCAGGTAGATCAGGCAACCGATGATCCAGAGCAATTCGCGCGGCTTCTTGTAGGAGCCGTACATCAGGCCGCGGAACATGTGCAGGTAAACCACGGCAAAGAACGCGGAGGCACCGGTGGAGTGAGTGTAACGAATCACCCAGCCCCAGTCGACGTCGCGCATGATGTACTCGACCGAAGCAAACGCCAGGGTGGCGTCCGGCTTGTAGCTCATGGCCAGCCAGATACCGGTAACGATCTGGATAACCAGCACCAGCAACGCCAGGGAACCGAAGAAGTACCAGAAGTTGAAGTTCTTCGGTGCGTAGTATTCAGACAGGTGTTCCTTCCACATCTTGGTCAGCGGGAAGCGGGCATCCACCCAGCCCAGCAGTTGGGTCAACATGCCGTTCATTATGCAGCACCTCCGTCTTCACCCACGATGATCTGGGTGTTGCTCAGGAACTTGTAAGGCGGAACCGCCAGGTTCTTCGGTGCCGGGACACCGGCAAACACGCGACCGGAAAGGTCGAAGCGTGAACCGTGGCAGGGGCAGAAGAAGCCGCCTTTCCAATCGGGACCGAGGTCGGCGGGGGCTACATCAGGACGGTAGGTGGGGGAACAACCGAGGTGGGTACAGATACCGACGATAACGGCGTATTCTTTGTGGTCCTCGCGGGCGCGGAATACGTTCTTCGCATATGCCGGCTGCTGGTCTGCATCGCACGCGGGATCGAGGAGTACGCCCTCGATGGTCGGCAGATCCTTCAGGTTCTGCTCGGTGCGACGAACAATCCACACCGGCTTGCCGCGCCACTCGACGGTCATCATCTGACCCGGTTCGAGCTTGCTGACATCGGCCTCAACCGGCGCCCCTGCTGCCTGTGCGCGTGCACTCGGCTGCATGGACAACACAAACGGGGCGACCGCAAACCCTGCACCCACGGCACCAACTACACTGGTGGCGGCGGTGAGGAAGCGGCGGCGACCCTTATCTACGCCTTCTGTGCTCATTAAGCCTCTCCCAACTTAAATGGTTTTGGTAAACCTGTAAAAAACGCGCATAGGGGACGCCCGAGGTGAACGCTACGGGCCTACGCACGCAAATCAATTCAGTAAATAAGAAGTTTCTTATTGACCTGGGTATTTAGCCGCCTAGTTTCCAATAAACCATGCGCCAGGGTCAAGCTGACAGGCCTGCCAATTAGACAGGATTAGCAATATTAATGGTTTGATATTTCAGAGAAAAATGGTCGGAAATAAATTTACCCAAAGCCTGTACGCCGAACTGCTCAGTGGCGTGGTGTCCGGCCGCCAGATAGTGAATCCCCAGTTCCCGCGCGAGATGTACTGTGCGCTCCGAGATTTCGCCGCTAATAAAGGCATCCAGCCCCTGCGCCGCGGCGGCTTCGATGTAGTCCTGGGCACCGCCGCTGCACCAGCCGACGCGGCTAACAGGATGGCTTCCCCCTTCGATCACCTGCGGCTCGCGTTGTAACGGCTCGCCAATCCGTTTGGCCAAATCGTCCAGTGATAGCGCGTTTGGCAAAGTGCCATACATCCCCAATCCGCCATTCGGACCGGAGCCAAAACGTCCTTCCACGGGGATGTCCCACAGCCTGCCCAGTTGCGCGTTGTTGCCCAGCTCAGGGTGACCGTCCAGCGGCAGATGATAGGCCAGCAGGGAGATATCGTTTTCCAGCAGCACCTTGATCCGGTTGCGCTTGACGCCGGTGATGGGAGCATCCTCGCCTTTCCAGAAATAGCCGTGGTGCACCAGCAGCAGATCCGCCTGCTGTTCGATAGCCGCCTCGATCAACGCCTGCGAGGCGGTCACCCCGGCGACGATGGAACGGACCTCTCCCCTGCCCTCAATCTGCAAACCGTTGGGGCAATAATCCTGGTATGCCCCCACATCGAGCAGGTCATCGCAGTACTGCACCAGTTCGTTCAGGGCCACCATGCGCTAATCTCTCCCATCAGGTAATATGGCACTTTAATATCAGATTTAAGCCAGAGCCGACGCCAATGAGTCTATCCAAAACCGCCAGATTTCTGTTCCAGTCCGTCACCGTCGGTCTCGCCATCGCCTTTCTGATCCTGGTATGGCGACCGGATCTGTTAACCAACGGACAAAACAAGAATGTGGTGACCTTCGTCGAGAGCGATGGCGCCAACTCACGGGTCTACCAGACTGGCCCTGTATCCTACGCTGAGGCGGTCGACATTGCAGCCCCGGCCGTGGTCAACATCCACAGCCGCAAGATCGTAGTACAGAGCAGTCCACTACTCGAAGACCCCTTCTTCCGCCGCTTCTTCGGCGATCAACTGGCGCCGCAAAAGCGCGAAGAGATCTCCCTCGGCTCCGGTGTCATTGTCAATGAACACGGCTTTATTCTGACCAATAACCATGTAATCGAAGGTGCTGAGGAGATCCGCGTCACTCTGCGCGATGGTCGCTCAACTGAGGCCAAGATCATTGGCAAGGACACCGAAGCCGATCTCGCCGTCCTCAAGGTGGAACTGGAGAAACTGCCGGTGATCACCCTGGGCAAATCCGACGCACTGCGTGTTGGTGATGTGGTACTCGCCATCGGCAATCCCTTCGGTGTGGGTCAGACCGTCACCCAGGGCATCGTCAGTGCCACGGGACGTAGCGAACTGGGGATCAACACCTTCGAAAACTTCATCCAGACCGACGCGGCGATTAACCCCGGCAACTCCGGTGGCGCACTGATCACCGCCCACGGCGAACTCATCGGCATCAACACCGCCATCTTCAGCCAGTCCGGTGGCTCGGAAGGGATCGGTTTTGCTATCCCGGTCAGCCTGGCCAAGATCAGCATGGCGCAGATCGTCGAGAAGGGTTACGTCAGCCGTGGTTGGCTCGGTGTGGAAATACAGGAACTGACACCCGACCTGGCCGAGTCATTCGGCCTTAAAGGAGAGAAAGGCGTGATCATCTCCGGCGTGCTGCGTAACGGTCCCGCCGACAAGGCCGGACTCGAACCCGGCGACGTGATCAAACAGATCAACGGCAAAGAGATGGAGAGTGTGCATGCCGCGCTCAATGCCATCGCCCAGACTCAACCGGGCGACGTGATGAAGATTAATGGCATTCGCAATGGAAAGGCGCTGGAGATAAAAGCGACTGTCGCGGAACGGCCACAGCAACAAAGCAATACCCAGGGACGTTAGTGCCGGAAAAATTATTACTGGCGGTTGAAAACGCCCTCTTCAGACACGAGTAACATTATCGCGCCACAGTAATTATTTCTCGATGAATGCGCGAGCGTGGCCCGAAACCCATATGGAGAATCACTACATGAAACGATTTATCGTTGTTCCCCTGATCGCAGCGCTTGGCCTGGCCGGTTGCGCATCCACCAACGAACCGGGCACTGAAGGACAAAACAACAACACCGCTGCAGGCGCGATCCTCGGCGGCCTCGTCGGCGCTATTATCGCCAACAATACCGGCGAACAATCCACTGGCAAAGCGGCAGCAGGTATCCTGGCCGGTGCGGCCATCGGCGGCGCCATCGGCAATTCGATGGACGAGAAAGAGCGTAAGATTCGTGAAATTGCCGCCGAGCGCGATGCCAAGGCACTGGAAGTACAGCGATTGCGTGAAGACCTGCTGCGGGTAAGCGTCTCTTCAGAAGCATCGTTCGCATTCAACAGCTCCACGCTGAAACCGGAATTCAAACCCACCCTGAACAAAGTGGCGCGTGTCCTTCGCGACGATCCCAAAGTACTGATCACGATCATCGGCTTTACCGATAGCGTCGGCAGTGAGACTTACAACCTGGCGCTCTCCAAGCGTCGCGCTACAGCAACAGCGAACTACTTAATCAGTCAGGGTGTTTCACAGCAGCAGATCACAACCGATGGTCTGGGTGAAGCGGAACCGCGTGCCAGTAATGCCACTGCCAGCGGTCGTGCACAGAACCGCCGGGTGGAGATCTACCTGCGCCAGACCTGATACACAGCATTCCCAACATATAACGCGGTGCTGTTTCTCAGCACCGCGTTTTTGTCATCACGACAGTTCACGCCCAGGAAAAATCCCTTCCCACAAATGGCTTACCGTCGGTAAGTTCTATTACTACTACAACCCCACCAAGAGCGCCCCGCCCGGCACCATGAATTACCCAGTCGAGGTGCCTGCAATCAATATCAAGGGCCGATGGCTCGATGAGGCGGGCTTTGCCATTGGGGCCAAGGTCAGGGTACGGATTTGCCAGGGGTGTTTGGTGATGACGGTTGAGGAGTGAGGGAAAGAAAAGCCCCGCTTGCCGGGTGGCAGGCGGGGCTTTTCGATCTGAAAGGGCAAGTTCAGTCAGGAACTAATCCCAGTAGCTTTTCTTCCTTGGGAAAAACTCCATCGCACCGACATTGCCGGAGAAGGTGAATTTGCCATGAATTCCATCTTCTTGAATGGAGCCAGCAAAGCTACCACCGTATAACGTGTCAGCAATAGCAAATCTAATATTCCCCTTCTCAATAGTTGGATGCACAACAATCAAATTACCTGCACCACCCTCGCATATCTGGAGCGTCCCAACGTATCCTTTTTTCGTAACAATGATCCGCAACTCAACTCCTGACAAATCTCCCGACTCATCGTTATAAGCAATGCTGGAAAACGTTCCTGTATATTTAACTCCATCTGCTAATGCACAGTTAGCAACGAGTGCAATCAGCAAAACAAACAACAAATATATTTTCGTGTTTTTCATCATTTGCACCCGCAATCTGCTGCGCCACTCGCGGCATCTTTCTGAGCATCTGCAATATACTTCGACCGATTACCTCGACCACCAGGAACTTCATTGTAGAAGTGAACAGGATCTGGAGTGCTGAAATTCCCACCCCAGCTTATTCCCGCAGCCGCCGCATTAGCCGCAACGGTTGCTTGCTGCGCTTCACTAAACGTTCTCATGCTAACGTCAAAGGCATACCCTGCCTCATGCAAGCTAGTACCGGCTTGCGCTGGTGTAGTTGCATTCGGATTATTCTGTAATTGCGCCTGATATGCCGTAGTACGGAAACCTTCCGTGAACGTAACATCCGTGCCAGTAGCATGGTTCTTTGCAATGAAGTCCATAACCTTTGGATAGAAACTGTCATCCATATAAGTATCGCCAAGGCCAGGTAGGTTAGCTTTGCACAACTTCAATCCTAGAGGATCAATAAAGTTGATCGGGTCATTGAAGACGTAGGCATAGAAATTCAGACCACCGTTAAACCTGATCGGATCCTTTGCGGTAAGCATCCTATAGAGTTACGCCATTTAACTGAATAATTCCAGATAGACCAAAACATCCCGGCGAATCAACACAACCCAAGCACCAAGCGCAAAAAGTGACACAAGAAGCAACATAAGACCAAGCCTTGACGCATTACTTCCTGATTGACTATTCGCAAATTTCGGCACTGGCAAAATGCGAGGAGGATAATGCTTATCCAAAATAACAGTAATACCCACAATAAATACATACGCTGAAGCAAGCGTGGGAACAAGGTACTTAGAAACAATAACTATCAACAAATCATTCGCCAAGATATCTTTCTGTTCCTGGAATGATAGAGATGCTAATGCGCTTTCATCACTCACATACAAACCAGCGATCATCCTAGTTATACCGTGCAGGACAAAAATCGCTACAAGCCATACAAGAGGCATATACCGTGATTTCAATTCCATAATTTCTTCACCGCCCTATGGTGTTGGCAATTCTGCCGCAATTGCTGTAGCGGCAGCACAACCCAATGCAGTGAAAGCCTCTGTTACAGAAACAGGCCCTTGGCGACTTACCAAATCTGCCGTCAATTTAAGACGCTCTCTTTTAAAGCGATTCAATAATTGCTGATGTTCATTGCTGCGACCTTCTATTGGACAGCTCGATTCCAAATAATCAATCCATTCATCATATTGACGGATCCATTTCATTAGATCTTCGCCACCTATTGGATCCATATAGGAATTAATGGCATCACCAATTGCCAACCCTACGCAAAAACCTCCCGTCCCCACAGCAGCAACAGGCCCATTTCCTGTTTCATCGAAGTAATTCACCACGTCGTTTTTGACGTAGGCCATCAGATTTGTATCCCCGCCATTAAAACGAAGTGGATCTTTTGCGGTAAACCTGTCCCCCGACGCACGTCGTACACTAATTTCCGGTTTTTCCCTTACGCGACAATCGTTTGCGGACGCTTTTTTCCAGTCGGGCACCTGACTGGTCAAAATTTTGCCCAGACGCGGTTTTTCGCTTAGCTCGGTGGTTTCCCTGTGATGGATGTCCCTAGCGTTCATGTGCCATTTTTCGCTTATCTGGCCTTTGCAGTCAAGCAGGTACAACTAAAATCCCCACCCATAAGTGGCTTAACGTCGGTAGGTTCTATTACTACTACACCCCCACTCAGGACGCGCCGCCCGGCACGTCCAATAGCGCGGTCAAGGTGCCCGCAATTCATATCAAGGGCCGCTGGCTCGATGAGGCTGGCTTTGCCATTGGGGCCAAGGTCAGGGTGAGGGTGTGTCAGGGGTGTTTGGTGATGACGGTTGAGGAATAGCAAGGTAAGAGAAAGCCCCGCTTGCCGGGAGGCAGGCGGGGCTTTTTTTGAATGGAGTTTTACTTTACTTGTTTTGTGAAAAATATGACTCAACAAGTTTGTAGTCTTCCTCATTCCAATTCAAATCAGACCGCGAGGAAAATGCCTTCAAACGTTCCTCAAAAATCAACTTAACCATCTCTGGCCGAATGGAGGAACGCTTTACCTCCAAGACAAACTTCGCAGCAGAAAGCAATAAAGTATATATGGCTATATGCAAGGCAGAAGAAATAACTTCTAGATCAGAACCAATGATCTTGTCCTCAATCTCATCAGACAAAACACCCAGTCCCTTCACTGTGTAACGGCTTAGGTCTGGTTCGGCATACTCAAGCGTACTCAAGTCAAGAACTTCAGGCCAATTGTTCAACGCCTGTTGAAACAAACTTTCAAAATCCAATTGAATAGTCATTCAGCTATTTCCTAATCCGACCATCAGGCCAAATGCTATTAGGCTTATCACCTCTTTCCCAAGATTTTTTATTTGGCCAGCGCTTCCACTGTTCACCACCATGGCTTGATCTATCTTTTTCCCAAACAGAGCCGTCTTCGCATTGTTTCCCACGTGATCCTTTAATGGGACTGAAATCGCCAGGAGATGAATCTGGATTGTCTGGATATGCTGGCGCATCATCTGCGCCATCTTCATTAGCATTATCGTTGTTGTACCAATTCCAGAATTCGTAAGACCCCCAAGCACCCGCACCGAATCCGATAATGCCACCAATAACTGCGCCAACCGGCCCACCAAAGCTGCCTATTGCAGCACCCGCAGTAGCCGTTGCAGCATTGTGTCCTTTTGGATCGACCCAGTTGATCGGATCGCTTATCACGTAGGCATAAAGGTTCGTATCCCCACCTTTGAAGCTGATCGGATCCTTTGCGGTCCACCTCCCTGTCTTTGCATCATAGTCCCTCGCTCCAAACCGTGTCAGTTGGGTATGCAGGTCATAGATTCCTCCCGCGAAGCCAAACGGCTGGAAGCCGGGGTTAGTGTCATTGATGACGTTGCCGAATTCATCATAGTCCATTCGCTGCACGATTTCGCCGGTACTGCTGTTGACGATGAGTCTTGGGCTGCCCAGATGGTCGCTGATGATGCGGTAGGCGACGCCGCCCTTGACCATATAGCTCGGCACGTTGCCCTTCTCGGCATAGACGAATCTGGCAACCACATTTCCTGCCCCATCAAGCTCTGCAATCGGATTGAGCTGGTCCTGGTAGAGGAAGCCTTGTGTCAGGACACCATCGACCTTCTTGCCGACCCGCCGGTTTTGACCATCGATGAGGTAGTTGAGGGTCATGCCGCCGGGTAGAGTCGCCTGCATCAGATTGCCCAGCAGGTCGTAGTGGTACTGGGTGATTAACCCTGACTCGGTCTTGCTCTCCAGCTCACCATTTAGGGTGTAGCTGTAGCTAGCACCGCCATAGGTCAACAACCGGTCCTGCTCGTCGTAGGTGGCACCGGTACCGTTGTGGTCGATGCGGTTACCATTAAGGTCGTAGGTGTAAGTGGAAACCACAGCACCATCCTTGCTCACGGTTTGCAATCGACCCGCCAGGTCGTAACCGTAGTCGTAAACGCTGGTAACCCCTTCGATACTTTCGGTCTTTTTGGTAATACGACCCAGTTTGTCGCGTTCATATTGGGTATCCAATGCTGATGTACCACTGATTTGCGCGGTTTCACCACTCATCTCACCGAAGCCATTGTAGGTACGGCTGGTGGTAATGTTGCTCAGGGTAGTGCCGGTAAGCAGGCCGTTTACAGGACTGCGATTCAGCGTCAAATCACCCGCTTGTGTTAATAGACCATCATCATCGTAGCCATAACTAATAGCGCTACCTTTGACGCTGCGGCTGCTGATCCAGAAGTTGTTGTCGTACGCCTGACTGACGCTGCCACTGATATCACCCGCCCATGTCGTGGAGAGTGGTAGGAAGCCATCGTAGCTATAGCTGAGGGTGCTGCCATCAGGGGCAGTCGTGGTACTCAGTTTGCCTGTGGTGGCATTGTAATCATAGACGTACTGGCCCCGCGGAATAGTAAGTGTGGCAAGCTTGCCGCCGCTGTTGTAGCCAAGGGTGACCGTCTGACCGTCCGGGCGCAGCACTTCGGTTAGTTGCTTGTCTAGGTTATAGACATAGTGGGTGATGGTCTGTGCGCCACTAAGTGCTGGTGGTGTGTAGTCAGTTTCCTTATCGACAGCGTTGTAGCTGAAAACGTGGGCACTTTTGCCTGGCGGAGTCAGGCTGGTGAGGTTGCCGTTTTTATCGTAGCTGTATTGAATTTTCCTGCCATCGGGCAGTTTTTGTTCGGTTACCCGACCAACGGCATCGTTGGTGAAGGTGACTCTGCGACCCAGTGGATCGGTGATGCTACTGAGGTAGCCCTGGGTGTCGTAGTCGAATGCCAGATTACGAGCAGTGATGCCGGTTCCTGTTGTGATACTGGTCATGCGGCCACGGTTATCGTAGCTGTAAGTTGCAGCATTGAGATCGAATCGCTGGTCTATCACCGGCCTGCCTTTATCGTTCACCTCGACATGACTCTGGCGTCCGCTGGGACCCGTCACCGTCCAGGTATGCGTAGCAGCATCGTACGCAGTGGTGGAGGTCAGACCGTTGACCGTGGTGGTCTCTGACAGGGAAGTAAGGCTCAAAAGATTACTGGAATCGGAAAGTACTATGCTGCGACCAGCACTCATAGTTTGAGTTATACCCGCCGGGGTAACCACAGAAGAGGCAGCCAGGTACGGAGCATCCATACCAAAACGCGGGTCAGGTTTTTTCTCCAATGATACTACCGTACCATCAGACTCAGTAATAACACTATGCCCGTCAGCATAAACTAATTTTTCGTTCCGAATGCCATTTTGGAGTGTGTTAACTCTACGTATATCTCCGCCGGGAAGATTTTCGACAAGATGTGATGTTAAGCGACCCTCTGCCGAGGTCATGTTTACTGTATACGTATCCAGATTATCTGTTCTGGCCAAGTTCCATAAATTACCCGCAGCACCCTGATCCTTTATCAAGCGCCCCAATTCATCATAAGTCATAGCAGATGAATTACCACGCGGATCAGTAAAGCTAATTAATAAACCATCTGACGTGTAAGCCATACTATAGGCTTCTCCCAACGAGTTGGATGCTTTTGAGAGATAACCATTTTCATTCAGTGTAACAACAGTGCGCTGTCCCTCAGGTGCAATAATCGCTAAGGGCGCCCCCTCAGCAGTACGTTCAATAGTAGTAATTGCCCCCCACTCATCCTCAATCGTCACTACATATCCATTGCTGTCATATGTAAAAGTATAAATCTGGGTACCTGTCAGTGTATCCACTGTTTGCAGATGACGCCTAGACTGACTAAACAGGTAATACTCTCTTCCACTCTCCGATGTTGCCCAGTAATCACCACTGGTCGTCAAATTTGCGTGACCACTAACGCGTCTAATACGCCTCCAACCACAAATGTAAAAACTACCATCAGACCCCATCTCAACACACTCAGCAGCTCCAAGCCCGGCAATAGCTGCAGGACCACCATCCCCGCTGTAAACGTAGCCACTTGTACCAGCAACCGAGGCGATAATACCGCTTGTATCCACTTTATAAACACGGCCAGGAGAATTATCTGCAATATATAGGCTACCATCAGACCCAATAGCGACATCATAAGGCTCTTGAAGATGTGCATCTGTTGCGGGTTTATTGTTTATGTCATCAGCATATAGAGACCCACCTCCCGCTACAGTATCGATAATCCCATCAGGACCTATTCGTCTTACGCGCTGATTCCAGTAATCGGCAACGTACAAACTACCATCTGAACCCAAATCCAACCCAAAGGGTCCTAAACGCGCTTCAGTCGCGGGACCACCATCACCGCTAAAATTGTACTCACCAATGCCAGCGATCGTTGTAATAACCCCGTCTAAACCAACGCGTCTTATTCGATTATTATACGTATCCGCGATATATATTGTCCCGTCATTTGCAACTTCGACATCGAAAGGTGTGCTTAAACGAGCTTCTGTTGCAGGCCCATTATCACCGGCAAAGGCAGCAGGGACATACCAATTTTCGCAATGTGAACCACTCCCCGCAATGGTTGTGATAATACCGTCCGGACTAATTCGCCGAATACGGTGATTGCCTGAATCGGCAAAATACAAACTCCCATCAGGACCAAACGAAAGACCTCTAGGTCCACATATCTTCGCATTAACAGCCAGTCCTCCATCACCACTGAAACCACTCGCACCATCACCAGCTACAGTAGATATAACACCGTCCGGACCTATGCGCCGTATTTTGTATTCCTGTGGTTCAGAGAAATATATACTCCCATCTGAACCAATCGCTATGCTAGAAGGTGTGCACATCGGCTCCTCCGTGGCAAGTCCGCCATCTCTTGCGTTATTACACCCTGCCCCAGTACCCGCAACAGTTTCGATATTACCACTAATGTTTCCAGCGGATTTTCGTAAACCATTTCCCAGATACAGCGTTGCATCATTTTGGCTATACCTGTGCAACGGAGTCAAAGACCATCCACCGAGACCTGTTGCCAACGCTTGTGAGGTACCTAGAGATTTCGATGACACTTGCCACAAAGTAACCTCCATGCGCTGCATGTCTTTCGATATATCCTTTCTGCCAGGGACTGCAAAAGCACGCCCAAAAATCGTAGGATCATAATATACAGCATTATATACGTAGCCGATGCGAACAACCGCCTTTTCAACACCCCTGACGTTACGCCCAAAAGTATCTTTCTCATCCCATTCAAAAGTGTATGTCATGTTTAATTGAGGCGAAAAACTCTGGTAAAACCGCTTGCCGGCAACACGTATTTCCAAATCGATACGTTGCAAACTATTCGGTAGAGTCGCCCCACTCAGCGGGATATGGAGAGTGTAGGCGGCTTTACGCCCCGGAACTCGATCGCTGCGATAAGTAAGTGCAAATGGTGTACCATCGATTGGGATTGATTCCCCCAACACCTGATTTTGGCACTCGATAATAGAACCCGTTTGGCAATCTGGATCGTCAATTTTTTCATCAGCTTCGTGGATATCCTCTTCAGGTGCCACTGCATCATCCGGCGGCCCATACGGCCAGTTACAATCCCACGGCGTAAAGTGAGTTATCGGTGCACGCCACAGGCTCTTGCCCGGCTGGTAAAGTTGAGCCAGTTGTAAACGCTCTGCTTCTGTAATACCCAACGCGGATAGTGCCGCTGCATTATCAGCTGTACCGCTTCCATCGACGTCGATATCGGCCATGCCGTTGGTAACAGAAAGGATTTCGATCACCCGGCCGTTTTCGGACGGGATCCAGGCGGCCTTGTCCCTGTCGTACCACCCCACCGGCACGATCCCTCCAACAGGGAAACCGATGAAGTTGTCGACATAGACCGGTAGCGGTTGACTGAACTGTACGGTGTTGGCCCCAGCGGCAATCGCTTCGTCCACACTCAGTTCCACCGCGTAGGTGTAACCGCTGCTCGGCGGCAGTTCGCCGGGCATGGTGTTGGCGCCTTCCGTGCCCACGGTGTATTCGGTGGCGCGGACGTTCATAGAAGTAAGTGGTTGTGTGCTGCCGTCAGCCATAACCATTTCGGCCTGCACTCCCTGCGGGAAGAGCAGGGTCGCCTGGCGGCTGCCATCTGCGTCGGTCATGACGCTGCCCTGTGCCACCTGGAATGGAGCGGTGGAGTTGAGATCGACGGTAGTAACGTTATTGTCCAACGGGATCATTACCACTTCCGGCAGCCAAGCGTAGTCTTTCCACGGCGCATTAATCTGCCGTTGCACCGGCAGGTAGCCTTCCTTTTTGTAGTTGACGGTGAGAATACCGCCGCCGTTGACGGCCATGTCGAACATGCCGTCGGTGCGGGTACCGGTCCAGCCGAATTCGTTGTGATTGAGAATGGTGATGGTGACGCCTTTCAGTGCTTCGCCGCCGCGGGTTGTGACCTTGCCGCGCAGGACCACGACACGACGCTCTTCGATGGTATTTGGCGGCACATCAAACTGGATCGGATGGCTGCCGCTGTAGAGGAAGGCTGTGGAGTTGTAGAGGCTGGTAACCACGGTCGGATCGATGGGCGGTGCGACACTCGCCGGATCCACCGGAACGTATCCGTTATTGGGTTGTGGCGGTTCAACGGGGCCGGTAGATACGGTGACATCCTCCGCTGCCACGTTACCGGCGCCGTCGCGCACGGAAATAACCAGGTCATCACCTGAGGTAACAGCCAGTTGCGCGCTAAAGCTACCGTCGGCAGCCACCTGTACGGTGATCGATTCACCGGTAGAGGCATTGGTGATGGTGATCCAGCTTCCCGGTTCAGCACTACCAGATGCACCAGTGACAATAGCGTTACCCGCTTCAATAATCACTGTAATCAAATCACCATTGACCGATTGTGGTGCAACAGTATCGAGTTCACCAGTAAAGGTATAGGTGGCGCTGTTGCCTGCCAGGTCGGTAGCTGTAATTTCGAAGCTATTACTACCTTCAGTCAGATCGGCACTTATACTGAACTGGTTTTGTGCGTCAAGAGTCAGCGAGTTGCCGTTGAGAGTGGCTGTAACGGTTTCATTAATTGAGCCGCTGATGGCAAGCGGTGTCTGGTTGGTGACGAAGCCGTTGTCCGGTGCGGTGATGGTGATCACCGGTGGTACTGTGTCGACGGTAAAGGTAATAGTGGCTTTGTCTGAGGTATTGCCGGCGTAGTCACTGACCTGAGCTGCGAGGACAGTGCCACCTTCAGCCAAAGGTACGGCAAGATGGCATTGCGCGTCTTGCTCCGTGGTTTCGCAGGTGACAGCAGCTTCTGCACCGTTGATGAAGAGTTTCAGGCTATCACCGTCGACACCCATGCCGTTGTCGCTATAACTGACATTGATAGACGGAAGGTTGGTGTTGAGATAGCTGCCATCCAGCGGCAAGGTGATGTTCAGGTTGGGGGCGGTGGTGTCGTGATAGATCGCCAAGGCACGAATATCACGATGATGTTTCCTCTCGCCAATCTCATGTAGAACCTGTCCGACAGAATCAAGATGGATCAACTGTTTTTTGTTGGCCAGCCAGAGGCTACCATCGCTCTTGTCGGCAACCATGGTGGTGATATCACCACCATAATGTGAACCGCGAAGTAGATCGGTTTCCAGCAACAGCAATCCTGTCGCATCAAGTTTGAAGACGCTGTGCTCAGTGGTTACCCACAGCGCGCTTTTGTAGTCGGGTGACAGATGCCGGGTATGTTTGCTGTATTGGCGGAACTGTTCAGTGCCGCTTTCATTGATGCGTATTAACTCTTTTTCAGTTGCCAGCCACAGCTCCTGTAGATATTCGTCGTATGCGATGGCCTTGAGTTCTTTTCTCTCTTTCAGGAGTTCTTGCAGGGTGAGCGAAACACCATTATCGATAACACGGTAGAGTCGCTTTTTATCAATAAGCCAGATATTTGAGGTAAGTGGTGAGATGGCAATGGCAGTGATCGCTTTATCCGACACGAGTTCAGCCAGTATGACACCATTGCTATCGTAGTGACTCAGTTTACGGCCACGGGCAAGCCAGAGAGAACCATCGCTGGGAGCAACGCTTATTGCAATGGGGGTGTCATTATTTTCCTGACACTGGTGACGTTCTTCTTTTCGATCGCGGCGCTGAAAATCAAGATGTTCTTTTCTATGGACTTTGCAACCAACATCGTAGCTACCAGTGATAGAACCATTAAACGCAAAGCGGGTAAGTAGACCGCGACCATAGCTCCATAGCACGCCATGCGTGTCGTCAAGTGCCAGTGCCTCAATATCCTTGACATCACCTATCTCGAACAACACGGTACCATCGGCGGTCGCCAATTTGAGGATACCGCCCGACTCTGCGACCCACAGGGCGCCGACATAGTCATTGTTGGATATGGTTACAGCCTCGGAAGAGAGTGAAATCAAGAATATCAGAGTGAGTACAATAAGCGCACGGAAGGCGTTGAAGATATACACGACGTAGTCCCTTACGTTAGATTTGTTGAGTCTAAAGATTATGCGGAAATGGATTATGTAGATTCAACCCATTTGTGTAGTCGGAATTTTTAGGGGATATCTGTAAGAAATTTCTTAGTCGGAACAATCAAAAACATCAATATACAGGTTATGGGCTGACGTCAAACCCAACATATCTACTACATTTTTTGATAGGCATCATGTGCTGGCTGGGCATAACTGCCTAGTCTGCGTTTACTTGAGCGATGCTTAGCGAAGTATTTCCTTCATTGCCGACAGCAACGCAGCATTTTCTTTTGGCTTACCGATGGTGATACGCAGATATTGCTCGATGCGTGGTGCACGGAAGTGGCGCACGATGATGCTTCGCTCGCGTAACTTCTCTGCGAGTTTTGCCGCATCGTATTCTGGGTGCATGGCGAAGATAAAATTGGCTGCCGATGGCAGGATCTCGAAACCCAGATCACTCATCTTCTGCGTGAGGTTTTCACGTTCAGCGATCACGGACTGACGTGTCCGATCAAAGTGATCACGGTCTTCCATCGCTGCTGTCGCGCCAGCTATGGCCAGGCGATCCAGCGGGTAGGAGTTGAAGCTGTCCTTCACCCGTATCAATCCCTGAATCAGATCGACATGCCCCATGGCGAAACCCACACGCAGTCCGGCAAGTGAACGTGATTTGGAAAAGGTTTGCGTCACCAGCAGGTTGGGATATTGGTTGATCCATTTTGCCGCACTCTCGCCACCGAAGTCGATATAGGCTTCGTCGACAACCACCACTGAATCAGTGTTGTGCTTTAACAGCCATTCAATATCGGCAAGCGGCAATAACATACCGGTCGGTGCATTGGGATTGGGGAAAATAATCCCGATGTTCGGTTTTTGGTAATCGGCCACGCGCAGCTCAAATTTTTCCGTCAACGGAATGGTTTCATACTCGATACCATACAGCGCGCAGTAGGACGGATAAAAACTGTAGGTAATATCCGGGAACAACAATTTGCCCGGATGCTGGAACAGGCCATGAAAAATATGCGCCAGCACTTCATCGGAACCGTTACCGACAAAAACCTGTTCACTGTTCAGGCCGTAGTGATCGGCAATCGCCTGACGCAATTTGCTTGAGGTTGGATCGGAATAGAGACGCAGGTCGTCGCTAACTTCAGCAGCGATCGCCGCCAACGCCTTTGGTGAGGGACCGAAGGGATTTTCGTTGGTATTGAGTTTGATCAGGTTGTTGATCTTCGGCTGCTCGCCCGGAATGTAGGGCGACAGTTTATGGACTACCGGACTCCAGAACTTACTCATAATGGACACTCCTAAAAATCCACTCAAGCTGCGATTGCGGCGTTGAAAAGCGCCTCAAAATGCTCATTTACTGCGTGTAAACTCCGCTTTTTCGTCGCTTTTCGCCTTGCCCTCATCTCCTTGATTGAATTTTTAGAAGCGCCCATACATTTTTACTTGATGCGGAATTCGGCAGAACGGGCGTGCGCAGTCAGCCCTTCGCCGCGTGCCAGGCATGATGCCGTCTTGCCCAACTCCGATGAACCTTCCGGCGAACACATGATCAGGCTGGAACGTTTCTGGAAATCGTAAACGCCAAGCGGTGAACTGAAACGTGCGGTGCGCGAGGTGGGCAATACGTGGTTGGGACCGGCGCAGTAGTCGCCCAATGCTTCGGCGGTGTAGCGGCCCATGAAGATCGCACCGGCGTGACGAATCTTCGGCGCCATAGCCAACGGATCTTCGACGGAGAGTTCCAGGTGTTCCGGTGCGATGAAGTTGGCCACTTCCACCGCCTCGTCCATGTCTTTCACTTTAATCAACGCACCGCGATCACGCAGTGACGTGGAAATGATTTCGTTGCGTTCCATGGTTGGCAGCAACTTGTCGATGCTTGCAGCAACTTTATCGAGGAATGCAGCGTCGGGCGAAACCAGGATCGACTGCGCGTCTTCATCGTGTTCTGCCTGGGAGAAGAGGTCCATCGCGATCCAGTCGGGATCGGTTTTGCCGTCGCAAACCACCAGAATCTCGGAAGGCCCGGCGATCATGTCGATACCAACGGTGCCGAAGACCATCCCCTTCGCAGTAGCGACAAAGATGTTGCCGGGGCCGACGATCTTGTCGACCTTCGGCACCGTATCGGTACCGTAGGCCAGCGCGGCGACTGCCTGAGCACCGCCGATGGCGAAGACTTTATCGACGCCGCAAACCGCAGCAGCAGCCAATACCAGTTCATTCACTTCGCCATCCGGCGTCGGCACCACCATGATCAGTTCCCGTACACCGGCCACCTTGGCGGGCAGCGCGTTCATCAGTACCGATGAGGGATAGGCGGCCTTGCCGCCGGGAACGTAAAGACCGGCGCGATCCAGCGGGGTGACTTGTTGGCCGAGCAGCGTGCCGTCAGCCTCGGTGTAAGACCAGGATTCCTGCTTCTGTTTTTCGTGGTACTGAGTCACCCGCTTTGCAGACAACTCCAGCGCCTCACGCTGTGCGGCGGGAATATTTTTCAGTGCCTGTTGTAGCCGCTCCTGTGAAATCTCCAGCTCGCTCATGGCAGAGACGTTCATACGATCGAAACGGTTGGTGTATTCCAATACCGCTGCGTCACCACGAGTGCGCACCGCGGTGAGGATCTCGCGCACGATACCGTTCACCTTGTCGTCGGAGACCCCTTCCCAGGACAGCTTGTGTTCCAGGGTGGACCAGAAGTCGTTGCTCGCAGTGTCGAGACGGGTGATGTCAGCCATGATGTGTTCCAGAGTTCAGCTATACAGAGGATGAGAATTTTAGCCCGAGATGGGCAAAACAAACAGCAGCGGCTATTTATGCTGCTTCGCCACCGCCTCGGCGATGCGATCGATGAAGGTCTGCACCCGATCGTGTTTCATCTTCAGCGAGGCCTTGTTGACGATCAATCGTGAACTGATGTCGGCGATATGCTCCAGCGGCGCCAGGCCGTTGGCCTTGAGGGTGTTACCGGTATCGACCAGATCGACGATGCGATCCGCCAGCCCCACCAGCGGCGCCAGTTCCATCGAACCGTAGAGTTTGATGATCTCCACCTGCTTGCCCTGTGCTGCGTAGTAACGGCGGGTGGAGTTGACGAACTTGGTGGCGATGCGCAAACGACCGCTCGGCTCGACACCATCCTTCGGTCCGGCCACCATCAGACGGCAGCGGGCGATGTTCAGGTCCAGCGGTTCGTAGAGCCCTTCCCCGCCGTGCTCCATCAGCACATCCTTGCCCGCCACCCCAAGATCGGCGGCGCCGTACTCGACGAAGGTCGGTACGTCGGTGGCACGAATCACCACCAGCTTCACATCCTCCTGGTTGGTGTCGAGGATCAGCTTGCGGCTCTTCTCCGGATCGTCCAGCGGCTCGATGCCAGCATGAGCCAGCAGCGGCAGGGTATCCTTGAAGATGCGCCCCTTGGAGAGAGCGATGGTCAGGGTATTACTCACGGCATTACATCCAGCAGCACCGGCCCGTTATAGTGGATCTCCGGCACGCGGCGGATGCGCGCACCGAGCTGGGCCAGTTTCTCTTCAATACATTCGTAACCGCGGTCGATGTGGTAGATACGATCCACCACGGTTTCACCTTCAGCCACCAGACCGGCCAGTACCAGGCTGGCAGAGGCACGCAGGTCGGTCGCCATGACAGGCGCACCGGTGAGACGCTCGATACCGGTGGTGATGGCGATATTGCCATCGAGGTCGATCTTCGCCCCCATGCGCTGCAACTCCTGCACGTGCATGAAGCGGTTTTCGAATACGGTTTCGATAATGCGCCCGCGACCCTCGGCGATACAGTTCAACGCGGTGAACTGCGCCTGCATGTCGGTGGGGAAATCGGGATAGGGTGCCGTCTCCAGATCGACTGCCTTCGGCCGCTTGCCGTGCATGTCGAGACTGATCCAGTCTTCGCCGCACTCGATATCGGCACCCGCTTCGCGCAGCTTGTCCAGCACCGCATCGAGCAGATCCGGACGGGTATCCTTGAGTTTGACCTTGCCACCAGTGATCGCCGCCGCCACCAGATAGGTACCGGTTTCGATACGATCAGGCAGTACGTTATAAGTACCGCCGTGCAACCTCTCGACCCCTTCGATGGTCACGGTATCGGTACCCGCGCCGCTGACCTTGGCGCCGATGCTGTTGAGGAAGTTGGCCAGATCGACCACCTCCGGTTCACGGGCAGCATTCTTGATCACTGTGGTCCCCTCGGCCAGGGTCGCTGCGATCATCAGGTTTTCGGTGCCGGTCACCGTCACCACTTCCGGTTTCAACACCGCGCCCTTGAGGCGACCGCCGTGGGTGCTGGCCTTGATGTAACCGTTCTCCACTTTGATGTCGGCACCCATGGCGCGTAGACCGTCGATGTGGATGTTGACCGGACGCGAGCCGATGGCGCAACCGCCGGGCAGTGAGACTTCCGCTTCGCCATGACGCGCCAGCAGCGGGCCCAACACCAGGATCGACGCCCGCATGGTGCGCACCAGTTCGTAGGGGGCGTAGAGCTCCTTGATGGTGTTGGCGTGGACTTCGATATTGAGCTTTTCGTCGATCACCAGCTCCACACCCATGTTACCGAGCAGTTCCATGGTGGTGGTGATGTCATGCAGGTGCGGCACGTTGCAGATGGTCACCGGCTCGTCGGCAACCAGGGTGGCCGCCAGGATCGGCAGGGCGGAGTTTTTGGCGCCGGAAATACGGATCTCCCCTTTCAGGGTGGTACCGCCGGTAATGATTAGTTTGTCCATATTCCTCGCTGTGAAAGTCTCGACCCGCCCGTTATCGGGCAGCGACGGCCGGGCGCCTCAGGAAAGCTGCAGTTTGCTGGCAGTTTTCCACTCATCCGGTGTATAGGCCTTAATGTTAATGGCATGGATCTCGCCGGAGGTGATCCTGTCCCCCAGCGTGGCGAAGACCATCCGCTGTTCCTGCACCATTGATTTGCCTTCGAATTCCTTACTAACGACGATAATGTCGAAATGGCTGCCGTCCCCTGACACCCGCACTTCATCGGCGGGCAGGGCCGCCTCGATCATCGCCTTGACCTCTTCAACCTGCATACCACGCACCAACATGGGGAAATGAGTCGGGAATCATACCGCCTGGGAGGCCAATATGTAACCCTGAACGCGCGCTATCCCTCCAGCGGAATCAGGCGCTCCAGGTCGCTGGCCCGGGCAATCGCCAGCAACTGCTGCGGTAGATGGCGGAAACGGATATCCATTCCCGCCGCCTTGCCCATGCGCAGCCACTCCATCAACAGGGCCAGCCCGGCGCTGTCGGCACGCGAGACCTCGGCAAGATCGAATACCAGTTGTCCACCACGACTGTTAAACAGTGTCTGGCTGAAACGGCGCACCGCCGTTACCGTGGCGAAGGTCAGCTCACTGCGCACACTGGCCACACCGGGCGTGCCACTTTCGATCGGCATGGCGACCTCACTTGCCACTGTCTTTCCCCGCGTTCTGATTCATCTCTGCCAGTTTGGTCAACAGCTTGGGGATCCCCCCCTGCTGCACCTCGGTGGCAAAACTGGTGCGATAGTTGGTCACCAGGCTGATGCCGTCGACGGTAATGTCGTAGACCTTCCACTGACCCTGCTTGTTGAGGTAGAGGCTGTAGTTGAGCGGAATGTCACTGGCACCACCACCCTGCACGATACGGGTTTTGACCGTCACCTTCCTGTCGCCGTCAGCGGCATGGAACGGCAGGAAGTCGATCTTCTGATCGGTGTACTCCAGCAGTGCGGTAGAATAGGTGCGCACCAGCAGGTTCTGGAATTCGGCGGTAAAGGTCTTCTGCTGCTGCGCATCGGCCTTGCGCCAGTTCTTGCCCAACACCCAGATCGACATCTTCTCGAAATCGAAGTGGGGCAGGATCAGCTCCTGCACCAGCGGGTAGATCTTGCTCTTGTCCTTCTCCAGTTCGGCTTTATCCTTGCGCAGCCGCTCCAGCACCTTGTTGGTGGTATCGGTCACCAGGCTTTCAGCGGGATGTTTCTCCTCCGCCTGCAGCGGCAGGGAAACGCTCACTGCCAGCAGCGCTGTGGCTGTCCATGCAACGAGTTTACGCATCATTACTTGGCCTCCCCTTCAGACGCCTTGTTGAACAGGAACTGGCCAATCAGCTGTTCCAGCACCAGCGCCGACTGGGTCAACATCAGCTCGTCGCCCTCCTTCAACATCTCCATATCGCCGCCCGGCTCCAGACCGATGTACTGCTCACCGAGCAGACCGGCGGTGAAGATCGAGGCGCTGGTATCGGCAGGGAGTTCTTTGTACTGGTTACTGATGTTGAGGCTGACCACCGCCTGGAAGGTCTTGGGGTCGAAACCGATATTGCTCACCCGTCCGACCCGTACCCCGGCGACGGTGACCGGTGAACGCACCTTGAGGCCGCCGATATTGTCGAACTTGGCGGTAACGGTGTAGCCCTCGTCGCTGCTGACCACGGTGAGATTACTCACCTGCATCGCCAGCATGAACAGGGCTGCCATGCCCGCGGCGATAAACAGACCGACCCAGATTTCGACTGTTCTGGTATGCATCATATTAATTATCTCCAAACATCAGTGCGGTGAGGATGAAGTCCAACCCCAATACCGCCAGGGAAGTGTGTACTACGGTGCGGGTGGTGGCGCGGCTGACCCCTTCGGAGGTCGGCACGGCGTCATACCCTTCGAAGATGGCGATCCAGCCGGCGACCACGCCGAATGTCAGGCTCTTGATCACGCCGTTGACGATGTCGTCCTGGAAGTCGACGCTCGACTGGATCTGCGACCAGTAGGCGCCGTCGTCGACACCGAGCAGACCGACACCGACGAAATAGCCTCCCAGCACGCCGACGTAACTGAAGATCGCCGCCAACAGGGGCATCGAAATGAAACTGGCGAGGAAGCGCGGCGAGAGCACCCGTTTGATCGGGTCGACCGCCATCATCTCCATCCCGGAGAGCTGTTCGGTGGCCTTCATCAGGCCGATCTCCGCGGTCAGCGCCGAACCGGCCCGACCGGCGAACAGCAGTGCGGTGACCACCGGCCCCAGTTCGCGCACCAGGCTCAGTGCGACCATGGTGCCCAACGACTCCTCGGCACCGAAATCGGAGAGGGTGTTATAGCCCTGCAGGCCGAGCACCATGCCAACGAACACGCCGGAGACCAGGATGATCAAAATCGACAGCACCCCGACCGAGTAGACCTGCTGCATCAGCAGCCGTGGCCGCACCAGCACGCTGGGGATCCCGGTCAGGATGTAATAAAAGAGTATGTGGCCACGCCCCAGCCGCTCGAAGAAACCGAGACCGCTCTGACCCAACCGTTGCAACCAGTCCAGCATTAACGCACTCCTCTGTCGCTGCCCGCCAGCAGGTCTTCGGCATAATCCGGCGCCGGGTAGTGGAACGGCACCGGTCCGTCGGGCAGACCGTCGAGAAACTGCTTGGCCCATTCGGACTGGCTCGCACCTTTCAGGTGGTCCGGCGTGCCGTGCGCCACCACCTTGCCGCCGGAGAGCAGGTAAACATAATCGGAGATCGCAACGGTCTCGGAGACATCGTGGGAGACCACGATACTGCTCAGTCCCAGGGCATCGTTGAGTTGACGGATCAGTTTCACCAGCACGCCCATGGAGATCGGGTCCTGTCCGGTGAAGGGTTCGTCGTACATCACCATCATCGGGTCGAGGGCGATGGAGCGGGCCAGCGCCACACGCCGTGCCATACCGCCGGAGAGCTCGCTCGGCATCAGACGACGCGCACCGCGCAGACCGACCGCCTGTAGTTTCATCAACACCAGATCGCGAATCATCGCTTCGGGCAGGTCGGTATGTTCACGCAGGGGAAAGGCGACGTTTTCGAAGACATCGATGTCGGTCAGCAGGGCGCCGCTCTGGAACAGCAGGCTCATGCGCTTACGCAACTGATAGAGTTTGTCGCGCGAGAGCTTGTGGACATCTTCACCGTCGACAATCACGCTGCCTGCATCGGGACGCAACTGACCGCCGATCAGTTTCAGCAGGGTGGTCTTGCCGGTACCGCTGGGGCCCATGATCGCGGTTATCTTGCCGCGTGGGATATCCAGGTCGACCCCGTCGAAGATCACGCGCGAGCCGCGCGAAAAACGCAGGCCGCGGATCTCGACCAGGGGGGATGAATCGTTATCTGACATCAATTGTCCTTTGTTATTTTTTCGCCCGTGACCGCGGCACGGCAACGAATGGCGCCAGTGTTATCGAATCAACACGGCAAATCAACCGCAGCCGCTGTCGATGGCAGCAAATGCGCGCTAGTATAACGTCGGCCACCGTTGGCGGACCTGACATTTATCACACAAACGGGAGAGACCATGGGCGAGGTCATTCAGTTCAAAAAACCTAAGCCTGGCGAAAAAAACAAAGGCCGTGCGCTGTGCAAAAGCGGCTTCCACAAGTGGGAAGTGGACAAGGCCAAACCGTTCGACACCAAATCGGGCAAGCTGGTCAGTCGCTACATCTGCGCACGGTGCGGTGCGGTCAAAACCGAATCCCGTTAACCGCTACCTTGATTACCACGCTCCATCCCGCCGATAATCGCGCCACAACAAATCGAACCAAGGCTTATCCCTGATGACATGTCGTCGACTCGTCGGTCTGCTGTTACTGACCCTGCTGGCAACCGGCTGCACCACCCTGGAAGGCCCTCGCGATCCGCGCGACCCGTTTGAGGGTTACAACCGCGCCATGTACGACTTCAACAGTGACTTCGACAAGGCGCTGTTCCGCCCGGTGGCCGAGACCTATGAAGAGTACGTGCCGCAACCGGTCAACACCGGCATCAGCAATTTCTTCAGCAACCTCGACGACGTGCTGGTACTGCTCAACGACCTGCTGCAATTCAAACTCGGCCAGGCCGCTTCCGATTTCTCACGCCTGGTCTGGAACTCCACCGTCGGCCTGTTCGGCCTGATCGATGTCGCCACCCCGATGGGGATGCCGAAACACAACGAAGACTTCGGCCAGACCCTTGGCGCCTGGGGTGTCGGCAGCGGCCCCTACCTGGTACTGCCCTTCCTCGGCCCCTCCTCGGTGCGCGACGGCACCAGCCTGCTGGCCGACTGGCAGGTGGATCCGGTGATGCAGGTGGAAAACCCGGATGAGCGCTGGGGACTGGTTGTGGTCAAGGCGGTGGACACCCGTGCCGGGCTGCTGCGCGCCAGCAATCTGCTGGAGACCGCAGCGCTGGACCCTTACGTCTTCATGCGCGACGCCTACCTGCAGCGGCGCAACAGTCTGGTCTACGACGGTAACCCACCGGTCACGGATGAATTCGACCCCTTCGCCGAGGAGTTCGACCCGCTGGCGGAAGAGCCCGCGCCAGGACAATAAGGGTACGGCTCCGGCTTGCATTGCAGGACGCAAACCGATTTAATGCCGCCTCCAACAGCGGCCGACAGAAACCGTATAAATCATGCTCTGGACCTCTTTTCTCGCCATCGTCGCCGGTTTTGCCCTGCTCGTCTGGGGCGCAGATCGCTTTGTGATTGGTGCCTCCGCCACCGCACGTAATCTGGGCGTCAGCCCCCTGATCATCGGTCTCACTATCGTCGGCTTCGGCACCTCGGCGCCGGAGATGCTGGTCTCCGCCATCGCCGCCTGGGCCGGTAACCCGGACATGGGTATCGGCAACGCCATCGGCTCCAACATCACCAACATCGGTCTGGTGATCGGCGTCACCGCCCTGATCGCGCCGCTAAGGGTCCATTCCGACACCCTTAAACGTGAATTCCCGCTGCTGTTCCTGGTGATGCTAATCGCTCTCGGTCTGCTGCTCGACGGCGAGATGAGCCGCATCGATGGCGTGGTATTGCTGCTCGGCATGGGCGCCCTGGTCTACTGGATGGTCTCCCTTGGCCTGCGCCAGCGCCGCAACGGTCCGGACCCGATGATTGCTGAGTATTCCGACGAGATCCCGGAGCACATGCCCATGTGGCAGGCGATCCTCTGGCTGGTGCTCGGTCTGGCGATCCTGCTGGGCAGTTCACGCCTGCTGGTGTGGGGTGCAGTCAACATCGCCCAGTGGTTCGGTATCAGCGATCTGGTCATCGGCCTGACCATTGTCGCCATCGGCACCAGCCTGCCGGAGCTGGCCGCCTCGGTGATGAGCGCGCTCAAGGGAGAGCACGATATCGCCCTGGGCAACGTGCTCGGTTCCAATATGTTCAACCTGCTGGCGGTACTGGGGATGCCCGGCCTGATCCAGCCTGGCGTCACCCCGGCGGAACTGCTGAGCCGCGACTTCCCGATTATGATCCTGCTCACCGTTATGCTCTTTGCCATGGGTTACGGCTTCCGTAAACCCGGCACAGTGACTCGCGGCGAGGGCATCCTGCTGCTGGCTGGTTACCTCGGCTACCTCGGGTTGTTGTACCATTCCCTTAACGGCTAACAGAGGAGTCGACCATGTCCAACGAACATTTCACAGTTAAGAACGTCAAGTGCGGCGGCTGCGCCAGCAATATCATGAACGGCCTGAAGGAACTGCCCGGTGTGGAAGGGGTGGAGGTCTCCATCGAAAACGGTGAGGTTGAAGTCACCGGTGAAGGACTCTCCCGCCAGCAGATCAGTGAAAAGCTGACTCAACTCGGCTACCCGGAAGCGTAAACCCGGTATGACGCGCGACTTCGACGAAGCGAAGCTGCTGCAACTCGGCCAGGCGGTGCTGGAAACCGAGGCGCAGGCGATCCTCGACCTCAAACCACGCATCGATGCCAACTTCGTGACCGCCTGCCGCCATATGCTCCACTGCGAGGGCCGCATCGTGGTCACCGGCATGGGTAAATCGGGCCATATCGGCGACAAGATCGCCGCTACCCTGGCGAGCACCGGCAGCCCCGCCTTCTTCGTCCACCCTGGTGAGGCGAGCCATGGCGACCTGGGGATGATCACCCCCAAGGACGTGGTACTGGCCCTCTCCAACTCCGGCGAGACCGACGAGATCCTCACCATCCTGCCGATCATCAAACGCCTCGGGATACCGTTGATCACCCTCACCGGCAATCCCGACTCGCGTCTGGCCCGGGCCGCCGAGGCCAATATCGATGTCAGCGTGGAACAGGAAGCCTGCCCGCTGGGTCTGGCGCCAACCGCCAGCACCACCGCGGCACTGGCGATGGGTGATGCCCTGGCAGTGGCGCTGCTCGAAGCCCGCGGCTTCACCGAAGAGGACTTCGCCCGCTCCCATCCCGCTGGCAGTCTGGGCCGTCGCCTGCTGCTGCGTATCGAAGATCTGATGCACACCGGCAAACAGACCCCGCAGGTTGGCGGCGACGCCACCCTCAGCGCGGCGCTGCTGGAGATGAGTAACAAGGGACTGGGGATGACCTGCGTAGTCGATGGCGACAACAAACTGCTCGGCGTCTTCACCGACGGCGACCTGCGTCGTCTGCTCGATCACGGCGAGGTCTCGATCAATACAATGAAGATCGCCGATGTGATGCATAAGAACTGCACCTCGGTCGACTCACAGATCCTCGCCGCCGAGGCGCTGCGGATCATGGACGAGAAGCGGATCAACGCCCTGCCGGTAGTCGATGGCGAAAACAGACTGGTCGGTGCATTGAACATGCATGATCTGTTACGCGCTGGCGTCGTCTAAACAACACACGGGTAAGCCATGCAGGACATTATTCTAAAAGCCGCAAAAATCCGCCTGGTCATCTTCGACGTTGACGGTGTCCTCACCGACGGCAGTCTCTACTTCAGCGACGACGGCCAGGAGTACAAGGCGTTCAATTCCCGCGACGGCCACGGCATGAAGATGCTGCAGCAGAGCGGCGTCGAGATCGGCATCATCACCGGCCGCACCTCCAAACTGGTCGAAACTCGCATGGCCAGCCTCGGCGTCAAGCACCTCTACCAGGGCCAGCAGGAAAAGCTGCCTGCCTTCGAAGAACTGCTGCAAAAGCTCTCCCTCACTCCCGAGCAGGTGGCCTACGTGGGCGACGACGTGGTCGACCTGCCGATCCTGATCCGCGTCGGCCTCGCCATCGCGGTGCAGGACGCCCACAACCTGGTGAAACAGCACAGCCACTGGACCACCCCCAACCGGGGAGGCCGCGCCGCCGCCCGCGACGTCTGCGAACTGATCATGCAGGCCCAGGGCACCCTGGAGAACCAGCTACACCACTACCTGCAATGAACCCACGCACTCTCCTGCTGATCGGCATTGCCCTGCTGGTGGTACTCACCAGTTGGCTGTCGCAGCAGGAACAACGGCCCGTCGGCGAGAGTCCGGAACAGGCGCAAATCCCCGACTATTTCATCAAGGGCTTCAACAGCACCACCACGGATCCAACAGGCCGCACCAACCAGCAACTCGATGCCGCCACCCTCACCCACTACCCGGACAACGACCTCACCACCCTGGAGCAACCAGTGATCACCGTCCGCAACGAAGACGGTGCCATCTGGCACGCCACCGCCAACCGGGGGGAACTGAGCGGCGGCACTGAACGCCGCCTGCTGCTACAGGAACAGGTGGTGCTGCGCCAGCAGGGCAACGAGTCGCTGACCCTGCGCACCGACTGGCTGCGTATCGACGGCGAGCGCCACTACGCCGAGACCGACGCGCCGATCACCATCGACAGCGAAAAAGGTCATATCGAGGGGATCGGCCTGAATCTCTACGGCGAAGAGCAGCGGTTGCTTGTCAGGTCCGCGGTGCGAGGTCAGTATGAAACCGATTAATGCCGCCCTGCTGTTGCTCAGCCTCTGCTGCGCCACGGCAATCGCCGCGGCGGAACAGACGATACGCATTGAGGCGGACAAACTGGAGCTGGACCAGAAAAAGGGCTTCAGCCTCTATCAGGGACACGTCCGCCTGCAACGGGGCGATACCCTGCTCCAGGCCGATCGACTGGAACTGCACAGCAAGGCTGGCAAGGTCAGCCTGGCCATTGCCGACGGCACGCCGGTACAGATGGAGATGCGAGATACACAGACCGGCAAGACCGACCGCGCCGAGGCAAACCATGTGGAATACCGCCTGGATGATGGAATGATTGAACTACAGGGCACGGCTCAGCTGTGGCACGACGGCGATCGCTTCAGCGGCGAACGGCTGCTCTACGACGACAACAGGCAACAGATCCGCGCCTTCGGCAACGAAAAAACCAAAGACAGGGTTCGGGTGATCCTGCAACCGGAAAAGGAACAGCAATGAGCCATAGTCTGGCGGCCCTCAATCTGGCCAAGAGCTACAAAAAGCGCAGCGTGGTCAAGGATGTCTCGCTTGAAGTGGCGAGCGGCGAAGTGGTCGGCCTGCTCGGCCCCAACGGCGCGGGCAAGACCACCTGCTTCTATATGATCGTCGGCCTGATCCCCTGCGATAACGGCCGTATCCTGATCGACGGCAACGAGGTCACCCGTCAGCCGATGCATGAACGCGCCCGCCTCGGCGTCGGCTACCTGCCGCAGGAGGCCTCGGTGTTTCGCAAGATGAGCGTGGCCGACAACATCATGGCGGTGCTGGAGGTACGCGAGGAGCTGAATCAGGACCAGCGCAACGAGATCCTCGAGTCGCTGCTGGAGGAGTTCCATATCACCCACATCCGCGACAGCCTGGGGATGAGCCTCTCCGGCGGTGAGCGGCGTCGGGTCGAGATCGCCCGCGCCCTGGCCAACGAACCCCGCTTTATCCTCCTCGACGAACCCTTCGCCGGGGTCGACCCGATCTCGGTGGTCGATATCCAGGGCATCATCCAGCACCTGAAAGAACGCGGCATCGGCGTCCTGATCACCGACCACAACGTACGGGAAACCCTGGGGATCTGCGAGCGCGGCTATATCATCGGCGAAGGGACTGTCATTGCCGAGGGCAAACCGGAGCAGTTGCTGGAGAACGAGCGGGTCCGAGAGGTCTATCTGGGCCAGCATTTTCGTCTTTAGGCCCACCCCTATCCAAAATCTATGCCATATTTAAGTAAATACGGTAAAATCCCCGTCCCTGTTGGGTCACCGCACCACCATATAAGTTTATGAAGCAGTCACTACAGCTCCGTCTCGGGCAACAGCTCACCATGACGCCGCAATTGCAGCAGGCAATCCGCATGCTGCAGTTGTCGACGCTTGAGTTGCAGATGGAGATCCAGCAGGCACTGGATTCCAACCTGATGCTGGAAGTGGCTGAAGAGAGCGAAGAGCAGGAACAGAGCGAATCGCTGGAGCAGATAGAAAACGAGGCCGCAGTTGAAACAACCGCCGCCGAAAACGATGCGGAACAGGATTTCGCCGAACCGGAGCGCTCACTGGAGAGCGAATCGATCCCCGATGAACTGGCGGTAGACAGCGCCTGGGACGACATCTACGAACCCGGTACCACCGGCAGCAGTTCCAGCGCCGAAAGCAGCGACCGCGAATTTGAATACGGCGACACCAGCAGCGAAAGCCTGCGTGAACACCTGCTGTGGCAACTGCACATGACCCAGTTGCTGGAGACAGACATGGCCATCGGCGAGGAGATCATCGACTCGGTCAACGACGACGGCTTCCTCGGCACCCCCCTCGAAGAACTCCTCAGCAGCCTGCAAAAAGACTATCCGGAGATGGAACTGGACGAGGTCGAAGCGGTGCTGCATGTGATCCAGAACTTCGACCCGCCCGGCGTCGCCGCCCGCGATCTGCGCGAAGGGCTGTTGCTGCAATTACGCTTTCTTCCCGCTGAAACCCCTTATCTGACACAGGCCCGCGAGCTGCTGGAGAATCACTTTGAACTGCTGGCACGGCGGGACTACACTCAGCTTAAAAGGGTACTGAAAACAGACGAAGAAGAATTGACACAGATAACCCACCTGATTCAAAGCCTCAATCCGCGACCGGGCGGACAGATCAGTAATAGCCAGCCCGAGTACATCGCGCCCGACGTGTTTGTGCGCAAAATCAAGGGAGCCTGGCGAGTTGAACTCAATCCTGAAGCGGCGCCGCGCCTGCGTATCAATCACCACTACGCCAGCCTGATCAAACACATGAACAGCAGTGACTCCACCACGCTGAAGAATCATCTGCAGGAGGCGCGCTGGTTCCTCAAGAGTCTGCAGAGTCGCAACGAGACTCTGCTGCGCGTCTCCACCAGCATCGTCGAACATCAACGCGACTTCCTCGAAGAGGGCGAAATGGCGATGAAACCGATGGTACTGCATGACATCGCCGAAGAACTGGGTATGCACGAATCGACCATTTCCCGCACCACCACGCGCAAATACATGCACACCCCGCGTGGCATCTTCGAACTCAAGTATTTCTTCTCCAGCCATGTCGGCACCGCCGAAGGCGGAGAGTGTTCCTCCACCGCGATCCGCGCCATGATCAAACAGCTGATCGCGGAAGAGGCACCGTCAAAACCGTTAAGTGACAGCAAGATCGTCAACACCCTTTCCGCTCAGGGCATCAACATTGCCCGCCGCACGGTAGCCAAATACCGCGAGGCGATGGCGATCCCGCCCTCGAACGAGAGAAAACGCCTGTCCTGAACAGGTAGATCAAAAACTGAAGGAGTAAGCCATGCAATTGAATCTGACCGGCCATCATATCGACATCACCGATGCCATGCGCGACTACGTTACCAACAAACTGGAACGCCTGGAGCGCCACTTCGATAACGTGACCAATGTCCATGTAATCCTCACTGTAGAGAAGCTGCGTCAGAAAGCGGAAGCCACCATCAACATGAAAGGCAACAACATCTTCGCCGACTGTGAAGATGAGAACATGTACGCCGCCATTGATGCGCTGACCGACAAACTGGATCGCCAGATCCGTAAGCACAAGGAAAAGCTGACCGACCACCACCGTAACGAAGGTGGCCTCAAGGATCAGCCCGTCGAGTAACCAACCACCTAAGCTGTAAGTAGAAATCATGCAGGTTACAGAACTACTTAATATTGAGCGTATCAGCTGCGCCAACGAAGCGGGCAGCAAGAAGCGTGTGCTGGAGCAGATGAGCCAACTCATCGCCAACGGCCAGACAGAACTGTCGCAAGACCAAATCTTCGACAGCCTGATCTCACGCGAGCGACTGGGCAGTACCGGACTCGGTCATGGGGTAGCGATACCCCATGCCCGTCTGCCGAACAGCGACAAAACTCTGGCTGCGGTGATCAAACTGCGTCAGGGCGTCGATTACGATTCGCCCGATCAGAAACCGGTCGATCTGCTGTTTGCCCTACTGGTACCGGAAAACTCCACTGAGGAGCATCTGCAACTGCTGGCGCAACTGGCGGAGATGTTCAGTGACGCTGAGTTTGTCAGCAAACTGCGCGCCGCCAACGATGCCGATACGCTCTACCAGACATTGCGGTCGTGGCAGTCACGGGGATAAATGGAAAACATCCACATCACTGCGCAGCAGCTGTTTGATGCCTGTCGCACCCGGCTGGAGCTGGAGTGGCTGCTTGAGCCCAGTGATGATTCGGTCACCATCGTGCCGTTACCCCAGGGTGCCGACACCCGCTCCCTGGTAGGCCACCTCAATTTCATCCACCCACACCGTATCCAGGTGCTCGGCCCACCCGAGGTCGGCTATCTCGATGGGTTGGGAAAAAATTCACACATCGACTCCCTCGACCAGCTTTTCTCCGAAGAGACCGCACTGGTCATCCTTTCCGATTCGCAAGAGCCATCTGAAGAGATGATGCAACGTGCGCGGGAACACCATGTCCCCATGCTCAGCTCAACCCTCAGCAGCACCAAGTTGATCCGCGAACTCGGCTTCTACCTGCACAACCGTCTGGCGGAGAGCCGTATTGAGCACGGTGTATTTATGGACGTACTCGGTATCGGCGTGCTGCTTACCGGCGAAAGCGCCATCGGCAAAAGTGAACTGGCGCTGGAGTTGCTGACCCGCGGCCACCGCCTGATCGCCGATGACGCGCCGATGTTCATCCGCACCACACCAGGCACTCTGGTCGGCCACTGCCCCGAGGTGCTGCACAACTTCCTCGAAGTACGCGGCCTGGGGATCCTCAACGTGCGCGCCATGTTCGGCGACAGCGCGGTAAAGAGCAGCATGGAGTTGCAACTGATCGTCCATCTTGCCCCGGTGGCACCGGAACTGCTGCAACAACTCGACCGACTCAAGGGCACCCGGCGCAAACGTCGTATCCTCGATGTGGAGATCGACGAAGTAGAAATCCCGGTCGCCCCCGGCCGCAACCTAGCGGTACTGGTCGAGGCCGCGGCACGTAACCATCTGCTCTACACCAGCGGTTACGATTCGGCGGTTGAGTTCATCGCCCGCCAACAGGAACTGATGCGCGACGGATAGGCCAGCAGCATGAGACTACTCATCATTAGTGGCACCTCGGGTGCAGGCAAAAGTGTGGTGTTGCACGCGCTGGAGGATGTCGGCGTCTACTGCATCGACAACCTGCCGATGGGCCTGCTGCCCGCCTTTGCCCAGGAGATGGCCGGTGCGCCGGGACGTCACTACGACACCATCGCCGCCGGGGTCGACGTACGTAATCTCAACAACAGCTTCGCCGCCTTTCCCGATCTGCTGAAGCAGATGCGCGCCCAGGGGATCAACTACGAGGTGATCTTCGTCGATGCCAACGACGACACCCTGATCAAACGCTTCAGCGAAACCCGCCGCCGCCACCCACTCACCGACAACGAAGTCCCTCTGGAAGAGGCGATCACCCAGGAGCGGGTGATACTGCAACCGCTGATCAGCCACGCTGACATGATGCTCGACACCACCCGCACCAATGTTCACCAGTTGCGCGACATGGTGCAGAAGCGGATCGGCGGGCGCACCCGACCCGAGATGTCGGTACTGTTCGAATCCTTCGGCTTCAAGCACGGCATTCCGGTTGAAGCCGATTTCGTTTTTGATGTACGCTGCCTCCCCAATCCGCACTGGGAGCCGCAACTGCGAGCCCTGACCGGACGAGACCAGGAAGTGGTGGAATTCCTGGAGTGTAATGACGAGGTGCAGCAGATGTTCGAGGAGATCCGAAACCTGCTGGAGAACTGGCTGCCCCGTTTCGCTGCGGACAACCGCAGCTATATGACGATTGCGATCGGCTGTACCGGCGGACAACACCGTTCGGTCTATTTTGTGGAACGCCTTGCCGCCCATTTTCGCGGCGGGCAGCATCGGGTAATGACCCGACACCGGGAACTGATATGAGCGTATCCCTTTTAATCGTTGCCCATGAACCGCTGGGCAGTGCTGTGCTGGAGGTCGTCGTCGGCACCCTGGGCAAGAATCCGATCCGCACCCGGGTGCTGGATATCGTGCGCGACTGCGATCCCAATGAGGTACGCAGGGAAACGCGCCGCCTGGTGGAGGAACTGGATGACGGCAGCGGTGTGCTGGTCCTCACCGACATCTACGGCTCTACTCCCAGCAACATCGCCTGCGCCCTGCTGGACAGACCCAACGTGCGCATCATCACCGGCCTCAACGTGCCGATGCTGATTCGGGTCATGAACTACGCCAGCCTGGATCTGGATGCACTGACAGAAAAAGCGGTCAGCGGCGGCCACGACGGCATCAGCCTGCATGACCCACTAAGCACCGGAGACTACTGCCAGAATGCCTAGCAAGGAACTCACCCTGATCAACAAACTCGGCCTGCACGCGCGTGCGGCGGCCAAGTTCGTCAATCTCGCCTCCGGTTTCGAGAGCGAGATCACCATCAGCCGCAACGGCAAGACCGTCAACGGCAAGAGCATCATGGGCGTGATGATGCTGGCCGCCAGTTGCGGCACCACCATCGAGGTCAACGCCGCCGGCAATGACGCCGAGCAGGCACTGCAACAGATCGAACAGCTCGTCCAGGATCGTTTCGGCGAAGAGGCCTAGAGCAATCCTGAACCAGGGGTTGCTTAAACCGAAAGGGGGGAGGTAGGCCGCATGGCACTGTCACTCAACGGCACAGCAGTTTCCCGCGGCATTGCCATCGGCAAGGCCCGTATCCAGCAGCACGGCCAGCTGGATATCGTCGAGTACGTCCTGCCCCGCATCCATATCGAAGATGAGGTTCGTCGCTTCCGTCAGGCGGTAGAAACCGCCCGCAGTCAGTTGCACAACATCCGCGCCCGCATCCCGGAAAACACCCCGCAGGAGATCAGCGCCTTTATCGACACCCACCTGTTGATGCTGGAAGACACCTCGCTCACGGTCTATCCGGAAGAGTTGATCCGACAACACTACTGCAATGCGGAGTGGGCGCTGAAACTGCAACAGGACAGCCTGGTGCAGGTGTTCGACGCCATGGACGATCCCTACCTGAAAACCCGGCGCGACGACGTGGAACATGTGGTGCGCCGCATTCAGTCGATCCTGCTGCACGGCGAACAGTTGCAGGCCACCCATGAGGGTGAGACCGAAGAGGGACGCATCGTCATCGCCTACGATCTCTCGCCCGGCGATCTGGTGCTGCTGCATCAGCAGAACGTCGCCGCCATCGTCACCGAGCGTGGCGGCCCCCTGTCGCACACTGCGATCCTCGCCCGCAGCCTCGACATTCCCGCCATCGTTGGCGTGCACCGCGCCTGGCAATACATCCGCGACGGCGAACAGGTGGTGGTGGATGCGGACAGCGGCGCCCTGCTTGCCGGTCTCGACGAAGCGGAGATCAAACAGTTCGAGAAACTACAGCGCAAGGAACGTCGTGCCCGCGCCGAACTGCACAAGCTCAAGGACCAGCCTGCGCGCAGTCTCGATGGCGTCGACATCACCCTCTCCGCCAACATCGAACTGAGCGAAGACATCAAGGCGCTGCACAAGGTCGGCGCCCAGGGGGTCGGTCTCTACCGCACCGAATTCCTCTACATGAACCGCACCACCCCGCCAGATGAAGAGGAGCAGTATCAGGCCTACCGCAACACCATCCGCCGTCTTAAGGGCGCGCCGCTGACCATTCGCACCCTCGACCTGGGGGCCGACAAGGAAGCACCGTCGCATGCGGTCTGCAACGCCGCCAATCCGGCACTGGGACTGCGCGCGGTACGCCTCTGCCTCAAGGAGCCGGAACTGTTCATTCCCCAGGTACGCGCCATCCTGCGCGCCGCCGCCAGCGGCCCAGTGCGCATGCTGATCCCGATGCTTACCACCCCGGCGGAACTGCGCCAGGTGATGGAACTGATCGACAAACAGAAAAAGGCGCTGCAACGGGAGAAGAAACCCTTCGATCCCGATGTGCCCATCGGCGGCATGATCGAAGTCCCCGCCGCGGCGATCTGCGCCGACATCTTCGCCCGCGAACTGGACTTCCTCTCCATCGGCACCAACGACCTGATGCAGTACACCCTGGCCACCGACCGCATCGACGAGGCGGTCAGCCACCTGTTCGATCCGCTTAATCCCGGCGTGTTGCGCCTGATCCACGGCATCATCAAGGCAGGCCGCGAGGCCGGTATTCCGGTGAGTATGTGCGGCGAGATGGCGGGCGATCCCTCACTCACCCGCCTGCTGCTGGCGATGGGGTTGAGTGAATTCAGCGTCCCACCGACGCGCCTGCCGGAGGTCAAACAGATCATCCGCAACAGCGACATCGGCGAATTGCACAAAAAACTCGGCAAACTACTGAAAAGTCATAACAGCGATCTGATCGGCGTGAAACTAGCCGAGCTAAACCGACGCAATAAATAATTTCCTCTCGTACGCTTCCCCGTGCTCCAACCCGTCATGTTGCTTGTGCTAAACTGCGAGCCACGAACAGGGGGACGGGCATGGCAGACGCTGCCGAAAAAGACACCGCACATGAGCGCCTCGATAACCTGCAACTCGCCTTGCAGCGGGATGATATTGCCCAGGTTCACCAGATCCTCGGCGAGCTCCATCCGGCTGAGATCGCCCTGCTACTCGAATCGTTGCCGCATGAGCAGCGCACCATTGTCTGGGAGCATGTAGACCCTAGCTTCGACGGCGACATCCTCCTCTACGTCAACGACAACCTCCGCGCCAGCCTGATCCGCGACATGGAGTCGCACGAACTGGTGGCCGCCGCCGAGTCACTGGCACCGGACGACCTCGCCGACCTGCTGCCGGAGATGCCGGAAGAGGTCATCCAGCAGATCCTGCACAACCTCGACGACCAGCATCGCGAACGTCTCGAAGCGGTACTCCCCTATCCGGAAGACACCGCCGGTGGTCTGATGAACGTCGACACCATCACCATCCGCGCCGACATCAGTCTGGAAGTAGTGCTGCGTTACATGCGCCTGATCGGCACGCTGCCGGAGACCACCGACAGCCTGATGGTGGTGGATCGTGACGGCAAATATCTCGGCCTGCTGCCGCTGACAACCCTGCTCACTGCCAACCCGGCCTCCCGCGTCGGCAAGGTGATGCAACGCAACATCGACGGCATCAGCGCCGACACCAGGGCATCCGATGTTGCCAACCTGTTCGAACACCGCGACCTGGTTACCGCACCGGTGGTCGACGCCAACGGCAAACTGCTCGGCCGTATCACCATCGATGACGTGGTCGACGTTATCCGCGATCGCGCCGACCACGACCTGATGGTCATGGCCGGTTTGAGCGAAGAGGAAGACATCTTCGCCCCGGTGGTTGCCAGCAGCCGTCGTCGCGCCGTCTGGCTCGGCATCAATCTGGTCACCGCCCTGCTCGCCTCCTGGGTAATCGGCCAGTTCGACGCCACCATCGAAAAACTGGTGGCGCTCGCCGTGCTGATGCCCATCGTCGCCAGCATGGGCGGCATCGCCGGTAGCCAAACCCTCACCCTGGTGATCCGCGCCATGGCCCTCGGTCAGGTCAGCACCAGCAACGCCAAACGCCTGCTCAACAAGGAGCTGATCGTCGGCCTGATCAACGGCCTCACCTGGGCACTGGTACTCGCCCTGATAGCCGGATTCTGGTTCGACAGCCCGGCACTGGCACTGGTGCTCGGTGCCGCCATCATCATCAACCTCATCGTCGCTGCACTCGGCGGTGCGCTAATTCCGCTTGCCCTGCGCAAGTTGGGCGCCGACCCGGCGCTGGCAGGCAGCGTGTTGCTCACCACCGCCACCGACGTCGTCGGCTTCTTCGCCTTCCTCGGCCTCGCCGCCATCTTCCTGGTGTAAGCATGAGCGAGAACGAACTGCCCGAAGACGATGAGATCATCATCATCAGCAAAAGCCAGCAGAAACGCGAAAGCGAAGCGCTGCAGGCGTTGGGTGAAGAACTGGTAAAACTGCCGCCAAGCAAACTGGCCAAATTCGAGCTACCGGAAAAACTTGAAGCGGCGATCAAGGATGCACAACGCATCAGCGCCCGCGGCGGCCACAAACGCCAGTTGCAGTACATCGGCAAAATCATGCGCCAGATCGATGCCGAGCCGATCCAACAGATGATGGACGAACTGAAAAAAGAACACCTGCATGAAAACGCCCGACTCCATCAACTGGAACAGTGGCGTGACCGATTGATTGCAGAGGGCGATGCGGCGCTGGCCGAACTGCTGGAAAACCAGCCCAACCTGGATCGGCAGCACCTGAGACAGCTGATGCGCAATGCACAGCAAGAGGCGAAGAAGAACAAACCGCCGAAGTCGGCGCGGGAATTGTTTCGTTATTTAAGGGAAATGATGGAGTAGAAAAGACAAAAGCTTTAACCGCAAAGGCGCAAAGGAACGCAAAGAAAAACCCATCTAATACTGTGACCTGCCCTGATTATCTGTATTCCCTGTTATCTGATTGTCCTATTTCTGAATAGTGCAGATATGCGGTAATGAAATACAACAGTTTGAGCCCTCTTCGCATACATATGCCTCTGATATTCCATTCTGAATGATATATCCAACTCCGCCTTGGAGCAGTCTCCAATCCACAACATCTCCACTAGAATTCCTTGCAACACCTGAAGCAGAACACATCACATCAGGCGTCTCGACACTACTAACCTGACTTGCATGGTAAAAAAATTCTTTAATATCTTGATCGGAACCGGGGAAGTCCATGCAGAACTCATCAGCATCCTTTATGTGAGTTGAATTTATCTCACCTTCCCATTCCAAGACAGTGTCAAACTCATAGGCGTGAGAAAGAGCTGATATCAAAAAAAGACATATGGGGAATAGTGTATTTTTTTCCATCTCTTATCCAAACACATATTCTAGTATTTTCGCGACCCTATTACAGTTCCATCCATAAGAACTGCTACCCAATTACCCGAGCCCCATAGTTCGTTCCCATCAATAACCGGATTCAGATCAATAACGTAATACCAGCGATCCGCTACCAGCGAGCAACCGTATTTACGCAAAGTAATTTCTCTCACATTCACATCATCGTAGCGAGTGTTTTGCGCACGCCACCATTGCTTCACCACTTGATATGCCGGAGCAAGACCAAGAGGTGGTTCACCCTGCGCTGGTGTCCATGATTGAGTCCGTTCAATCTGGGCCTGAGAAACAAAGAGCCCAATTTTTGTACCGTCATCCTTCTGAGTACTCATTACCGGGTATTCCCCACCACCACAGGCAACCGTTACTCCAGAATACAATACAATTGAGGCAAGCACCGTTCCAATAAGACATTTCATTTTTTCTCTCCTAGCCCTCAAGACTCACTAAGATATCACCCACCTGCTTTCAATATTTTACGCAGCTGCCTACCATGCACCCACTGATGAATTGCCGACAGAATCAGCCATTGGTGAGGGTTCAACGGGCCAAACCACGGATGTGCGTGGTAGTTGCTGATATGCCTATCCTGCACACTTCTCTCAATGGTCTTGCGGTACTTCTTCAGAAAAATGCCGTATTCACGGACGATGTTGTTGCTTATCTCGACAAAGGGTTTGAAGTTCTCGATCTTCACCACAAAGTCGAGCTGCTCATTTCTGCTTAAACCGATGATACCGCCCTGTATGGCGTTACCAACATAGATCAGATGCCACAGCACCATAGCCGGCGAGTAGTAACGTGAGCTGTCTTCGATGCCAAATGTTTTATCTATCAGCACTTTCCTGAACAGGGTCTCGTCATCCAGACCGTCCACTGCATTCATGATGCGTTGTCCCTCCCGCTCAAAGAACTTCATCGCCATATTCCATGGCATCATGACTTTCAGTAACGGGAAGGCGACATATCGGAGAAACAGGGCATCGATGCCGGGTAAGCCATTGCCCGGTTTTTCCAACTGACTTTGAATCTTTTTATCTTCTTCAGTTTGCATTGTACTCACCTAGCAAACCAGCGACTTAAACCGAATCACAGAGATTCACTTTTGCCTGGTATTATTCGCATCACCATTAAGATGTCCGGCGACGCTATTGAGTAGAAGTTAAATGAAGCTCACGCTGCAGTAGGAAGAGCGGCAGACCAAAGGAAACACCGACCGTACAGGTTCCAAGAATTGGCAACCACAATCTTTTCATCTCCAGGCGTTGCCCCTCGAACAGGATGAAGCCAATTAACGCCAGTGCCGAAATAATGATATCGGCCCAAGCGAATGCCCCCATGGAAGTTGAAGTCGCCTCGGTCAGCAGAAGGCCGATGTTGATTCCGTTACTTATTACCCACGGCATGAATATGCCGTAGGGAAGTAACAAACCAAGGACACATAACGCTGCGTAGAAGTACTTCACCTGATTTCTCCATCAAATGTTTTTTAAGTATTTTTTGCTGGGCATGACTGCCCAGCCTACTTGATTATCGCTCTCGACTAATAGCTCAAACAAAAAACGGCCACTCATCAAGGTGGCCGTTTTGTTGTTCCTTTAGTTCTCTAGCATCCTTTGCTTTCACTTACCTACCCCGGAAACGCGCAGGCGATCTTGCGATGTTCCAGTACGGGGAAGGTTCGGCGCAGGTCGCGCAGGCGTCCGAGGTCGATGTCAGCAACAACGACACCGGAACCGCGTGGCAGGGTATCGAGCACCATGCCCCATGGATCGACAATCATGCTATGACCGTAGGTCTCGCGCTCGTTGGCGTGATAGCCGCCCTGGGCCGAGGCGATCATGAAGCACATGTTTTCGATGGCGCGGGCACGCACCAGTACATCCCAGTGGGCCTTGCCGGTAATCGCGGTAAAGGCGGACGGCATAGCGAAGATTTCAACACCTTCATCCACCATGCGGCGGAACAGGCCGGGGAAGCGCAGGTCGTAACAGACCGCAAGGCCCAGTTTACCGAACGGGGTATCGACAACCACAATGCCGTTGCCCGGCTCGATGGTGGCCGATTCGTTGTAACGTTCGTTACTCTCGGTAATGCGTACGTCGAACAGGTGAATTTTGTCGTAACGGGCGACACGCTTGCCCTTGTCGTCGAACATCAAGCAGGCGGCGAAGACATGTTCGTCGTCACTGGCGGCAAGCGGGATAGTGCCGCCAATCAGCCAGATACCGTGGCGGGCGGCCTGCTCGGCGAGGAAATCCTGCATCGGTCCCTTGCCATCCTGTTCGCGGATTTTGACCTTGTCGCTTTCGCTCATACCCATGATGGCGAAGTTTTCCGGCAGTACCACCAGTTTGGCTCCTGCCTCCACCGCCTGTTTGATCAGACGGGCTGCTTCCAGCAGATTGGCGTTAACGTTTGGCCCGGAAGCCATCTGGATTGCGGCAACACGACTCACTCAGTTCTCTCCTTCGGGTTGGTACCCGATTATTACTTCTACTTACTTACCCGGAGTTGAACCCGATCAGCGGCACCGCTGCCGGGAACCCGTTCAATACGTTCCGAACCCACCCCCAGCGCAACCAGCCAGGCCTGCAACTCCTCTGCCCATAACACTCCCTCATCACCACCGGGATAGTGGATCTGGATATGGGCGGCAGGGTCCTGCTGGAGCTGTTCGACAGCGGCGGCCATGGCAGGCTGTTTGACCAGCCAGTCACCGTGGCGCGGGCGCGCCCACTCCGATGCGGATATGTCCCAGGATTGACCACTCTGGGCCGCGAACGGGACGAGCAACAGAAGCAGGGCGCAGGTTCTCTTTAACATACTGCAGAAATACTATTCATTTAGCGCCAGGAATGGAAGCGCGATCACTCGACGCCTGGGATCTTGTTGGCGGTTTCGGCCCCCGGCTTGGGTTCCTCGATGCGGATGATATCGGGCTTTTCCCAGGTGCCGTGGATTTCGTAGCGGGTCATTGTTGCCTTGTCGATACCGCTCTTGAAGATGCTCTGGAACAGTGCCAGCACCGCCGCCACTTCAGGTCCCCAGGCCAGCGCCCCAGCCACCGAGACGGTACCCGCGACGTTGGGCACCACCGAGACCTTCTGGTCGAAGTCGCGTGCCACCAGCCCAGTACGCCCGGTCACCAGAATATCCGCGGGGGATGACTTCAGCACCATATTATCGGTATAGGCGTTGCCGTCATAAATACGGAAATCCCCTTTGAGGGTATTGAATTTGAGCCCTTCGCCCGACATATCGCTGAAATCGAGGAACAGGCGGCGCGGCAGTGCCTCCAGACTGAGCAGGCCGAGCAGCTTGCCCGCACCGGGGTCGATCTGCTCGATGATCCCCTCTTCGATGTGTATCCGGCCCTTGGCCGACATGCTCTTTAGGGAAAATTCCAGCGGCGACCCGGGCCACTCCACCTCGCCCTGGCTGTCTTCCTTGCCGTTCTTGATCACCGAGGCAAAACCAAGGTCACGGAACATCTTGCCCATATTGCCGCTTTTCAAATTCAGCTTGAGGTGGGTTTTGCCACCAGGCCGCCAGTAACCGTCACTCGTCACTTTGAAATTGGCAGCATTAACAGTGATGTTGTTAAACGCGACACGGGTTTTACCCGGTTCGATCTGTCCCGCGACGCCGCCCAGGCGCAGATCATCGTAGGCGAAATCCCGGATATTAATATCGATCGGCGGCATCCGTGCCAGGGCGTCACTTTTCTCCAGCTCGCCTTCCATTTTGCGCAGGTGCAGGCGCTGCATGTGGATCGCCAGCGGCAACTGCTTCTCACCCGGCGTCTGCGGGAAATAGTGATTAATTACCTTACGCCATTCGAGCCAGTGGAAATCGTCCAGTTCGCCGTTAATCGCCAGCACATTCTTTTGCGGCAACAGCGCCGCTTCGTCACGCCCCAGCAACACGCCCATGCGCTCCATCTTGCCGCTGCCGAGCTCCTGCTTCCACGCCGCATTGAACAGTCCCGCATATTGCAGCGAGTGGATGCCGCGCTCGCGTCCGCCCAGACCGAGAGAGATGGAGAACTGGCGTGGGGTATCCGCCGTTTTACCCAGCGGTTCCGGCAGATCGATCGTCACCCCGCTGAGGTCAGAGAAGATGTCCATCTGCACGCCACCCTCTTTCCCCGGCGTCAGGGTCATCAGTGCCTGCCAGTCGCTTTCGCCTTTCGCCATCTCAAGCAGCGGAATATCCAGCTCCTTACGGATCGCCGCCGCCGTGGCACGACCTTTGACCTTAACGAAGGTGGAACCGTGCTGATCGAAACGCCCTACCTCAGTGTGCACCGACAGCTTCGCCGGAAAACCGTACATGGTGGCGTTGATCTCGTTGGCGGTGAAATGGTCCGCGGTAAACTGGAGCTTGCCGCGGGCATTGTGCAATTCGACACCTCTGGCAAAATGGAGCAGGTTATTTTTCAGTTCCACCTCGCCATCCACACGCATCGGCCCATCTTCGTGCGCCGCCTGGGAAAGCGGGATACTGAGACTCAGCCGTACCGGCGTATCACCGGTACCGGTGAAACTTTGCAAACCCAGATCCCGACTGAACGGTGCCTCGCGCAGAAAGTGCAGCGCATCCGCGGCACTGGCCGCGACTTTGCCATCCACTTTCAGGGTGGAACGACTGAAGTTGGGGATCTTTACCCTAGCGCTACCGATGCGCGAGTCGTATAGCCGTCCCTCGGCAATCTCGATCTCCATACCACGACCGGTAAACATAGCACTGCCGCGCAGGGCGGTAAGTTTCGGCCAGCCCTCTTGATAATCAAGGGTAACGTCGTTGGCATCGAATCGGACTTCAAAACGCCCCTGCTTCGCTTCCAGCAGGGAGTGTTCAAGTCTGCCATGTATCAGCACCGTACCGCCGGTCACCAACCCGCCGAGGAAGGCGCGATTGAGCCAGTGAACACTCTCTTCAGACATAATCTTGACCGGCAGGTAGGTCGGCGTGGCACGGGCACGTCCATCCCTGAAACTCCCGACCAGTGCCAGCAGCGGACTCTCGCCCTGCCGGAGTTGCAACGACATGTTCAGTTGCAGGTGTAGATCGCTGTTGTCGACAGTCAGCGCGTCGCTGACAACACGCCAGCCCTTTTCCTGTTTCGCGACACGCACAAGACCGCGGGTCTGTTGCAGTGGCAATGGGGTGATGAACAGCTCCGGTAAAGAAAGGAAAAGCTCTTCGGTATCGAGATCGACAAAACCGTTATGACCGTCGTAACCGATTCGTGCCGTTAGACCACTGACACCGGGAAGTTGTTGCCACGGTGCCATACGGAAATTTTTTAACGCGGCGACAGCACCAAGCAATTCACCGTCACGCACATCGACACGCAGCGCATCGATCCAGCCGCCGGGCGATATCTGCTGAAGTTGATCATGTTGTGCATTGCTCAGAACGGGAAAATAGGGACTGAAGTTCATCAGCCGGTCCACATCCAGGTTTTCTGCACGAACACTGGCGAGACCGTTTAAATCTTCGACTTGCAAACGAAACGGCTGGGTCTGTTCTTCACCGTTGCTGATCACCGCTTTCTGCATCAACAATTGCCAGCCATCGTCACCGGTACGGTAACGCCACTGGCCGGAGAAACGACTGACCGGCAGTGTGTTACCGCCGCGCATGATCTGCATATCGGAAAGATCGAACGCCCCTTCCACCGAACCGAGCAGGCCATTCTGCCAGTTGCTCCACAACTCCAGATCGACATCACAGCGGTGGACACTCAGCCCCTGAAAATCGACACCTTCGATCCACTGCGCCGGTTTGACCTGTTCTGCCTTGATGTAGAGATCGCCGACCCAGTCGTTCTGATTGAGCAGGTTGCCGCGGATATCGAGTGCCAGACGCAGGGTCTTACCGATCTCTTCCGGTAGTCGCACCGAGGCGTTGAGACGATGACGCTCGACCACATTCTGCAACTCGACCGATACCCCTTCGAACACCGTGTCGCGTTTGTGCTTGTCGTCGCGCCAGATGATGCGACTGTTTTCCAGCGACAGGCGCGACTGACTCAGAAACCAGGCGCCGAGATCACCGCCGCCCTGTTCGCTCTTCACATTCTCCGAGAGGGTGACACCCTGCAGGCTAAAGCCGCCATCCTCTTTCTGGATAACGACAATATTGGCACCGTGGATGGTCAGGTCGATGACCGGTTGTAGCAGGCGTAATGATGAGATGGGATTGAGGGCGATGCCGATTTGATCGAAGTGGGCAAGTTGCTCGCGACTCTTCTCTTCACGCAACGAAACGTTGTTAAAGACCAGCGTCGGTTTGATCCCGGAGAGACGGGCATCCATGCTGCTGATGGTCACCGGCTGGCCAAGATATTCACCGGCCAGTTCCTCCACCCTTGTACGGTAATCGCTGGCCGAACCCATCAGTAGCCGTGCCACACTGACGAACACCGCCAGCAACACCAGCAGGATCGCGGTGCCGTACCAGGCAATGCTTTTCAGTCGTGAAGTGTGGCGCATCGGTGACCCGTCAAATCCAGTCCAGCTTTAAATCAGATGATAGGTACAGCGCCGTTTTGCTACTGTGACCCTGGCGGCACTCTATCTATCGTGCCCCTTCCGCTCGCTATAAATCGTTGAAATTCGCTCAGGCGAGTAGAGTTTCAGAGTAGAACCACGTCAAATTGTTCCTGGGTATAGAGTGATTCCACCTGGAACTTGATTGGACGACCGATAAACTCTTCCAGTTCCGCCACGCTGGTTGATTCCTCATCCAGCAGCAGATCGACCACCTCCTGAGCCGCCAGCACCAGCATTTGCCGTGCATCATATTGCCGCGCCTCGCGCATGATCTCGCGGTAGATCTCAAAGCAGACGGTCTCCGGCGTTTTCAACGTGCCGCGACCGTTGCAGGTAGGACAGGTTTCGCACAGCACATGTTCCAGACTTTCGCGATTTCGCTTACGCGTCATCTGCACCAGACCGAGGGAAGAGACCTCGCTGATGTGAGTCTTGGCGTGATCCCGTTCCAGCGATTTCTCCAGCGCACGGATCACCTGACGACGGTGCTCCACATCGTCCATATCGATGAAATCGATGATGATGATGCCGCCGAGGTTACGCAGGCGCAGTTGCCGTGCGATCGCCTGGGCCGCCTCCAGGTTGGTCTTGAAGATGGTCTCTTCCAGATTGCGATGGCCGACGAAGGCGCCGGTGTTGACGTCGATGGTGGTCATCGCCTCGGTCTGGTCGATGATCAGGTAACCACCCGACTTAAGTTGCACCTTACGTTCCAGCGCCTTCTGGATCTCGTCGTCGACACCGTAGAGATCGAAGATCGGTCGCTCCCCGGCATAGTGTTCAACCCGTCCCGCCAGACCGGTGATGAACTTGCCGGCAAACTTCTGCACCTTGAGGAAGGTTTCGCGCGAGTCGATGCGGATCTTTTCAATATCGGTATCAGCCAGGTCGCGCATGGTGCGCATGACCAGCGGCATGTCCTCGTGGATCAAACGCGACTCACTGCTATCGTGGTTTTTGATCTTCTCCTGGATCTCGTCCCACATCTTGTAGAGAAACAGCACGTCCTTCTCCAGCGCCTCGCGATTCACACCCTCCGCCGCGGTACGCAGGATGAAACCGCCACCCTTGCCTTCGGTGCATTCGCGCACGATCTCCTTGAGTCGTTCACGTTCGGCGTCGTCCTCAATACGCTGCGAAACGCCGATGTGGTTACTGCCCGGCATAAACACCAGGAAGCGCGCAGGAATCGAAAGGTGAGTGGTGAGACGGGCGCCCTTGGTACCCAGCGGATCCTTGGTCACCTGAACGACGATCTCCTGACCGTCTCGCAGCAGCGTATTGATCTGCTCCACATTGCGATCATGGCCGTTGCCATTACCGTGGTTTTCGCTGCCCTCGTGGTCGTTCTGAATGTCCGAGGCGTGCAGGAAGGCGGTACGATCCAGTCCCACCTCGACAAAGGCGGCCTGCATCCCGGGCAGCACCCGACAGACTTTGCCGCGATAGATATTGCCGACCAGACCCCGGCGACGGGTGCGCTCGATGTGCACCTCCTGCAACACGCCATTTTCCACGAAAGCCACCCGCGTTTCCTGCGGGGTGATGTTAATCAACAGCTCTTCACTCATGACAAAAACTCAGGTTAAAAGTTAAAGGTCAAAGGTTAAAGGCACACACAGAGTTGTCCTTTCACCTTTCACCTTTCACCTTTCACCTTTCACCTTTCACCTTTCGCCTGCGATCTCTCCAATAGCGGGATACCGAAACGATTCAGCAATTCCGCCGTTTCAAACAGCGGCAGTCCCATCACCCCGGAGTAACTCCCCTCCAGCCGCTCGATGAACAGCGCCGCCAGCCCCTGGATCGCATAGCCGCCGGCCTTGTCCGCCGGTTCGCCGCTGGCCCAGTAGGCCGATGCCTCATCGGGATCGATGCAACGAAATTGTACCGTGCTGACACTCAGGCGCGACTGTTCTTCGCCATCCGCCCCGACCACAGCCACCGCGGTCATCACCTGATGCCGCTCGCCACCCAGAGACAGTAACATCTCCAGGGCATGCTCACGATCCTTTGGTTTGCCCAGCACCTTGCCGTGGCTCACTACCACGGTATCGGCGCCCAGCACCGGGGCGGTGTCCGTGGCGTCGAGTCTTGCCCGTCCGGCCCGCGCCTTCTCCAGCGCCAGCCGCAATACCATCACCTCCGGCGCCTCATTCGGATGAGCCTCCTCAGCGACGTCTACCGGCAACAGGCTGAAACGGACGCCGATCTGCTGCAACAGTTCACGTCTGCGGGGAGAGGCCGAGGCCAGCCAGATATCGTGGGATTCTGTCATATCAATAAAGCCCAAAACCTTTTACCACGAAGGACACGAAGGACACGAAGAAGAAAGCCGCGAAAATAAAACCATTACGGCTCAAACGTAGAGGCGGGCATCGGGAGCAGCAACAGTGCCAATTGCTCCAAAACTTCGTGTTCTTCGTGGGCTTCGTGGTTGAGCATTTTTGTTCTTTGCGTCCTTTGCGGTGAATCATCTTTACCGGTGATAAGGGTGACCCTTGAGGAGACTCCAGGCACGGTAGATTTGTTCCGCAACCACAATACGCACCAGCGGGTGCGGCAAGGTCAGGGGGGAGAGTGACCAGCGTTCGTCGGCGGAGGCGCTCAGTTGCGGTTCAATCCCTTCGGGACCACCGACCAGCAGGGCGACGTCGCGTCCATCACCAAGCCAGCTCTCCAGCCGTGCCGAGAGTTGCTCGGTGGACCAGGGTTTGCCCAGCACCTCCAGCGCCACCACCCGTGCCCCTTTGGGAATGGCGGCGGCCATCTTTTCCCCCTCCTGGCGAGTGAGGCGGGCGATGTCGGCACCCTTGCCCCGTTTACCCGCCGGGATCTCATGCAGTTGCAATGCACACTCGGGGGGCAGGCGACGGGCGTACTCCTGATAACCGTCGTCGACCCAGCCGGGCATGCGATTGCCCACCGCGATGAGGTGGACGCGCATCAGTGAGCGGCTTCTTGCTCGTCCGGCGTGTCTTCGCCCCAGAGTTTTTCCAGGTTGTAGAAGTCACGGGTCTCGGGAAGCATCACGTGCACGACCACATCGCCCAGGTCTACCAGCACCCAGCTACTTTCGGTCTCGCCTTCGACGCCCAGTGGCTGCACGCCATTGGCCTTGGCCTTCTCCACCACACTGTCGGCCAGCGCCTTCACCTGACGCGAGGAGTTACCGCCCGCGATCACCAGAATATCGGTGAAGCTCGATTTACCGCGCACGTCGAGGATCTTTACATCGACCCCCTTGCGGTCTTCCAGCGCATCAACCACCAGTTGTTTCAATTGTTCGGAATTCATCTCACCTCTTGTCTCAACGATACAGCTTCTCTTTCTGAATATAGTCCCAAACCCGCTCCGGCATCAGATATCGAGCGCTTCTCCCCGCGGCAATACGCTCACGAATTTCGGTCGCCGAGATCGCCAGTTGGGTCACCGGTTGCAGCACGATCGCCCCGGCGGGTCGTTCGCACTGGCTCACGTCACTGTCGTGCAGGTGTACTGCCATCAAACGCTGCAATTCGGGTGCAACGGCATCCATGTCCAGCACCCAGCCGGGACGATGGGCCACCACGATGTGCGCCAGGTCGAGCAGTTCCTGCCAACGATGCCAGCTCGGCAGGCCGAGAAAGGCATCCAGTCCAAGGCAGAGGCAGATCGGCTTGCGTCCCGCCTCTTTGCGCAGCGATTCCAGGGTGTCGATCATGTAGGAGGTACCGCCGCGCTTCAGTTCGCGCAGATCCACCTGCAGCCGCGGTTCGTTTTCGACGGCCAGATGCAGCATCGACAGACGTTGCTCGACACTGGCACTCGGCTGGGGCCGATGCGCCGGGATGGAACAGGGCAACATCAACATCCGCTGCAGATTGAGCTGCTCGTACAGCTCCAGTGCCGGTCGCAGATGACCGAAATGGATCGGGTCAAAGGTCCCGCCGAAAACCCCAATGGCTTCTCGCCTTGCGCTACTCATGCGTCTTTCCCCTGCGACGCTGGGCGAGGTGGCGCAGTGCCACCACGCTCGAAAGAGCCAGCAACAGCAACAGCAGCATCTGCCAGGCGGAGAGCCCTTCGTCAGCAGGCCCCTTCCTGTCAGCATCACCCTCCTCTGGTGTCACCGCCTCTTTGCTCTCCGGCCGGGCGGCGTACTCCAGCACCTGCTGGCTCATTTGGTTGACCTGTGCTTCCAGCCGGGCCAACCGTTCTTTTAGTTCTTTATTGTGCTGTTCCAGACTGGCGCTTCGCTCCTTCACCTGCGCCAGTTCATCTTCCAGTTCACGGTTGTGTTTCTCTACTTCGGCACCCTGCTGCTGTGCCCCTTTCATGCGCTGTTCGTGCTCGCGCAGGATGGCGGTCACCTCCGCCTCGCTCAGTTGGTATAGCTCTTCATCGCTCGGCACCCGCAGCCGTGCACCAGCCTTGAGATAGTTGAGGTTGCCGCGATAAAAGGCGTCCGGATTAGCGCGAAACAGCGCCACCATCATATAGAAGTAGCTGCGGTTGCTGTGCTTACTCAGACGAATGGCGATGTCGGCCAGGGATTCATCCTGCGCCACCTCGACATAGAGCGGCGTGGCCGCCTTTTCATCCACCGGCACGATGCGGTAACGCTGATTCAACTCACCGCCCGGCCACGCCAGTTGCAGCAGCAGGATCGCCTCATCGCCCTGCCACGGCTGCTCGCCGTATAGCTGGATGCGCCCGGCATTCTCACCCTTTGCCAACAAACTCGCTCGCAGTCCCTCCAGCGAGGCAGGCCGCTCCACTCGCTGCCGCTGATACTCCTCCGCCGAGGCCAGGCCGACCTTGATCCGGGCCAGCGCCTCATCGGGCAACAGGGTAAGGGGAATGGTCGCCTTGAGCGGTTCGCCCGGCAGCGAGTGAACCACCAGATCGCCCAGGCTGAGCGCCATCGCCTGCGTGGTCGTGAAAAGCGCGACGAGCAGGCAGATGGCAGCCGCACTGAGGCGGCTGTTAAACCTAAGTGCGAATATGGCCGTCACCCAGCACGATGTATTTTTGCGAGGTGAGTCCTTCCAGACCAACCGGACCGCGCACATGGATCTTGTCGGTGGAGATTCCGATCTCCGCCCCCAGGCCATACTCAAAACCATCGGCGAAACGGGTCGAGGCGTTGACCATCACCGAACTGGAATCGACCTCGGTCAGGAAGCGCCGCGCCCGGGTGATGCTCTCGGTGACGATCGATTCGGTGTGGCCGGAGCTGTGACGATTGATGTGCTCGATCGCCTCGTCCAGATCCTTGACCACACGGATGGAAAGCACCGGCGCCAGGTATTCGGTATCCCAGTCCTCGGCGGTAGCGGCGAGGGTGCCCGCAATCAGCCGCTGCGTGGTTTCGCAGCCGCGCAGCTCCACCCCCTTCTCCTTGTACATGCCACCCAGTTCAGGCAAAACCTGTTCGGCTACGCCTTCGGCGACCAGCAGGGTCTCCATGGCGTTGCAGACGCCGTAGCGATGGGTCTTGGCGTTAAAGGCGATACGCATCGCCTTCTCCAGGTCGGCCTCGTCGTCGATGTAGACGTGACAGATCCCTTCCAGGTGTTTGATCACCGGCACGCGGGCGTCGGCGCTGATGCGCTCGATCAGGCTCTTGCCGCCACGGGGAACGATGACGTCGACATATTCGGTCATGGTAATTAGCTCACCCACCGCGGCACGGTCGGTGGTTTCCAACACCTGCACCGCGCTCTTCGGCAGACCGGCCTGTTCCAGTCCCTGATGGATGAAACCGGCGATCGCCTGATTGGAGTTTGCCGCCTCGGAACCACCGCGCAGGATCGCCGCATTGCCCGACTTGAGGCACAGCGCCGCCGCATCGGCAGTCACGTTAGGACGCGATTCGTAGATGATGCCGATGACGCCGAGCGGTACCCGCATCTTGCCCACCTGGATACCGGAGGGACGGAAAGTCATGTCGGTGATCTCACCGACCGGATCGGGCAGCGCAACGACCTGACGCAGCCCTTCGGCCATCCCGGCGACCCGCGCATCGTTCAGTTCCAGACGCTCCAGCATCGCTTCATCGAGACCGTTGTCGCGCGCCGCCTGCATATCGACGGCATTGGCCTTCAAGATCGCTTCGCTGTTCTGCTCCAGCAGATCGGCAATCGCCAGCAGCGCCGCGTTCTTGGCGTTGCTGTCGGCACGGGCGATCGCACGCGATGCCTCGCGTGCCTGAATGCCAACTTGCTGCATGTAGCTCTTAATATCCATCGTCTTCTCAACTCTTAAGTGAGGTATCAGGTGACAGGTTGCAGGTAACAGGAAAACCCTAACCTAACAAACTCCTGAGACCTGTTACCTGAAACCTGCTACCTATACGGTTCTTACGCCCGCCATCAGAAGCGCCAATTGTAACAACTCGTCCCACGGGTTGCCCGCTTCGGCACCCTTGATCATGCGATCGATGCGACCGGCGCGGCGCAGCAGCAGTTGCCAGCGGTTCAGGTTATGGCGCTGCAACCCGGCCCGCACCGGCGCTTTACGCTTGTCCCACACCCGTTGCCCGGCCATCGCCTGCTCGGCGCCCAGACCGCGGGCCATCTCGGCGGCCATCTGGATCATGGCGCGTATCTCGCGCAGCAGCGCCCACAGCACCAGGATCGGCTCCACCCCTTCGCCACGCAATCCCTGGATCACCCGGGTGGTCCGCGGCACGTCGCCGATCAGCGCGGTATCGACCAGTTCGAAGATGTCGTAGCGGGCGCTGTCGGCTACGCCTTCTTCCACCTGTTGCGCGCTGATTTCGCCTTCGCCATAGAGCAGCAGCAGTTTCTCCACCTCCTGCGCCGCAGCAAGCATGTTGCCCTCAACCCGCTCGGCCAGCAGTTGTGCGGCCTCCTGCGTCGGCTGCATGCCACGACTACGCATCCGCTGACTCACCCAGCCAGGCAACGCCTGCGGCTCGATCGGCCAGACGGTCAGGGTGGCGCCCGCGTCTTCCAGCGACTTGTACCATTTGCTGTTTTGCGACTGGCGCTCGATTTTACCGCTGAGTATTAACAGTAACGTGTCAGGCGCCGGATTGGCTGCATAGTCGGCAAGCGCCGCACCGCCCTCCTTACCCGGCTTGCCGCTGGGCAGGCGCAGTTCGAGCAGGCGCTGTTCGGCAAACAGGGACATGGAACTGGAGGCGGCGAGCAGACTGTTCCAGTCGAAACCGCCCTCCGCATGCAACACGTCGCGCTCGCTGTAACCCAGCTCACGCGCACGGCGGCGGATCGCATCGCCCGCCTCCATCAGTTGCAGCGGCTCGTCGCCGCTCAACAGATAGATCGGCTGCAGCCCTTTTTGCAGGTGCGCTTCGAGTTGATCGAAACGGAGTTTCATTCCTTCTTCGCCGCGGGCTGACGGGAGAGCGCATCCAGGCGGCGCATCATCTGCTCGACACCCTGACGCAACATATCATTACGCAGAGTCGTCTCTTCCTCGCTCTTGGCCAGGACGTTATCCGGGTCGAAAGTGAAAGCACGATTGACGGTGATCGTTTCTCTGTCTGCGATCTGCCTGCCCGACGGATCACGCAGGCTGAAGATTAGCTTCAATGTCAGTTCGTATTCCGCATCGCGTCCCTGGCTGTCGACACTGAGGACGCGGCGACTGATGCTTTGACCGTTGATCACCAGCACCGAAGAGGTGGCGTCCACCGACTTTGCAACGCTACCGCCAGCGTTACGCAACGCGTTCTCGATCTCGTAATAGAGTTCGCTGCCGTCGGCACCGACGATCACCGTGTTGCTCATGCTCTGCGGCAGTATCACCGCACCGCGCAGATGAAAGCCGCAGCCACCAAGCAGCGGCAGCAATAGCAACAACAGTGTGCGGCGCGACAGACTCATCCCACCACCACGTTCACCAGTCGCCCGGGAACGACGATGACCTTGCGCACGCTCTTGCCGTCGATAAACGACTGCACCTTTTCGTCGGCGAGGGCCGCCGCTTCGATCGCCTTGTTGTCGGCACCGACCGCGACGCTGATCTGACTACGCACCTTGCCGTTGACCTGTACCACCAGTTCGAGGGCATCTTTCACCAGCGCACTTTCATCTACCTGTGGCCACGCGGCGTTAAGAATGTCGTCGCCGTAACCCAACTCTTGCCACAGGATGTGGGTGATGTGCGGCGCAATGGGCGAAAGCAGGCGCAGCAAAATAGAAACGCCTTCGTTACGCAGTTCGTTGGCGCCATCACCATCGAGCTTGCTCAGGGTATTCATGATCTTCATGCAGGCGGCGATAACGGTGTTGAACTGATACTTACCGAAATCGTTCAGCGCCTGTTGCAACACTTCGTGGATCTCGCGTCGCGCATCTTTGCTGCCGTCGTGAGCGGTAACGTCACCACCCAGTGCCGACTTATGCTCGGCCACATAGGACCAGAGTCGGCGAAGGAAACGGTTGGCCCCTTCCACACCGGCATCGTTCCACTCCAGCGACTGCTCCGGCGGCGCGGCGAACATCATAAAGACGCGCGCGGTGTCAGCACCGTAACGTTCGATGAGCTGTTGCGGATCGACACCATTGTTCTTCGACTTCGACATCTTTTCGATGCCGCCCATGATCACCGGCTGGCCGTCGCTGTTCAGCGTCGCACTCAGCGGACGACTCTTGTCGTCGGTCTTCACTGTCACATCGGCAGGATTGATCCACTGCTTACGTCCATCGCTGCCTTCGCGATAGAAGGTCGGCGCCACCACCATGCCCTGGGTCAGCAGTTTCTTGAACGGCTCGCTCACCTTGGTCAGGCCGAGGTCGCGCATCGCCTTGGTCCAGAAGCGGGAATAGAGCAGATGCAGGATCGCGTGTTCGATACCGCCGACATATTGATCCACCGGCATCCAGTAATCGGCACGTGCATCGACCATGGTCGCCGCGTCGGGACAAGTGTAGCGGAAGAAGTACCAGGAGGAATCGACGAAGGTATCCATGGTATCGGTTTCGCGCTTGGCCGCGCCGCCGCATTTCGGGCAGGTGCAGTTGAGGAACGCCTCGTACCGGTTCAGCGGATTGCCGCTACCATCCGGCACACACTCTTCCGGCAACACCACCGGCAGTTGATCGTCGGGCACCGGCACGTCACCGCAGCTCGGGCATTTGATCATCGGGATCGGCGTACCCCAGTAACGCTGGCGTGAGATACCCCAGTCACGCAGACGCCAGGTGACCTTTTTCTCGCCGAGATCCTTTGCGCTCAAATCGGCGGCAATGGCATCCACCGCGGCCTCAAAATCGAGACCATCGTATTTGCCGGAGTTGATGCAGACACCGTGCTCCGCATAAGCCTCCTGCCATGGCGCGGGCGTCTCTTCACCGGCAGAGGTTTTGATCACCGTCTTGATCGGCAGTTTGTAGTTGTGGGCAAACTCGAAATCGCGCTCGTCGTGAGCCGGTACTGCCATCACCGCGCCTTCGCCGTAACCCATCAACACGTAGTTGGCGACCCACAACGGCAGTTGCTCGCCAGTAAGCGGGTGGGTGACGGTGAGTCCCGTCGCCATGCCCTTCTTCTCCTGAGTAGCAACCTCCGCTTCAGAAGTACCGCCCTGCTTGCACTCTTCGATGAAGGCAGCCAGCTCAGGATTACTCTCCGCCGCATGCAGCGCCAGCGGATGCTCGGCGGCAACGGCGACATAGGTGGCGCCCATCAGGGTGTCGGCGCGGGTGGTGAAGACCCACAACGTACCGCCGCCGTTGATCTCGTGCGGGAAACCGACACGCACGCCGTGCGATTTGCCGATCCAGTTGCGCTGCATGGTGCGCACCTGTTCCGGCCAGTCGCCGAGCTGGTCGAGGTCGTTGAGTAGCTCTTCCGCGTATTGGGTGATCGCCATGTAGTACATGGGGATCTCACGCTTTTCCACCAGCGCGCCGGTACGCCAGCCGCGACCGTCGATCACCTGCTCGTTGGCGAGCACGGTCTGGTCGATCGGGTCCCAGTTCACCGTGCCGGTCTTCTGGTAGACGATGCCCTTCTCCAGCAGACGCAGGAACAACCACTGGTTCCAGCGGTAGTAATCGGGCTTGCAGGTGGCGACCTCGCGTGACCAGTCGACGGCGAAGCCGAGCGACTGCAACTGATTACGCATATAGTCGATGTTGTCGTAGGTCCAGGCTGCGGGCGGTACACCGTTGTTCATCGCCGCGTTCTCGGCGGGCAGGCCGAAGGCGTCCCAGCCCATCGGCTGGAGCACATTTTTGCCCAGCATGCGCTGGTAGCGGGCGATCACATCGCCGATGGTGTAGTTGCGCACATGTCCCATGTGCAGGCGCCCGCTGGGATAGGGGAACATGGAGAGGCAGTAGTACTTTTCCTTCGAGGTGTCATCATGGGCCTTGAATGAGTCGGCCTCCGCCCAGTATGTCTGGGCCGATTTCTCGATCTCTGTGGGTTTGTACTGCTCGTCGAACGCCATCGCTAAATGCCTGTAATTAACTGAAAAACAAGCCGAGTAGAATAACGTAGGAAGCAGACAGCCCACAATAACAGGAAGGCCGCAGAGGCGGGAAAAAGACGAAAAAAAAAGGTGGACGAGGGATGCGTCCACCTTAGAGCAGGAAGAGAAAGGAGGAGTCAGACCTCTCCTGCATTTTCAAAATGCGGCCGTTCACCGGGGGGACCAGATCTCAGACGCCGCAAGCACCACACTTACTACCACAGCAAAAATCGGTGGGATTGGCGGCTAACACTCTTCTGCTTTGTCACTCGGACAGGCCACCAAGCCCTCTTGCCATAGCTATTGCAATGGGTGGGCCAACTTTTTTGAAACAGTGACCTGGATCAGCTATCTCATTGATACATCTGTAAAATATTTTTTTGATCTGCCTCAATACGGTGCGGTATTGAGCGAAAAAATCGTGCCAATAACACTGTTTAGATAGATTTCTTGTCAAATTTGGCAAATAATTTGGCAAATTTGTCTAATATGACAGTAACAACCATAGGGAGCCTGTCCAATGGCACAACAGAAATGGTGTATCAGTGAATTCACCAGCCTGCTGGAGGGTTTCCATGATCCCGCGGTGCTGATCAGCCCCGAATACGAGATTCTCGCCACCAACCGCCACTATGAAAAACAGCATGGCCAGGCGGAGGAAGAGGTGATCGGTCGTCGCTGTTACGAAGTCTCTCACCACTACCATCGCCCCTGCCACGAGATGGGTGAGCACTGCCCGATGCAGGCCAGCCTGGAGTCGGGTACCCCACAGCGGGTTCTGCACCTGCACCACACGCCGAACGGCGAAGAGCACGTCGACGTCGAACTCTGCCCCGTACACAACGATCTGGGACAGGCCAGTGCCTTTGTCGAGATCATGCGCACCATCGTCAGCGCCAAGGCGGACCGCCAGAAGCTGGTCGGGCGCTCACCGGCCTTTACCCACACCATGGAGTTGATTGGCAGGGTCGCCCCCAGCGATGCCACCGTTCTGCTGCTGGGCGAATCGGGCACCGGTAAGGAACTGGCGGCGTTAGCGGTACACCGTGCCAGCAACCGCGCCAACGGCCCTTTCGTACCGGTGGAATGTTCCGGCCTGAGCGAAAGCCTGTTCGAGAGCGAGCTGTTCGGCCATGAGAAAGGGGCTTTTACCGGCGCCCATACCCAGAAGCAGGGGCTGGTCGAATCGGCCCGCGGCGGCACGCTGTTCCTCGACGAGGTGGGCGACATCCCGCTCAACCTCCAGGTCAAACTGCTGCGTCTGCTGGAGACCGGCACCTACCGCCGGGTTGGCAGCGTCGAACCGCGCCAGGCAGAGTTCCGTCTGGTCTGCGCTACCCACCGCGGCCTGGAGGAGATGGTGGAACGCGGCGATTTCCGCCGCGACCTGTTCTTCCGTATCAGCGTCTTTCCCATCCTCCTCCCCGCCCTGAGCGAGCGCCGCGAAGACCTGCCGATCCTCTGCGAGTCGCTGCTCACACGGCTAGTGCCGGGGCGCTCGATGAAGCTGACCAATGAAGCGCTGAACTGCCTTAACCGTTATCCCTTCCCCGGCAACATCCGTGAACTGCGTAACCTGCTGGAGCGGGCAATCCTGCTCGCCGACACCGATCGCCTGGAACCGCGTCACTTCCCCGGCATCTGCGCCTCAGCGAAGCCGAAATCGGAGGAGAAGCGTGAAGAGCGTTTCGACACCCTGCTACCGCTACGCGATCTGGAACAGCACTACCTGCGCTGGGCGATCGAAACCTATCCCAACGACAAGGGCTGGCTGGCGCAGCAACTAGGGGTAAGTGAGCGGACACTCTATCGAAAGCTGGAAAAGGTAACGGGTGACCGCTAACAGCACGTGCTACCTTATAAACAAATACTGCTGAAACAAAGGAGACGCACGTATGAACAACCCACTCCCCGATGACATGGCCAAAAAACTCAACGACGCCTACGACAAAATGCTGCTGCGTACCCGCGAGGCCATGGACAATGCGGAGAAAGGTCTGGGTGAGGCACTGGAGGCAGCGATGCAAAAGGCATCGGATCTCGGGGAACTGACCCGCGAAGAGGCGGACCTGATCGGTATCTACATCATGCGCGACCTGGAAGACGCGGCAAAATTCGTCGACCAGTCAGGCCAGGAACTGCGCGACTGGTTACGCTTCGATATCAACGTGGTGGAAAACGCCCTGTTCGACATCTTCAGCAACATGGTCGACCACACACGTGAAGCGCTGGAAGAACTGAAAGAGCGCGCCAACGCCGTCGGCGAGTGGCATACCGGCGAAGTCGTGGGAATCGGTACTCTACAGTGCAAAAGTTGTGGCGAAGAGATGCACTTCCACAAGACCAGCCACATCCCACCCTGCCCCAAATGCCACAGCACCAAATTCCGGCGTATCGTGTCCTGGGATGAGTAAAGGACACCACTAAAAATCCACTCAAGCCGCGATTGCTGCGTTGGAAAGCGCCTCAAAATGCTCATTTACTACATGTAAACTCCGCTTTCTCGTTGCTTTCCGCCTTGCACTCGACGCCTTGATTGAATTTTTAGAAGCATCCTTAACAAAAAAGCCCCTTCGGATATGAAGGGGCTTTATTTGATCTGCCAGATTCTATCAGTCACCACCGCCGCCATCGCCACCACAGCCATCACTGGAGTCACCACCCCAATAAGAACCCGAATCGGAGCTGCCACTATTGCTGCCAGAATTCATTCGTAACGCCAGCCAAACCATGAAGGCCATCAAAAACAGCATAAATGCTAACGGAGCAAGTACGCTATAAAGAGCACTGCTTGATGTAAGATCGATGAAATCCCAAGACCAGTATAGGCCTGGCAATATAACGATTAGCGACTTCAAAACTCCCCCATTAAAGTCCAGTTAGAGTCAGGAATAAATGAGTGCCAGGTTACCCTCGTTTTATGCGTACAACTTTCATGATCTCGAAATTGATTCCTGCAACAACTTCATGATCCGGGTAATAAGTCACATTCACTCTGGCGCCCTTCAAACTCTGGTATTTTTCTTTGCGCTTGTACTTAAAAGGCACATCGCATCCATCAACCATAACCGTATTCAACACCCATTCGCCCTGCTCGCGTTGAACATGCGAAACAACCTTCATCAGTTCAGAGTGGACGAGTTTGGCGTTTCTTTCTACTAATTTTTTTGGTTCTGATTGCATGTTTAATTTTGTGGAGATATTAAAACTATATACTACAACCACATATAACGCTTGGGTAATGGGCCGAGCGAATAGCGAGGTCCCAGTGAGCGAGAGCGAACGATCTTGACCCAATTGTTAAGTGCCATTTGCTAAAGACTCCGCAACAAGTCTATTTATTACATCATGAGGTGTTGCATTTGGCCATGGACTGGAGAGAACCCAATCTGGTACAGCCTTCTTAGCTTTAATACTTGCATACACAATGTATAGCAAAGAGTTGGTATCAGCTGGATCAATAGCATTCAATTCAGTAGCAATTTTCAGGGCGGCATCATAATCAGCTTTGGAAACTGACTCAGCATACTGCTTATTCAGTGATTCCCATGTATCAGTTACTTCTTCAGAGAAAGCACTGACAGCGAGTGTTAGAAGCAATGTTGCGAGTATGATTTGTTTCATGGTTGCACTTAACTGTGTTAAGGGGCGCGGAGCCGCAACGCGGCGAAGCGTCCCAGTGAGCGGAATGAACGACTTGAACAAATTGTTAGGGATACTCACTTCCGAGCCTCCGGTACAAAATAACCTGACTTACAAGTATTGCAGGCAATATTGGGCCAATTATTAGCGCCAGCAGCACCCCAAATCCTATAAGGTTAACGTCTGCCCTATAACCTGACAAAAGGGCCGAAAAAGAGACAGTGATTTCAACTGAGAGAATTGCAATTACCAACGCTCTTACAATGGGGCTATTCTCAATTATCTGTTTTGGTGTAGGGCCAACCTGTTCTATTGAGCGAATTTCACGATGGTTAAGAACAAAGTAAATAACAGCAGGGATAAACGCAATGCGCGCGATTGCATCATTATCTTGGAAATACCATACTACGACAAAAAGCATAATCAATACGCAAAGTCCTTCGATGTACTTGCGTTGCAGGTGATTCATGCTATATCCCTAACGGCTCACATAAGGGGCGCGCAGTGAAGCTAAGCGTCCCAGCGAACGATAGTGAGCGATCTTGATGTAACTGTTAGGGTCCATTAGGTGGTTCCGAAGCCCACAAGCCTATCTTAAATGTATTTGCAATATCTTTTGGTAGAACCCCAAGATCTTTGCGAATTTCTAATAATAATTTGGACAACAGTTGATCATGAAGCTCTCTGCTTGGGCTTGGGTTGCTGGTTCGAGTTTCATGCCGATATGCTTGCATTGCTTCTAAAACAGATTGAGGCGCGATAAGAATAAGATTGTTGCTTGCTAGAGAGAAGGCACGTTGCCCTTCTGTAGTACCACCACCAGTAACGCCGCTTAGGCTAGACACGAATGCTTTATAGTGTTCAAGTTTTTCCTTGCGTAATTCTGCTGCGCGCTCTCTCTTTTTTGTAAACCAATAGCTTGCTCCGGCAACAATTATTGCAACAGGGGCTGATATGATTGTGGTTAATATCTCAGGGTTCATGTGTAAGCCCTAACGACCAAACTCAGGCGACCGCTTCCGCATAGCGACGAAAGGAGCGACGCGGAAGCGGGTCGACCTGAAGCGCCGTGTTATGTGCGATTTAATTTCGTGAACCAACTGCTTCCCATTATTATATTGTCTGGATTATGCCAAGTATCAACCCATTCATAAATATCCGCTAGCAGCTCAAATATTCGTATCAAATCCGAAGGTGAATTCGTATCTAGCTGCATACCATGAAATAGTGGGTTTCTGACTTCTTTGTAAAACACCCTAACGTCACCCCAAAGTTGACTGTTCATGTGTGGCAACGATATTTCCTTAGAAAACAAGGATGGCATTAATTTGTAATATTTCGCTGCTGTACCTTTCTCTCCGGGAAGAGAGAATGGGTTCCTCAAATAATCGATGTTTTCTCGCAGCCGACCTGATTGACCAAGTACATCATATACTGCACCGGTTAAATATGCCTCAACCCCCATAATCGATTGCTGTGTGAGATAGGTAAACAGTACATTTGGCCAATAGTGCCATTCCAAATATGGCGTATTTACTGGGGCTTCAGGAAATTCGGATATTTGATTCGCAAACTCCCCACTCTTAACCATGTGATAATGGTTATAGAATTGTTCTCGCAAATTATAGAGCGGGATGTTGGAAAGTTTTATTCCATGGAACTCGCTAACCTTTTGCAATCTCACTCACTCCCTAAGCACATAACAGTGTATTAGACGGATTCCGGAAATACCGTGCTATACGGATTCCGTGTAGCACCTCTCCAGCCTGCCTTAATAATTATTCTTAACATATTGATTTGCATCATATAGCTTGCCTCGTCAGACAGTAAAGGTCGGTGTTATACGGAATGCGTGATGATCGTGTAACAATTCCTTTTGCCGATTGATGTCTGAGGATATCTCTCCTACCCCAGGGAAATAGATATGGCTATCTTTTTTGACTACGCCTGTAGCCTACGCCTATCAACAGAAGCACAAAACCCACCACCAACCAGTTTCCCCAGCGGTTATACGGCGTCTCGCCTTGCATCGGCTGTACCGTTTCGCTGATCACGTCGGTAACGAACTGCTGCGAGCGGATATCGATCTTTCCCTGCGGATTGACGATGGCGGAGATGCCGTTGGTGGTAGCACGCAGCATTGGTCGACCAAATTCCAGTGCACGCATCCGTGAGATTTGCAGGTGCTGATGCGGTGCGAGGGAATCGCCGTACCAGGCGTTGTTGCTGCCGTTAACCAGCAGCGTCGCTTCGGGAAGATAGTCGCGCATCTCGTCACCGAAGGCATCTTCATAACAGACCGAGGCGGCGATCTTCTGTCCCGCCGCTTCCAGTGGTGGTTGATCGTGAGCGCCAGGCGAAAAGCTCGACATCGGCATATCAAAGAAGTTGATCAACCCACGCAGCAACCCTTCCAGCGGCAGGAATTCACCGAACGGCACCAGGTGGCGTTTACTGTAGAAGGCGTGGTGACTGCCGAGACTCATCATGGTGGTGTAGTAGTGATAACCGTCTTCGTCGAGCAGCGGCACACCGAGAATGAAATCGGTTCCCGATGCACGGGCGTCGGCTTCCAGGCCATCGAAATAGGCCTCCTTGATCCGGCTGTAGAAAACGGTCACTGCGTTTTCCGGCCAGATGATCAGGTCGCTCTTGCCCATATAAGGCTGGCTCAGATCCGCGTAACGGATCAGGCGCTGACGGACTGCATCAGGGTCCCACTTGGTCGATTGCGGTACGTTACCCTGAATCAGGGTCACATGTAACGGTTTACCCGATGGTTCGGTCCAGCTTTGTGTGGCCAACCACACACCGCTACCCCATACCAATAACAATAGCGGTACAACAAAACGCAGGGTTCTGTTTCTATCCCGCCACCACCAGAGCAGCGCACCGGCACTAAGCGCGCACAACCACGTCAGACCGTATACACCGAGCAGCGGTGCATACCCGGCCAACGGCGAGTCGATCTGGCTGTAGCCGAGACTGAGCCAGGGAAAACCGGTGAAGATCCAACCGCGCAACCATTCACCCAACGTCCACCATGCTGGCAGCCAGAGCAGGAACAGCATGGGCCGCGATAGCTCACGTTGCCCTAGCAGGCGCCGTGCGAGATAACCGGTAATTGCCGGTAACAACGCCAACACGGAAACAAACAGGAAGGTCAGGATCGCGGCAATGATTGCGTGGGAGTGACCGAAGTCGTGGATCACCACGTAGACCCACGACACGCCGACCAGAAACAGACCGAGGCCAAAAGCGAAACCCGCCTTGAACGCCTGCATTGGCGTACCGTTTTCCCAGGCGGAAAACAGCGGGATCAATGCCAGGATCGCAAGGGGAAAAAGATGAAACGGCGCAAAGGCCAGAGGGAGTAACGCGCCGCCGAGTAACGGCAGCGCGTAGCGTTTCCATTCAGACAGGTTGATCATCACCGTGGTTGTTTTCCATCGGTTGCAACTCTTCGTGGCTTAGTGGCATCACTTCCAACAGATAGAGACGACGGTTATCCGCACGCAACACTGTGAAACGATATCCCCCAAGCTCGATGCGCTCACCGCGCTTCGGCATGTGACCGAAGGCCCCCATCACCATGCCGGCGACGGTATCGAACTCTTCGTCACTGAAGTTGGAACGGAAATATTCGTTGAAGTCTTCGATCAGTGTCAGGCCACGTACGCTAAAGCGCCCCTTGCCCGCGGGCTGGATGAAGGTGTCTTCATCATCGACATCGTGTTCATCCTCGATCTCACCGACGATCTGTTCCAGCACGTCTTCGATGGTGACCAGTCCGGCGACGCCGCCGTATTCGTCAACCACAATGGCCATATGGTTGCGTGTGGTCTGGAATTCGCGCAGCAACACGTTGAGACGTTTGCTCTCCGGCACAATCATCGCCGGGCGCAACACTTCACGGATATTGAACTCGCTTGTAGTACTACCCGCGACGTAGGGCAGCAGGTCCTTGGCCAGGATGATCCCCACAACTTCGTCGCGGTTTTCACCAATTACCGGGAAACGGGAGTGTGCAGATTCAACGATGACCGGGAGAAATTCAGCCAGGGTAGCTTCACGCTCGATCACTTCCATCTGCGCGCGAGGGACCATGATGTCGCGCACCTGCATCTCCGACACCTCCATGACCCCTTCGATCATGGTCATGGCGTCGCGGTCTAGCAGTGCGCGCTGCTGGGCATCGTTAAGAAGATTGAGCAGGTCTTCCTTGTCTTTGGGTTCGGACTGCAGAAGCTGTCCGAGGCGTTCCAGCCAGTTACGGGGCCGCCCGTCAGGGGCAGCGCCGCTAGGTCGATCTTCGTTCATACGAGAGATGTCTCAATAATAGGGATTTGCATAGCCTAGGGCAGCGAGGAGGGTGATTTCAAGCCCTTCCATCAGTTCAGCCTCGTCATCCTGCACATGGTCATGGCCCAGCAGGTGCAGACAACCGTGCACAACCATATGCGCCCAGTGGGCCTGAAGCGGCTTGTTCTGTGCGATCGCCTCATCCTGCACTACTTTGGCGCAGATGACGATATCACCCAATAATGGCAGTTCAATGTCAGCGGGCGCTTCGAAGGGAAACGACAGCACGTTGGTCGGTTTGTCTTTATTGCGATAGGTGCGATTGAGTTCGGTGATCTCTTCTTCATCGACGACACGGATGGTCAACTGCGCGCCATCATGATCCGCCAGCGCCGTTTCCACCCAGCGTTGGAAATCTTCTGCTGAGGGAATGCCTTCAGCATCACTGGCGATTTGTAGATCGAGTTCAGTCATGGAAAAAGATCACTCACCACAGAGGCACAGAGAACACAGAGAGAAGCTCATGTAATCTGCATTCATATACTCCGTACCTCCGTGTCTCTGTGGTGAAATCATTTATTTACTATCCCTGTCAAACTTGTCGTAAGCACCGACGATACGCTGCACCAGCGGATGGCGCACCACATCCTTGGCAAGGAAGAAGGTGAAACTGATGCCATCGACATCCTTGAGCACGTCCACCACCTGACGCAAACCGGAGGTGACACCACGCGGCAGGTCGACCTGGGTTACGTCGCCAGTGATTACTGCGGTGGAACCGAAACCGATACGGGTGAGGAACATCTTCATCTGTTCCGGTGTGGTGTTCTGTGCCTCATCGAGGATGATGAAGGCTTCATTGAGGGTACGGCCGCGCATGTAGGCCAGCGGGGCTACTTCGATCACGTTGCGCTCGATCAGCTTGGCGACTTTTTCAAAACCGAGCATTTCATACAGGGCGTCATACAGTGGACGCAGATAGGGATCGACCTTCTGTGCCAGATCGCCGGGCAGAAAGCCGAGCCGCTCGCCCGCTTCTACCGCGGGACGGGTCAACACCACCTTGCGTACCTGATCCTTCTCCAGCGCTTCGACCGCACAGGCCACGGCAAGATAGGTTTTACCGGTACCGGCAGGGCCGATGCCGAAATTGATATCGTGGGTAACGATGTTGTGCAGATATTTTTTCTGGTTCGGACCGCGCCCTTTCACCACACCGCGCTTGGTGCGGATCACCACCTCAGCGACATCCACCTCCTCTTCCAGCAAGGCTTCAATGCCTGATTCCTGTAGATAGAGATGGACTCGATTGGGACTGAGGGTTTCCGAGGCGGAGACCTTGTACAGGTCCTGCAACACCCCGGCGGTAGCGCGCACCGATTCACTGTCGCCGATGATGCGGAAACTGTTGCCGCGATTATTGATCTCAACACCGAGACGCCGTTCGATCTGGCGCAGGTGTTCGTCGAACTGGCCGCAGAGATTCGCCAGCCGGGTGTTATCGGCGGGTTCCAGTGCAATATCTAGACTGTCAGTAGCTACGTTCATATGAGGTAACAGGTTACAGGTATCAGGTTGCAGTGTAAGTAATTATGGCGTGTTTCCTGCCACCTGTTACCTGTCACCTGCAACCTCGGTTACTTCTCCGCGTAATGAGTTAGGCAGTGCTTCAGTAATCCGTACATTCACAAACGTCCCTATAAGTTCCTTACCACCGGGGAGGTTAACCACCCGATTATTCTCGGTACGGCCGGATATCTCCGCGTCGTTCTTACGCGAGGTTCCTTCCACCAGAATCTTCTGTAGCGTGCCGACCATGCCCTCGCTGATAGCGCGCGCCTGTTTGTTGATCTGATCCTGCAAGCGCGCCAGGCGCGCTTTCTTGACTTCCGCCGGTACGTCGTCGGGCAGATCCGCCGCCGGTGTGCCGGGACGTGCGCTGTAGATGAAACTGAAGCTGTGATCGAAATTGACCTCTTCGATCAGCTGCATGGTCGCCTCGAAATCGGCATCGGTTTCGCCGGGGAAGCCGACGATGAAATCGGAGGAGATGGAGATATCGGGCCGCGCCTCGCGCAGACGACGAATCTTGCTCTTGTACTCCAACGCGGTGTGGCCGCGTTTCATCAACGCCAGAATGCGATCGGAACCGGACTGTACCGGCAGATGGAGGAAGCTGACCAACTGCGGCACTTCCGCATAGGCCTGGATCAGGCTGTCGCTCATCTCCTGCGGATGGGAGGTGGTGAAGCGGATGCGATCGATACCATCGATGGCGGCGACGTAATGAATCAGCAACGCCAGATCGGCAATACCGCCATCATGCATGGCACCGCGATAGGCGTTGACGTTCTGCCCCAGCAGATTAACTTCACGTACACCCTGCGCCGCCAGACCGGCGATCTCCGCCAGCAGGTCGTCGAAGGGACGACTGACCTCTTCGCCGCGGGTATAGGGAACGATGCAGAAGGTGCAGTACTTGGAGCAACCTTCCATGATCGAGACGTAGGCGGTCGGCCCTTCGGCACGCGGCTCGGGCAGGGCATCGAACTTCTCGATCTCGGGGAAACTGACATCGACCACCGCGCGACGGTGAGCGATCACTTCGCCCAGCATCTGCGGCAGGCGGTGCAGGGTCTGCGGGCCGAAGACGATATCAACATAGGGCGCACGATCACGGATCGCCGCCCCCTCCTGGCTGGCGACACAGCCGCCGACGCCGATGATCAGCTTGGGATTTTTCTCTTTTAGCGGTTTCCACATACCGAGCTGGGAGAAGACCTTCTCCTGCGCCTTCTCGCGCACGCTACAGGTGTTGAGTAGCAGCACATCGGCCTGCGCCGGATCGTCCACCGACTCCAGGCCGCAGGCGACCCCGAGTGCATCGGCAAGACGTGCCGAATCGTACTCGTTCATCTGACAACCGAAGGTTTTGATATAGACCGCGCGCATCGTCTCTATGGGGTGCGAAAAGGGCGCATAGTGTACGCCACCGGCCGCATGCGCGCCAACAATCCTACCCCTGGCCAGCCGCCTTATCGTCGAACAGCTTCTGTTGTCGGCTGTCATCGCTCGGTTCGTCGACCGCGATCTCCGGCCGACTGCGGCGGTCGACAAACAGGACGTTGCCCAGCTGTTTCTTCGCCTCCTGCTTGGCCCCGGCAGCCAGGGCGGCTACGTCGTGGTGGCTGCGGCAGGCAGCAATATCCGGCACCACGGAACCGATGGAGAGTGTCAACAGAGGAAAGAAGCGATGCCTGCCGCTTCGATCCTGCGACCATATCCCGCCGTCGCGGACATGGCCCTGTTGATAGAATCCCGGCACCTTCTCCTCGAAGATTTGCAATATCCGTTCGCAGCGCTCACGCCAGTCCATACTACGAAAGATGACGATAAAGTCGTCACCACCGATATGACCGACGAAATCGATTTTTTCATCCACCTCGCTGGTGAACAATTCGGCCACCAGCTTGATCACCTGATCACCTTTTTCGTAACCATACTTGTCGTTATAGGGCTTGAAATTGTCGAGGTCGCAATAGCAGACCACGAACTTCTGCCCTAACCGCAGCAGACGATCCAGCTCTTCGTAGATTGGCACGTTGCCTGGCAACAGTGTCAACGGGTTGGCGTATCGGGCATTGCGAACCTGCAATTCGGTGATCATTTTCAGCAGATCAATAACCGAACCTACCCCCAGATACTCCCCTTCTGCGGTGATAAGAAAATCGAGTGCCTTGTCCAGTTGCATCTGTTCACTGATCAGGTTACTGGCCTGTTCGATAGGAAGATGCTGCTCCAGCATCAGGGTATTGTGATCGATGAACCGGACCACGGGCTTGCGTCCGTGCAGTTCTCGGCCGAAACGGCTGAGGAACATACTCATCAACTGATTACGCCGCACCAGACCCAGGGGTCGGTTGTTCTCTACCACAGGCAGACTTTCCAGTAGCGGCGCATGCTGAAATACCTGTACCGCAGACTCAACACTGGTCTCCGGCACGATCGCCGGTACCCGATGTAACAGTTCGCTGACGGTTTTGGAGAGGAAACCGGATTCGGCATGGTTGTGGCTGCCTTCCGGTTCGGTACGGAACAGATATGACGGCAGGCAGGTATTTGGTGACTGCGATGGGCGCTCAAAATAATAGCCCTGGGTGAACTCGATCCCCATTCGTCGTACGGTGAGGTATTCATCTTTCGTCTCGACCCCTTCAGCCACCACGCGGCAGTTCAGGCCCCGGGCGATGCCCTGGATCGAACGGACAAATTCCTGCTTGACCTGATCCTGATGGATATCGTTCATGAAGTGGCGATCAATCTTGACGTAATCCGGGCATAGTTCCGACCACATGCGCAGGCCGGCATAACCGGAACCCAGATCGTCGATGGCGATCTCGAAACCCATTTTCTTGTAGTGATTCTTCGCCTCGCGCAGCACCTCGTAGTCTTCCAGCGGAAACTGTTCCGTCAGCTCTATCACCACACGTTCTGGTTCCAGGTCGGCGCCACTTAACATCTGCAGGGTACAACCGGCACGGTAGTTTGGCTGGAGCAGGGTTTCCGGACTGACATTGATAAACAGCTTGCCCGGCAGGTTGAGGCGTTTGAACTGCTGGATCAGCACTTCACGGCAGGCCAACTCCAGATCGACCAACCTGCCGCAACGCACCGCCGTCTCGAAGAGCGAGGTAGGCGACAGCAAAGGGCCGTTGGCGGGGCCACGGATCAGCGCCTCATAGCCATAGACGGTACGTAAGGCATTATTCACTAACGGCTGAAACAGGGCCGTTAGTTGACGCTCACGAATAATCGTATCGAGGGTGGACTCCAGGGAATAATCCATGATCGCATTACGCAGAGAGATGGATCTTGAAGACTATGCGGAGACTGTTACCATTTTGTGACGCAAAAAGACAAAGCCGCCCGAAGGCGGCTTTGTAGTAAGAGTAACCAGCGTTTATCAGCGGTCGTAGGTCGGCTCGGAGGCGATTTTGTGGATCGCCAGGTCTGCCCCTTCGAACTCCTCCTCTTCGGAGAGACGCAGGCCGATAACCACTTTGAGCACACCATAAACGGTGAAGCCGCCCGCCAGAGCGATCACCAGTCCCATTACGGTACCGGCCAGTTGTCCCATGAAGGTCACCCCGCCCATACCGCCCAGCGCTTCCAGGCCGAAGATACCGGCAGCGATACCGCCCCAGGCACCGCAGAGGCCGTGCAGCGGCCAGACACCGAGTACATCGTCGACGCGCAGTTTGTTCTGCACCAGGGTGAAGGTCCAGACGAAGAGGCCACCGGCAATGCCGCCGGTGATCAGGGCACCCATCGGGTGCATCAGGTCGGAACCGGCACAGACCGCGACCAGTCCGGCCAGCGGACCGTTGTGCACGAAACCGGGGTCGTTCTTGCCGGCAATCATCGCCACCAGAGTGCCGCCGACCATCGCCATCAGCGAGTTGACCGCCACCAGGCCGGAGATACCGCCAACGGTCTGGGCTGACATCACGTTAAAGCCGAACCAGCCGACGGTCAGGATCCATGCGCCCAGCGCAAGGAACGGAATGCTTGAAGGCGGATGGGTGAAGACCTCGCCATTCTTGCCGTAGCGGCCCTTGCGATGACCCAGCAGGATAACCGCCGCCAGGGCGACCCAGCCTCCGACCGCATGCACCACCACGGAACCGGCGAAGTCGTGGAACTGGGCACCGAAGGTTGCACCGATCCACTCCTGGATACCGAAGTTACCGTTCCAGGTGATACCTTCGAAGAAGGGATAGATCAGCGCCACCAGCAGGAAGGTCGCCAGCAACTGCGGATAGAAGCGGGCACGCTCGGCGATACCACCGGAGATAATGGCCGGGATCGCGGCGGCGAAGGTGAGGAGGAAGAAGAACTTCACCAGACCGTAGCCGTTGTCCACGCTCAATGCCTTGGCACCGTCGAAAAAACCGATACCGTAGGCCACCGCGTAGCCGACAAAGAAGTAGGCGATGGTCGAGACCGAGAAGTCGGCGATGATCTTTACCAGGGCGTTGACCTGGTTCTTCTTGCGCACCGTGCCCACCTCAAGAAAGGCGAAGCCTGCGTGCATGGCCAGCACCATAATGGCGCCGAGCAGGACGAACAGTGTGTCGAAACTGCTGGTCTGTTCCATATTGTTCCCCGTAGTTATGCAAAAAATGTGCATTTAGTGTGCAAGAAACGCACCAAGATTGTGCCTATCGGGAAATCAGTGGCTTACATGAATATCAGACCAAAAAAAAGAGGCGTCACGCACTCAACTTGTGCATGACGCCCAGATATTGCCCCGATATGGGGCGTTAGCGTTGCGGGAAGCGCGCTTCGATTTTGCCGCGCAGCTCTCTCCCGGCCACCTTCACCCGCTCAGGGATCCACTCAGCCGGATGCAATTTGCGCCTGAACTCACCCATGCGCTCCCCCAGCAGCAACATACAGGGGGTCAACACCAGGGTCAGGATGGTGGCGAAGGCCAGGCCGCCCGCCACACCGGTCGCCAGCTGTACCCACCACTGGGTGGAAGGGGCGCCGTAGGTGACGTCGCGATTGACTAGATCGACGTTGAGCTTCAACACCATCGGCATTAGGCCGAGGATGGTGGTGATGGTGGTCAGCAGCACCGGGCGCAGACGTTGCGCCGCGGTACGCAGGATCGCCTCGACCGCTTCCATCCCCTGCTGGCGCAGGATGTTGTAAGTGTCGATCAAGACGATGTTGTTATTCACCACGATCCCCGCCAGCGAGATCACGCCAACGCCACTCATGACGATGCCGAAGGGCTGTCCGGTAGTCAGCAGGCCAAGCAACACACCGACGGTGGAGAAGATCACCGCGGTCAGGATGAGGAACGCCTGGTAGAAGCTGTTGAACTGGGTGACCAGGATGATCGCCATGATGAACAGCGCCACACCGAATGCCTTGGAGAGGAACTCCTCTGCCTCACGTTGATCCTCGTCCTCGCCCTTGAACTTGAGATCGAGGCGCGAATCGAGCTGTACGTTCTTGTCCAGCCACTGCTGGATCTCCGCCACCTTGTTGGCAGGCAGAATGCCCGCAGGCACATCGGCCTTTACCGTCATCACCCGCTGCCCATCGACCCGGCTGATATTGCCGCGCTTGGGCGCCGGTTCGCTGTCGACAAAATTGGTGATCGGCACCAGACCGTAGCGGGTCTGTACCCGTAGCCGATCCAGCGCATCCAGATCGCGCTGCCCCTGTGGCAGTCGGACAATAATGTCGACCTCGTCATCGGCATCGTCGGGACGATAGGAACTCACCTTGATGCCGTTGGTGACCATCTGTACCGCGTTACCGACGATGGTGATGTCGGCACCGAAGCGAGCCGCCTGGGTACGGTCGACATTGATCTGCCACTCGATACCGGGCAGCGGCCGATCGTCTTCGACATCGACAAAACCGCCGACCTCGTCGATCAGTTCACGCACCTTGACCACCGCCGGTTCCAGCAACTGCGGATAGCGCGAGCCGATCTGCAACTGCACCGGCTTGCCACCGGGAGGACCGCCCTCCATCTTGCGTGTCTCGATATGGATACCGGCGATGTCGGCGGTACGGCGGCGGATCTCGGCCAGGATCTCGTCAGCGGGCTGGCGCTTGTCCCAATCGCCGAACTCCATCTGGATCACGCCGATGGTGTCCGGCGGAACATCCTGACCGCCACCGGCAAGCCCGATACCACTGTGGCTGTAGAGGGTTTTGATCCCCTGCAGGCCCAGAATCCGCTGCTCCACCTTGCGTACCAGCGCATCCTGTTCATAAACAGAAAGGTTGCCTCGGGCGAGCACATTAACCGCTGCCTGCTGCGGCTCCACCTTGGGGAAAAATTCGACCCCTTTACCGAAGACGCCGTAGACCACATAGACCAGCAACAGGAAGCCGAAGCAGGCCGCCAGAATCTTGCCCGGATGGGCCAGCAGTTTTTCCAGGGTACGGACATAGAGGCCGGTAAGACCGCTAATTTCATGCAGTTCGCCCGTCTCCGCTGCCGCCAGACTTTTCAGCGCCTCTTCGCCCACCGGACTGCGTTTGCCCACCAGCTCGCCGAGGGTGGGGACGAAGATCAGCGCCATCAGCAGCGAGGCAGAGAGCGTCGCCAGCAGGGTGATCGGCAGGTACTTCATGAATTCACCGACGATACCGGGCCAGAACAGCAGCGGCATGAAGGCCGCCAGGGTGGTGGCGGTGGAGGCGGTGATCGGCCAGCTCATACGCCGCGCGGCGAAGGAGTAGGCCTCCTCACGGGGCATCCCTTCGATCATTTTGCGGTCGGCCATCTCGGTAACCACGATGGCACCGTCGATCAACATGCCCACCGCCATGATCAGGGCGAACAGCACCACAATGTTAATGGTCAGGCCCATGGAGTCGATGATCAGGATCCCGGCGAGGAACGAACCGGGGATCGCCACACCGACCAGCAACGCGGTCCGCACACCTAGGGCGGCGACAATCACCACCATCACCAGCAGCACCGCACTGATGACGTTGTTCTGCAGGTCCGTGAGCATGTCCTTCACGTCCTTGGACTTGTCCTGGGAGAAGCTGACCTCGACACCCTCAGGCCAGGTGGCCTGCTCTTTGGCGACGATGTCGCGCACCTTGTCGATGGTTTCGATGATGTTCTGCCCGACCCGCTTGGATATCTCCAGGCTGATCGCCGGACGGCCATTCACCCGGGCGAAACTGGTCGGGTCCTTGAAGGTACGGCGCACCGTGGCGACGTCGCCAAAGGTGACCACCCGATCCTCGACCACCTTCACCGGCAGGGAGAAGACATCCTCCGCCCCTTCCAGCAGACCGGGCACCTTGACCGAGAAGCGGCCCTTGCCGGTATCCAGCGCACCGGCGGCCACCAGTTTGTTGTTACGCCAGACGAAGTTGATCAGCTCTTCATAGGAGATGCCGTAGCTGTCGAGCACCCGCGGCTCGACCAGGATCTCAACCACCTCTTCCCGGTCACCGGCGATCTTCGCCTCCAGCACCTCACGCAGCCCTTCGATCTTGTCTTTCAGATCCCGCGACAGGGTCAGCAGGGTACGTTCCGGTACGTTACCTGCGAGGGTCACCACCAGTACCGGGAACAGGGCGACGTTGACCTCGTTCACCGTCGGTTCGTCGGTGTCGGCGGGCAGCTTGCTCTTGGCCAGATCGACCTTCTCACGCACATCCTGCATCGCCTTGTCGCTGTCGAAACCGGCATCGAATTCCAGCAGTACCGAGGCGTGTCCCTCCTCGCCGTTGGAGCGCATCTCCTTCACGCCCTCAATAGTTTGCAGCTCCTTCTCCATCGGCCGGATCAGCAGGCGCTCGGCGTCTTCGGGAGAGATCCCCTCATGACTCATGGAGACATAGATGATCGGAATCGCCACATCCGGGTCCGACTCCTTGGGAATGGTGTTGTAGGAGATGGTGCCGCTGATCAGGATCAGCACCAGCACGGCAAGGACCGTCCGTGAACGGTCGAAAGCGGCGTTAATGAGATTCTTCATGTCAGAGCACGTCCTGCTCGCGACTAATCTCCACCTTGTCACCATCGCGGACAAAGCCCTGACCGACAGTGATCAGGTCGATGCTCTCAGGCAGGCCACCGACCCACAGACCGTCACGCTCCGACTTGAGGATATCCACCTGGTAGAAACGCACGATGTTATCCCGGTCGACGATCTTCAGCCCCAGCACACCGGTATCGTTCAACGAAAGCAGCGCCGGTGAAACTTTGTGCGCCGGCATGGAGTCGAGCGGGATGCGGATGGTGGCACTCATGCCGCCGCGCTGGCGCGGCTCGGGGTTGGCTGCCTCCACCTCCATTGCGTAGGTGCGGGTGTTGCTGTCGCCCACCGGCGCAACGAAGGTAATGGTGCCGCTCATGGTCGCACCGTTACTCAGTTCCAGATTGGCGGTAAGTCCCGCTTTGATGCGATCGACTTCGTTCTCGGAGATATCACCGCGAAACACCAGCGGATCGAGACTGACCAGAGTGTAGGCAGGATCGCCGACCTTCAGGTAATCACCGACTTCGGCATAACGCGCCTGGATTGTACCTGTAAAGGGCGCAGGTGTTGCCTGACGCGCCATGTGCAGTTCCGCGCTTTTTAGCAGGGTTTTGGCACTGCGCAGCAGGGTCAAGGCCTCGGCAAGTTGCCGCTCCGCCTGCAAGCCCTGACTTTTGAGTTTTTTCGCCGCCGCGTACTCCAGTTGGCGCTGTTCGACCAGTGCACGCGCCTCTTCCAGTTGCCGTGGACGCTCATCGGGTTCCAGCTTCAACACCGCGTCACCCTGTTTGACCGCAGCACCCTTGTCAGCCACCACCTCTTTGATCTGTCCGGCGGTCTGCGCCTTGACCACCACTTCACGCTTGGCCTGGCTCTGCCCCTGCACCATCACTTCGCGCTGCATCGATTTAGCCTGATAACGCGTGACCTGAACGCGGGTCAGTTGATGTACCGGCGTCGCAACGACGCCCTCTTCTTCGGCGTCACCGCTACTGAATACCCCTGTCAGCATCCACAGCGTCACCACCAGCACGATACCTGCCGCAATTAAATAGGAGCGTTTCACGATGTAAGTTCCTGTTGTTCTTTTAGTGCCTGATTAAGTTGTTCGCGATGCTGGAGGATGTAGTCCCTGCCTGCTTTCAGCACCGCGACCCCGAAGCCTGCAGTAAAGCCGACACCCGGTAACATCTTGCCGTCGCAATCTTCGCTGTCGACACACGACTCGATCTCATCGATCTGGCGTTCGATATCCGCCAGACGGGTATCGAAGACCCTGCCAAGTTGTTCTGGCGGTAACAGATGGGCAAAGACCATCAACACCAGAAAATCGGAACGCAACCGGTGGTGCGGATAGGTCTCCATCAGCGCTACCTGGAAGCTCGTCTTGCCACTCTCGGTCAGTTGATAGACCTTTTTTGCAGGACGCTTTTCCTGTTCGATGTTATTGACGGTGACATGACCTTCGCGGGCCAGTTCAGCCAGTGCCGGATAGATAGAACCGAAGCCCGCGACATAGAAATGGCTGAAGGCGTCCTCAAACACCTGCTTGATTTCATAGCCGCTGGCCTCGCCCATAGTGAGTATGCCGAGGCAGAGAGTCTTGATATCCATCGAGCAACTATACCTGCCTGATATATATCGTCAAGATATATATCGACACGATACATTTAATACATGTTGTTCCTGTATCTTTCCCCTTGCTACGCAGGTCATGGTTCCACAGCAATTGATGTGGCATAGTCCCGGCTTATGATATAGACCCATGTGGTCGATAATGTGACCACAATTGCGAACTTGGTCAGAGGAGCGAAAAATGCGCAAACCGGCACTACTCATTGTTTCAGCACTGATTCTCGCCAGCTGTGGCGGCAAAGTGGATATGTATCGTGGCGATGAGTCCAATAGCGGCGTCTTCAGTGACGGTGTCGGCACCCTGCATAACCTCAGGTGGAAATTCACCACCCAGCGTGAAATCAAGACCTCCGCAGTGATCAGTAACGGTACCGCCTACTTCGGCAACGCCGACGGCGTGGTCTATGCCGTCACCATTGAGACCGGTAGGGAGAGATGGCGCTTCAAGACCGGCGGCCCCATCGGTGGCGCACCGGCGATTTCCGAAGGGATTATCTACATTGGTAGCCAGGACGGCAGCTTCTACGCAATCAATGACAAAACCGGCCAGCAGGTCTGGAAATTTTCCAGCAGTGGTTCCATCACCACCTCCCCGGTGATGCGCGATGGCATCATCTACTTTGGTAATGTCGCGGGCGACCTGTTCGCCGTAGAAGCCGCCAGTGGACGTGAGCGTTGGCGCTTTAACTGCGGTTCTGCGATCTACTCATCCCCGGCACTGAAAGATGATCTGGTGATCTTCGGCAGTGAAAACGGCAAGCTGTTTGCTGTCGACACGGCGGCGGGTGGCGAACGCTGGCGCTTTAGCAGCGGCGGAAAGATCCACGCCGATCCGACACTACATAACGACATGGTGCTTATCGGCAGCCAGGACGCGACCTTCTATGCCGTCGACACCAAGACAGGTCAGCAAATGTGGCGTTATCGCACCGAAGGGGCGATCAACAGCACCGCCGTGGTCTATAGCAACACCGCCTACTTCGGCGCAACCGATGGCCATCTCTACGCCCTCAATCTGGACACCCGTCGCCCACGCTGGAAGTTCCGTGTCGGTGAGTGGATCAGCGGCGGGATTATCATCGGTGATGGTCTGGCCTACTTTGGCGCCTACGACAAAAAACTGCATGCGGTAGATACTAATAGCGGTAAAGAGAAGTGGGCCTTCACGACTCAGGGCGCGATCATCACTTCACCGACCATTGCCGACAGTACTGTCTTTATTGGCAGCACCGATGGTGCGTTCTACGCGATCCAGTAAAGAGCGATTCACCGCAAAGAATTGCACATGGAAATAACCAGCGTCCCCTTCTTCAATAAAGTGGGGATTGGAAAAACCGATGAGGGGACGCTGACACTCCCGATTGATGATTCCGTCCTGAACCATCTGAATACGCTCAATGCCAGTGCACTTTTCACCCTGGCAGAGCCCGCAAGTGGCGAGGCACTACAGAATCGTTTCCCAGAACTTGCCGGCAAGGTCATTCCCGTTCTACGTGACTCTCAGATCAAATTCAGGAAACCTGCCACGACAGACGTCATGGCATTTCCATCCATGAGTATCGAATCGCTAGAACGTTTTAATGAACAGCTTACGAAGAAAGGACGGGGGTTAATCGAGGTTGAAGTAGAAGTCAGGGACAGAGAGAATACGACTATCTGTTTGGCGAGCTTTAACTGGTTTGTGCAACGAATTGAGGCGTGAACGACTTAGAGTCCCGAACGCTTTGCTTCATCCCACAGCGCATCCATCTCTTCCAACGAGCACTCATCCAGCGCCTTACCCTGTTGTGCCAGTGCAGTCTCGATGTGGTGAAAACGACGTTCAAATTTCTTATTTGCGGCGCGTAACAACTCCTCCGCATCACCGCCCACATGACGGGCAAAATTGACACAGGCAAACAGCAGGTCACCGATCTCTTGCTGTAACGCCTGATCGTCACCGGCGGCGATCTCTTCACGGATCTCGCCGATCTCCTCTTCCAGTTTTTCCAGCACCCCATCGACGGTCGGCCAGTCGAAACCGGCACGCGCGGCACGCTTTTGCAGCTTCTGTGCACGACTCAGCGCAGGTAAACCCAGTGCAACTCCATCCAATAAACTGTGTTGAGCATTCTGTTTCCGTTCTGCTGCCTTGTGTGCTTCCCAGGCACGGGTTTGCTCCTCGGCGTCACCTATCTCTTCGTCGGCGAAAACATGGGGGTGACGACGGGTCATTTTCTCTACGATGGCGTCGACGACATCGTCGAAGTTAAATGCGCCCTGTTCCTCAGCCATGCGTGCATGGAACACCACCTGGAACAACAGATCACCCAACTCGCTACGCAGGTCATCCAGGTCATTACGCTCTATGGCGTCGGCAACCTCGTAGGCCTCCTCAATGGTGTAGGGGGCAATAGTGGCGTAGGTCTGTTCACGATCCCAGGGACAACCGTTTTGTGGATCGCGCAGCGCTGCCATCAACGCAACGAGGTCTTCTATGCGTCGTTGACTCACTTTTTTTCCTTATCATCACGACGGAAGCGCAGCAGTCCGCCTTTATTGCCGCCGTCTGCCAGCACGTATTCCAGCACCTTGCGCAGGCGGTAAAAACCGGCGACGGAATCGAGCCGCATAACCGAACGCCCCTCGCCATCGAAGAACAGTAACGTCGGGGTATAGAACAGACCCAGTGATTCAGCCCAGCGCTTGCTGGTAGTGCGCTCACCTGTGGGGGTAATGACGGGTGTATCACTGGTCACATCCAGCTGTACGATCTCGAAATTACCGAGCAACTTGCGAATCACGTTGTTTTGCAATGGCGCGGTATGCAGCACATCGCAGGCATGGCAGTTGCCCTGTTCAAAGAAGACCAGCAATGGCTGTTTCGAGGCGACCTTGCTTCGATCCAGCACATAGGGCGGTGGCTGAAAAAACTCCTCCTGATTCATGCCATCCATTTCAAACGCCATCGGTGGATTGGCTCGCTGCAGATAATCACGGAACGGTTCATCGCGATAGTGCCCATCGGCGACAAACTCCAGTGCGGCGCGAAATTTGTAGGGGGGATAGTAACCCTGCAATCGGAGTGCCTCGATACCATCTCTGTCGTAGAACACCAGGGTCGGCGTCAGGTTAACCTTCTCCCGATCGGCGAAGGCCTTTTCGCTCATCTCCTTACCCTGCAGATCGGTCACACGCTTCTGCCCATGGATATCGATAGCCAATACATCGAAGTTATTACGCGTATATTGTTCGATATCGCGGCTTCCGAAATTAGTCTCCAGCAATGCCTTGCAGTAAGGGCAATACTCCTGACCGAAATAGACGATGAGACCGCGCTTGTTGAATGCCGTCACCTCATGCAGTTCATCTTGCATATTGAGAAAGGAGAGACGAAACCAGGGTGGATACTCCACCCGCTGTTCCAGTGGCGCATCATCGACAAACAGCTCGTCACCCTCGCGGATATCCACCGCATGGCAAATGCTCTGGGGCAGGAGAAGGACCAGAATCAAATAACGTAACTTTTTCATGGGTAGGATAGTACCCAATTGGGCAGGGGTTGTGTAACCTCAAATAGTAACGGATTTGGCTGTCGCAGAGAGGAGCCATGAGATGAAGAAACCGCGGATTGGACTGGCACTGGGTAGCGGCTCGGCCCGTGGCTGGGCACACATTGGCGTGATCCGCGCATTGGAGGAACGTGGGATCAAACCCGATCTGGTCGCAGGATGCTCCATCGGCGCACTGGTCGGTGCTGCCTATTGTGGTGGTCACCTCGACGCACTGGAAAAATGGGTACGCGACCTGAGCTTCTGGGACGTCGTCCGACTGATGGATGTACGGATGTCTGGCGGGCTAATCGAGGGCGAAAACCTGATGGCCTCCTTCGCCGATAAATTCAAGGGGGTCAATATCGAGAATCTCTCCCTGCCCTTTGCCGCCGTCGCTACCGACCTCGCCAATGGTCGTGAGACATGGCTGCAATGCGGGCCACTGGATACCGCGGTGCGCTCCTCCATTGCACTGCCCGGCCTCTTTTCACCGGTCCATGTCGACAGCCGTTGGCTGGTCGATGGCGGCCTGACTAACCCGGTACCGGTATCCCTTTGCCGCGCCATGGGCGCCGACCTCATCATCGCGGTAAACCTGAACAGCGATATCGTCGGGCGACACCTCAAGGCCAAAGAAAAGAATACGGAAGTTGCCGAAGATGAGCGCGATCTGTTCTCGCAACTGTTGAAGAGATTAAACAACGGGGTGTTGGAATCGAAACTGGCGGCCTGGCGTAAAGATCGGAAATCGACGCTCCCTATCCCCGGTCTGTTCGAGGTCATGGCCAGCTCGATTAACATCATGCAGGATCGCATCACCAAAAGCCGCATGGCGGGTGATCCGCCAGATGTACTGCTTTCCCCCAGCCTGGCACAACTTGGACTGCTGGAATTCGACCGCGCCGGTGAGGCAATTGATGAGGGGTATGAATCGGTACAGCGTATGGAAGCGGCGCTAAAACACGCCCTTAGATAATCGAGGTTTGATCAGAGAAACCATTCACTTGGTAGAGCCGCCTGCAGTCGCCCCTGAATGTCTGCCAGTTGCGCCTCAGTGTAGGGTCTTGGTGTACCGATACCCCAGACAGGGTTCGGCCATGCCTCGTCATCACGATAGCGAACGATGTGGTGCATGTGAAACTGTGGTACCAGATTACCCAACGCGGCGATATTGAGCTTGTCGCCGCCAAAGGCTTCCATTAGCGCAGCGCCGAGAATACTCGACTCACGCCATAACTGCTGCTGGTCGTCATCGCTTAACTGGTAGATCTCCACCAGGTCATAACGTCTTGGCACCAGCAGACACCAGGGATAGCGCGCGTCGTTCATCAGCAACAGCCGTGACAACGGCAGGTCACTGAGGTAGATACAATCGGATTCCAGTCGCGGATGCAGCAGGAACATGCGCTCTCGTATGGGTGGTTAAGGGCTCGTCGAGTATAACGTTTTTTGTCTGCAGGGGAAGCCGTAGCTAGTCAGGCAGGTCGCCCAGCCGTTTCATGGCGACAAATTTGTTGTTATGGTCAAACTGCAGGGCAAACAGTCCGCGTACTCCTTCATGAGTGACGAAGGGACGTAGCCGGTCCGCGGGGAATTCAACCCGTTTACCTTCAACACTGACTACCGACACAGCTCTGGCTTTACCTCTGTAGTAGTTCAGGTAACGCTCTGGACTGATGTCGAGATAGAAGCGCAGCTCATTCACATTGCTAGCCATGGGATAACCATTCACAATCCAAGTCTAACGCGCTAAATGGAAAAGACCTATGGCCAGTCGACGTCGAAGAATTATCAAATTACTGCTCATGCTGCTAGCTTTTAGCGGCATCATTCCATTCGTCTATCCATTTGGCCAGCCGCTACTCAGCTTGCAAACACTAAGCCTGCCAAACCTGAAAACCATCGAAAATAACCTTCCGGAATTGCCGAGTCTATCTATAGGTGAACGGCGTAGCGGTGAGACTGTGAAGGTCTACCGCTGGCGTGATAGCAGCGGTAACTGGAGTTTTGGTTCGGAACCGCCCCAAGGTGTGCAATACGATGAAATGAGTGTTAACCCCGATGCCAATCTGATCCAGGGCCTGGCACAAACAGAAGACAAGGCAAAATCAGAAACCACCACGATCCAATCAGACGATGGCGGCAAGACCGTGTCGGTGATGGGTTACTCCGCAGAAGACGTCAGCAAGATCATGCAAAGTGCCAGGGAAGCCCGTGCAGCAATGGAGCAGCGTTACCAGCAGGAACGCGCGATCATTGAGTCGCAATAAGGTTTACTTATCCTTATCTTTTTTCCTGCTGATGCTGTCGATAGAGACCACCACATCTCCCTGTTTGCGTGGCTCATCCTTGAAGTGCGGACGCTGATCCATAGCCCGGCCACTCATCTCTGCCAGTTCCTGTTCACGCTGAGTGATCAGTACCAGACAATCGCGCAGGCCCCCAAGGGTATTGTCGGAGAGTGGATGCTTCATACCCGGTGCGGTAGCGGTATCCTTGATCACCTCGGTCAGCACACGCTTGACCGCGCCAAGGATCTTCTCTTCTTTATCGTGGTCGTAGTCGCTCATCGTGCTCTCCAGAGATTCAGGGGGAGAGGCATTCTACAACAGAACACGATTTCTCCCCAAAACCGTTATACTGAGGTTAGTTTTGTCATATACAAGCCTCACTATGCACGACACACTCCCAAAAGCCCTGCTCTTCACTGCCCCCGGTTGTCCACACTGTCCCGGGGTCAAAGCGTCGCTGGAAAAACTACTGCTGGAAGGCATCATCGCCGAACTGGAGACCATCAGTGTCAGCGAGGAGCCTGCCAGGGCTGAGGCATACGGTGTACGCAGCGTTCCCTGGCTGAAGCTGGGTGAATTCATTCTCACCGGGGCACAAACACCGCAGCAGCTACGGCAATGGGCGGAGCGTGCCACCAATGGCGACCTCGGCGACTACCTGCAGAATCTGCTGACCAACGGCGAGCTGACCACGGCAGAAGACCTGATTGCGCAATCACCGCAGCACCTGCCATTACTGCTGTCCCTGCTGAGTCAAACCGACGTCCCTATCCAGGTGCGCCTCGGTATCTCCGCCATCATTGAAGGGCTGGAAGGCCAGCAATCGTTGCAAACTTTATTACCCAATCTCATTGAAATGAGCCGCCACCGTGACCATCGTCTGCGTAGTGACGCCTGCCATTTCCTCGGTCTCAGCCATAGTGCTGATGCGCTACCGGCGCTGCAGGCAAAAGTAAATGATGAAAACTCGGAGGTGCGCGAGATCGCAGCCGAGGCCGTCGCTTTGATTCTGTCTAGCACTTCGTGAACTTCGTGGTGAACCGCTTTTAAAATGGACGAAACCGAATTCAAGAAAACCTTCCGCGATGTCAACGGTTCGCCGTGCGTCTTCGCCAAGGCGATCCTGCGTCGCTGTGCCGGCTGCTCCCGCTCGGAAAAACTGTTTATTGCCGAACGCGAGGCGGTTGCCTGCAAATCCCCCGGTGCCCACCAGCGCTGCCGTGAAGTGCTGACTCAACTGCACGAAAAGGCGATGTTCGCCCTGCACCTCTCCCATCCCGAACAGTTGTTACCCCACGGCAAGGAGCTCAAAGTACAGTGCGGTGGCCTGCTGGGTCTGCAACAGGCGTTGCAGGTCAACCACTCGCCGATGGAGTGCGTCGCCGATATCAACGCCCTGCTGGAACAGGCCGTACGGGATCGCGGTAGTCTCGACGACTTGCCATTGGCGGAAGTGGTCAAGGCCATTACCGCGTTCAAACCTCGCGGAAAATAATTTCGTCCATGACTGTTTCACCCATGGCAGCTATGGTTATATAGCTGCTATTGGGAGGTAATCGATGTTCGAAGTCGCCGAGTTGGGCCATAAGCTGGAAAAGAAAGAGTACGAAGCACGCGTCCCCACATTACGTACCGAACTGTTGCAGGTACAGGAGACGCTCAAACTTGCAGACTTTCCGGTTATCATTCTTGTCTCCGGTGTCGACGGGGCCGGCAAAGGCGCCACCGTCAATCTGCTCAACGAATGGTTTGATCCCCGTTATGTGCGCACCTTTGCCTTTGGCGAACCGAGTGATGAAGAGCGTGAGCGTCCCGAGTTCTGGCGCTTCTGGCGCGCCCTGCCGCAAAAGGGTCGTATCGGTCTCTATGTCGGTTCCTGGTACAGCCACCCTATCGCGCAACGACTCAATGGCGAATTCAACGATGCCGAACTCGACGGTCATATGCTGCGCATCAAGACCTTCGAGAAAGAGCTGTTCGACGATGGCGCACTGATCATCAAATTCTGGCTACACCTCTCCAGAGATGCGCAAAAGGCACGCCTGAAAAAACTGGAGAGCGATCCCAAAACCGCCTGGCGGGTAACCGATACCGATCGGGAGCACCTGAAGAAATATAACGAGTTTCGTAGCATCGCCGAACGCACCCTGCGCGATACCAGCACCGGCGAAGCTCCATGGACCATTGTTGAGGGCAGCGACCCCTACTATCGCGGCATCACCATTGGCCAGCATATCCTCGATCGCATTCGCTCCCGTCTGCAGAAAGAAGAACAGCATATCGATCACCTGGCACCGTTACAGAGTGAGATCATGCCTGTGCTCAACCACACCACCACCCTGCTCAGCCATCTCGACCTGAGTAAGTCGGTGGAGAAGAAGGAGTACCGCAAACAACTGGAGAAATACCAGGGCAAACTCCATCTGCTGGCACGGACGGCTTACGAGAAAAAAATCTCCACCATTATCGTGCTCGAAGGCTGGGATGCCGGTGGCAAGGGTGGCCTTATTCGCCGCATCATCAATCCGCTCGACGCGCGCAAATTCCAGATCATCCCTATCGCGGCACCGACCGATGAAGAGCGGGCGCATCACTACCTGTGGCGCTTCTGGCGCCATATACCACGGGCTGGACAGATCACCATTTACGATCGCAGTTGGTACGGACGCGTATTGGTGGAGCGGGTAGAAGGCTACGCCAGTCACGATCAGTGGATGCGTGCCTATGCCGAGATCGCCGACTTCGAGGAACAGCTCACCGAGCACGGCATCGTGCTGCTTAAGTTCTGGTTACATATCGACAAGGAAGAACAACTGCGCCGCTTCAAGGAACGGGAAAAGATCGCCTATAAGCAGTACAAAATCACCGAAGAAGATTACCGCAACCGCGAGCGCTGGGACGATTATGAACTGGCGGTCAACGACATGGTGGAGCGAACCAGCACCGAATATGCGCCGTGGACATTGATCGAAGGCAACGACAAACGTTACGCCCGGATCAAGGCGATTAAAACCGTGTGTGAACGATTGGAAGCGGCCGTAGAAGGTTAGATGGTATAGCCCGATGTCCATCAGGACATCGGGCAACCATTCAATGTATTCCTTACCAGGATTTGTACGGCAGGAATTTTCCGTTAAGCGTTACAACAACGCGATCACCCGCCGGATTCTTTTCCTTGTCGATATTCATGGAGAAGTCGATAGCGCTCATGATGCCGTCGCCGAACTTCTCGTGGATCAGCTCTTTGATGGTCTCGCCGTAGACACCAACGATTTCGTACCAGCGGTAGATAACCGGATCGGTCGGTACCAGTTGGTCCCAGGCTTTGTGCGGGAATTCCTGCAGCGCGGTGGAGAGTTCAGCGCCCATGCCCAGAGCCGCGGCAACCGCATCGGCCGGACCCTTGTCCAGGTGGTTCATACCCAGACAGGCGGAGCAGGTGTACTCGGCAGAGAGCCCAGCTTTCTCGGCCAGTGCTGCCCAGGTTAATCCCTTCTCTTTCTTTGCTTCGAGAATTACTTCTTTCATTTCACTCTTTTTCATGACACAGACCTCATTCAGGATGGTGTGGAACATAGTCGGGATAACCCTGCTATCTCCACAGCAATAGTGATGCCAGATCCTGAAATAGTGCACGGCGGCGCCATTTAAGGCTTATTGCACCGTAATGACCAAGTAAGACTGTCTGCTTTTGTCTGGATTGTCCGACATTGTCGTCAATGCCTGAGGTGACAAAGTGGACTGAAGGGGAAAATGCGCGTTTCTGCCTGAAAAAACAGGCATTTTGCGTGCTGGCACGATCACTGCATTGCCTCAACTGAATTCAACTTGAGGCAATACCCATGAGTGCAAATATCAGCGTCGACTATATCACCCACACTTTCAAGGGACAGGCCAATCCCACCCTGTCCAACATTGAATTGACCATCGCACCCGGCGAGAAGGTGGCATTGATCGGCCGTAGCGGCTGCGGCAAGTCGACCCTGTTGCACATGCTGGCTGGCCTGTTGATGCCCAGCGAAGGCTGTGTACGTATCAATAGTCATCAGGTCACCCGTCCCAGCGCCAAGTGGAACATGATGTTCCAGAAGCCTTCCCTCTATCCGTGGATGAACGTGCGGCAGAATGCTGCGCTCGGCCTGACCCTGGCCGGTGAAAAAGATGAGAGCAAGGTCGATCACCTGCTGGAGATGGTGGGCCTGGCCGAAAAGATGGATGCCAATGTACAAAGTCTCTCTGGCGGCCAGCAACAACGTGTTGCACTGGCACGCTCACTGGCCACTTCCCCTGAACTGCTGCTACTCGACGAACCCTTCTCCGCACTGGACGCCTTTACCCGCTCTTCGCTGCAGGATGAGGTGATCCGCATTGCCGATCAGGCAAAGCTGACTCTGGTAATCGTCACCCACGATATCGACGAAGCCGCGGCGATGGCCGACCGGATTCTGATCATGTCGGCCAATCCCGGTCGTATCGTCGGTGAGCATCGCGTCGCTCTGCCCTTCCCCCGTGACCGCGCTTCAACCGAGTTCAGCCACGAGCGCGAAAAACTGATGAGGAAATTCGATCGTCTGGTCGGTAATGCCGCCGCCGAACAAGAACAGAACAACAAGAGTGAAAACCTGAAACAGGAAGCCGCCTGAAAACGACACACCCTCCCTGCAACACAGACAACTGAGAAGGTAACGATCATGAGCAAGTATAAAGATGATGAACTGGAATACCTGAACAAACATGAGATGAGTCGCCGTGACTTCATGCTCGACATGCTGGCCATGGGAGGGCTGGCGGCTGGTATGACCCTGCCCGGCCTGAGCCTGGCAAACATGACGCCGCCCGATGACGAAGTGGTTCGCATCGGTTACCTGCCGATCACCGATGCCACCGCCCTGCTGGTGGCACATGCCATGGGCTTCTTCGAAGCGGAAGGTCTTAAAGCGGAAAAACCGACCCTGATCCGTGGCTGGTCGCCGCTGGTGGAAGGTTTTGCCGCGGGCAAATTCAATCTGGTTCACCTGCTCAAACCGATCCCGGTGTGGATGCGCTACAACAACAACTTCCCGGTCAAGATCATGTCCTGGGCACACATCAACGGTTCCGCCGTGGTCGTGGGCAAACACATCAAGGCCGACGACTTCAAGGATCTTGCAGGTAAGCAGATCGCCGTTCCCTACTGGTACTCGATGCACAACATCGTGCTGCAGATGGCACTGCGCAATGCCGGACTGAAACCGGTGATCAAGGATCAAACCTCACCGCTGGCCGCCGATGAAGTCAACCTGATGATCATGCCACCGCCGGATATGCCGCCTGCGCTGGCCGCGAAAAAGATCGACGCCTTCATCGTTGCCGAACCGTTCAACGCCTTCGGCGAACTGAAAGCGGGCGGCAAGATGCTGCGCTTCACCGGCGACATCTGGAAGAACCATCCCTGCTGCGTGGTCTGCATGAACGAAGACACCGTGAAGGCCAAACCGGAGTGGACACAAAAGGTGATGAACGCCATCGTCCGCGCCGAGATCTACGCCCAGGAGAACAAGGCCGAAGTGGCGATGATGCTCTCCAAGGACGGCAAGGGTTACCTGCCGATGCCGGGCAAGGCGGTAGTTCGCGCCATGACCTACTACGACGAAGCGGCTTACGCCAAACCCGATGCGATTCGTCACCAGAAAGAGTTCGGCAACGGCCGTATCGACTTCGCACCCTATCCTTATCCGTCGGCGACCGAGATGATCGTCACCGCAATGAACGAAACCCTGGTCGGTGGCGAGAAGACCTTCCTCGAGAAACTCGATCCGAAGTTCGTTGCCCAGGATCTGGTTGATTACAAACACGTCAAGGCAGCGATGGATAAATACAAAGGTTGGGAGAAGGCGCCCGGTGTTGATCCGGCCAATCCGTTCGAACGCACTGAGGTGATCAAGATATGAGCAACGAACAGACCATGCCCACCACCATGCTTGCCACCACGGAGGGTGGCAAGGCCAAACGTGACCTGCTGAAACCACTTCTCTCATTCGGTGGCTATCCGTTGATCGGCATCACCGGCCTGTTGCTGGCGTGGTGGTTCGGCGGCTGGTTGATCGCCAATAACCCGGATACCGAATCGTTTGCCGCCTTCGCCCCCGGTCCGGCCTTTGCCCGCCTGATCGAACTAACCGAAAACGGCGCGGTATTGAAAGCGATCATGCCCAGTCTGGCGCGTATCGGCCTGGGTCTGTTCTGGGCGGTGCTGATCGGTGTGCCGATTGGTGTGGCCATCGGCCTCTCTGCCGGACTGCGTGAAGTCACCCATGTACCATTCCAGTTCCTGCGTATGATCAGCCCACTGGCGTGGATGCCAATCGCGGTTCTGGCCTTCTCCAGTTGGGATGGCGCAATCGTATTCCTTATCACCGTTGCCGCGATATGGCCGATCCTCTTCTCTACCGCGCAGGGTGTTCGGCGTATCGATCCGCTCTGGTTCAAGGTGGCCAAGAATCTCGGTGCCGACCCGTTCCAGATGCTGCGTCGCATCATCCTGCCTGCCATCGGTCAGGACATCTTCGCCGGCATCCGCCTCGCCGTCGGTGTCGCCTGGATCGTGCTGGTTCCGGCCGAATACCTCGGCGTCACCAGCGGCCTCGGTTATGCGATCAACGATGCCCGCGATACCCTGGAATACGACACCCTCGCCGCCATGGTGGTGGTGATCGGTATCATCGGTTTCATCCTCGACGCGGTCTGCGTCAGTCTGATCAAACGTTTCAGTTGGCACTACGAGTAATTCAAGCGCTCATCCGGGGCATGGATGCCCCAACCTTCCCGCACACAAAAGCATCATCCGCACCGATTACGTGCAAGTCCTTGTAAAATCTGCGGATAATTTCCGGGCAAAATAGTCAGAAAAATCCCGTTTGCACCAGATTCGATCTGAATTGTCAGGTTGGCAATGGTTTTGCATAGGGCAATCTGTCGACAATGTCGGAGATGGGATATGACAAAAGAGTTTAGTGAAGCGGCATTCTATTCAGAACTGCTGCTGGTTCAGCAAGGGGCGCGCCTCATTGCTCACTCCGCCGATCCGGAACCGGCGATTCAGGGGATACTGCGGTTGCTATCGCAACTACTGGGGCTCAACCGTGGCCGGGTGGTACTACCCAACAAGAGCAGCAAGCGGCTGGAGATCAGCTATGCCTACGGCCTGACCACTGATGAACGCCGTCGCGGCAGCTACCTTATCGGTGAGGGAGTTACCGGCCGTGTTTTCCAGACAGGTCAAATGGCGTTGATTCAGGATATCGACAAAGAGCCCACCTACCTCACCCGCGCGGTACAACGCACCAGCCTGCCGAATGAAACAGTCGCCTACCTGGCGGTACCGATCATCCTCGACGAACAACCGATCGGTGTACTGGCGGTACACCGCCTGCGCAATCGCGAGCGCCAGTTCCAGCACGACCTTTCGTTGCTACAGGTGATCGCGACACTGATCGGCCAGGTGTTGCGGGTCAAGGAACTGGTGTCCGAGCGCACCGCGCATCTGTTGTCGGAAAACAAATTGCTACGCAACAAGCTGGAGAGCAAGGGTGCGCAGTACGGCATCATTGGCGAGAGCCACGCGTTGCAACGCGCTATCGAACAGGCGTTGCAGGTGGCACGCACCGATACCACGGTATTGCTGCTGGGCGAATCGGGTACCGGCAAGGAGCGCTTCTCACGCATGCAACACATGGCCAGTGAACGCGCCTCCGGCCCGTTTATCGCCATCAACTGCGCGGCGATCCCGGCAACATTGATCGAGTCGGAACTGTTCGGTCACGAGAAGGGCGCCTTTACCGGTGCGACTGCGGCGAAGAAGGGCAAGATCGAGCTGGCGCATAACGGCACCCTGTTCCTTGATGAGATCGGCGATCTCGATCTCGACCTGCAGACCAAACTGCTGAAGGTACTGGAGGATCGCGAGATCCAGCGCATCGGTAGCACCAAGGGGATTCCGGTGAACGTACGCATCGTCGCCGCGACACACCAGAACCTGCAGGAGGCGGTGAACGAAAACCGTTTCCGTCTCGATCTCTTCTACCGACTGAATGTTTTCCCAATCCGTCTGCCGCCTCTGCGTGCACGACATACCGACGTACCGATCCTGGCGCGCCACTTCCTCAATGCCGCCAACGAAGAGTACGGCCGCAACGTGGTCTTCGGACCTGGCAGTCTGGAACTGCTGGAACACTACCCCTGGCCGGGCAATATCCGTCAGTTGGAGAACCTGGTGAAACGCTCGGTACTGCTGTGCATGGATACCCTGATCGGCAGGGAGTTGATCGAACAGATCCTGGCGGAAGAGGATGGTGTGGTCTCACCCGGACAGAAAAGTATGCCCGAGCCACAACCCGTACCACCGCCTGTAATGGAGTCCCCGATGGATCGCCACTACGGTTTCGCTGGTATGCCGCACATGCCGCATGGTGTGCGTCCCTATGCCCGGGTTCGCGAAGATGAGGTGGAACAGATCCTCAGCGCCCTGAAACTGAACCACGGCAACAAAACCCGCGCCGCACTCAGTCTCGGCCTCACACCGCGCCAGCTGCGCTACCGTATGAAGATCCTCAACATCCCCGATTGATCCTTATCCGCACTACCCAGGGATGGGTGACGCGGACAAATTGTCAGGACATTGATCGACATTGTCGACAAAGCAGACCTGACAATCTCAGCCCTTCCCAGATGTAAAATCACAAAATCTCATAACCAGTTGAAATAAATACATTTTCAACTCTGGCACAGGCTTTGCTCTTATCCAGTCGTAACCCATTTTCATCCACAACACTGGAGAACGATTCAATGACCACTACAGCCCAAACCGTTGCCAAATCCATGAGCTGCCTGCGCTCCCTCGACAGCGATGGCCTGTCAGCACTCGGCGAAAAAGGCAAAGCCAACCCGGATTCCGTCGTCACCCTGAAAGCCAAGACCGTCTGCGAAGGTCAGTTCCGTATGCAGACCTATGTCCGCGACCTGGCGCCGATGCTGATCGACGAGCCGCCGCACCTGCTGGGTGAAGACAATGCACCGAACCCCTCTGAAGCCGTACTGGCTGCGCTGGGCGCCTGCCTCGCCGTCGGTGTACACGCCAACGTCGTTGCCCGCGGCCACAAGATCTCCAAGCTGGAGCTGCAACTGGAAGGCGACATCAACGTTACCGCTGTTTGGGGTACCGGCGATCTGAACGAAGCCAAGACCCTCGGCTTCTCCGCGGTACGCGTAAAAATCGATGCCGAAGGTACCTGCAGCAAAGAAGAGATGGACGAGATCATCGCCCACTCCAACGTCTGGTCTCCGGTTGCCAACACCCTGCGTAACAACGTTGCCCTGGAAGTTGTTCCGGCCTGATCGCACAACACTGAAGAGGAGTGCTTAACATGTCCAACTACCTCAATCCGCTACCGCTGGACGAGCTACTGAGCAAGACCAAAGCGATCGTAGATCAGGATCTGAAACCGCTTACCGTGAAGATCGACCTCGAGGGTTACTACCCGGAAGAGGTGTTGCGCAAGCTTGGTCCTATCGGTGCCTTCCATCACCACCTGCCGGCGACCCGCGCCGACGGCATGGCTGATATGGCGGCCACCATCCAGACCATGGGCGCGGTATCGTACGAGTGCATGTCCACCGGCTTTACCGTCTGGTGTCAGGACACCTGTGGCTGGTATCTGCAAAACGCTGCCAATCCCACAGTGCGCGACAACTGGCTGCACAAGGTCGCCAGCGGTGAAGTGCTTGCCGGTACCGGCATGTCCAACACCATGAAGGCCTTTGCCGGTATTGAGGAGTTGCGTCTGAGCGGCAAGCGTGTCGACGGTGGTTATGTGGTCAACGGTACCCTGCCGTGGGTCTCCAACCTCGGTGACAACCATGTGTTCGGCACCCTCTTCGGCCTGGAAGATAAACCCGGTCGTTCAGTGATGGCACTGGTCGACTGCGCCAGCGAAGGTTTCACTCTGCGCCAGTCTGCCCACTTCACCGCACTGGAAGGCACCCGCACCTTCGCCTGCATCTTCGAGAATGTCTTCATTCCCGACGAGATGATCATCGACGACGACGGTGCCGCTTTCCTCAAGCGTACCCGCGCCGGCATCGTGCTGCTGCAATTCGGTATGGGCGTCGGCAACATCCAGTCCTGTATCGATATCAGTCGCGAAGTCGAACCGCTGCTCGGCCACGTCAACGGTTACCTGGACGATCGTCCGGATGAACTGCAGGCGGATCTGGACGATGCAGTCGATGCGGTACTGGCGCTGGCGGAAGATCCGTTTGAATCCTCGGACGAATTCTTCCACGAGATCTTGCAACTGCGTCTCGGCGCAGGCGAACTGGCACTGCGTGCATCGCAATCGGCGATGCTGCATACCGGTGCCAAGGGCTACCTGAAAGCGGCACCCGCGCAACGCAAACTGCGTGAGTCCTACTTCATCGCCATTGTGACACCGGCAATCAAACACCTGCGTAAAGAGTTGGACCGACTCGCACAGGCTGCTTGATATGTGCAAACGACGGGGAGGTTTTCCTCCCCGTCTTCTACCGTTGACGAGGATGAGATGAAAACATTTACCACCCCCTTGAGTGCAAATGAAGCGATCGAAAAACTGCTTGGCGGTATTGAAGCGGCAAACATGCGCGTCGTTGCCCACATCAACGGCCAGGCCAATGCGGCAAAGATGGGTAAAGAGGTCCCTGCTGATCAGATCCTGGAAGTGTTCCGTCCCGATTTTGCGATTCGCGTGTGGAACGCATGCAAAGCGGCGGGCCACGATATTCCGTTACGAATTCATGTTTACGAAGCAGACGGCGCAACCCAGGTTGCGTGCCGCATGCCCACCGAAGTTTTCGCCCCGTTCGGTTCGGCTGAACTGATGGAAGTCGGTAAAGAACTGGATGCGATCTTCAACACCATTCTGGGCTCAGTACCGGAGGTATAAACGATGAACGACACTGCCTTTCAACGCTGGATATGCGATGCCTGCGGTTACATCTACGATGAGGCCAAGGGCGACCCCGATTCCGGTCTTACGCCGGGTACCCGCTACCAGGATATTCCGGACGACTGGCAGTGTCCGCTCTGCGGCCTGACCAAACGCGACCTGCGCCTGCTGCCGGAAACACCGATGGCAGCCGCCGTTGTACGTCCAGCAACTGCATGTGCATCGGGCAAAACAAAAGGCAGTGAAGATCACGTGGTGATCGTCGGTGCCGGTTATGCGGGTTGGTCGGTGGCCGAAGCGATCCGCCGCCGCGATGCAGAGATTCCCATTCTGCTGCTCAGCGCCTGCGCCGGATTGATCTATCCCAAACCGGCAATTTCCCTCGCCACCTCACAGGGACGAAGCGCCAATGATCTGGTCGACACCGATGCCATGACCCGCGCCACGGAACTCGGTATCGAAGTACAGACATTAACCCGTGTTCTGAAAATTGATCGCAACCGCAAACGTCTGACCACAGCCAAGGGCGGTATCACCTACGGCAAACTGATCCTTGCCCTGGGTGCCAGTCAGCGTGAACTGGCCATCGGCGGTAACGCAGCCGATACGATTTTGCGTGTCAACGATCTCGCCTCCTTCAATCAGATGCAACAGCGTTTGGCACAGGACGTCCGCAAGGTCACCATCCTCGGTGCCGGATTGATCGGCTGTGAATTTGCCGACGATCTGAATCGTACCGGGTATGAAGTCACAGTTATTGATCCAGGTAAGAAACCGCTCGCCGAACTGTTACCGGAACCGATGGCACTGGAACTGCAGCAGCGATTGTCAAATAACGGTGTGCAGTGGCGTTTCGGCACCACTATGTCGGAACTCAACCGGAGTGAAGACAACATGGCTGCCTCACTCTCCGACGGCTCGTCACTGGAAACCGATCTGGTGATCTCCGCCGCTGGCCTGGTTGCCAACATCGCACTGGCGGAGAAGAGCGGCCTGCAGGTTGATGCCGGGATTATGGTCAATAACGATATGCAGACCTCTGATCCGGATATCTATTCGCTAGGCGACTGCGCCTCACTCGAAGGTCAGCTCTTTGCTTACATCGAACCGATCCGCCGCCAGGCTGAAGCGATCGCCGCCAGCCTGATGGGCGAACATGAGCGCTTTATGCCGATCCCACCGATGGTCAAGGTCAAAACCCTGAGCATGCCGATCAGTGTCTGTCGTCCACGTAGTCTCAATGGTGCCGATGTCTGGCAGATGATCGAACACAATCAGCAGGGTTATCACTTCGAGATCACGGCGCAGAACAACAATGTGATCGGTTTTGCCCTGAGTGATGCACTGGCCTCGGATGCGGGGACGCATTACCGTAAAATGAGTATGTAAACAGTCTTATGGCGTGACCGCACTCCGCTATATGGTCACGCCATCACTTTACTCACTGGCAACAACGTAATAGGCTCCTGTTAACGGCAAACACTCACAGGAACCGAGATGAAGAATCCCTTTTCCTTTCCGGATCGGGAGCAGACCACCGGCGAAGAGATCGCAAATAGCGTCAGCCACGGGCTCGGCCTTGCCGCAGCGTTGGTCAGCATCCCGTTCCTGCTTCTGCATGCCGCACAAATCGGCGACACCGGTTTCATCGTCGGTGCAAGTATCTTTGCCGCATCGGTCGTTATCCTCTATCTGGGTTCGACCCTGTATCACGCACTTCCCGCAAGCACCGCCAAGCGTGTTTTCCGCGCGATTGAGCACTCGGCGATCTTTCTGCTCATCGCAGGCACTTACACACCGTTTACGCTCGGCGTACTCAGCGGCAGCTGGGGCTGGTCGATCTTCGGCGTGATCTGGGGACTTACCGTGCTAGGAATCACCTTGAAGATAGTGTTCAAGGGCGCGCACAATTTTCTTTATGTCGCTCTTTATTTACTGATGGGCTGGACTATCGTGGTGGCGATCAAACCGATGCTCACGCTGGTTCCGACACAGGGATTGCTCTGGTTGTTGGCGGGGGGGCTTGCCTACACCATTGGCGTTATTTTTTACGTCTTAGATGCACGACTTAAATACGGACATACCGTCTGGCATCTTTTCGTTATCGCCGGAACGACCTGCCACTACTTTGCCGTCTACTGGTACGCAGTTTAAGGGCACCTCTTAAAATCCACTCAAGCCGCGATTGCGGCGTTGGAAAGCAACTCAAAATGCTCATTTACTCCGTGTAAACTGCGCTTTTTCGTTGCTATCCGCCTTGCACTCATCGACTTGATTGAATTTTTAGAGGCACCCTGGAGTTACTTGCCTAAAGCGACAAACTCCCCTTCTAATCGTCCGGCCACTTCACCTGCGTATTCCAGTTCCGAGATGACTGAAATTCGCGCCCTGCCACGCCGCCGGAATAGCTTCAGGAAACTCTGCCATCCGCTTTCATCGCAAAGAAAAGCCCGCGCGGTAAAGGTACCTGACACGGGCAACAGATATTCCATGTTATTGCGTTGAATCACCAGACGACTATCGATACCTTCCATGCGGGTGCGCAGATGCAGCAGCGACCAGGCGGAGAGGATCGCCACCGCCGAGGCACTGCCACCGAACAGCGTCTCGCGGTGGTTGATGTTGGGTGCCAGCGGTGCTTCGAGAATAACCTCGTTTCCACTTAGCGACTTCACTGTCACCTGCATCGCCGCGGAGAGCGGGATGTGAGCGTACAGGTAATCCTGAAGTTCCGTTTCGGTCATCGGTGAAAAACTACTTCGCTGCGGCCAACGCCTGTTCGATGTCGGCGATGATGTCATCGACATGCTCGATACCGATCGACAGCCGCACCATCTCCGGACTGACACCAGCAGTTTTCAGCTCTTCCGGATTCAACTGCCGGTGTGTGGTCGACGCCGGATGACAGGCCAGCGATTTGGCATCGCCGATATTCACCAGACGTAGAATCAGTTTCAGTGCATCGATGAACTTCGCCCCTGCCGCTTCACCGCCCTTGATGCCGAAGCTGAGAATGCCGGAGGCCCTACCGCCCGTGATTTTTTTACACACAGCATGGTGGGGACTGGACTCGAGTCCGGCGTATTTCACCCACTCCACCTGCGCATGGCCTTCGAGATAACGCGCCACCTTCAGTGCATTTTCACAGTGACGTTCCATACGCAGCGCCAGCGTCTCAAGCCCCTGCATAATGTTGAATGCATTGAACGGCGACAGCGCCGCACCGGTGTTACGCAACGGCACCACACGGCAACGACCGATAAAGGCGGCCGGACCGAGCGCCTCGGTATAAACCACGCCATGGTAAGAACGGTCCGGCTCGTTGAGCATCGGGAAACGATCTTTGTTAGCGGCCCAGTCGAACTTACCTGAATCGACGATCACGCCACCGACGGAGGTGCCGTGACCACCGATGTATTTGGTCAGTGAGTGGATCGCAATGTCTGCCCCGTGATCGAAAACCCGGCAGAGCATCGGCGTCGCCACGGTGTTGTCGACCATCAGCGGCACACCATGCTTATGCGCGATCTTCGCCAGCGCCTCGATATCGACCACATTGCCCGCCGGGTTGCCGATCGATTCGCAGAACAGCGCCCTGGTTTTATCGTCGATCTTTGCTTCCAGTCCCGCCAGGTCATCGGAAGAGGCGAAGCGCACTTCCACACCCTGGTTCGGCAGCGTATGCGCGAACAGGTTGTAGGTGCCGCCATAGAGCTGACTAGTGCTGACAATGTTATCGCCGACGCGGGTGATGCATTGAATGGCGTAGGTGATCGCCGCCATCCCCGAAGCCAGACCCAGCGCACCGATGCCGCCCTCCAGTTCCGCCATGCGCGCTTCGAGCACCGCGGTGGTCGGATTCATGATGCGGGTGTAGATATTGCCGGGCACCGCCAAATTGAACAGGTCGGCACCGTGCTGGGTATCGTCGAAGGTATAGGAAGTGGTCTGGTAGATTGGGGTGGTCGCAGCCTTGGTGGTGGGCTCGCTGGTGTAACCCGCGTGCAGGGCGATGGTTTCCGGTTTCATGCTGGCGCTCCGTTTCTGTTTTCGTTATCGGAAGGGATAGCCAGTGTGCCGCAAAACAACAAGGTCGCCAAGCAGCCTAGAGCAACCCTGCAAGCCAATAGCGTATGCGTAGTCCCCACGCACTGGTGTAACCACGTGTGACAAACCGCACTTGCCCATCCTTGTCAAGGACGAAGGTGGCGGGGACGCCGCTGACACCATAGCGCCCGGACAGTGTGCCATCCGGATCGTTGACCACCGGGAAATCCAACCCCTCCTGCTGCAAAAAAGCTGTGACCTCTTTGTCGCTGCCCGACTGCATAGCCACACTGATAAAAGGGACATCCTTGGCCAGCCCGTCGATACTCCCCTGCTCCAGCGCACAGATCGGGCACCAGGTGGCCCAGAAGTGAACCATTGCAGGCTGTCCTCGCAATGAGTGCAAATCGAAATGCTTCCCCTGAATCGTCGTCCCGGCAAAGTGGGGGGCAACGCCACTGGCCGCATGGCGGGTAAGAAACGCCTCCAGCGCCAGTAGCAGCACCAGCAGGATAAAAAGCTCCAGCAGCAGTTTCGGCAGATGGCGGCGGATACGTTGTAACATGGGCACTCCCGTTGAGACGCGACATTCTAGCAAGCCCGATGAGCGGCAGAACAATAACCGACAAACAAATAAGCGTGGTGCTGCCCTTCTATAACGCGGCGGGCACCCTAGGTGACACCCTCGACTCTATCCAGCGCCAGAGTCTGCACGACTTCGCCGTGATCGCGGTCGACGACGGTTCTGACGATAATTCCGCCGACATCCTCCGTCAGCGCATGCGCGACGACCCGCGGATTCAACTACTGCAACCGGGAAGGCAGGGGGTAGTTGGGGCGATGAGCACGGCACTGGCGCACTGCACCACGCCACTGGTAGCGCGCATGGATGCGGACGACCTGATGGACGAACGCCGCCTCGAATTGCAACTCGCCTATCTACAGGCCCACCCGGAGATCGCCCTGCTGGGCAGTCGCGTAGAGATGTTCGCCGACGAACCGATCGCCGATGGCCTACAGCAGTACATCGACTGGCAGAACAGTTGCCTGACACCGCAGCAGATCGCCGACAATATCTACCTGGAACTGCCCATCGCCCACCCGTCGCTGGCCTTCCGCCGCGAGGCGGTGATGGCAGCAGGCGGCTACCGAGACGGCGATTTTCCCGAGGATTACGAACTGCTGCTACGCATGCACCGGCTTGGCCAGCAGATGGCGAAACTGCCGCAAACGCTGCTCCGCTGGCGCGACAGCGGTGCCCGTCTGACCCGCACCGACAGCCGTTACTCACGCGAGGCCTTCGACCGCATCCGCGCCGAATACCTGGCCGCCGATCCACGATTGCACGGCGAGCGTCCACTGGTCATCTGGGGGGCCGGACGCAAAAGCCGACGCCGGGCTGAGTACCTGCTGGCACAGGGCTTTCGTCCCCATGCCTGGATCGACATCGACCCGCGCAAAATAGGCAATACCATCGATGGTGTACCGATCGTGGGGCATGAGTGGCTGCAGCAGCGAGAGGAAAAGCCCTTTCTCCTCAACTACGTCAACAACCACGGCGCCCGGCAGCAGGTCGCATCCGCGCTGGAGGCGATGGGATATCGGGAAGGAGAGGATTATCTGCAAGTCGGCTAGGCCGGATACAGGGGGGACCGCACTATATCCGGCCCAAATCCTTGCCGGGAGAAACAGATGAAAAAAAGGCCGGAAAATCCGGCCTCGTGATAAAAGGGACCGAACACCAGTCCCAAAAAACGTGATAAGGAGAGCGAAGTTAACAACTTCGGATATCACTACGGGCCAGTGAAGAACCCGCTTGACCCTCCTGAGGGTTCCCGAGGGTCGAGAGTGAAGTTACGCCGTCAACCTTAACTCAGTCTTAACTAGCAGGATTTTGTGCCTCTTCGCGCTTTTCGCCGAGGGAACTGGCCACCTGCTGTAGGCCGCTGAAGTAGCTCGCCCCCTTGACCGTCTGCTCCATCGCCCGCCGTACGCCACTGAACAGGTCGAGCTGCGCCACCATCTGCCGCAGGCGAATCGTCTCCCGGGAACCGGCATGCAGCAGCGTCGCCTTGAGCCGGGCGTACTCCTTCTCCAGTTCATCCAGCGATTCCAGCGCCTGTTGCGGGGCGAACGACTCGGATAGCGGATCGGCCAGTTCCAGCAATTTGACGCACTCAAGGCGGAACTGATCCAGTTTGGACTGCAATTCCGCATCGTCGAGATAGGGCAGGTTTTCCTGCACCTGGGACATCTCCACCGCCACTCCTGCCGCTTCCTGGTAATAACGGGAAACGCGCAGCGCCAGTGGCAGATTCTCGCTGATCTCTGCGGGCAGATTGGATTTCTGCATCTGGACGCTAAAGTGATCGACCGCATCCGCCAACCGTTCCATCACCGCATTGTCCTTATGCAACTGGACACTGCTATGACGCTCGGTGCTGAAGGCATCGCGTAACATCTTGCCAGCGAAATCGCCCATCCGTCCCAGCTCCATCACCAGCGCATTGAATGCCAGTGCAGGGGTTGCGACCACGTTCATATCCAGATAGACCGGTCGCCCCAGATCCTCTTCGACACCGCGCAGACGTTGTTTCAACCAGGTCACCAGTGCCGGGGTGAACGACCAGAGCATCAACACACCAAAGATATTGAACAGGGTGTGGAACAGCGCCAGCGAGGTCAGCATGGAGGGATCCAGTCCGAGCCACTGCCGTACCTGTTCTATCAATGCCAGCAACGGTGAGAGGATCAACAACGCCACAGCGCCGGTGATCAGATTGAACAGCACATGCACTGCGGCGATACGCTGGGCATTGGCGGTGGCGCCGATCACCGCCAGTGCTGCGGTAGAGGTGGTGCCGACATTGGCGCCGATTACCACCGCCGCTGCATCCTCCATCGGGATCAAACCGCCCGCAGCCGCGGTCAAGGTCACCGCCATCGCCGCACTGGAAGATTGCATCAGAAAGGTAAGGAGGAAACCCAGGCCGGTGAAGATCAGTACGCCGAGCAGGCTGTGATCAAAACCGCTAAACGAGATGGTGTTACCGATATCGGCGAAGGCATCCTTGAGGATGGCGATGCCGAGAAAGAACAGGCCGAAACCGGCCAGGGCGTCGCCGATGGCACCGCGGCGATTGCCATCGCTAATCACCCGCAGGAACATGCCCAGACCGATCAACGGCAACGCCAGCGCCTGTACGTTGAGCTTGAAACCGACGATAGCCACCAACCAACTGGTCATGGTGGTGCCGATGTTGGTGCCGTAGATCACATAGACCGTTTGCAGGATATCGAGCAGACCGGCATTGACGAAACCGATCACCGCGACGGTTACCGCGCTGGAGGATTGCACCAGCGAAGTGATCATGACGCCGGAGAGAAAACCACGCAGTGGCGTACTGGTCCATTCAGAGAGGATATGTTTCAGTGCATCGCCGGCGGCCATCTTCAGGCCATCGGTCATCATCTTCATCCCCAAAAGGAACAGCCCGATGCCCCCGATAAACGTTCCGGCCAGACCCAGATCAGCGATCGTCAGCATAGATTAGTCCCTGCGCAACCGTGCCGAAACGGCGATCGGGGTCGGGTATCTAAACATGATCCAATAAGACGAGACGATAAATGTAACCATGGTAGTAAGCTGGATTAACGCCGATGCCCGCATCGAGATCACCGCGCTCTGTTCTGCCAGCATGGCGATAAACAGTGAGAACTCACTGATCTGACCGAGACGCACGCCCACCTCACGGGAGAAACGATCGCTCTCCCCCGTCTGTCGCAAAAAGCGGCGAAACACCGGTGGTTTGATCACTACCAGCAGGACACCAAGCACCAGCGACGGAATCAACAACTCCTGCAACATCGACGGGTTGAACTGCGCGCCGAGTGAAAAGAAAAACAGAATCAGGAAAAAATCGCGCAGCGGTTTAAGGCTCTCGGCGATAAAGGTACTGATGGGGCTGGTGGCCAACGCCACCCCGGCGATGAAGGCGCCGATCTCCGCCGACAACCCTGCCATCGCCGACAGTTCAGCGAAACCGAGACACCAGCCGATAGCCACCAGAAACACATACTCCTGAATCGTATCGAAACGCATGAACAGCGGCGCCAGGATATAGCGTGCCGTCAGCAACGATGCCAACATCAACAACGGCAGCATCAGCGATACCTTACCCAACTCCAGCAACAGCTCCCCTTCACCGCCATAAGCCTGAAGTGCCAGCAGGGCGAGGATCGCCAGAATATCCTGCAACAGCAGAATACTGATCATCACTTCACCGGTATGCTGCTGATGCAGGGTTGTGGTGGGCAAAAGTTTCAAACCGATGATGGTACTGGAGAACATCGCCGCCACACCGATCAGCAGAGAATCGATATTGTTGAAACCGAAGGCTAACGCCGTAGCGAAACCCACCGCGGCAAACAACAGCGAGGTACCCAGTGTCACCAGCGTCGTCTTGCGCAGCAGGCGCACCAGTTCCTGCGGATGCAGGTTCAGGCCCAACAGGAACAGCAGAAAGATCACCCCGATATGTGCAATCGCCGCAATCAAGGTCGGGTCTTTAACCAGGCCGGTTCCCCACGGTCCGAGCAACACCCCAAGGAGTATGTAACTGACCAGCATCGACTGGCGGGCAAACAACGCCAGGGTGGCAATCAGTGCCGCGCCGGTAAAGACCAGAAACAGGGAGAACAGAATGGGGTCGTTGGTCATATCTCTTCTTGCTGTGGGTTAACTCTCAATAAATTATGACACAGGCCGATAATAGACGCAGGTATACTTGAAAACCGTACGATCTATACTTGTAAAGAAGGTGGCGGTATGGATATCACTCCTCCCAAAAACGATCAGGGCGTACAACGTCTAAAAGAGTTAAATCGTAACGGCTCGGTTAAACAGACCGACCGTACCTCTCCCTATCCGCCCATCGAATCCAGCGAAACCCATCATGAGACCGGGATAAAACCGGCGCTTGAGCGCCGTCAGCAACAACGTCGACAGGTGCAACGCCGACAACAGGAGAGTGAAACGCCCTTCAATACCCGTAATGGCGAAGAGAGACGCCAGAACGGGCGACGTTACGAAGATCGTCTGGAGGATGCCGATAGCCAGAACGGGCAGAGCGAAACACCCCACATCGACGAAAAAGTCTAAACCCTTTCAGGTATCGTTATTCTGTAAAACCAGTTCGCGCAATGTCAGTTCATTCAGATGATTGCGGATACCCTGTTCCAGCCCTGTCACCAACGAATCAACTGCCGCAACCGAGTTAATGCGATTCTCCATCTGCGACTGCTCCTCATCGGGCCGCCGCATCTGTTCCAATAATTGAGCGATAGGCAGACTGGCAGGATCATGCACCAGCAGATATTCCGGCGGTTCGTTTGCGCTCTCCAGCAGCAGCCCTCTATCGAGCAAAAGTTGCAGGGTTTCACCGATGCGATCGCCTGGCATCTGCAATAGCCGTGACAGCTTCTCCATGGAAAGAGGGTTGCCGTTGTGCACAAAGCGATGGGCTATCCAGTACATCACCAGCAAACCCATCTGCTCCCTGAAACGACCACTCAACGGCAGCCGTTGATTGCTCAGACGGATCTGCTCAGGGTACTGGTAGTAATAGGCCACCTGGGAACCGAGCAGCAGGATCAACCAGCTCAGGTAGAGCCAGATCATAAACAGAATCAGGATGGCAAAACCGGAATAGATCGCTGCGTACTTGGTAGACGAAGCGGCAAACTCAGCAAAGATCAGCCCGGTGGTTTGCCACAGAATGCCGCCTACGGCAGCCCCGACCAAGGCGGAACGGAATTTCACTTTGGTGTTAGGCACAAACATGTAGACGAAACTAAAGGCCAGAGTAACCAGAAAGAACGGCATCAGGTTGGTCAGCAACACCACCAGACTACCGAAGGGCTCGATGCTCAGGATACGCTGCACCATGGCACTACTCATCATCGAGGCGGTCATACCGATGGCGGAGAAGACCAGCACCGGGCCAACCAGAATGACACTGAGATAATCACTGAAACGGCGTGACAGCGAACGGGTCGATTTAGCGTGCCAAACGTAGTTAAAGGAGTTTTCCACCTTCTGCAGCAGCGAAACCACCGTGTAGAGCAACAGCGCCAAACCTAGAGAACCGAGTACCCCCACCTTCATATTCTCGACGAAGCCGAGGATATTCACGACAACGTCATTGCCCTTGTCGCCGAGGGGCTGTACCAGATTCAGCAACAATGGTTCGATCTGATTGTGTACACCGAATGCCTTGAGTACCGAGAAGCTCACTGCCAGTAGCGGCACCATCGACAACAGTGTGGTATAGACCAGGCTCATGGCACGCAGATTGAGCTGACCGTTGGCGAACTCACGCACCAACACAAACATCAGGCGCAATGTTTTGTATGCGTAGCGTCGGAGCCAATGTAGCGACTCCACATCGGCACGCCATAATTCATCCATAAGAAACTGTTTTGCCTGAATATACAAATCGTGTGGTCCTTGCATAGCGCTATTGCCTGGTAATAGTCGTCAGTAACAATAGAGTATGTCGGGAACTCTTCTACGACAAGGTGGGATGTGAAATGAGGGTGAACTGATAAGCCTCTGTATCAGTTCGCTTTGCCGAAATTTATGCCAGGAAGCAGAAAGCTAATGAAAAGTAATGTCAGAGCGCAGTAGATCTGACAGACGTGCGCGAAGTGTCTGGGCATCACCCGCATCCGGCATCATATCGAGATAGCGGCGATAATCATCCGCCGCCGCCACATTGCATTCCAGCAATTCGTAGAGATAACCACGTTCACGATAGCTACCGGCGCTCCCCGGCTCCAGTAACAATATTTTCTCCAGCGCCCACAGCGCGCTCTGGGTTTCACCGTGAACCATGTATCCCTGTTTTAACTGGCGCAACATTCGAATCATCAGGCTTTTGTCATCGGTATCAGAAAGGAAACTGTTGAGACGTTGTACTGGACGCCGACGACGAACCGCATAAGTACCAGAGAGCATTAACGCCAGATCGTCTTCCTGCAGCGGCATACCACCATCGACCGGATCGATGACCACATCTCCTTCGGGGTCGCTATAGCGGATCAGAATCCTTCCGGGAAAAGAGACCGCTTCCAGCGGCAAACCTAACAGACGACCGACCGTCAGATAGATGAGGGTAATGCTTAGCGGTGAGCCGCGACGACTATCGATCACACGATCAAGAAAGATATTATCCGGGGGGCAACGGTTTGAGCAGATGCTGGTAAAGCGACGGTCGTTGTAGAGATAGTCGTTCAACTGGAACAGCACATCGCCAAGGCGTACCTGGGGCGGCAACTGGTCACTAATCTTCTCTGCGTAGAACTGTAGCCGCTGCAGATACTGGTACACATCAATATTCGGGTCAACTTCCTGCGCCACCATTAAAGCCGCCTCTGCCAATCTGTCTGCCCGTGGTTGAGACAGCAGTTGCTGCAGAGACACCATCTTGTTGAGACCCATAACCTCAGCCTCCAGGGGGGGATTTTAATTTTAGGAAAAGTATAGACGAACATTTACCGTCAACAGTGGAAAGATACCTGGATGACCGAAAGTAGTAGGCAAACTATGTCAAATCCCACACTTGATCACACTTTTGCCGCCAGCGCCTTCCACTCCTTCTCCAGGCGTGTCGCAGAAACGGTTTCACTAGTACCCAACTCCTGGGCGAAGAGTGAAACACGCAGTTCCTCCAGCAACCAGCGAAAATGTTGCCAATCTGTTGCGCTGCAGTCCCGGCCTTCGCCACAACGCTGCCAGTAGCGTTGCCATAGCGGTAACACCTCCAGTAGCAACCGACGGTCACGCTCAGGATCACTGCGTAACTTTTCCAGCCGTTTCTCCAGCGCCTGTAAATAACGTGGCAAATCTTTCATACGTGTCGCCGGCGTGCGGGCGACAAAACCTTTTTGCAGTAAATGTGTCAATTGTTCACGAATATCGGCAACACTGTTCAACCATTGCGGCTGCATGGCACCTTTAAGAATTTTGTTAATCCGTTGCTGTGCCGCCATTATCTCGCCGACTACCGTGGCGATATGGTTGGCATTATCGATCAGCTCAGTGCGTGCTCTATCGGCACGCTGGCGATAATCACGCTGGTTGCGAGGCAGTGTCGCATCAACCAATAAGGAACGCTCTACCGCAGCGGCAAGGATGTCAGCGATCAACTCATCGCAACGACCAACAGGGGCATAACGCAGACAGCTCTCCTTAATCCCCGGCAGATTCTTCTCCAGATACTTCAGCTTGTCGCGGTTCTCCAGCATGAACAGGCGCATCACCCCTTTGCGATGTGCCGCCTCGGCCGCCGCCTCACTCTCATACAGTTTCAGTTCAACACTATCGCCTTTGTCACTGTAAGCGGGAAAGGCATTAATTTTCATACCGTGACGCTGCAGGGTAATACTCTGCGGCAATTCCTCCACATCCCACTCGACGATACCGCTGCGTTCCCATTCACTGTCCGGTTCCACTCGCAGACTCTTGCGCACCTTGCCGGACATCTGCTGCTGCAGAGTGGCAAGGTCGCGACCTTCACACAACATCTTGCCCTGCTCATCGAACACGCGATAGTTCATCTGCAGGTGTGGCGGTAGTTCTGCGGGACGCCAGGCATCTGTCGGTACCGCGCTGCCGCCGATACGATGCAATTGCCGTGCAAAGACTTCGAGCAGATTACCTTCGCGCACAGGCATCACCGCCAGTGCCGCCTCGGCAAAGTTGATCGCGGGAACATAATTACGCCGTACCGGTTTCGGCATCGCCTTGATCAGGGCGATCAGTTTTTCTTTCAGCAAGCCCGGCACCAGCCAGTCGAACGCCTCGGCACGGAGTTGTCCCAACGCGGCCAGCGGCACCATCACCGTCACCCCGTCAGCAGGATGGCCGGGTTCGAAGTGATAATCGAGCGGTAGCGGCATACCCTGATAATCAAGTACCGCAGGAAACTGCTCGCCAGTAATACCATCGGCGGCATGTTGCATGAGGAAGTCACGCTCAAGGAACAGCAGACGCGGCGTTGCCTTCTCGGCTTTCTCCCACCACCGTTCAAAGGTCTTGCCGCTGACAATATCCTGCGGAAGCTGCTGGTCGTAAAAATCGAACAGGGTCTGCTCGTCCACCATGATGTCGCGCCGCCGCGACTTCGCCTCCAGCAGCGCCACCTCTTCCAGCAACTCGCGGTTGTGCAGAAAGAAAGGGGCCTTGCAGTCGAACTCGCCGCGCACCAGGGCATGACGAATAAACAGTTCGCGACTGAGTACCGGATCGATGGAACCATAGTGAACCTTGCGCCGCGCGACGATAAGTAAACCGAACAGAGTCACCTGCTCGAAGGCGCTCACTCGTGCATTGCGTTTTTCCCAATGCGGTTCCAGATAACTACGCTTGACCAGCTCCTTTGCCAATGGTTCGATCCACGCCGGATCGATGGCCGCGACATCGCGGGCAAAGAGTCGCGAGGTCTCCACCAGCTCCGCCGCCATGATCCACTTGGGCGTTTTCTTTGCCAGTGAAGAACCGGGGAAGATGGTCAGGCGAATATTGCGCGCGCCGAGATACTCCACCAGCGGTTTGCGCTTTTTACTGGCGGCATCCACATCGCGGTCATCCTTGAGGGCGATGTTACCGAGCAGACCCGCCAGCAGCGCCTTATGGATCGCATCGTAATCTGCGGGCTGTTCATTCAGTTGCAGTTTCAGTTCACGCAGTCGTCCCAGCAACTGACCATGGATGTCGTGCCATTCGCGCATGCGTAGATAATTGATAAATTCACTGCGGCAGAGTTTGCGCAGTTTGCTCTGACTCAAATGGCGCGACTGCTCGTGAAAGTAGTCCCATAAATTCAGGTAGGCAATAAAGTCCGACTTCTCGTCGCTGAAGCGGGTATGTTTTTCATCCGCCGCCTGCTGTGCCTCCAGTGGACGTTCACGCGGGTCCTGAACACTCAATGCCGAGGCGATGATCAACACCTCGTGCAATGCCTTCTCTTGCACTGCGGAGAGCAGCATGCGACCGATACGCGGGTCGACCGGCAGTCGCGCGAGCTGGCGACCATCGTTGGTGATGCGGTTGTGCCGATCCACCGCGCCCAATTCATGCAACAGGCGGAAGCCGTCGTTGATGTAGCGACGGTCAGGCGGATCGATAAAGGGAAACTGTTCGATATCGCCGAGGCCAAGCAACATCATCTGCAGGATGACGCTGGCGAGGTTGGTGCGCCGGATCTCCGGCTCGGTGTATTCGGGGCGGGAGAGAAAATCCTCCTCGCTATAGAGGCGGATACAGACCCCGGCACTGACGCGGCCGCAGCGTCCTGCGCGCTGATTAGCCGAGGCCTGAGACACCGGTTCGATCGGCAGCCGTTGTACCTTGGTGCGGTGACTGTAACGACTGATCCGTGCCAACCCGGTGTCGATCACGAAACGAATACCGGGCACCGTGAGTGAGGTTTCGGCGACATTGGTCGCCAGTACGATGCGCCGACCGCCGTGGCGGCGGAAGACCCGATCCTGTTCGCTGGCGGAGAGGCGGGAGAAGAGCGGCACCACCTCGGTATCGCGCATGCGGTGTTTACCCAACGCCTCGGCGGCTTCACGAATGTCGCGCTCACCGGCAAGGAAGATCAGGATGTCTCCCAATGGGTCGAGTCGCGCCACTTCATCCACCGCGTCGATCAATCCCTGCAGCGGATCGGCCTCGCGCTTGCCCTCCTCCAGCAGCGGGCGGTAACGCACCTCTACCGGATAGGTGCGACCGGAAACCTCCACCACAGGAGCGCCATTAAAGAATTCGGCGAATCGTTCGGTGTTGATGGTCGCCGAGGTGATGATCAATTTCAGATCGGGGCGCTGCGGCAACAGCTGTTTGAGATAACCGAGCAGGAAATCGATATTGAGGCTACGTTCGTGGGCCTCGTCGATAATCAGGGTGTCGTACTGCTCCAGCAATGGAGCGCTCTGGATTTCCGCCAGCAGGATACCGTCGGTCATCAGCTTGACCAGGCTGCCGCTGCCCGCACGTTCGCTAAATCGAATTTTAAAGCCGACCAGTTGTCCCAGTTCGGTATGCAGCTCTTCGGCGATACGGTTGGCAACGCTGCGGGCGGCGATACGTCGCGGTTGAGTGTGGCCGATGGAGGCGGCACGACCGCGCCCCAGTTCCAGACAGATCTTCGGCAATTGGGTGGTTTTGCCGGAACCGGTCTCCCCGGCGACGATCACCACCTGATGTTTGCTGATCGCCTCGGCGATCTCCTGCCGCCGCTCACTGACCGGCAGCTCCGCCGGGTAGTCGATGCGCGGCACCAGCGCCATGCGTTGCGCCAGATGCTGAGACGATGCTTCTATCTCACGCGCCACCTCGGCCAGTCCACGCTCGATCGGCTTGCCCTGCTGCTGGCGCCGCTGTAACCCTTGCAAGCGCTTGCCGAGACGACGTCGGTCGGCGGCCATACATTGGTCGATCTGATCCAGAAGTTGTTGGTGAGAAAGCGGCACGGTTGAGACTATGGATTTACTGTTACATTCAGAGGTAACGTATGTTACCGACATTACTGGAAGTGGTCTCAAAAATTGGGATTCACGCCCGGAGACAAGGCGCAAAGCCTGCGAGAAGCGCAGTTTACCAGTAGTAAATGAGCATCGCAGCAGGCTTTGCAACGCAGGATCAGGGTGCGAAGACAATTTTAAGGCCGCTTATGCACATCGACAGGGAGTAACCCCATGCACAAAACCCTACGAATCTTTTCCCTGCTCACCGCCATTCTCTCACTGGCGGCCTGCACCTCGGCGACCGTGGTCAGCAGCGGCGGTGGACCGACCATTCAACAGGCGCAGTACGAGCCCTACAACGGACCGAAGAAGCGCGTCGCCATCAGCTCCTTCGAGGACAAGGCGACCCATCACGGAGGCCTTGGTCGCGGTGTCACCGACATGCTGGCCGACTCTCTGTTCAACACCAACCGCTTCATCGTCCTCGAGCGCGAGCGCCTCAAGGATGTGATCAAGGAACAGGACATGATCGACAGTGGTCGTTTCCGCCAGGAGACTGTCGCGCCCAAGGGACAACTGGAAGGGGCTGAACTGCTGATCCGCGGTTCCATCACCCAGTTCGAACCCTCCTGCCGAGGCGGCTCGCTGCTGCTGGTCGGTGCCAAGGAGGCCTGCGTCACCATCAACCTGCGCATCATCGACGCCACCACCGGGCGTATCGTCAACAGCACCACCGTCGAGGGCACCTCCGGTGCGGCGGGTATAGGCCTGATCTTCACCTCCGCACCACTGCCGGTCGGCCTCGGTGCCTGGTCGAAAACACCGATGGAAACCGCCCTGCGCAACTGCATTGAAACCGCGGTACGTCATATCGTCGAAACCAAGCTCTAATTCATGCCCAAGGCATTACTAGTACTATTGCTGGCGTTAATCACCGGCTGTAGCGGTGGCGCCAGCGTAGTCCAGGGGGATGGACGCCGTATCGGCGAGATCCAGGGCGAGCCCTATGACGGGCCGCTCAAACGGATCGCCGTGGCCGCCGTGCTCGACCATACCGGCGGCAAGGGGCAAAGTGACATCACCCGCCAGCTTGCCCTGCTCACCCGCGAAAGCCACAAGGCCAAGGCTAGCGATATCCTCAGCGGCATCCGCGACCTGATGACCACCGCGCTGTTCAACACCGATCGTTTCATCCTGCTGGAACGGGAGGGACTGGATGAGGTGATCGCCGAGCAGACCTTCCAGGAAGGCAATCGCAGTCTGCCGAGCAAGCTCAAACGCCAACTGGAAGGGGCGGAACTGCTGCTACTCTCCGCCGTCACCGCCTTCGACATGGGTGCCTCGGGCGGCTTCGCCTTCCCCATCCCAATCAAACTCAACGACCACGGCGACATCGGCGTACTTGACGTCGAGATGCGCAGCGCCCACGTGGCGATGGACCTGCGACTGGTCGATGTCGCCAGCGGACGCGTCGTCGCCACCACTGCCGTCGAAGGCAGCGCGCGCAAATTCGGCGTTGCCATGGCCGGTATCTTTTCTGCAAATGGCGGTCACCTGCGACTCCCCGGCCTGCTCAGCCTGTTCAACAACACTCCGATTGAAGGCGCGACGCTCGATATGGTCGATGCAGCGGCGCATGAGTTGGTGAAGAAGACCTTTCCACCGACGGCGGAAGAGTTGAAGAAGGCGAAAGAAGAGGAGGATAAGGCGATGTGGGAGGGGATACCATTGCAATAGTGTGGTGTCGCGACGCGACACCTTATCGTCATTCCGGTGAAGGCCGGAATCCAGCGTTTGTAGGTCGGATTAGCGCAGCGTAATCCGACAGTGCAGTTGTAGGCTGGGCAGTTCGTAGGATGGGCAAAGCGGAGCGTGCCCATCAACGTTTTTGACGTCATTCCGGCGTACGCCGGAATCCAGCCCTTCCGTCATTCCCGCGAAGGCGGGAATCCGGGTTCCCTCCCCCTCAGGGGGAGGGTTAGGGAGAGGGGATCAGATTCGGTGTCGCTGCGCGACTTCTAAAAGCATTTAAAAGCGGGGGCTGCCCCGCATGCAGGTCACTTTGCGAAGTCCGTCCCTGGACTTCGCCCTTCGGGCCAGCTAAAGCTGTCCCAATTCGCTCCCGGCGAATTGGTCTCATGCGCGGCCACCTTTATCTCACCCTGCGCGACGTGCAGGATGTACTAGTGTCGCGGGGCACATGGACGTGCGAGAGCGACCGCTTCGTTTAACTACATCTACTAACCCTTCCCCACCATTCCGTCATAGATCGAAATCCACAGCAAAACTTGCCAGCATTGACATATCAGGGTAGAAAAGAGAAAGAGAACAACACGCGAAGGAATGCTGTATGCCAGAGTTTCCAGCTCCGTTAGCAATTCCCTTTAGGCTCCGTATTTCGGAACTAAGCCGTTGTTTTATAACAACCCAGATTTTTATACACCCTAAAAGCTCCGTTACAAACGGAGCTTTTAGGGTGTCTACTTATAGTTGCGAGAGACGCCAGAATATTCTGAATAGCAACGACGTAAATTACCGATACAAAGATGACTGAAAACATGTTACTAAGTGAAGCGCATCAGCGATGCAACTCAACTTCAGTTGGAGTTGACACGCCTGAGACGCTTCACAAAAACGATTCACTCACCTTCATCGCCAAATTTATTCGTTTGCGCCCGAGAATGACTGGCGCTCCCCAACAATTCGCTAAAGTTGACGCTCGCAATGCTCGCGCAACTTAGCTCAAATCGTTAGGCACACAAATGAATATCGAAGATGCTACTTATCACGATAACCCAATCCACTCGATTGAGTTTATTGACGAGAATTATAATACTGATTTGGTGCTCGATATTGACTACATTTCAGAATGGATTAATGCAGATGGAAATTATCAATTTAGGATATCTCCAGCCTATCTAACATTTAAAGAAGTAAGTAACTTAAATATTTGCATCAATAAACCCGCATTAACGCAGCATGGGTATTTAGAAACCATCCTTGATATTAAAACTAAATTACTGGAAAGTGGCTCTACTAAATACACTATAAGCTTACTGCCAGACAGTTACATTGAATTTTGCTCATCAGGAAGCACTTTAGAAATAGAGAAGAAAGAATTTATTAAAAATGTCCAATATCTTACAAAAGCCGAGCGTGAGCGTGCCTATATTCGTCGCGAAACGACTCAACGCCCATTCGCGAGCAGCGCTCGCTCCCACAAAACCCCGTCGCGTTAGCGACACCTTTTAATTCCGGCGACCGCCGGAATGACAAACCAATCATGCTGGGCATAACTGCCCAGTCTACAATTGCATTGTCGGATTACGCTTCGCTAATCCGACCTACACCCTATCCCTGGATTCCGGCCTGCGCCGGAATGACGAGAAATCTCGCGTAGCGACGCATATTAGATCCCCTCTCCCCCTCCCCCCCTGAGAGGGAGGGAGACAATCGTCGCGTTAGCGACACCTCTTAATTCCGGCATCCGCCAGAATGACAATAAGGCATCGCGCAGCACTCCCCTCCAATGTGACATATACTTGTCATCTAAATGAACAATAATGGAAGGCCGTACGTTATATGAAGTTTTCCGAAGCAATGGACTCCCCCGATCTGAAACAACCCGAGTTGTACATCAACCGTGAATTGAGCCTGCTGGCCTTCAATCGTCGTGTACTGGAACAGGCCAAGGACGAAAGCACCCCACTACTGGAGCGGCTGCGCTTTCTCTGTATCTCCAGCTCCAACCTGGACGAGTTCTTCGAAATCCGCGTCGCCGGTCTGATGCAACAGGCGGCGATGTCTTCGGTTCAGGCCGGTCCTGACAACATTCTGCCACATGAACTGCTGGGACAGATCAGTGCGCAGGTGCATGAGCTGGTGGATGAGCAGTACCGGGTACTGAACGATATCCTTCTCCCGGCGCTGGAGAAGGAGAACATTCGCTTCGTCAAACGTCAGGAGTGGAACGAAAATCAGGCCGCATGGGTCAAGGATTACTTCGAACATGCCCTGCTGCCGATCCTCAGCCCCATCGGACTCGACCCGGCGCATCCCTTCCCACGCATTCTTAATAAGAGCCTTAACTTTATTATTTCACTCAAGGGTAAGGATGCCTTCGGCCGTACCAGTCGTATGGCCATCGTACAGGCGCCACGTGCCTTGCCACGACTAATCAAACTGCCGATGGAGTGTGGTAGTGGACCCAACGATTATGTTTTTCTCTCCTCCATCATCCACGACCACGTTGCCGATCTCTTTCCCGGAATGAAGGTGCAGGGCTGCTATCAGTTCCGCGTTACCCGCAACAGCGATCTTTTCGTCGATGCCGAAGAGGTCGACGACCTGTTGCGTGCACTGGAAGGCGAACTGCCCTCACGCCGCTACGGCGATGAGGTCCGCCTGGAGGTGGCCGACAACTGTCCGCCGGAGATCAGCCAGTTCCTGCTCGATCAGTTCGAGCTGGATCAGCGTGACCTATATACCGTCAACGGTCCGGTCAACCTGATCCGCCTGATGAATCTGCCGGACAAGGTGGATCGTTCCGACCTGACCTACCCCTCGTTCACCCCGAGCCTGCCTGCGCGGCTCAGCCTGGTGGGTAATATCTTCCAGGTGATCAGCAAGGGCGACATCCTGCTACACCACCCGTTTGAATCGTTCCTGCCGGTGATCGATTTCCTCAAACAGGCGGCCGCCGATCCCAGGGTGCTGGCAATCAAGCAGACCCTCTATCGTACCGGTCCTGATTCGGCGGTGGTCGATGCACTGGTACAGGCGGCGCGTGCAGGCAAGGAGGTCACGGTGGTGGTCGAACTGCGCGCCCGTTTCGATGAAGAGGAGAACATCGCCCTGGCCAACCGCCTGCAGGAAGCGGGGGCGCATGTGGTTTACGGTGTGGTCGGCTACAAGACCCACGCCAAGATGATTCTGGTCGTTCGCCGCGAGGATGAACAACTCAAACACTACGTCCACCTCGGCACCGGCAACTACCATACCCGCACTGCCCGTCTCTACACCGACTACGGCCTGCTCACCAGCGACCCGGTCATCGGCGAGGATGTCCACAAACTGTTCCTGCAACTGACCAGCCTCGGTCGCGGCAGCAAACTGGGCAAACTACTGCAATCGCCTTTCACTCTCCACGCAGGACTCATTGAGCGCATTGAGCGCGAAACCGAACACGCACGTGCAGGAAAACCGGCGCGCATCATCGCCAAGATGAATGCCCTGATCGAGCAGAACGTGATTCGTGCCCTCTATGCCGCCTCACGTGCCGGGGTGGAGATCGATCTCATCATCCGCGGCATTTGCGGTCTGCGACCGGGCGTTCCCGGCATCTCCGACAACATCCGCGTGCGCTCTATCGTCGGTCGCTTCCTCGAACACACCCGGGTGTTCTATTTCCTCAACGGTGGCGACGAAGAGATCTTCGGCTCCAGCGCCGACTGGATGGATCGCAACCTGCATCGTCGGGTGGAGAGCTGCTTCCCTGTTGAGGAGAAGAAACTTCGCGAAAGGATGATTAGCGAACTGAAGTACTACCTGGAAGACAATACTCATGCATGGCTGTTACAGAGCGACGGCAGCTACCTGCGAGTCACACCCGGCGAAGAACCACCGGTATCGGCGCAGCAGCGGCTAATGGATGAACTAACAAAAGCAGACTAGAAGCTACCTCAGAATTGTTCTCGCACCTTGATCCTGTGTTGCAAAGCCTGCTGCGGTACTCATTTACTAACGGTAAACTGCGTTCCTCACAGGCTTTGCGCCTTGTCTCACAGCACGAGCCCTAATTCTGAGATAGCTTCTAAATACATCAGCGGAATTTTAACGAATAGCCTATCGCCTTCAGATAAAGCACCTCCTGCACCAGATCCGCCTCGGTCAACGGGTGTTCAGCCAACCAACCCGGGGGAAACTGCAGTTGCAGTGTCTTGCCCCTGGCAAGGAAACCGATTTCCGGCAATCCGACAGTGCTATGGCTTCGATGCAACAGCACCGCCATACGCAACAGTAACGACAGGCGTCGCATTGGCTGACGTTGTGCGACCGGTAACTCGCTGAACAGGGGTTCCAGCAGCTTGCGCCGGTGTGCACGGATCAACACTGAGAGCAGACGCTGCTCACTGCTGGAGAAACCGGGCATATCGGAATTGGCAACCAGGTAGGCGCCATGCTTGTGATAACCGCTATGAGCAATGGAGAGACCAATTTCGTGCAGCCGCGCCGCCCACACCAGTAGATGCTCGGCTTCCTCACCCTCCAGCGACCAAGCCTCCGACACCTGTTCCAGGATCTGCCGTGATAACGCTTCCACACGCGCCGCCTGTGCGACATCGACGCGATAACGCTCGCTCAGCGCAGCAATGGTTCGCTCCCGCACGTCCTCGTGACGGCGACGCCCCAACAGATCGTAAAGCATGCCCTCGCGTAGCGCCCAGTCGGAGACCTGCATACGCTCGATGCCGAGGGATTCGAAGATCGCCAGCAACACCGCCACACCGCCCGCAACCACCGGCAGACGCTCCTCACTCAGACCGTTGAGTCGTACCCGCTCGATGTGACCCGCCGCCACCAGTTCGCGGGCCAGTTGTTGAATCCCCTCAAGCGTGATCCCCTCGTTACTCCAGCCCATGGCACGCAACACTTCGGCGACTGACTTCACCGTGCCGGAAGCACCTGCAACCTCGCCCCAGCCAACATCACGGTAATGACGTTCGATCGCCTGTAACTCCAGCCGTGCCGCAATCACTGCGTCACGCATCCCTCTGGCGCTGATACGGCCCTTGGGGAAAAAGCGCTGGCTGAAACTGACGCAGCCCATGTAGAGGCTCTCCAGTTCCAGCGGCTCGAAACCCCGCCCCAGGATCAACTCGGTGCTACCGCCGCCGATGTCGACCACCAGCCGCACCTCGTCAGAAAGCGGCAAGCCGTGGGAAACCCCCAGGTAGATCAGGCGCGCCTCCTCCAGGCCGGAGATCACCTCAATGGGATGACCCAACGCCTCTTCGGCTTCCTGTAGAAATTGTGGGGATTTTGCCTTGCGCAGGGTGTTGGTACCGACGGCGCGTACCGTACCCGGAGAAAACCCGGCCAGGCGCTGACCAAATCGGCGTAGACAGTCGAGGGCACGCTGTTTGGCAACTTTTTCGAGGCGCCCGCTTTCGCTCATTCCCGCCGCCAGGCGTACCGACTCACGCAGGCGGTCGCGGATCTGCAGCTCACCACCGACCTCGCGGGCCACCACCATATGGAAGCTGTTTGATCCCAGATCGATGGCAGCAATCACTCCGCTGTCTTTATTTCCGTGCCCTTTCACGCCCTCTCCTGCCATCGCTCAGACTACCCTTTTGCTCATCCTCTCACATAGTCTGGGCAATGCATAACGTGGACTCGTGCCACGTGTATCGAGGTGATTTGTGACTCCAGTACCGCCATTCGAAATTATTATAATTTTTCACAGTTCGATTGTTTTTTTTTTTAACTTTATCTCTACCTATACTACTTTCGTACTAGAACTAAGCACCAACTAAAAGCAAAAACCATAACAATTCAGTGGAATTAAGCTAAAACGCCTTGGAAACGGCGCCGCGCCGCCAACAAACTTGAGGAGTCACACAATGAGCATGATCCAGTGGGATGATCTCTACAGCGTAGAGATCCAGGAGATCGACGAGCAACACAAGTGTCTGGTTGAAATCATGAACGAGCTCTACACGGCGCTGGCAAATCGCTCCAATACACAGCTGGTCGGTGATGTGCTGGACAAACTGGTCGATTACACCCGCATCCACTTTGCCGTCGAAGAGACCTTGATGCGTCTGTTCAACTACGGCGAGTACGAAAACCACAAATCCATACACGACAAGATTGTTGCCCGTGTCGAGGAGTTCCAGAGCAAGTACCACCAGGGTGACACCCATGTGGGGATGGAGTTGCTGATGTTCCTGCGCGACTGGCTGTTCGACCACATCAGTAAGGAAGACAAACAGTACACCAGGACATTTCATAAAGCCGGCATACAGAAAACCTGGCTTAAAAAATTCTGGTAGTCCGGCCAGGCACTACTGCTCTTCTTTATCCCCTTTAGCACCCGTCCGGCGGCGTGGGCCGCCGGGACGGTTTTTCGATTCATCGCTGAAGACAAAGCGGCCAAACAGCACGCATCCTTTCATCCCCGGCTCGCAGGGATTGCCTTTCACCCGATTGCATTTGCCCCTCACCTCGTGAGGACAGCCCCATCCGCTCATCCACCACCTCGTCTAACCTTGACCGGTCGCATCTGCTGCGGCCCACCGTCCTGCAGATAGTCGCCACTGACAATTCGCCTCAGGCGAGCCGTCTCCCCTCGATAAAGGTAGGTCCAGGCCTGCATGGAATGATTGTTATCCAGCGCCACCGTCACCCACTCCCTGCTGTATTGATAGGGACGGGACTGCCCCGGGCCAATCCCCTCGTAGCGGTCCAATCTGCCCAGGGTATGCGCGGGGCGCCGCAGGCGGTAGAGATCGCCCACCACCGTCTCATCGGGGTGCAGGGCAGGACGGAGTGCCGGGTAGCTCCCCACGTCATACAAACGACCGGCGATCACCCCGCTACCGAGGTAATCCGCCTGGCTTGCCAGCCAGTTCGACATGACGCAGCGGGCGTCACGCCGCAGGGTGCCGTAGACGAAGATCAGATCAGTGTTTGCCATGGGAGGATTTTCCCGCCGGACCGCCATTTTGTCCATCAATGGATTTTATTGGGAGCGGGGAAACGGCCCGAATCTGCCAAAAAAAATTCTATCAACAAAACTTTCGCAACTTCTTTACAACAATCCAATTCCGGATACTATTTTCACAACCTGACGCAGGGCGGCGACAGGGAGCCTACACACAATAAATTTGCCTAATAATTAAGGTAGATCCATGAGCGAAAAACACTACTGGTTTGGCTACTTCGAGGCCGGTGAAAAAAGCAGCCCGGTACTGAGAGACAGCCGCATCGATACAGGCAACCCTGACACCCTCTATCTGTTCAATCTGAAACGTAACGAAATCCTCGAATATCGCCGCGAGATTATTGAGCCGAAACTGCGTGAGCTAAACGCCGGGGAACAGGGCGTCAGTCAGGAACTACAGGCCGCCTACGCCGAGGCACGTGGACACTTTACCCCGCGTGGTGGAAAGATTGCCAACCTGCCGCTGAAGGGTCGCAGCAAACCACCCGTTGCCGCTAACGACAGCAACAACGATATGGAAAAAGAGGCGGAAGAGTTCGTCGATGATGACGATATCGAGTGGAATGAAGAAGAGGCCTGAGCAGCAACGGGTTGTTACAGTTCGATGATGAAATTCGTCCTTCTTCCTGTTGGTGAGTGCTTTGAATATCAGAACGAGCGATACAGCAAGACCGGCCCATTGACTGCCGCCAATCTGGATAATAATCACCAGCGGATGATTCCGCGCTCCGCCCTGGTCAAACCCGTGGCGACGGCAAACCGTGATGTCGCGCAACCTGCATCATCGCTGCCGGATTCCATCGATACCCAAACCGTCATCGACGCCATGGCGGAGTATCACCAGGCAAGCCTGGATGCACTGCAACGGAACAGCAATAATCCGGAGGAACAGCAGCGATCACTTGAAGAAGCGCGCCAGCGTTTTCTTGAGCGCTGCGGCATCGCCTGATATCCAGCCAGCGTTACTTCTTTTCCTTATCGTCCAGCATCGCTTTCAGATCGGCAAATGGATTGAAGGTGGCCGGTTTATCCTCCTGCTTCGACGCCAAGCCATCATAACCGCGCACGTGTTCCACATAGCGCTGGTGTTCGTTGTCGTGGCAATAGAGACAGAGGTTTTCCCAGTTGCTGCCGTCGGGGGGATTATTGTCGTGATTGTGATCCTTATGATGCACCGTCAGTTCGTGCAAATTCTCCCGGGTAAACTCACGCCCGCAGCGGCCACAGACCCAGGGATGGATGCGTAACGACTGCTCACGATACCCCTGCATTCGCTTTTCAGCATTTTGCCGCGCTTCGGCAACCACCTTATCCAGCTTGTTACTGTTGATTGGCGTACCAGCCGGACGCTTGCGATCGACCATGATTTCCCCCGCACATCGATAGATAGTTCACCTATTTTTATCACAGTCATCCTGCGGCAATAAACTATTCTCGCCAGAAGGCGGCATTCAGCAGCACCAATACGGTAAATATCTCCAGCCGCCCCAGCAACATGGCCAGCGACGTCAGCACCAGGGCAAAATCGTTCAGCGCACTAAAATCGGTTGCCACCTTGCCCAACCCCGGACCCAGGTTATTCATACTGGTCGCTACGGCACCGAAAGCGGTTACCTGATCCAGGCCGTCCGCCATTAGCAGCAACAGGAAAACAACGAACACGGCGACGTAAACCGCAAAGAACCCCCACACCGCCGACACCACCCGTTCGCCAACCACCTTACCGCCCAGTTTGACCTGGCGGGTCAGTCGTGGATGGATCAGGCGCATAATTTCAAGCAGTGCCTGTTTGCTCAACAGGATAAAACGGATCACCTTCATACCGCCTGCAGTTGAACCCGCACAACCACCGACAAAGCTGATGAAGATCAGCAACACCGGCAACATTCCCGGCCAGTGTGAAAAATCTCCAATACCGAACCCGGTACTGGTGACGACCGAAACTGTCTCAAACATCGAGTAACGTAACGCATCATGCAGAGAAGGTTGTTCTCCTTGCCAGTAGAGAACGGCGGCGATAAGCAGAACGATCGCCGTAACAAAAAGGAGAAACACCCGTACCTCGATACTCTGCCAGTAAGCCAGTAACGATCCTTTGCGGATGGCAAGATAGTGGACGTTAAAACTGATCGCTCCAAGCAACATAAACACCACCGCCACTGTCTCAATCGCCGTGCTGTTGAAGTAGCCGATACTGGCATCGTGAGTTGAGAAACCGCCGGTCGAGACCGTCGCCAGGCTATGGCACACCGCGTCGAACAGATCCATTCCCGCCAGCCAGTAACCTAGCGCGCAGAGCAGCGTCATCACCGAATAGATGCGCCAGATCACGCGAGCAGTATGGGCAATGCGCGGGGTCAGTTTTTCATCCTTGATCGGCCCTGCCGTTTCAGCTTTATACAGCTGCATACCGCCGATACCGAGCATTGGCATCAACGCCACCGCTGAAACCACCACACCGATCCCACCCAACCACTGCAACTCCTGCCGATAGAGCAGAATGGAATGGGGTAGCTGATCAAGACCCGAGAGCACCGTCGCCCCGGTGGTGGTAAAGGCAGAAGCCGACTCAAAAAAGGCGGCGGCCATATCCATGTGTAGCGTCAAAATGAAAGGCAGGGCACCGGCCAGACTGATGATTCCCCAGAGCAGGGTGACAATAAGGAAGCCATCACGGGTACGGATACGGTGTCGTTGATGGCGAAACAACAACCACAAAGCCAGACCCGATCCAAAACAGAGAGAGAGGGTAGAGAGCAGATTGGCGAGCACTGCTTCGCCATATATCCAGGCAAGCAGTATCGGTGGCATAAGGGCCAGGGAGAAAAGCAACAGAAGCACGCCTACCAGGCGGCCGATGAAGGAGAGACTCATGCTACGTACCAGTCTCGCAAACTACTGCTGGATGGCGCGACATTCTGGTCCTCTGTGGTGCGAACGACAGCTAAAATCTTTGAAAAATGTTTATACTTTTTTTATCTCTCTAGATGGACATAACGTATAGAATGAAGCCACATGCGGTGCAACCTGTAGAAATGATGTGATATCAGCAGAAGCCACAAGCCTCTCTTTCTGGCGCAGCATCCTGATTGCCGGGCTCATCGTGCTGGTGGTGACGCCACTCGCCTTCGTCGCCCACGCCATGTTGCCACATGCCAACCTATCACTGATTTTTCTCGTTGCCGTGCTGTTAAGCGCCTCCCGTTTCGGTCTGCAAACAGCCTTAACCACTGGTGTATTGAGCTTTCTCAGCTTTAACTTCTTTTTCACCCAGCCCTACTACACCCTTGAAGTGGAGAACGATGGCGAGATCGCCACGCTGGTATTCTTTCTCATCATCGCCATGCTTAGCGGCAGGCTGGCGGCACGGATGCATGAAGAGATGGCGCAGAACCGTTTCATGGTTCAACGCCTGACCAATATCAATGACTTCTCGCGGATGCTGGCCACCGCACCCGACGATGACAGTGTGCTACGCCATCTGGTGCGCCACATTGCCCAGACCTTCAATGCACCGGCCTGGGTGATCATGAACAACGGTTCGATTTTCGGTCACGATGGATTCCAACCTCTGCCGCCGCCACCGCAACAGACACTACAACGCCTGGATGAGATAGAAGAGTGTGGCCCCGTGGATGAAGGTTATTGCATCCATTTCAGCAGTCCACACAGCATTCACGGACACTTCTATCTACACTATCCTTCGCTCGACCCGGCCAAACAGGAGCTGTTGCGCATCCTTAGCGATCTGGCCGGTGCCACACTGGAACGAGTACGACTGGTCTCTGATCTGGAAGCGGCTCATGTTTCGGCCGAAACGGAGCAGTTACGCTCTGCTCTGCTCTCATCGGTGTCACATGATCTGCGTACACCACTCTCTTCGATTATCGGTTCCACCTCCAGCCTGCTGGAATATGCCGACAACATTCAGGAGGCCGATCGCATTGATCTCCTCCAGACGGTGCTGGAAGAAGCGGAACGGCTAAATCGCTATATCCAGAACCTGCTCGACATGACCCGACTCGGTGGCGGAACACTCACACCGAAACGCGACTGGGTGGATATCAGCGATATCATCTCAGCAGCCATCGAACGACTGCACAGAGATCTCTCAACACACCTGGTAAAACTCGACGTCCCCGACGAGTTTCCGCTGTTGTATGTGCAGGGTGTGCTAGTCGAACAGGCGCTGGTGAACGTACTGGATAATGCCGCCAGCTTCTCTCCCACTGGTTCAGCCATCACCATTCAACTACGCGGTGTGAACGGAATGGCCGAGATCGATGTCTGTGATGAGGGGCCAGGAATACCGGAAGCGGAACGGGAAAAAGTTTTCGATATGTTTTACACAGCGACTCGCGGCGATCGGCACCGAAGTGGTACAGGGCTCGGCCTTGCCATCTGCCGTGGGCTGATCAATGCGCATGGCGGACAGGTCTCGGTTCATTCGGGATTGAACGGCAGAGGTACCTGCATCCGCCTGTCACTGCCGCTACATCAGACGGAGCAAGAGACATGAATCAATCACTATCGGGTACCATCCTGCTGGTAGAGGATGATCCGCACATTCGCAAGTTTCTCCGCATCAGCCTCGAAGCACATGGCTTCACAATACTGGAAGCCCGTCAGGCGGAGGAAGGGCTGCAGCTTAGCAGCGGAGAAAATGTCGATCTGGTGATCCTGGATCTGGGGTTACCCGATATGGACGGCCAGGAGTTCATTCGACGTTTACGTGAATGGTCAGCGTTGCCGATCATCGTCCTCTCGGTACGTTCCGATGAAGCGGAAAAGGTGATGGCACTCGATAGCGGTGCCAATGACTATGTCACCAAACCCTTCGGCATCTCAGAACTGATGGCGCGTATCCGGGTGCTGCTGCGAAACAGCGAAACACCTGTCGGTGAGAATAACGCCGTGTTTGAACACGGTGGCCTCAAAGTCGACCTGTCGACACGCACTGTCAGCGTCAAGGGCAAGCTGGTACACCTGTCACGCAAGGAGTACAGCCTGCTGCGCATGCTGGTGAACAATCCCGACCGGGTGCTGACGCACCAGCAGATCATTCGCGAAATCTGGGGGGCCAACCGCGAAGACGAGACCCATCACCTGCGGGTACTCATCGGGCATCTGCGGCAAAAGCTGGGGGATCAGCCAACCCGACCACGTTATATTCTCACTGTGCAAGGCGTTGGTTATCGTCTTTTAAGTGGAAATGTGTAAAGGAGCACTCATGAGCCCTCACTCAAAGATCAGCTACGTAGAGTTTCCTTCCCGAGACATCCTCGCCACCAAGACTTTTTTCAGCAAGGTTTTCGACTGGCACTTTACCGATTTCGGTCCAGACTACACCGCCTTCAGCAACTCAGGTATCAACGGCGGTTTCTACCAGTCGGAACTCAGCGCCGACACCGGTAACGGCAGCGCATTGATCGTGCTCTACAGCAAGGATCTGGAAAAGACACAGCAGAAGGTCGAACAGAACGGCGGCAAGATCATCAAGCCAATCTTCTCCTTTCCCGGCGGCCGCCGCTTTCAGTTCAGGGAACCGGGCGGAAACGAATTGGCCGTCTGGTCGGATCAATAGGCTGTAAAAAAAGCGGCACCTTTGCAGGTGCCGCCCTGATGCCTTCAAACTGGCGGTTTATTAACCTTTTACCAGTGAGGCACCATTCTCTTGTTGCCAGGAGCTGTAACAGCCCACGCCGCAGAAGAAGAAGAGATACTCCTGCGCCTCGACTGACAGCCCGTTAGTGTGAGGGATCTCCTGCTGACAGACAGTGCAGGAGACTGACTCACTCTGAAGTTGCTCTGCCAAGTTGCTCATACTCTGACTCCCCGGCGATAAACCTCCGCCTGTTTGCTGTGGCACTTAAGAACAACTATAGCGGCAATAACCAATCATTCAAGTCAAGTATTGAGTACTACTATGAACGGCGCGGGAAACATTAAGTTTAAATCCGCGCCGTTTGTTTTTAAAACAGTAAGTTAGAGAGCATGAGGGCGTTTGCCTGCGATGTAGCTATAGACCACTGGCACCACAAACAGGGTCAGCAAGGTACCGAAGCTCATACCGCCAACGATAACCCAACCGATCTGCACCCGGCTCTCAGCGCCTGCCCCTGTGGCCAGCGCCAACGGGATGGAACCCAGCACCATCGCGCCGGTGGTCATCAGGATCGGTCGCAGACGCAGCACCGCTGCCTCAACCACCGCCTGGGTCACTTCGTGCCCCTTGTCGCGCATCTGGTTGGCAAACTCAACGATCAAAATACCGTGCTTGGTGATCAGGCCGATCAGGGTGATCAGGCCCACCTTGCTGTAGATGTTGAGGGTGCCACCAGTGAGTTTGAGGGTCAGCAGCGCACCGGTCATCGCCAACGGCACAGAGAGCAGAATGATCAGCGGCGAACGGAAGCTCTCGAACTGTGCCGCCAGTACCAGATAGATGAATCCGAGCGCCAGCAGGCCGGTAACGAACAGGGCACTGCTCGATTCAATGAACTCCCGCGACTGACCGCCGTAGTCGAACAGTGCATCCGGTGCGACCTCCGCCAAAGTCTGCTGCATAAAGGCGATCGCCTCACCCAGGCTATAACCGGGCGCCGGAGTGGCGGTGATCTTCACCGCGCGCAGTTTGTTGAAGTGGTTCAACTCCTTCGGCGACACCGTCTCCTGCATGGAAACAAGATTGCCCAGTTGCACCATCTCGCCACTGCCGGAACGAACCTGAATATCGGTCAGATCCTGCGGGTTGCGCCGATCCACATCCTCCACCTGAACGATGACGTCGTACTGCTCGCCCGCCTGCTTGTAGCGGGTGACAGTGCGCCCACCGAGCATGCTTTCCAGGGTACGGTTGATGGTCGAGACCTGCACCCCGACCAGGGCGCTCTTCTCCCGATTGACCTGCACCCGCAACTCCGGCTTGTTCAGCTTGAGGTCGGTATCGGGATTGAGCAGGCCGGGATTCGTCCGCACCTTGGCCATGATCTGGTCGGTGGTCTGTTGCAGTTCGTCGTAGGTGGCGGTGCTCTGGATATAAAACTCCAGCGGACGGCTGATCACGCTCTGTCCCAACGACGGCGGCTGTACCGCAAAAGCCAGCACGCCAGGGATCCCCATGAACAGTTTGGGACGCAGTTCGTTGGTAATCTCGGTAGCGCTGCGTTTCCGCTCGTCCCAGTCCTTGAGACCGACGAAGGAGATGATCTGGTTTACTGTCGGCACCCCTACCACCATGAAGTAGCGCTCCGCCTCAGGGATGGTGTTGTAAATTGCCTCCATACGGCGTGCCGATTTGTCGATGTTAGCCGGGGTGGCGCCGTCGGGGCCGATACCGATCCCCATCACCAGACCTCGGTCTTCGACCGGCGCCAACTCAGATTTGAGCAGGGCGAACAGGCCACCCATGGCCAGCACCACAATCAGGCTCACACCGATCACCAGCGCACGGCGTTCCAGTGCCCGGCGCAACAGGTGTTCATATTTCTCGTTCAACGCGGTAAGGAAGCGCTCACCCATCTCGTAAAGGGCACCGTGCTTTTCGTGTTTGAGCATGCGCGAGCAGAGCATTGGTGACAGGGTCAGAGCGACGAAACCGGAGACGATAACGGCACCGGCAAGGGTCAGCGCGAACTCGGCAAACAGGCGACCGGTGGCCCCCTCGGTAAAGGCGACCGGGGTAAACACCGCCGCCAGAGTAAAGGTCATCGCCAGTACCGCGAAACCGATCTCCTTAGCACCTTTGAGCGCCGCCTGTATCGGTTCCTCGCCATCTTCGATGTGGCGATAAATGTTTTCCAGCATAACGATGGCGTCGTCCACCACCAGACCAATCGCCAGTACCATCGCCAGCAAGGTGAGGATGTTGATGCTGAAACCGAAGAGATACATGAAAAAGAAGGCACCGATCAACGATACCGGGATGGTCACCATCGGGATCAAAGTGGCCCGCGCACTGCGCAGGAAACCGAAGATCACGATAATAACCAGCACCACCGCCTCGGCGATGGTGGTGTAGACCGATTGAATGGAGCGCTCGATGAAGATCGATTTATCATAGGCGATGTTGACCTGCATCCCTTCAGGTAACACCGATTTGATAGTCGGCAACATCTCATGCAACGCTTTGGAAACGTCCAGCGGATTGGCGGTGGACTGTTTGATCACCCCGAGAGCTACTGCATTCTCACCCTTGAAACGGGTAATGCGACGCTCATCGGCAGGGGCAACCTCAACCCGGGCAACATCGCCCAGACGCACCAGATAACCGGAATCATCACGCAGGATCACCTGACGGAATTGCTCCGGAGTACGCAGATCGGTCTCGGCCAACACGGAGAATTCCCGCTGTGAGGATTCGATGCGCCCGGAGGGTACCTCCAGGTTCTGCGCCCGCAATGCCGCCTCGATATCCTGAGGGGTAACGTGGTAGGCGGCCATACGCGCCCGATCCAGCCAGATACGCATGGAGTAACGACGCTCACCGAAGATCCTTACGTTGGCCACACCGTCGATGGTCTGCACCCGGTCTTTCACCAGGCGATTGGCTACATCGGTCACCTCCAGCATATCGTGACGATCGGAGGAGAAGGCCATGTAGATGATCGGCTGTGCATCGGCCTCTTCCTTGGAGACGATGGGCTCCTCAATCTCGTCAGGCAGCAGACCACGCACTCGGGCCACCCGGTCGCGGACATCGTTGGCAGCCGCATCGGGATCACGGGTCAGTTTGAAGTTGACGGTGATTTGGCTCGACTCGGCACGGCTGACCGATGTGAGAAAGTCGATGCCCTCGATACCGGAGAGGGAGTCTTCCAGCACCTTGGTTACCTGCGACTCCATGATCGCGGCGTTGGCACCGTAGTAGGTAGTCGCTACCGTCACCACCGGCACATCGATACTGGGGTATTCGCGCACAGACAGTCTGTCATAAGCGATGATCCCCACCAGCACGATAAGCAGAGTCATCACCGTCGCCAGTACCGGGCGACGGATGCTGATATCGGAAAGAATCATAACGGTGCCTCGGTGTTGGCAGGCTTGAGGTTGATCGGGTTAACCGGCGCACCGGGGCGAACTTTAATCTGTCCGGCAGTGATCACCACGTCGCCCGGCTCCAGCCCTTGTACCACCTGCACCATCGCCTGATGGCGGATACCGAGTTTCACCGGTACCATCTCCGCTTTACCATCCTTGATGCGATAAACCAGTTGCTTGTCGCCCATCGGCACAATCGCCTCTTCCGGCACGCTGATGGCGTTCTCATATGTCTTCAGCGTCAACGCGACCCGGGCAAACATACCGGGAAGCAAACGACTGTCGGCGTTGGGTATCGTGGCACGCATCTGCAGGTTACGTCCGTTGCTATCGATCAGCGGCGCCACCGCATAGACTTCGCCAAGAAATTTCTCGCCAGGAAAAGCATCCACACTGATAGTGATCGGCTGCCCCGCTTTGACCTCACCGACATACTTCTCCGGTATGCGGAAGTCGACCTTAATCGGATCGACATCCACTACCTCTACCAATGCCTGTCCCGGTGTAACCACATCGCCGACGCTAACCGCACGCAGACCGGCAATACCTTCAAACGGTGCGACAAGCACCGTCTTGCTCAGTGCGTCTTTCTTCAAGGCCACACGCGCCTTGTTGGCCTGCAGTTCCGCATAGGCCTTGTCACGATCGGTGTCGGAAGCCACCTTGCGTTTGATCAACTCCTGGGTACGACGATAGTTGGCATCGCTCAAATCGCGATTGGCCACCGCCTCGTTTAGTTCAGCTTTGTATTGCGCGTCGTCGAGTTGCACCATCGGCTGCCCTGCCGTCACCGGTTGCCCCTCCTCGAACAGAATTTTATCCACCTTGCCCTGGATCTGCGGACGCAATACCACCGCCTCATAGCCAAGCAGGTTACCAACCGTCTCCGCACTGCGGACAATCTCCCCGACTGTCACCGGCTGAGCTTCCACCGGCATCGGCGGCATACCACCAGGCGGTCCGGCGGCGAAAACCACGGTGGAGGGCAACAGCAATAAACCGGCGCGAATGATCTGTTTGGGGGAAAGGGTTCTCATGGCCACGCGGCACTCCTGTGATCGGTCAAGGCGTGATTTGAATAGCACGGGAAGATTGGCAAATACGCCGCAATGTCCCTGTAAATACAGGGATATTGGCGTTCTCTTCCGGCAGGGAAGCGGCTATACTCCTCTTTTGACAGTATCCTGTCAACATGATCAACACCAACTAACTGAGTAATATGGGCAAAACCAGCAAACAGGAAGAGTACCTCCAGCTTGTGGAGGCCGTATTTCAAACCAACGGCAAACTACTGGCCACCGGCGACCAACTCAGCACACAGTTTGGCCTGACCGGCGCACGCTGGCAGGTGTTGGGTGCACTACAGTTGGAGGATCGCCCCCTCACCGTCGCGCAGATCGCCCGGCGTATGGGTCTACAACGACAGAGCGTACAGCGCCTGGTCGACATCATGGTCAAACAGGGACTACTGGCGACACTCCCAAATCCGGAACACAAACGCGCCAAACTGATCGACTTCACCGCAAAGGGAAGGAAAGTTCGCGATCAACTTATCGCAGTACACGACCACTGGACCGAAGCACTGCTACAGGAATTCAGCGAAGAGGAATTGCAACAGGCTGCCAGGGTGCTGCGCAAGCTGCAGGAAAAACTTGATCCCGACCACTGATTTGAAAGCCCCAGGCGCATGCTGTAGGGTGGAAACGCAATACACCTCATCGGGACAGGATCCATGGTTATTGCCAGTTTTCTCGCCTTTCTTGGGCTTTTTGTCGTCATCGGCCTCTACTCCCTGAAACAAAGTCGGCATACCAGCATCGACTACCTGCTCGCCGGGCATAACATGCAACCGTGGCTGGTCGCCCTCTCCGCAGTCGCCACCAACAACAGCGGCTACATGTTCATCGGTATGATCGGTTTCACCTACAGTACCGGCATCTCGTCGATGTGGATGGCCATCGGCTGGGTGCTGGGCGACTTTGTCGCCTCACTGCTGATTCACCGTCCTGTTCGCGAAATGACGGAACGCCATGGCGTACACACCTACGGCGGCCTGCTCAGTCACTGGCACGACACCAACTACACCGCTCTACGTTTTATCGTCGGCATCTTCACCCTGCTGTTTCTCGGCACCTATGCCGCCGCCCAGCTCAGTGCGGGCAGTAAGGCGCTACACGTACTATTCGGCTGGGAGAATTACACCGGTGCGCTGATCGGCGCAGCTATCGTGCTGGTCTACTCTTTTGCCGGTGGCATCCGCGCCTCAATCTGGACCGACGCGGCCCAGTCATTCGTAATGATTATCTCCATGAGCCTGATGCTCTATATCACCGTCGACAACCTCGGTGGTCTGTCGGGTTTCGTCCAGCAGCTGGATCGGGTGGATGAAAACTATCTGGCCCTGCTACCTCCTGAATCGGGTTACGGAGTGCTGCTGGGAGGACTCGGTTTTATTCTCGGCTGGTTTTTTGCCGGCTATGGTGTCGCCGGACAACCACACATCATGGTGCGCTTCATGACCATGGACAAACCACAGGATATCGGCAGGGTACGACTCTACTATTACAGTTGGTTTGCCCTGTTTTACGCTATGACTATCGGCGTCGGCCTGGCCGCGAGAGTCTTGTTGCCCGAAGTGGATAACTTCGATGCAGAGTTGGCGCTGCCGACCCTGGCACAACAACTGCTGCCCCAGGTACTGGTCGGCATGGTACTGGCGGGGATCTTCGCTGCCACCATCTCCACCGCCGACTCGCTGATCCTCAGCTGCTCCGCCGCGCTGACCCGTGACTTCCGCCAGCAGAAAACCGATCACTATCTGCTCACCAAGGGCGGCACTGTGGTGGTCAGCCTGCTGGCCCTCACCATCGCTCTGTTCAGCGACAAAAGTGTTTTCGCCCTGGTACTGGATGCCTGGGGTGTCCTTGGCGCCGGCTTCGCCCCACTGCTGACCGTCTATGCCCTCGGACGCCGACCAAATCAGCCACTGGCCATTGCCATGTTGCTCGGTGGAGTACTGGTGTTCTACCTCTGGCCACTGCTCATACCCGGTTTGATCTACGCCACCGCACCAGGGATGCTTGCGGGACTGGTCATTTATTTCATTGGCAATCGACTCGGTATGGAACAGCCGCTAGCTGATGACATGGAAGAGAATAGGCCGATATAATCGGTGACAAACGACAACCGTCAGGAATAACAGATGGCCACCCTGATTCAATACAAAAACAATGTGCCGGGAGTAAAGATCCCGCTGGATAGCGACCCCTTCCGTATCGGCCGTAGTGAAGACAATGACGTCTGTGTCGACGACGAACTCTCCAGCCGTGAGCATGCGGTTATCGAAAGGGTCAAGTCGGAAAGTGGCGACAACACCAATTACGTGCTGCGCGATCTCGACAGCACCAACGGCACTTTCGTCAACCACGACAAAATCAGCCAGCATCTGCTGGTCGAAGACGATATGATCCGAATCGGCCAGACCTTTTTTAAATTTACCGAGCGTGATGGAGCCGATCTGGCGGAGACTCGAGTAATGAAAAAGAGCATTATTCCAGGGGTCTATTACACCACTGATAAAAAACGCTGATCGATCGCAATATTTCCCTCATATCCCCTTGCAACATCTTTATTTTCAAGGAAATTATTCACTGGCAAAGGGTATATGCGTGTCGTATACTCATTCGAGCTGCAGTTTATGGCAGTGGTAGTTTTAGGCGTACCTTCCGCGTTACCTCTTGAACACCCCATTTCATGACCTGCACGCAACACCCCATATTTCATCACTTTTTTAAGGTACACGTATTATGGCTACAGGCACTGTGAAATGGTTTAACGAAGCCAAGGGTTTCGGTTTTATCGCTCAGGATGATGGTGGCGCGGACGTATTCGTTCACTTCAGCGCGATCTCTGGTTCCGGCTTCCGTACTCTGACCGAAGGACAAAAGGTTTCCTTCGAAGTGCAGAACGGACCGAAAGGCCCTCAGGCAAGCAACGTCGTTGCAGCCTAGTAATATTTCACTGCTGTGAAAAAAAGAAACCCCGCTTCGGCGGGGTTTCTTTTTGTGGAAGCTTACTTCTTCTTCCGACCTTTCTTGTTTTTGCGCTTTTTGTTAATCCGGCTCTTTTCCTTACGCTTGAGCTTGCGGATCTTCTTCAGCTTATCCTTCTTACTCTTTTTGGATTTACCCTGCTGCGCAGATTGCTCCTCGTCAGAAGATGCCTTGGCTGCTTTCTTGGCCGCCGTTTTTTTGGCTGCCGCTTTCTTGGCTGCCGGCTTAGCTTCCTCTTTTTTCTTCGCTGCTGGCTTTTCAGCGGCAGCTTTCTTCGGCGCGGCCTTCTTCACCTCACCGCCTACGAGTTCAGCTGCTGAAGCCAGGGCGTTGTCTGCCTTGGTCTCACTGAAACCCGGTGCAGCAATCAGTACCTCCTTGTCGGCCTTGAGCAAATCTTCAGCAGTCTCAATACCCTGTTCATGAAGGTATTCCGCAGTCTTCGGACCGATACCGGCCACTTTGTTTACTGGTGTAGTCATGAATTCAACCTGTGTTGACAAAAACATCGTATGGGGTGGTAACCCGCCTAGTTGTAACAAAATAATCTCGCGGCATCAATTTCAGCAGAAAATGCGACGCTCATCCATTACCGTTTTCACCATAATTCTGTAGAGTAACCTGCAAATCGGTCACTCCTATCCCCCCTGGGGGTCCGCCAGAATGGAAAACGATCTGGAAAATGAAAACAAACAACTGCGACGGCAGTTGAAGGCCTTTGTCGCCCAGGCGCGGGAGAATGAGACCAAACTCCAACGCTTCAAGGAGTACGAACTGGCGTTGATTAGCGCCACTTCCGTCGCCGAGCTTTTTCATCTGGTTCTGGATGTCTACCCCGAAACCTTCCACCTCGATTGTATCAGCCTGATCCTCCTCGACCCCGAGTATGAACTGATACGGATGATGGAATCGGGGGGCACACAGCTCGAGGATTTCCCAGGCCTCCTGGTGGAGACCGAAATCGATACGCTGCAAGCCTATTTCCCGACCAACCTGCTGCCACGTATCGGTCCCGATAATGACGGGGGACTACATCTTTTCCCGCCGCAGCCACACCCGGTCCGCTCCCACGCCTGCCTGCCGATGCTGCGCAACAGCGAGCTGGTCGGGATCCTCAATCTCGGCAGCTTCGATCCGCAACGCTTTGTACCGGGCAGCGGTACCGAATTTCTTGAGCGGCTGGCGGCCATCGTCGCCATCTGCTTGGACAACTGCGCCAATCATCAGCGGGTTAGACAGTTGGGACTGACTGATCCATTGACTCAGGTCAATAATCGTCGCTACTTCGATCAGCGCCTTGGCGAAGAGGCGACCCGGGTACAACGCCATCAGCAACCGCTTAGTTGCATGTTCCTCGACGTGGATCACTTCAAACGGATCAACGACACCCAGGGGCATCAGGCAGGGGATCGGGTGCTACAACAGATCGCAAAACTGATCGGCAAGCAACTACGCCATAGCGATATCCTCAGCCGCTATGGCGGTGAGGAGTTTGTGGTGTTGCTGCCCAATACCCCGCAGGAACTCGGCAACGAAATTGCGGAACGTATTCGCCAGAGTGTCGCGGTACACCAGTTCGAGATTGGCGGCGGCGAGCAGCCCCTTAGCCTGACGATCTCCATTGGACTCTGCTGTCTGCTGCATATCCCTGGGGAACTCGCACCGGATGAGCACGCCCAATGCCTGGTTGCCTGCGCTGATCAGGCGGTCTATCAGGCCAAAGAAACCGGCAGAAACCGGGTCTGTGCCGCGCCGTTTATGCTCGCGTCAGCCAGTGAAGATAAGCCCCTGCAGCAGGGTGTTCACTGATTCTCAATGTTGGCGCAGGGCAAACAACTCCGCCACCGCCCCAGGAATCAATTCCACCCACTGGTCGTATTCCTCTTCCCCCATCTCTTCGGCATCTTCATCCCATAGCAGGGCCAACTGGGCAATGGGGATGATCAGTTCCTGTACCTCGTCCGGCTGGTTCTGCCAGACATCCCACTGCTGCTCCAGGCCGAGCATGAAACCAAAACACCAGCCCTCATAGCTCTCATAGACGACACCCTCCTCCTCGCTTTCCACTACCAGAGGCTCGAAGGGTGTACGTTGCGTCAGGGCAACGAGGATATCGCCCGGCAGTTTCTCCAGCAGGCCGGTCAACCGCACTCGTTCTGCGTCATCCGCAAAGCGTGGTTGCCCCCAAATGGCCTCCTGCCAGCCGCTGGCAGGCTGATCACCCTCCGATGAAAGCAAAAGTGCCGTCAGATAGCCATGTGCCTCATCAATACCGAGGGTATCCTCGTCGCAAGCGGCTGAATTGAGGAAAACATCCAGCTCGGTCAGTTCATCATCGCTCAGGGAAACGGCTTGTTCAGACATGGTCGAGGTATACCTGCGTTGGCGAAAAGCGCCACCTTACCACGCACCTGTCACTTTCCCTATGACAAAGGCGGCAAGTTATACCAAGTTCGGATGATTTCTTTCACATCTCCGGGACTTAGGTGATGTTTGGCGTTACAATCCCGTACCGGATTTCACAATTCGGTTACACTTTTTAACGTAAAATCTGCCGCCATATGGCTGCAGAGCGGCGTCTCCCCCCAGAAATGCCATCCCGACGCCACTCTTTTTACCGGTTCCGATCACCGGTTTTGTCGTTGTTACTCGGGATGAAGGAAATGGATAAACCATGGTAAAACTTGAAGAACTATCCGCCAAAGAACTCTACGAACTGGCCAAGAAAAAGGAACAGGAAGAGGCTTTGCAGGAACAACTGCTTGGTCGAATCAAGGAGCTCAAGACCACCCGTGAGCAGTTGAAGATCAGTTATGAAGAGATCCTCAAGGATATCGACGACAAGATTGAAGAACTGGCGTCACAGCGCCAGGGCGTCATTGCCGACCACAAGAAAGAACTGAATGAGTTAAACCAGGAGCTGGAAAAGCTCATTAAGGAAGTCGAGGAAAGCCAGGTTGCGCTGGCCGAGGCCTCCTCCGCCAAGAAAGAGGTCGAACAGCGGAAAGAACAGGAAGAAGAAGTGCCAGTCCTGGAGGAGGTTGCGGAAGAAGAACCTCCTGTCGAGAAAAAATCCGAAGCAAAGTCAGAACCTAAAGCTGCGCCACCCGCCGCCGAGAAGAAGGCCGCTCCAGCAGGAAACATGAGCAAGGATGAGGAACTGGACCTGCTGATGGAACACATGGTCACCTTTATGAAAGGCCGCTCCTATATCAGCGAAAGCCTGCTGCGGGAAAAGCTGCAGGTGGCCAAATTCAAACCGGCAACCAACCTCAACAAACTGCTCGAAACCCTGGTGCAACAGGCCCGTCTGGTACGCCGTAACGGCAACAACTTCGTCCTAGGCAGGGTAAAGACGAAATAAAGTCTGCTAGAACGGTGCCGCAGAGGAAAAGTGCATCGTTCCGCCATTTATCGGGTGGCGAAACGTCAACGCTGAAGCGTGCAGTAGCAATCGCGACGCCATGGAGCGAGCACTATCGTGGGCGTACAGACCGTCCCCGAGGATCGGATGTCCCAGACTCTGCATATGTACCCGCAGTTGATGGGAACGCCCGGTAACCGGTGTCAGCGCCATTCGGCTACACCCATCCCCTTTCTCTATCAACCGCCACAGGGTCTTTGAGGATTTCCCCAGCTCAGAATCGACCATCTGTCGCGGACGATTAGGCCAGTCACAGCGTAGCGGCAGATCCACCTCTCCCTCGGCCTTAGCAGGCACACCGTACACCACAGCGGTATAACGCTTATCCACCTCACGTTCCCGAAACTGGCGACTCAGCTCACTGTGTGACGCTTTGTCTCGGGCGAGCAACATCAGGCCGGAGGTCTCCCAGTCGAGACGATGCACTTCGCGAATGCCGGGAAACTCGTCGTTTAAACGGGTGACTACACTGTCGCGTTTATCCTCCCCCCGACCGGGCACACTGAGGAGCAGGCTCGGCTTGTCGATCAGAACGACGGACTCGTCTGCATAGACGATGGAGAGAGACATAGGAAAAACCGGGGTTACTTACGTGCGAGTACCAGGATGCCCGCGATTAGCGCCAGCGAACCGACGACCAGATCGTCATAGCGGAAACTGAGATTGAGGATTCCGATCAAGCCCTGCAAGACCAACCAGATACCGAGAAGGATATTGCCGATTTTCATGTTGCTGTTCCTGTTATCTCTGTGATGAAGACATCATCCTACCGCAGCCTCGCGGTGAAACGGTAGGAACAAAGAGAGGCGAGTGGGGAAAGAGGCGGGTTATTCGCTGACCTTAAAGAGCTGTCCTTCAATGCGCTCGAGAAGTTCATCATCGCTGAATGGTTTGGCAATAAAACCGTTCGCCTTGATCTTGATACTCCAGAACTCTTCAGTTGGCTGGGCATTACCGCTCATGATGATCACCGGAATCGAGGCGATCTCCGGATTGAGATCCCTGCGGATCTCCCGAGTGGCCTGAAAGCCGTTCATACCCGGCATCACCACATCCATCAGCACCAGGGCAGGTTTGTGCTCACGGGTCAGGGCCACGGCACGTTCGCCATCATAGGCAGACAGCGTTTCATACCCGTACTGACTGAGCATACGGGTGAGAACCACCTGGATCGTCTTGGAATCATCGACCACCAGAACGGTGGTACCGGGATTAGGACGCAGACGCCCTCCACTAACGGGAACCTTCTCCTCCACCAGATCGCTGCTGGAGGGAGGGATCTGTTCGCGGGCCTCAACCGGGCTACGCTGGAAAAACCGACTTATGCCGAAACCTTTCATCCCCTTGCATTCCTCATTATGTATGGACAGAACCATGGATGGGTCGCGCCCCATCACTACCACGGGAACCGCCTTTTGTCAGGAGTATACCGCAGTATACCCGCACGATTTATAACACATTTCCCACTTTCGGATACGCTCGCAGGTGCCCGCAGGAGCGGACTCATCATCATCTGGAGACGCCAGAATGGCCGATTTTGCTTCAATTTGCCTTAAGGAATCCCTAGTTTTGCCCGGAGCGTGAGGGATTTTGCGCAATTCCCCCTCCAGATCTATTCCGCCGGGCGCCATTTCTGTATGATATGCGCCTCGCGAAACAGCCCTAGTGGTCTGTCCATCTGATCAATGAGGGGAAACGGGTTAGCGCCCGGGACCGAGCCGTCCCCATTATCAGATGGAGAGACCACTATGTCGTTAAGGGATCCTTTGACCACTTTGTAACCAGAGTACCGCTATGACTGACCTGACACATTACCGCAATATCGGCATCTTCGCCCACGTGGATGCGGGCAAGACCACCACCACCGAGCGCATCCTGAAGCTCACCGGCAAAGTACACAAAACCGGTGAGGTACACGACGGCGAAGCGACCACTGACTTCATGGATCAGGAGCGCGAGCGCGGCATTACCATCCAGTCCGCTGCCACCTCCTGCTTCTGGAAGGATCACCGCTTCAACATCATCGACACCCCCGGACACGTGGACTTCACCATCGAGGTGTACCGTTCCCTGAAGGTACTCGACGGCGGTGTCGGCGTATTCTGTGGTTCAGGCGGTGTTGAGCCTCAGTCCGAGACCAACTGGCGCTATGCCAACGAATCCGAAGTTGCCCGTGTCATCTTCGTCAACAAGCTCGACCGTATGGGCGCCGATTTTTACCGCGTAGTTAAGCAGGTAGAAGATGTCCTGGCGGCCCGTCCTCTGGTGATGACCCTGCCGATCGGTATCGAAGAGAACTTCAAGGGTGTGGTCGATGTCCTGACCCAGAAAGCCTACATCTGGGATGATTCCGGACAGCCCGAGAACTACGAAATCACTGATATCCCGGAAGAGCTGAAGGCCAAGGCTGCCGAATACCGCGAAGCGCTGATCGAAACCGCGGTAGAGCAGGACGACGACCTGATGGAGAAGTATCTGGAAGGCGAAGAGCCGTCCATTGAAGACATCAAGCGTTGCATCCGCAAGGGCACTATCGCGCTGGACTTCTTCCCCACCTACTGTGGTTCCGCGTTCAAGAATAAGGGTATTCAACTGGTGCTCGACGCCGTTGTTGATTATCTGCCCAGCCCGACCGAAGTCGATCCGCAGCCTGAAGTTGATCTGGAAGGTAACGAGACCGGCGAAAAGGCCATCGTTGACCCGAACCGTCCGCTGCGCGCCCTGGCGTTCAAGATCATGGACGACCGTTTCGGTGCCCTGACCTTTACCCGTATCTACTCCGGTAAGATCAAGAAGGGTGACACCGTACTCAACACCTTCACCGGCAAGACCGAGCGTATCGGCCGTATCGTTGAGATGCACGCTAACGATCGTATCGAACTGGACTCGGCTCAGGCTGGTGATATCGTCGCTCTGATCGGTATGAAGAACACCCAGACCGGTCACACCCTGTGCGATCCGAACAAGCCGGCTACCCTCGAGCCGATGGTCTTCCCGGAGCCGGTTATCTCCATCGCTGTTGCACCGAAAGACAAGGGCGGCGCCGAGAAGCTGGGTATCGCGATCAACAAGATGGTTGCCGAAGACCCCTCCTTCCGCGTTGAGACCGACGAGGAATCGGGTGAGACCATCCTCAAGGGTATGGGCGAACTACACCTCGACATCAAGATCGACATCCTCAAGCGTACCCACGGCATCGACGTTACCGTCGGTAAACCGCAGGTGGCCTACCGCGAGTCGATCACCAAACGTGTCGAAGACAGCTACACCCACAAGAAACAGTCCGGTGGTTCCGGTCAGTTCGCCAAGATCGACTACATCATCGAGCCGGGCGAAGTTAACAGCGGCTACACCTTCGAATCCACCGTTACCGGCGGTAACGTACCGCGCGAATTCTGGCCTGCCGTTGACAAGGGCTTCAAGAGCATGATGATGGAAGGCGTACTGGCCGGCTTCCCGGTACTGGACGTCCACGTCAACCTGACCGACGGTGGCTTCCACGCGGTTGACTCCTCGGCCATCGCCTACGAGATCGCTGCCAAGGCTGCGTTCCGCCAGTCCATGCCGAAGGCCGGTCCGCAACTGCTGGAACCGATCATGAAGGTCGACGTCTTCACCCCGGATGACCACGTGGGTGACGTTATCGGTGACCTCAACCGTCGTCGTGGCATGATCCAGGGTCAGGACTCCGGCGCCACCGGCGTACGCGTCAAGGCCCAGGCTCCGCTGAGCGAAATGTTCGGCTACATCGGTGACCTGCGTACCATGACCTCCGGTCGTGGCCAGTTCTCCATGGAGTTCTCCCACTATGCACCTTGCCCGAGCAACGTTGCCGAGCAGGTCATTAAGGAAACCAAGGAGCGCAAGGAAGCGAAGTAATCCTTCGCACCCTGCAACAAAAAAGCCCGAACAAATGTTCGGGCTTTTTTATTTCTGCCAGGAAAGTTGCCTGTCAGTCACGGCTGATTGGCCGCTTGTTCCCCTCTTCGTCGATGGCGACATAGGTAAAGGCCGCCTCGGTCACCTTGAAACGCCGCTGACGCTCCTCGTTCTTCCTGAGGATCGGCTTGACCCAAACTTCCAGGCGAATCGTCACCGAAGTATTACCGACCTTAACCACCCGGCCATAACAGCAAACCACATCCCCCACATGTACCGGGCTAATAAAATGAATCGATTCGGCGGCCACCGTCACGGTACGTGAATTCGCGATCTCTTTCGCTAGGATGCTGCCGGCGATATCCATCTGCGACATGATCCAGCCACCGAAAATATCGCCGTTGGCGTTGGTATCCGCAGGCATTGCCAGGGTACGTAACACCAGATCGCCCTTAGGTTCGTTTTTCTGTTCTACCATCATCAATTACCCAGTTAATGGACAGCAGCATAGTATCGAAATCATCTCTGCATTCAGCCAAGTCCAGCCACGATAAAACGTGCAAAAGTCCTCACTACGATTACTTCATGGAGGCAAAAACCGGCACTTTCCAGTAGCGCTTGCCACTCACTGAATGTTCGCTCTCGCCCTTTTGTCCCTATCAGCATCTGCATATCCATCGCCGCCACATTGGGATCGATACCGACTTCATCCACTACCGTGTCCACAATCAGCAGGGTCGCTCCGGTTTCACCGATCGCCTGCTTCAAATTTTCCAGCATTTTACGGCTATCATCATCACTGATACCGTGAAATAGCGCCATGCAGAAATAGATGTCCTTTGCTGATTGGGCAGACGGTACCGCTTCCAGTGCATCCCCAGCTGCAAATGCCACACGTGGCAACAGATCCTCACCCCCATGCGATCGCCAAAACTCCTCCGCCATGGCGATTACCTGAGAACGATCGAAAACCATTGCCTTCAGGTGAGGATTCGCTTTCAGGATCGCTATCGCTTTGGCGCCCTTGGAACCGCCGATATCGATAAGACGGTCGAAAGGTCGCCAGTCGAAATCGTGCAGATAATCGACCCCGGTAATCGCCTCAACCGAATCCATGGCGCGAGCAAACAGGGCATCGAACTCGCTATGGTTATCCATATAGGTGAATAACTCCTCGCCATGGCTTTTCACAAACGGCGTTTCACCACTGCGAACCCCTGCTTCAAGTGACTCGAACCAGGGACGTGCCATGACATCAACGTTATGCATCAATATCATGTCACGCACCGACTGTGGGTGATCACGACGAAGATGGTTTGAGAGACGATTATTACGAAAGACACGATGTCGACTCTCTTCGAATACCCCGATGGAAACCAGCATGCGCAATAGACGATAAAGAGAGTCTTCGTGTAGGTGCAATGCCCGGACAATCTCAGCGCTACTGCTTGCCCTGTCACCGATTTCGTCTGCCACCCCCAGATTGGTTGCCACATAGAGCGCCCTTGACTGCCAGAAGGCAGACCCAATCTGTATCAGGCGGAATGGGGGCGGTGTCAGTTTGTTGGGTAACGTGGCTAGCCAGTTCGCCATCTTTATCGCCAGGCTGAATAACTTCACCTGTAACGTGTGTCTTTGCAGACTCGCCATAACTACTCCTTACTGTGAGTATCCGGCAACAACCCGGCCGAAAAGAGCCGACCATTCAATAGCGCCAGTTGCTGCAGGAAGGCACCATCCATCGGCCGTTCAAGCTGCTCTTCAAACACCTCTTTCACCAATATCGGCATCATTGCCAGACTGACAAATGCGATACGCACCATGTCCGGGTCGAGGGATTGCTCCACCTGCCCGTGCCCTTTCAATAGCTCGATCTTTTCACGGGCACGTGTACGTCCTCGCTCCAGCAACTGATGAATAAAGCGCTTTCCCGGCCCCTGATTAAGTGCCAGCACTTTTAATATCAATGCAGGGAAACGGGGATTCTGCTGCATCGTGCGGTAATAAATTGAAAAATACTCGGCAAATCCGCCAGTCGAAGAAAGGAGTGAGGTCTCCAGGATATCCAGCAAGGGCTGTAGGGTTTGCCGTAACATCTCTTCGTACAACCCCTCTTTATTACCGAAGTAATAGCGAATCATGGCGATAGAAGTATCTGCAGCGGCAGCAATCTGCCTGGTCGTGACCCTGTGATACTCATCGTTCAGGAAACAGGTCAGCGCTGCCTGGAGCAGTCGTTGCTGTACGGATTGAACCTCGTTGCTTTCATTCATGCGCTCCCTCCACTGCAGATACGCTATCAGGTACGAAACTGCCAGGACAGTCAATTCACCAATCAAAATCAGGGACTTGAATAATCCGTCTTCTCGCTCCATGATTTGACCTGTTGGGCGCCCAACATTGACATGGAGAGCAGGCATGGAAATGCCGACCAGTGAAATATGTGCCAATATCCGTGTCCATTCCATGTGGTCACCATCCTTTCACGCTATGGCATCCATAGCCAAACTGGCTAAGCTTTAACGATATTAACTGCACAATGGATGAGGGCAGGTAGTGGGTATCACCGAACGTATCATCAAAAATCGGATCTACTGGCTCATTATTCTGATCCTGTGGGGTGGATTAGGTGCCTTCTCCTTTCACCATAATCTCAAAGCGCTACAGCACCATGCCGATACCATGGCGAGCGAGCGAGCCAAAAACTTCTTCAAGGCCATACTTCTGGCGCGCAAATGGAATGCGCAATATGGCCCGGTGTATGTCCCCATAACCGATCAGACAAAACCCAATCCTTATCTGGAAATGCCATACCGGGAGATCACCACACCATCCGGATTGGAGCTTACCATGGTCAATCCCGCCTACATGGCGAGGCAGATATCTGAACTTGCGGAAAAGGAGAAGGTTTATTTCCATCTCACCAGCCTCAACCCTATCCGTCCGGAAAATCAGGCAGACCCCTGGGAAAAAGAGGCACTGGAATCGTTCTATAAAGGAAATCCAGAAAAGATTGAAATGATCGTCAATGTCGACAAGCCAATATTCCGCTATATGGCACCACTCTATGTCGAACCCACCTGCATGGCCTGCCACGCCAAGCAGGGCTACCGTATCGGAGATATCCGCGGAGGGATCAGCGTTACCCTGGATGCGGCGGATATACTGGAGGATATTAAAGACGAGAAGCAGTTTCTGATCACCGTCCATGCCTTCACCCTCCTGATGGGTATTCTGCTTAGCTATCTTTTCCTCACTGCCGCACGTCGACACACGCTGATGCTGGAAGGTGTCACCTCGGCACAGCAGCAGGATCTACGGCAACAAAAGGAAAAACTGACTGAAACCACACGTGCCATGAATGATCTGGTGACGCGCGATACCACTACGGGTATTCATACCGCAGAACATTTCAAAAATCTCTCCACCATTATGTGGAACAACTCGATGAATCAGACGCGCCCGATCTCGCTGCTGTTGCTTGAAATAGACAGCTTTGGTGATTACACCGATAACTATGGTGCGCTGGAAGGCGATATCTGCCTTAAGGAAATTACCGGTGCCATTACCCGTAAGGTTCAGGAAAAAGGTAGCGTAATTTCCCGCTTCGGCGCTTCCTCCTTTGCCATAATGGTTGCCAATATGGATGCCGGTAGCGCCTACGATCTGGCGCAAAAAATCCATGGCGATATCATTGGGCTGAACATCCCACATGAAACTTCCGATGTTTCCAAGATTGTGACTATTACTGGTGTTTCCTCCACCGTAGTTCCGCATCATGGACAGCAACTTGGCGACTTTATCAAACACGCGCGTGATGCCTTACGCCAGGGAAGACAGAAAGGCCGCAACCGAATCTATAAAGCCTGACTGCATGACCCAGCAAACTTTGCTGATCATCATTCTGTTTCTGGGTTACTTTGTACTCCACTCCTTCACCGCTTCGCTGTGGCTGAAACAACATATCGCGCGCTCCTTACCAGCACTGATCCCCTGGTATCGACTACTGTTCAACCTGCTGGCGACACTGCTTGCTCTACCCCTGGCCTGGATTGCCTGGCGCTATCCGGGAGAACTATTATGGCAATGGCAGGGAGTGATGTTTTATCTGATGAATGGCATGGCCCTGCTTGCTCTACTGGTGCTGGCCTACTCACCCCGCCTGTATGACATGCAGGAATTTCTTGGCTTCAGGCAGCTGCGCACAAAAACTACAGAGATCAACGATCTGGAGCACTTCCATATCTCCCCGCTTCACCGCTATGTACGTCATCCCTGGTATTTCCTGATTCTGATGATTCTCTGGACACGGGATATGAGTAGTAACCAGCTGTTGATCTACACGCTGGTAACACTCTACCTGTTTACCGGTTCACGCATGGAGGAGAGAAAATTGATCGTTTATCACGGCAAGGTTTACGAGGAGTATCGGAAACGGGTAGCAGGACTCATCCCGCTGCCGTGGAAAACTCTGTCACGGCAGCAGGCGGATGAGTTGATACGCTTGTACTCACTCAAGGAACAAGCGGCTGCGCCAACTGATTCTGCCAGGTTGTAAGAGCCGGTCTGGCAACAGGCGTAGGCACTGTCCCGTCGTAGAGTCCGGTATCGCGCCAGATCTGCGCGATCGGATCCTGGCCCAACACATTGGTCCACATATCGTCGAAATCGACGACACACCACCAGATCACAAATTTCGCATTCAAGGCCTCTGCCTCACTGAATAGCGCATGTACGTAGGCATTCTGATTGGCAGGTGTGGCCGACACATTCACACTCAAAGACGGAATCACCAGATCCTGCGCGATCCAACCGGTCTCCGCCACGGCAATCGGCTTGCTGCCTGCAATGGTCTGCAGCTGTGACAACCAATTAGACGGCAGGTTAGCCGGATCGCCCGCATTGGCGTGGCCGAAAAAGACATAGGGATAGACACTAGCGCCTACCACGTCCACATAGTTAATGAGTGTGGGTAGATACGTTGCAAGCGTCTGTGCTTCAGGAGTCCCGGGATACTTCAACCCCACACTGACCATCAGTTTGAGGTGGGGGAATGATGTCCTGAGGGCAGAAGAAACGGCAGCGACAAAGGTCAGGTAATTGGCGTATTGGGTTGTACCATTATTGGCATCGTAAAGGATCAACTCGCTCGCCTCGATACCGAAGTTGAAATACTCTGGTTGAAAACGCGTAATCAGATCGGTGGCGAAATTGATATAGGCGGTCTGCACCTGTATCGAAGTGAAATCGTAACCATTCCATGGCGCGGGTAACGGCTGCCCTGAGCCGCTGTTGTTCCAGTAATCCGCTATGGCGTTACGTGCCGTATTCAACGGGCTGATCGCCAGGTAGACCTTCTTACCTGCCTGCGTATTATTCACGCGTGCTGTAATTTCCGCTTCAACGCCAGTTGGGTAAGCGACACCGTCCAGCGCCTCCTGCCAGGGAATACCGCTATCGAGATGGTGTGCGACGATATCGCCGTTGGCATTGATCTTGGCGTAGGTATCATTCACCGCCTCAGCTGTTGCAGCGTAAGGCCAGGGGGTAAAGCCCATAGCGAATGAACGGCCTGTCGGATTAACTCCACCGCTGTCACCACCACAGGCGACAAGCAACAGCGACAGACTGAGCAGAACGATTCTTGTTAGTGTTTGATGTGGCATCGTGGTCGGTTACCTGTGGCCACCGACTCGATGCCGGGGCCTGTTTATTGTGATGGTTCTGCGAGCTTCTCCAGTTGCCGCCACGCCGCACCGGACTCCAGTATTTCACGTGCGATGGCGACACCCGTTGCGATACTGTCTACTTTACCTCCCAACCAGATCCGCACCCCGCCGTTGTAGATCAGCGCATCGTGCAGTTGTTCCGCTTCACCGCGGAATGCTGCAGCGATCAAACGTGCGGTTTCTAACGGCGGTTCACAGGGCAGTGATTCGCTTTCACTCAGGCCATAGTCTGCCGGAGAAAGTTCCAGTTGTTCGAGGCGGCCATCACGATATTCCACCGCACTGATCGTTTGCAGCGGCAGTTCATCACTACCATCTAACCCCTGCACCGAAAGTACATGCTCAGCGCCTTGCGCCACCTGCACCTCAAGGAATTTGGTCAGGAAGGAAGTATGCGCGGCACCCAGCAGAGAACGTTTTGCCCCGCCCGGGTTAAGCATCACTTCGCAACTGTGGAGGAAGGATCGATAGAAAAGTTTTTCCCGCACTGGGCGCAGACGCTCGACACCGTGACAATAGACGCGCGAATGGAGATAGCCGAAACCGTTTTTCTCGATGTTCTGCCGTACCTGCACCGGGTTTTGCATCGCCGGGATACCCAGCGCCTCCAGCACCTTGCCACTGGTCACACCATTCTTCGGCGGCAGGCCATCGGAAGAGTGCAGCAGCATCGGCACACCTGCCGCGGAAGCAATGATCGCCGCTGCTGGACTCAATTGCAGGAAGTGTTTACGTCCATCGTAGGGACCGTTGGCATTGACCAGATTGGGGACATCGGGACGGATCGATTCAGAAGTGGCGTAGATGGTATCGAAGAACCCAAGATACTCATCCAGCTTGGTGCCCTTGTAACGCATCGCGGTGAGGAAAGCACCGACCTGCGCGGCATCGCACTCATTGGAAAAAAGAAAGGCCAGCGCCTCGCTGGCTTCTTCACGACTGAGATCGCGCGCACCACGTTTGCCCTTGGCGATATCGCGCAATAGATAGCGGAATCGCAGCCCCGCTTCGCTGGTAAAATCTGTCATCCCCAATATTCCATTTTCAGCGTCGGCAAGTACCGACGGTTATTTAAACCTTTTTATAAATTTCCGCGCCATCCTCGGCAAACTTCACTGCCATCTCCTGCATCCCCTTCTCCGCGTAATCGCGAACCTCCTGCGAGATTTTCATCGAGCAGAACTTGGGACCGCACATGGAACAGAAGTGGGCCACCTTGTGTGCTTCAGCAGGCAGGGTTTCATCGTGGAAACTCATCGCCTTTTCCGGGTCGAGCGCCAGAGCAAATTGATCGTGCCAGCGGAATTCGAAACGCGCCTTGGACATGGCATTGTCCTGCGCCTGCACGCCGGGGAAACCCTTGGCCAAGTCGGCGGCATGGGCAGCGACCTTGTAGGTGATGATCCCCTCGCGCACATCTTCCTTATTCGGCAAACCGAGGTGCTCTTTCGGTGTGACATAGCAGAGCATAGCGGTTCCGTACCAACCGATCTGCGCCGCGCCGATCCCGGAAGAGAAGTGGTCGTAGCCGGGGGAGATGTCGGTCACCAACGGACCGAGTGTGTAGAACGGTGCCTCGAAGCAGTCCTGCAACTCTTTCTCCATGTTGGCCTTGATCATCTGCATCGGCACATGGCCAGGGCCTTCGATCATCACCTGGCAGTCGTGTTCCCAGGCACGTTGTGTCAGTTCGCCCAGGGTCTCCAGTTCACCAAACTGCGCCGCATCGTTGGCATCAGCAAGTGAGCCGGGACGCAGACCGTCACCAAGCGAGAAGCCGACGTCGTAGGCCTTCATGATCTCGCAGATTTCATCGAAGCGGGTGTAGAGGAAACTCTCTTCGTGGTGGGCCAGACACCACTTGGCCATAATCGATCCACCGCGGGAGACGATGCCGGTGATCCGCTCGGCGGTTAGCGGCACGTAACGCAGTCGCACCCCGGCGTGGATGGTGAAGTAGTCGACCCCCTGCTCCGCCTGTTCGATCAGGGTGTCGCGGAAGATCTCCCAGGTGAGATCCTCGGCGATGCCATCGACCTTCTCCAGCGCCTGATAGATCGGCACGGTACCGATGGGTACCGGTGAGTTGCGCAGGATCCATTCACGGGTCTCGTGAATGTTTTTGCCCGTCGAAAGATCCATCAGGGTGTCACCGCCCCAGCGACAGGACCAGACCAGCTTCTCCACCTCTTCTGCGATGGATGAGGTCACCGCGGAGTTACCGATGTTGGTGTTGATCTTCACCCGGAAGTTACGGCCGATGATCATCGGCTCCAGTTCAGGGTGGTTGATGTTGGCCGGGATCACCGCACGACCGGCTGCCACCTCACTACGTACAAACTCTGGAGTGATGATCTCCGGAATAGCTGCACCGAAGGATTGTCCCGCGTGCTGACGCAACAATTTGCTGTAGCGCGGATCATCGCGCATCTCTTGCAGGCGGTTGTTCTCGCGGATGGCGATGAACTCCATTTCGGGGGTGACGATACCCTGACGCGCATAGTGCATCTGGGTTACGTTCATTCCAGACTTTGCACGACGCGGATTACGGATGTGCTCAAAACGCAGTGACGCCAGTGCCGGATCATTCTGCCGCTTGGCGCCGTATTCCGAGGTCGGGCCGCTGAGCAGTTCGGTATCGCCGCGCTCCTCGATCCACTGCTCACGCAGCGCGGGTAACCCCTTCAGCAGATCGATCTTCGCCGCCGGCTCGGTATAGGGGCCGGAGGTATCGTAAACATAGATCGGCGGATTGTGCTCCGCTTCGGTCGTGGTATGAGTGTCGTCCTGGCTGATCTCGCGCATCGGCACGCGGATATCTGCACGCGAACCCTCGACGTAGATTTTTCGCGACTTGGGAAACGGCTTGGTGACCTCGTTGGAGAGTTGCGCGGTCTTTTGCTGAAAATCTTGCGGGATGGCGCTCATGACGAGTCCTCTGTGGTGCGGCAAGGGAAGGGGGTACGTGGCCGCACCGCTTCCCTACGCCAGCGTAAACTGGATCAGGTTCAAAGGGTGTTTTCTCAGCCATTCGCAGGCTGTTGAAAATAGCATTTCAACAATCCGCAAGGGCACCCCTAGCAGTAAAGGGAAAGGTATACGATGCGCCCTGCCATAGCAAGTCGACAAACAGCGAAAAAACCTCATCAACACAGGTGTTTAGCGTTGGCGGGCACTTACTTCTACGACTTATACCCAAGCCATCTGAGGCCTTCATGGCCTTGCCTGGCACCGGTAAAACCCTTAATCTCGGCTCTTTCGTTTTCACAACAATACATAAATGGGGAAGCAGCATGGCCGATATGAATATCGAAAAAGCGCGCCATAACATGATTGAGCAACAGGTACGTCCCTGGGACGTGCTCGACCCGCAGGTGCTGAACCTGCTACAGCGCATCCCGCGCGAAGATTTTGTCCTGCCGGAGTATCGCAGCCTCGCCTTCACCGATATGCCGCTGCCTATCGGCCATGATCAGGTGATGATGGAACCGAAACTGGAGGCGCGCATGATACAGAGCCTTGCCATCCAACCTGGCGACAAGGTACTGGAAGTCGGCACCGGCAGCGGTTACGTCACCGCGATGATGGCCAACCTGGCAGCCCAGGTAGTTTCCGTAGAGATTGAGCCGGAACTGCTGCAACAGGTCGCCCGTCGTATCGCTACCCTGGGACTGGGCAACGTCACGCTGGAACAGGGAGATGCCTGCAATGGTTGGGACAAGGGCCAGCCCTATAACGCCATCGCCGTGACCGGCTCCCTGCCTAGCCTGACTGCAGGGTTGAAAAACAATCTGCAGGTGGGTGGCAGGCTGTTCGCCATCGTCGGCAATGCACCGGCCATGAGCGCCGTACTGGTTACCCGTATCAATAGTAACGAGTGGCACGAGGAGACCCTGTTCGAAACCGTCGTGCCGCCGCTAGTCGGCGCACCACAGAATGAGTGCTTCGTCTTTTAGACGTCGAATAGATAGAACAAAACAATGGGGCGGATGGCCCCATTGTTTATTTACCGCTACATCAAGTTTTGCAAAGAGTGATCACAGGCACTTGATCAGGTCGCGAACCACCCTCAACATAAGCAACACCTAATATATTATCGGTGCCGACTTGTCGAATTTGGTAGTATACTGTCAACTTTCCGCCGGAACGTATCGGCCAGTAGAGATTCAAACTTACGGAACCGTAACCCGTCTCAAGACAAAGGACGCATAATGCAACGAGTTGCCACCACCCTGTTCACCGCAACCGCCCTGTTACTCGGCAGCGCTTCAGCCAGCGCCGAGAATCTGATGGACGTCTACCGCCTGGCGCAAAAGAACGACCCGCAACTGCGCTCTGCCGAGGCGGCCAATCAGGCGGCACAGGCAAAAAACGGCCAGAGCCGTGCCGCCTTTCTACCGCAGATTAACCTGAGTGCTAATTACACACAGAACAATCAAGATGTGGTCAAAACGACCAATCCTTATTCCGCCACCGGCAAGTCGGACTACACAAGTCAAGGCTATACCGTCAGCCTGAGCCAGAGCATCTATCACCATGAGTACTATGTACAGATGCGCCAGACCGATGCCGCTATTGCCGCCGCCGATGCCCAGTTCGAGGCGGCCAAACAGGGCACCGTACTGCGTGTGGCACAGGCCTACTTCAATTTGTTGGCAGCCCAGGACAACCTGACCACTGCCGAGGCAAGCAAGCGCGCCATTAGTCAGCAACTGCGCCAAACCCAACAGCGCTTTGAGGTCGGTCTTTCCGCCATTACCGACGTACACGAAGCACAGGCCGGTTACGATGCCGCGGTCGCCGCGGAACTGGCCGCACAGAACCAGCTTGACATCGCCAAGGAGAACCTGCGTGAGATCGTCGGTCAGGAACCGATGGTATTGGCGGTGCTGAAAAACGAAGTGCCACTGCTCTCACCGGAACCGGCCAATATCGATGAATGGGTAGTCACCGCACAGAAACAGAACCTCGCCCTACTCGCTGCCGAAGCTTCTTCCAAAGTCGCTTACGAGGAGTTGAACAGGCGTTCCGCGGGGCACTACCCAACCCTCGATCTAACCGCCAACCTGAATCACTCTGACACGACTGACTATGTTTATGGTAGCGAGCGTGACGATACCACGGTCAGTCTGCAACTCAATGTCCCGATCTTCTCCGGCGGCCTGACCACCGCACAGACCCGTGAGGCCCGCGCCCTCTACAACCAGGCCAACGAAGTCCTGGAACAGCAGCGACGCGCCACCATCCGCGAGGCACGTAGCGCCTATCTCGGCGTGGTTACCGGCATCAGCCAGGTGAAAGCCCGTAAGCAGGCGCTCTCTTCGGCACAGACCGCACTAGAAGCAACCCAGGCCGGTTTCGAAGTTGGTACCCGCACCGCGGTGGATGTACTGAACGCCCAGCAGGTTCGCTTCCAGGCGCAGAGCGAGTACTACAAATCGCGCTACGACTACATCCTCGCCACCCTGCAACTGAAGCAGGCGGCAGGCAACCTCAGCGAAACCGATCTGGCCAAGATCAACGAGTGGTTGCAGTAATCGCATAGACAGGGAGCCGCCATTCGGCGGTTCCCTGTCGCCTTTCTAGCCTTCCCCGCACCAGCCCTGATAAACTCGTCCGCCTATGGACAACACTGCCCCATTTCCTCCGCCCACATCTGATTTCAGCGCCTCTTGCAGGCTGCTGCCCATAACTGTCTGAGCGACTGGACGATGCACTCAAGCGAGCCTTCGCTACCCAGCCGTTTTATTTCCCCGCGTTACTGGCCCACCTGGTTCGGTCTCGGCCTGCTACGCCTTACCCTGCTGTTGCCCTATCCGGCTATGCGCTGGCTGGCCAGCCTTTTGGGTAGCCTGCTCTATGTTGTCGCCGTCAGTCGACGCCGGGTGACCCTGACCAACCTCCGCCTCTGCTTCCCGCAGATGAGCGAAACAGAACGCCGCCGACTGGCGCGGAAGAGTTTTGTCTCCTCGGCAATGTCGCTATTTGAAGGGGCGCTTAGCTGGTGGGGGAGCGATTCACGACTGAAAAAGCTCTACCGCATCGAAGGCCTCGAAAATCTGGAAAAGGCCCGCGCCATGGGCAAAGGGGTAATTCTTCTTGGTGGCCACTACACCACCCTGGAGATCAGCGGACGTTTCCTCGCCTACCACGTGGCTGGGTTACAGCCGATCTACAAACCGGCGCGCAATGCCCTGTTCGAGGCGGTCATGGCTGGTTCACGCAAACGCCTGTTCGATGACCTGGTGCCCAGCGTCGATATGCGCCGTATCGTGCGCAACCTGAAACAGGGCAAGGTGATGTGGTACGCCCCGGATCAGGATTTCGGTCGCGAGCGCTCCGTATTCGCGCCATTCTTCGGTTTTCCCACCGCCACCCTGACCACCACCGCCAGACTTTCAAGGCTTTCGGGGGCGCCAGTTGTTCCCTACTACTCGGAACGACTGCCGGGCAATGCCGGTTTTCTGGTGAAGCTGCTACCGCCGTTGGAGAACTACCCCAGTGGCGACGATATGGCCGACGCCACCCTCACCAATCAAATTCTGGAGCAACAGATCCTGCGCGTACCAGAGCAGTACCTGTGGCTGCACAAACGCTTTAAAACCCGCCCCCTGGGAGAACCCGGTGTTTACTGAGCAGCAACGGCGCGATCTGTGGCGCTACAACTGGCTACTGCGCCTGCTCTCCCTGCCGATAGCACTCTATACCGGGTGGCAGGCGTTAAAACAGAAAGAGCCGCGCTATCTGCTGCAACGGTTGGGGTTCTACAACGAGGCCGAACGACGCCGGGTCATCTGGATACACGCCGCCTCGGTCGGTGAGGTCAACGCGGTACTGCCGTTGATTCTGCAGTTACAACAGCAACAACCCGAGCAACCGCTGCTCATCACCACCACTACGCCCACCGGCGCCCGCGCCGCACGCGCCAAGCTGCCCGATAGCGTGCAGCACGCCTATTTCCCCATCGACTGGCAGCGCGGTATTCGCAGTTTCCTCGATACCTACCGACCACGCTGTGCGCTGCTGATGGAGACCGAGCTGTGGCCAAATCTCTACACCGAATCTCGCCAACGCAATACACCGCTGCTGATCATCAACGGGCGTCTTTCATCCCGCACCTCCAGGGTAAAACCGTGGCTGCGGCGGCTCTACACTCTCTGCCTGCAGCAGGTCACCGCGGTGCTGGCGCGCTCGGAGCAGGATCGTGCCAGCTTTATCACCCTGGGGGCAGAACGTGAACGCTGCGAAGCGATCGGTAATATCAAATTCTCCTCGGCACCGCGAGCGGAGCGGGTCACCCCGACCGAACTGGGGCGTCCCTACCTGCTGGCCGCCTCGACCCGTAACGGCGAGGAGCCGCTACTGGTGGATGCCTGGCATCGTTCCGGAGCCGACGATCGACTGCTGGTGATCGCCCCACGCCACCCACAACGACGCGACAAGATTCTCACCGCCCTGCGTGGCGAGACCATCGCGGTACGCAGCCGTGGCGACGCCATCACCGCGGAGACCGGGATCTATTTGGCCGATACCTTCGGTGAACTGCCGGGACTGATCGCCGGGGCAGAACTGGTCTTCATGGGCGGCTCGCTGGTGGACAAGGGCGGACAGAACATCCTCGAGGCGGCAGCACTGGGCAAGGCGCCCCTGTTCGGCCCCTATATGGACAACTTCCGTACTGAAGCGGCGACCCTGCTAACGGCAGAGGGTGCGGTTCAGGTGCAGGATGTCCGTGAACTGGCGGCGGTGATGAGCCGCCTGCTGGCGGAAGCAGAAAACTACCGGCTGATGGGAGAAAAAGCGAAGGAAGCGGTGGAGCAGCGACGTGACATGGCGGAGCGCTACCTCACCGCAATCAAGCGTTACTGCGATCCGGCCTCTTCGTAACCTCGCAGCAGGCTCTTCCAGTCCTCGTCGTCGAAGGCAAAGCGCAGCTCCTTGCGACGAAACTTCTCCAGCGAACGCTTCAACCGCGCCAGATTGGCCTGCTGCCACGACTTGGCCGGGGTACGCAACTCACCACGGTCGAAATCGATCAGGGTCACCTTGCCCGCCTCATCCAACAGGATATTGCAGGCGTTGAGATCGGCATGATAGACACCGGCATCGTGAAAGCGGCGTAGGCAGGCACCAAGCGAGCGCAACTGTTCCGACGGCATACGCCCCTTCACCAGCCAGTCGGCCAGCGGTTCGGCATCGACCACCCGGGTAATGATATCGCCACGATAGAACAGGCCATCGCGACTGATTCGCGCCGCGACCGGCTGCGGCACCGGCAGACCGCGCTGTTGCAGCTCCAGCAGCAGATGCCACTCGCGCCAGGGGCGACTCTTTTCCAGTCCCAGCCAGAGATAGGCGTCGCGGGAGAAACGCGCAGGCATGCCGCCTCGATGGTAGTGACGCAGCGCCAGTGTCGCCTCGTCATGACGCACGAACACGGTGGTACCGCGCCCCGGCGCCGTTTTTTCCACCAACCCCTGTGACGCCCACCAGGCGGGATCGAAAAACTCGTCACCCAACTGGCCGATGGTATCGGCATCATATAGGATGTCGCTTTTGTCTGTTTTGGTACTGACTGGATTCATCTCATGGCTCTGCCGTTAACTGCGCCACCGAAAAACCTGTGCCTGCTGCGTCTCTCCGCCCTGGGTGACATCAGCCACACCTTGCCGATCCTGCGCACACTGCAGGCGGCGTGGCCGGAGACGCATATCACCTGGGTGATCGGCAAGCGCGAACACGCGCTGATCGGTGACATTCCGGGCGTGGACTTTATCATCTTTGACAAGTCACGGCGATGGGCGGCCTATAAGGATCTCTATCGTGCACTGCGCGGAAATCGCTTTGACGTGCTGCTGCACATGCAGATGTCGCTGCGCGCCAGTCTTGCCAGTCTGCTGATTCGGGCGAAGATCCGCCTCGGATTCGATCGCGCCCGTGCCGGGGATATGCAGTGGCTCTTCACCACTCACCAGATCGCTCCGCACACCAACCAACATGTGATAGACAGCTTCTTCGGCTTTACTGAGACACTCGGCATCGAACGCCACGAACTGCGCTGGGATATTCCCATCCCCGAGTCGGCGCACACCTTTGCTGAGCAACAGCTGCATGGTGAACGTTATCTGGCGATTAGCCCCTGCTCCAGTATGGCCTATCGCAACTGGCACAGCGCAGGCTACGCGGCGGTGGCGGAATATGCGATTAAACACCACGGCCTGAAAGTGGTGCTGTGTGGCGGTAACTCACGCCTCGAACGGCAATACGGCGCCGAGATTCACGCCCGCCTCGACAGTGCCGGTTGCGCGAACGCCATGCTCAACCTGATCGGCGAAACCGATCTCAAACAGTTGCTGGCGGTACTGCAACGTAGCGTCTGTCTGGTAAGCCCCGATGCGGGTCCGGCGCACCTGGCTACCGCGGTTTCTACTCCGGTGATCGGCCTGTATGCCTGTACCAACCCGGATCGAGCAGGCCCCTACCTGAGCCGTGAGTTTATTGTGAACCGCTACCCGGAAGCGGTACTGCATGCCCATGGTAAACTGCCGGACCAGTTGCCCTGGGGTATTCGCGTCAAGGATCCTGCCGCTATGGAACGTATCCTCGTTGAGGATGTTACCCAAGTGCTTGATCGATTACTAAACCAGGCTGCGGCCTCGAACTAACGAGTTTCAGATGTTTACGATGTTTGCCAATTTGCGTGTTTTTCTCCTGCCGATGCTGCAGTTTACGCTCATCGCACTCACCGAAAGAGTCGTGTTTGTCGTCTACTACATGGACAGTCACTTCAAGGGCATGTCCACAGGAGACATCACTCATGCTCTGCTGTGGGGGATAAAATTCGATCTGGCGATCGCCGCTGCACTTACCTTCATTGCTGGCCTGTTGGCCTATCTGTTACACCGTCTGGCACGCGTGCGCATCGTCAAGGGACTGCGCTACAGCACCTTCATTTTCGCCGTTTTACTCCTGTTGCTGCATGGCGCAGACATCCTGTATTACGATGAGGCGGGGCGTCATCTCGGCTATGAAGTTAAAGAGGGTCTTGGGTCTGCAAAAGAGCTGGTGACAATGGCTGCCACCGTGCACACCAGGATGTTCGTATTCCAGCTATTTCTGCTGCTTCCGATCCTGCTGTTTAACAACTTCCTGTTCAATCGCGGCAACCCGGTCTACGACGATGCCCCCTATCTGCAGAAGAACAGCCATCCACTGCACACCGAACTTGCGCTGCTGATCCTGCTGCCGATCTGCGTAGTGGTGGTTAGAGGGGGTCTTGGCAGTGTGCCGCTGGAACCACTACATGCACAGGAGATTGGCGATAGCCAACTGGCGGCGATCGCCCTCAATGGCCCGTATAACGCGGTATTCTCCGTCGTGACCCCCTATTCCATCACCCCGGTTCTGGCCAATGAGCCAACTTCTGCTGAGAAAAAATTGGTACGCAATCTGTACAAGGGCTATCCCACTGAAGCGATCTGGGGCCAGGAGTTCCACTACAACGTGGTGATGATCATGCTGGAGAGCTGGTCGGCCGCCTACATGCAGTCCTATGGCTACGACAAGCCAACCACACCGTTCTTTGACGACCTGCGACTGAAGTCACTCACCACACTTGCTACTATGGCGGGTGGGCATCGCACCACGGAAGGCATTTTTTCGACCATGTGCTCATGGCAAAACCCGCTGGGTGAAACCGTGGCGCAGAGCCAGTTACAGAACTACGCCTACCGCTGCCTGCCGCAAATACTGGGTGAGCGTGGCTACCACACCGCCTTTTTCCAGGGCACTTTGAAGAATACCAGCGGCACCGGCGCCTTTACCCAGTTGCTCGGTTTCAGGCACAGCTACGGCAAGGAGGACGTGGATGACTATGACTACCCACACAATAGCTGGGGCCTGCAGGATCCCGACCTGTATCGGTATGTGCTCAAGCAGATCAAGCAGATGCCGCAGCCGTTTTTCGTCGGCATCAACACCAACTCAACCCACTCCAGCGAACTCCCGCCCGGTGTGGATCCGCAATTTGAGGGTAGCGATCCGGAAACGACCTACCTGAATGTCCTGCGTTTTTCCGATGAGGCACTGAAGAGTTTTATCCTCAGCTTTGCCAACTACCCCGATCTGAACAACACGGTGTTTGTCATTGTGGCCGATCACGCAGGCCGCTCAAAAGGCGGTGCCCAGTCTCTCGACACCAATTTCAATAAGTACCAGATCCCATTCCTGATCTACGCACCGGGTATCGTCAAACCCCGAATGCTTGATATGGTCAGCAGCCAGCGAGATATCGCCCCAACCCTGCTCTACACCATGAACATTGACGGCAAGGCCCCATTTACCGGTATGGCACTACAGGATCCGGCCGGTATTCATGCCGCTGATTACTACCACAACGGCGCCCTGGGCTGGATTGAGAGCAGGAAGGGTGTCGAGTTCAATATCGACAATAACAAGCAACTAAACTGCTTCAGCGTGGGCAAAGACAAACCGGCACTCCTTCCTGCAGAATGCGGTGACAGCGAGACCGAGCAACGTCTACGTGCGCTGGCCTTTACCCATCTCAGCCAATCATTACTGTTTGCGGGTAAAACCAGTGAATTTCAGTCAGTTACCTCCAGCACAAAGCGCTGAAGTCATCTGCCTGTAGTCGTTTATGTGGTAGTATGGCGCGGTCTTCCGGGCTATGGTGTAGCCCGATACCTGAACCTCAACCAAGGGTGAGCTAGCGTGAAAATCGTTGTTGTAGGCACCGGCTATGTCGGCCTGGTTACCGGCACCTGTTTTGCCGAAATGGGCAATACCGTCACCTGCGTCGATATCGACAAGGCAAAAATCGACGGCCTGAAGAACGGCAAACTCCCCATCTACGAGCCTGGCCTTGAAGAAATGGTGCTGGAAAACTTCCGTGAAGGTCGCCTCCGCTTCACTACCTCGATCAAAGAAGCCGTCGCTGACGCCGACATCCACTTTATCGCTGTCGGCACACCGCCAGGCGAAGACGGTTCCGCCGACCTGCAGTACGTCCTTGCGGTAGCCAAAGAACTCGGCCAGCACATGCAGGCCAAATACAACGTGGTAGTGGATAAATCCACCGTCCCGGTCGGTACCGCCGACAAGGTTCGTGCCGTTGTTCAGGCGGAACTGGACGCACGTGGTAGTGACATCCAGTTCGACGTGGTCAGTAATCCGGAATTCCTCAAGGAAGGTGCGGCCATCGACGATTTCATGCGCCCCAACCGGGTTGTGGTCGGTATCTCTGACGAACGCTCTGGCAAGCTCATGCATGACCTCTATGCCCCGTTCACCCGTAACCATGATCGTATCCTGATCATGGGTGTGCGTGATGCGGAGATGACCAAATACGCGGCCAACGCCATGCTCGCCACCAAAATCTCGTTCATGAACGAGGTTGCCGCTCTGTGTGAAAAACTCGACGTCGATGTTGAGAACGTTCGCCTGGGTATCGGCTCCGATGAGCGTATCGGCTACCACTTCATCTATCCCGGCTGCGGCTATGGTGGCTCCTGCTTCCCTAAAGATGTCAAAGCGCTGCTACGCATGGCTGACGAAAACGATATGGACGCGATGGTACTTGACGCCGTCGAGCGACGTAACGATTTGCAGAAACACCGATTGTTCGAAAAGATCACCGCCAAATTCGGTAACGACCTCTCCGGTCTCACCTTCGCACTGTGGGGTCTGGCATTCAAACCGGGTACCGATGACATGCGTGAAGCCCCGTCACTGGTGTTGATCCGTGAATTGATCGCTGCTGGTGCACGTGTCCAGGCCCACGATCCAGTAGCCATTGAAACGGCCCGCCGTGAAATGAACGCCGCCTGGCTGGAAGAGGGCAAGATTACCTTCTTCGAACACCAATACGACGTACTCAAGGATGCCGATGCCCTGGTCCTAGTTACCGAATGGAAACCGTTCCGTAACCCGGATTTCGAGCGTATCGGCAGTGGTCTCAAATCAAAAGTAATCTTTGACGGCCGCAATCAATACAACCCGCGCGAACTGTTCGAGCTTGGCTTTGACTACACCGGCATCGGCCGTAGCTACAAGGGATAAACAGCATGCACCTACGTAAACGGATTCTGGTTACCGGTGGCGCCGGTTTTCTCGGCTCTCATCTGTGTGAGCGACTGATTGGCGAAGGCCATGATGTCATCTGTCTGGACAATTTCTTTACAGGTACTAAAGATAACATCGCCCACCTGTTGGACAACCACAACTTTGAGTTGATGCGCCACGACGTAACTTTCCCGCTCTACGTGGAAGTTGATGAAATCTACAACCTGGCCTGCCCCGCCTCACCGATCCACTACCAACACGACCCGGTACAAACCACCAAGACCTCAGTACACGGTGCAATCAATATGCTCGGCCTGGCCAAGCGCACCAAAGCCAAAATCCTGCAAGCATCCACATCAGAGGTATACGGTGATCCACAGGTACATCCACAGACAGAAGAATACTGGGGGCACGTCAATCCAATCGGTTACCGCTCCTGTTACGACGAAGGCAAGCGTTGCGCTGAAACCCTGTTCTTCGATTACCATCGTCAACATAATCTGCGCATTAAAGTAGCACGCCTGTTCAATACCTATGGCCCACGTATGCACCCCAATGATGGCCGTGTGGTCTCCAACTTCATCATGCAGGCCCTACAGAACAAACCAATCACCATCTATGGTAATGGCAGTCAGACCCGCTCTTTCTGCTACGTTGATGATCTGATCGAGGTGTTGATCCGGTTGATGAACTCTGGTGATGACGTCACCGGCCCAATCAATACAGGAAACCCTGGAGAATTCACCATCCTGGAACTGGCAGAAAAAGTTATCGAATTAACCAATTCAAAATCAAAGCTGGAATTCCGTCCACTACCACATGATGATCCTCAGCAACGGCAACCGGACATCACCAAGGCACGCAAACTTCTTGGATGGGAACCAAAAATTGGTCTGCATAATGGCCTACCAAAAACAATCGATTATTTTCGGACACTGGTTAATTCAAACTAGTCGCATCGGATTATCAAGCACCTTTCATATCCGCCATAAATATTATATGCCGAATATTCATTCAGGAATTAGCGTTGTACTTCCAAATTTCAATGGCCGTAAATTGCTGGAAGAAAATTTGCCATCGCTTTTTGCGGCTCTAGATAAAGCCGACTGTGATTATGAAGTAATAGTAGCGGACGATGCTTCAAGTGATGACAGCATAGAATACTTACGCCAGAATCACCCTGAGATACGAATTAAGAGTGCTGAACAGAATCAGGGGTTCTCTGGGAATTGTAACTCCGGCGCAAAAATCGCAACCAAAGATTTACTCTGCATAGCCAACACAGATGCCACCTTTGACATAAACTATTTCCTGGGCGCTTGCACAACATTTGCTAATAACAAGCATTTGTTTGCACTCAAAGGGGATATCCACAACTATCGCGATGAGAAAGATAAACCTTACTACATAGGAAAGGTATGCCAACTCTATTCAAAAAGAGGGCTTCTCCGTTTTAATCATAATGTAATACCAGACTCATCAAAATTTGGTCCAAATAGAGAGCAGCAATTTCCACCACTTGGGACAGGCTTTATCTGCGACAGAAAAAAGTATTTAGAACTTGGGGGATTTGATGAGGTATTCTCTCCCTATTACTGGGAAGATTCAGACCTCCCTCTGCGCGCATTGCGGAAAGGCTGGCAAATACATTACACACCGGAGCGCAAGCTATACCACAAAACAAGTTCTACCATCAGCAAGACGCAAAGCAATGTCAAAAGACGTCTTGTTTCAATACGAAATAAGCACCTGTTTGCCTGGCGCCACCTGAAAGGCAAAACTCAGTGGGTCACACATGTGTTTTATGTCTTTACATCACTCCTAACGCGCTGGATAGTTTTTGACTGGAAATATTATGTTGCCCTGTTGTGGGCAATATGGCGACATTTCACTTACAATCACCAGTCTACTGTTCTTGGAGATATCAAGTGAAAAAGATCCTGAATCTTGGATGTGGAAATAAAAAACTCCCTGAGGAGATAGGTGTGGACATTATCGCTACAGATTCTGCAGACATAGTCTGTGATTTAGCGAAACCACCATTCCCATTTGAACCCAGTTCAATAGATGAAATACGTTCAAATCACTTTCTTGAACATATAGATAATCTCGTTCTAATTATGGAGGAGATACATAGAATTCTAAAACCGGGCGGAATTATCAAGTCCACTGTTCCACATGTCAGCAATATAGAATTTTTCCGTGACCCAACACATAAAACCCCTTTCACCTATGGCACATTTGATTATTTTATCCGCGGCAAGAAACCAATTACATACACCCCTGTCGAGTTTGAATATATCAGTAGAGAGATGAATTTTGGCAAAGGTTTGCGCGGACAAATTGGAAAACTCTTATTCAACATTTCTCCACGGAGATGGGAAAAATATTACGCATGGAAATACCCATGCTATGAAATGACTGTTGTACTACGCGCGATAAAATAATGCATATCAGTGTAAGGAAATGACCATCTCACAGTCACCCACACCAAAACGGAACTAAGTATGTCAAGAATCTACGACTGCTTTGCCTTTTTCAATGAGCTCGATTTACTTGAGATACGCCTCAACATACTGAATGATGTGGTAGATTTCTTTGTTCTGGTAGAGGCGACAAGAACCTTCCAGAAACAGCCAAAGCCTCTCTTCTTTCACGAAAACAAGGATAGATTCAAACAATTTGAGAACAAAATTATTCATGTTGTCGTAGACACCTATCCAAATTTTTTTACCAGGTTCAGGGTGCCCAGGCCCATGGACTACGACAATCATCAGAAGAATCAAATTATTAAGGGACTCACAAACGCCCAACCAGATGACATCATTATCTATTCTGATCTGGATGAAATCCCGAAACCGGAGAAAATTACTGCCTACTCCAACAAACCGGGAATTAAAGTATTTGAGCAACACTTCTACAGCTATTACGCCAACTGTGTCCTGTTAGAGAACTCTAGTCTCTCTCCTTCATCCAATAATGATGGTCTGGCCAGGTGGAGAGGCTCTGTTATGGCTTACTACAAGGATTTTACTGATACCAAATCATTCAGGAAGATGCGTGATCGCTCTGAGCCAGACGTGACTGTAATTGAAAATGGAGGGTGGCATTTTACTTACCTTGGCGGAATTGAAAGTGTCATATACAAACTCAACTCTTTTGCACATGCAAGAGAAAAGAAATATGGGATTCAGCATACACTTAAATCGAATTCCATCGAATCTCTGAATGAGATGATTAGTCAGGGGAAGGATATTCTTGGGAGGAACATGATCTATAAGTTCATCACGCCTGATGACACACTCCCACACTACCTGGTGGAAAACCAACACTTATATCCTAATTTATTCCACTACCCAGATAAAATCCGCAAGTAATCTCTACTCACCATTGAGCTGCGCTTACTGCTGGTTCAAATCAGTCGTTATAATGACTCTTTCGATTACTTGAGATCTGTTTTTTCATTCGTCTTTTCACTATGCGACGAAGTGGTGATAGCAACCTATATCGGATGTGATACCAAAGACGCATTACAATGGGAGTATTGACTGAAGAGGCGGGGTGGCCTTTACCATTTTGTGCTCGGCCATTACGGCCATACTGGGGTAATTGATACATCCGTTCAGATGCATTATCGTCAATTCCGAACAAAGTGAAGTGTTCTCTATCGACGAAAAAGAGATTGTCTCCGCCAGAAGTGACGTGTATTAACTCGTACCCCTTATCTTTGGCTAATTGTACAAAGGGCGTAATTGCAGCGCCAAAATAGTCATCCTTTTGCCACATAAACTCTGGATCGTAGTCGATGACAAAATCACTCTCAGGCCCATAGCTTGCATTGTATTCAACACACACAAATAGAGGATGGTAGTGTGTGATCGCCTTCCAAACATAGTAATCATTCCCATCGATATCTATGGTGAGAAGATATGGTCGCTCTGGGACCCCGGCCTGCATAAACAGCGATTCAATGTTTTCAGCGGTAATGAAAGATTGTATCGCTGTTACGCCGGGATAATCGGCAAAATTACTTTTTAACCGCTCTGCCGCATCAGGATCCCCTTCAATGTAAAGAGCGGAGAAACCGTGCTCCTCTATCAATCCACGTGTATGTGCTGTAGTCCCGTCCCGTGCACCAAATTCAATACAGTATTTTATCTCCGGTGGTACTACATTCATGAGATGCTGATATAGCCCCTCTTCAATGGGCCCATTGCTTTTACGGATACCGTACTCATAGCGACTAAGTGGCAAGATTTTTGGCAACATAATGGACTAATCTACGTTATGGTTGTCATGGTCAGGTAGCACCCGGCCACTGTATACTGACACGAACGGCATTATACCCACATTACAATATGAGAATACTAGTCGTCCGAAATGACCGGCTTGGCGATTTTATGCTGGCCTGGCCTGCTTTCGCCACTCTGAAACGTTCCTGCCCGGATGCCGCCATCTATGCTCTGGTTCCCCAATATACTGCTGATATGGCGCACCTCTGTCCGTGGATTGACGAGGTTATTATTGACGAGGGAGAAGGACCCGTTTCGCTTAGCCGAAAGTTCGCACTACACCACTTCGATGCCATGATCACGCTCATTTCCACGAACCGGGTCGCCTGGGCAGGTTTTCTGGCACGTATTCCATATCGGTTGGCCCCGGCAACCAAACTCTTTCAGTTTCTCTATAACAACCGCCTGTTACAACGCCGTTCCCGTTCGGGCAAACCGGAATTCGCCTATAACATTGATATTGCTTACCAATTTCTTATGGATAATGGAATCTCCATAGCAGAGGAATCTGCGACAGGCGACTACCTGCCAACTGGCATCAAACGCCCCCTATTAACCTTCCCAGCCGGAGATTCGGCGCGTCTGCGTGAGCAGCTATGTCAACAGCATGGCATCCACAGCGAATCAAAACTGGTCTTTATCCATCCTGGTAGTGGCGGTTCTGCTAACAACCTTACTCTGGAACAGTACATCGAACTGGCAAATGGTCTGGACTGCCCGGGTCCTCTAGCTATTATTATCACCGCAGGCCCCGGAGAGAAAGAGTCAGCTAGCCAAATTGCCGCTGGAATTACGACCCACCCAGCTACCGTACTCTCACCAACTGATGGGCTGCTAAGTCTGGCTCAACATCTCCAACTGGCGGACCTGTTTATAAGCTGTTCGACCGGTCCTCTGCATATCGCGGGGGCTTTGAACCGCCCTACTGCAGCCTTTTACCCCCGCCACCGCTCAGGCTCGCCTCTGCGCTGGCAAACGCTGAATGCACCGAATAAACGCCTGACATTCACCCCACCTGACACTGTAGATGCAAAATATGTTGCAGGAATTGATATCGCCACTGCCATAATGCAGATAAACCAACACTTTCTGGTCTGTTAATTAAATAACGGCACGGGATGCTAAGCGTTGGTCGCTTGCAATTTTAACCGCTGTGAAAGTGGAAAGGTGTAGAGACAGCCACCGACCAACGCCATGAAATAGACTCCTGTACTCCATAGCAAATAGGATTCCGTCAAATTCACCAACAACCAAAATACGGCGAATGCGATTCCGAACAGAAAAATATCGCCAGGAATATCCCCTGAACGCCATGTCCGCCACACATCTCTTGCGACCATCAATACAAGTGACGTCACAAACGCGAGCCCAATCAGGCCGTAACTCAGCCATATTTCGATATAACTGTTATGGAAGTGACCAAATTGCTTTATTAGCCAATCTGGAAGAGCATTACTTTCATCTATTACCTTGCCACGCACCGCATAGCCCCAACCAGTAATTGGCCTTTGCTTGATCCACTGCCACGCCTCAACCCACGTATGCACCCGTATACCAATGCTGGAATAGGGCAAACTTTCGACATCACCTTTGAGTAATTGCTCGATAACATCCTGTTCTACACCGAGACGTGCACTTATGGTTTTAGAAAGGGGTATAGATAGTGCTGTCACTAAGGCTAAAGAGACAATGCTGCCAACTATTATCTGTTTAGGTGAGAATCGCCCCACCATCAGTACGATAACGGCAACAGTCAATAACGCGACAACTACGCTAATCCACGCGATCCTGGTTTGGGTAATGATGCAACCCATACCCAGAATTATCATTACTGCTAACCAAAAAAGAATCCTTAAGGTCTTAATTTTTCCTTCCTCAGACCCGACGATTCTCTTGACGAACACAGCCCAACCCATGAACGCAACCGAAAAGAAAATGGCTGTATGCTGGGCATTTCTCATATCGAAATCGACCCTTGCGCCACTCACACCCTTTAGAAACTCGCTCCAACCACCATGCAGGAGCAATTCGATTGCAAAGCCGAGCAGAGCGACCACAAGCAATGCAAAAACATTTTTTGTCTGCCCACCTAGCCACCAGGCAACAGGAAAGAACAAACAAAGATTCAGTAATTTATCCGTTGAAGGGTATGGCTCGGCATATGCTGGAAAGAAGAGATTTGACCACAGATAGATGAAAATCGAGATAATAAATGCAGCAATAATGAATAACCAGACAGGGTCCCGTCGCGCACTACGCGGAGCCTTGGCAACAGAAATAAAAAACGCAAGCAGCATTAATGCTAGAAAAAAACGTGATGCCTGTATCATGGGTAACTTTAGTAAGACAAACCCATATAGAGACAAGCAACCGACAAACAACAACCAAGGCTTATATGCGCGATAAATCCACTCGGGTGCGGGCATCAAAATTTCTACCCCTTTTTTGAATTCCATTGCCAAACGTTCCATGCCCACCAACTTAATAAAAAACGCAAATATTAACGGCTTAATAATCTCAAAATATCCCGGCACAACCAATACTACGAAAGATCTTTCATTATGCAACCCAATGAGAAATGGGGTGACAGTCTACTACGACTTATCAAGCCCCCCTGTTAGGGATTCAGGTACTGTGTCGCAATCTGCTTTGCATCAAATCGCCTGTACCACATCGGCTTGATTGATACCGGATTCTCCAAAGCCTCCCGTATCTTTGCTGCCAGTCCATCTACTGACGGCTCCGCGATTAAGCGGGCCTGCTCCTCAATTAATACATCGCGCACACCGCCAGGACAATCCACTGCTACCACCTGTGTACCACAGGCCATTGCTTCTGCCAGCACCAGCCCAAATCCCTCGTAGATGGAACTGAGAACAAATGCTTTTGCGTGCTTCATCCAGGGGAAAGGATTATCCTTCTGCCCGGCAAAGATCACCTTTTGCTCCATCCCGAGTTCGCTGACCAGTTTGTCTAGCATGGGTCTGTCCTGACCATCGCCCACGATAACCAATTTTTCTTCGATCGCGGCCTTGTGGTAGGCCCTGATCAACAGTTGTTGGTTCTTTTGATGGGTGAGGCGTGCCACGTGAACAATGTATGGTTCCGTAGGTATCGCTGGATCGCTCTCCTCAGCCAGACGCTGTATCTCATCTATCGGGATGGGATTGGCAATCAGACGCAACTCATTCGGTTTGCTCTCGTGGGCAGCGAACCGCTCTTCCAACGATGCTCTTACCCCGGTTGAGATGGCAATGATGTTCGTTGCACCATAGAGCATGCGCGTATAGAGCGCATCAAGCCTGGATTTGCGAGGTGATGGAACCGGGCTGACGATAACCCTGCAGGCTCGTTCTTCCTTGAACGACCAGAGATTCTCAAACGCACCTTGGGCCATAAAGAAAATACGATCAAAACGTCCGTTACGCTTCTCTTCACAACGCAAAAAATAGCGAAAAAGTGGCATCCAGAAAAAACTACGCCAAAAGAAGCCTGAACGAGGTACCAAGCGGCTGAGAAAGGTATTGACCAGAAAAATATAGAGCGCACCAATGATAGTGTGACGGAAGATACGATCCACATCAAAGAAATGAACCTTTACGCCATCATTGGGCTTGATTACATAACGTTTTTTGATCGAAAGAATGTCGACCTCATGCCCCAGCGCATGGAAGGCATCCGCCAGAGTAACGGAATGACGTTCGATCCCTCCCATCTGCAACGAGCGTGTAACGATGAGAATTCGGCTCATTGGCCTTCACCCTGCTGATACTGCACCAGTCGATGGGTTAATAGCTGACTCAGAGACGAAAAATGTTCAACTTCGTCGAATAGTCTATCCGCCTTCTCCTTGCCAGCAACAGCCAAATCGGTACAGAAGGCACGGTCCTGCCATAACCTATGCAACTGGGTATAAAGATCATCGGCATCGGTGGAACGGAACATCAAACCTGTCTTTTCATGGTCAATGATTTCCGGTACCCCACCACGATCGCTACCAATGACCGCCACTCCGGCACGCATCGCCTCTACCAATACCAGACCGAAGGTCTCCTCCACCGTGGTCAGCGCGATCGCATCGCAAGCCTGCATCAATCGCTGTGGTTGCTCGACGAAGTCGCGGAACAGGATACGCTCCTGCCAACCATTTTCCTGCACTTGACGTTTCAGGTCGGCAAGATAGTCATCTTCCATTGCATGACCAACAATCAGCGCCGCCACATCTTCACCATTTTCCAGAGCCCTGCCGATCGCCTCTACCAGTAGATGTTGGCCCTTGTAATGTTTGATGCGACCAAATAGACCGACCAGAAAAGTGGAATCGCCAATACCGAGTTCAGTACGCAGAGTATGGCGTGCATCAGTATCAAGGAATTCACGCGGCGGCGCCACACCGTAATAGAGTGGCACCACTCTGTCAGCATACGCCGGGTTGAGAAAGCCGCGCATATCATCAGCCAGCGCTTTGGTGATGGTGATATTGAGATCGATCTGACTATAGAGAAATTCGTGGTAGAAATCGCGCTTGGGCCGGGTGATCTGCATCTGCCGGGTCGATACCAGCATAGGTTTGCATCGCGAGAATACTTTAGCCAATGCCGCCAACGGAATGTCCTTGGTCCAGTGAATATGCACGATATCGACCTGCTCGGCATCGATCAGGCGAGCAAGGTGGCGTGCGGCAAACAGCGGTAGGGAACGATTTTTTCGCTCCAGTGTTCGCGGCTGCAATCCTTCATCCTGCAGCCGTTTATAGAGACGCCCTTCTGCATTAACCACGGGAATCACCTCGGCATTTTTGCCCAGTTCACGGCAGCAGCGGTACATGTAGAGTTCCAAGCCACCGAGATCAGGAGAAAGACAAAGTTCGAGAATCTTCACTTCATCCCCTCGCGCCGCTTCTGTTCGTGCAATTCATTCAGCTTGAGATATTTCATATAGGCGTGGAAGGCAGTGGTCATGGCGACAGTGGCACCGTCCATGCCCTGAAAGAGGCCGCCCTTGAACACCAGCTTGCGCAACAGGGCGACCAGTGCATGTGTAGCAGGTGCCAGTTTTGAGGGCTGCTTGCCGCGTTCGTACATCGCCCAGGCATCGCGTGAACTGAGCGCATTGATCCGCTCCATCCAGTGGGCATAGTCGCGATAGGTGTAATGGATTAAATGGGCGTGCAGTGCGCTAACCCGCTTGGCATCGACACTGGAGTGCCCCTTCTTTGGCAGGTAGGCGGCACGCTTGCGCTGGTAGAGTCGCACCACGCAGTCGGGGTAGAAACCGGCAGCTTTAATCCAGTGCTGACCAACGAAATTACGACGACGCAGGCTATAGCCGTCAACCTTGCTGTTCTCCAGATCCAGCGCCGTTATGGCCGCTACCGCATCATCATCCAGACGCTCATCGGCATCGAGACTCAATATCCAATCGTTGGAGGCATGGGGCACGGCGAAGGCTTTCTGCGGACCGTCGCCCAGATACTCCTGATGGAAAACCCGCGCGCCGGCACCCTCAGCGAGTTGCGCCGTTTCATCGCTGGTTTTCGCATCCACCACCACCAACACCTCGTCGCAGACACGACGCGCCGACTCAACGCAGGCGACAATGTTCTCCGCTTCGTTGTAGGCAATGATGGTGGCACTTATTTTCATTCTTTCTCCAACATGGGCATCAGGGTACTAAACACCTCGTCGACGCCGATCCCTTTCAAACAATCGGTATGACCCAACGGACAGTCACGTTTGAAACATGGGCTGCAATCGAGACGCTGGTACAGCACCTGCGCCTGTTCACTCAAAGGCGGCGTGTAATCAGGGGTCGATGATCCGTAGATCGCCAACAGCGGTTTTCCCACCGCTGCCGCAACATGCATCAGGCCGGAGTCATTGCTCACTACAGTATCGCATGCAGCAATCAAATCCACTGCCTCGACCAGTGAGGTCCGGCCGCAGAGATTTACCGCGCCAACACCGGCAAGACTCTCTGCATCTACTCGCTCTTTTTCTGAACCGAATATCCAGACCCTGAAACCAACACGAACAAGTTGCGCAACAAGTTCCGCATAGTACGGCCAGCGCTTAGCCGGGCCATATTCGGCACCGGGCATCAGACCGATCACTTTGCCTTCACCGCGCAATCCCAGTTCATCCAGCAGGCGCTGCTGGTTCTCCGCATCCACTAACAACCTTGGCGAAGGGATCGACGGCGGCAACTCACTATCGGCAGGCAGACCCAATGCCACATAACGCTGCACCGTTTGGGTCAACAACTTTTTATCCAACGGACGGATATCGTTCAACAGACCGTAACGCATCTCGCCACGGTAACCGGTGCGTACCTTTGCACCGGCAAAAAAAGGAATCAATGCCGCCTTCATCGAGCGCGGGATCACGATGGCGCGATCATATCGGCGACCACGCAGGCCACGCCCCAACTGCCAGCGCTTCGCCAATCCAAACTCACCGTGACCGACCGGCACATTGATCGCCTCGTCGATCTCCGGCATCCGCGCCAACAGCGGCAGCGACCAGCCAGGCGCCAGCACGTCGATGCGTGCCTGTGGCTCGCGCTGTTTGATGGTCATGAACAGACTCTGCGCCATCACCATATCGCCCACCCAGGCGGGTCCGGCGATGAGGTAGTGGGTTGTCTCGGCCACCTTACTTACCTAACGCCGCCTTGGCTACGGCGGCATTGTGCTTCAAATGATCCGGATTGATGGTGCCGACGATCACGCTGTGTACCGCCTGCTGTGCCAGCACAAAACGCAGTGCCGCATCGACCCCACCACCACCGGCGGATGCATCGGCATGGCCGCTCTGCAGCCCTTTCTTGATCACTACGCCCTTGTTCAACTCCGCCGCCCGTTGCAACACCGGCAGCTCGTCGGTGTAGCCAGGATTGTAGGTCGCCATCACCACGTCCATATTCTCCACCGTCCAGATCCCACCCTCGACGGTCTTGGTCGACATGCCCACGGCACGAATCAGTCCCTCGCGTTTGAGCTGCTGCAAGGTATCGCAGACCTCTTCGTTTTGAATAATGTTCATGTCGTCGCCATCGGAGTGGACCAGCACCACATCGATCACATCGCGACCCAGCCGCTTCAGGCTGCGCTCGACACTCATACGGGTATGCGCAGCGGAGAAATCGAAACACGACTCGCAGTTCTCGAAGATCTCGCCCACCTTGCCGACGATCACCCAGTCGTTTTTGTGCGGCAACAATTGGCCCAGCCGCTCTTCGGAGTTGCCGTAGGCGGGGGCGGTGTCGAGGGTGTTGATGCCGAGGTCCCAGGCCAGCGCCAGCAATTCACGCACTGCTTTATCGTCGGGGATAGTAAACCCGGCCGGGTACTTCACCTGCTGATCGCGGCCGATCTTCACCGTGCCCAGTCCCAGCGGACTGACCATGATGCCACTGTCGCCGAGTGCTCTCAGCTCCATTTATCTTCCTCCTGCCAGGGCAGTAGTGCGTAGCCCGGATGGGTCCACTCAGGCAGCGCCGAATGCGTTCCCGGCACAACACCGCTCTGCTGAATCTTTTCGATAATTTTTTCCGCCAACCGAGGTGCCAGTGCCAGCTTGGTCGGCCAGGCGGTGATCACACCATCGCGCTCGTCGGCAAAGACATCATCGGGACGCGCACCGCCCAACATCTTCGGCTCGGCACGATCGATGGGCAGGATACCCCACTGGGCATCGCTCAAATCGAGCCAGGGAAAGAGCTCATGCAGTTCCTTTTGGGCAGCCTTGATCTGTTCCGCATCACTACGACCAACACCTTCCTCGGCGATCTGCCCGCCCAGATACCAGACGGTACGCCCGGCGCTATCGTAGTGGGTGGTGATAGTGATACGCGGATTGGCGCTGGCGCCGAGGCAGTGAGCATAGAGTTCACCCGGCAGCGACTGGTTGCCGCCACGCACCATCACCATCAGCAATGGCCGCAACTGCATCACCGGGGCCTCCAGACCGCACTGCTGCAACAGCGCCGCATTACCCTTGCCGGCAGAGAGGACCAGCCGTTTGGCGCTGAAGGAGACTGTCTTGCCCTCTTCAGCGAGGGTCACCTGCCAGCCATCGTCACTTCGGCTCAGACGGGTCTCTTCATTGATCTGGTAGATAGCTTCACGATGAGGCTCAGCCAGCGCATGAACCAGCGAAGCGGTGTCGAGCACCGGCTCCTCCAGACGATAAACCTGGCCCTTGAAGGCGGGATCGCGCAGCACCTGCGGCCGCTCGTCGCCCTCAACGGGCCGGGTACGACTGCGCATCAGTTTGCTGGCGAAGAAACCGGCCATGCGTGAGGTGAGGCTGGTGGTGGACCAGAGATATTGATTGCTGGCGAGGCGTTTGACCTGACGCAGATCCAGTTCACCCCCGCCGTCGAGACAGGCACGCCACAGGGCAGGCATGGCGACGATGGCTTCGGAGGAACCGGTCAGCTTGCCGGTGAGAGCATATTTGGTGCCGCCGTGGATGATGCCCTGGGCATAACGGGTCTGCCCCGTTCCCAGCGCCTGGGATTCAAACAGCACCGCCTGAAAACCGAGTTGGCGCAGCCGTGCCAGCAACCACAGCCCGGCGACGCCGCCGCCGAAGATCGCGATGTCGACCGGTGTCACCGGCTGGGCTTCGCTCATTTACCCGATTTCTTTTCCGAGGCGCGGATGGCGCCGATGATGTTGGTGGTGGAGACGTTCTCCACGTAGCTCATTACCTCGACCCGGCCGCCCGCCTTGCGTACGCAATCACCGCCGGGGATGTTATTCGGATCATTGTCGCCACCCTTGACCAGGATGTCCGGCAGGGTACGGCAGATCAGGCGGGTCGGGGTGTCTTCGTCGAAACCGACCACCCAGTCGACACAGTCGAGGGCCGCCAGCACACGCATACGCCGTGCCTGGGTATTCACCGGACGCTCTTCGCCCTTGAGGCGCTTCACCGAAGCATCGTCGTTGACTGCGACGATCAACCGATCGCCGAGGCGTGCCGCCTCTTCCAGATAGGTAACGTGACCGGCATGCAGGATGTCGAAACAGCCGTTGGTCATAACTACGGTTTCACCGTGGGCCTTGGCCTCCTGCACCAGTGCCACCAGTTTGTCCTCGTCGACCATCCCCTGTTCCATCTCGTTCTGCTCGCGCATGGCGCGGCGAATCTCCGGCACACTGACGGTGGCGGTACCCAGCTTGCCGACCACCACCCCGGCAGCCAGATTGGCCAGCACGGTGGATTCATCCAGTGCCTGCCCGGCGGCCAGAGCAGCGGCCAGTACAGAGACTACGGTATCCCCGGCACCAGTGACGTCGTAGACCTCACGTGCCTTGGTCGGGATGTGCAGCGGCTCGGCATCCTTCTGCAACAGGGTCATGCCCTTTTCACTGCGGGTGATGAGCAGTGCCTCCAGCTGCAACTGTTTGCGCAACCGCTCGCCCTTCTCGACGATCTCCACCTCGCTGGCACAGTGGCCGACTACCGCCTCGAATTCGTGCATGTTCGGCGTGATCAGGGTGGCACCGGTGTAAGCGGTGAAATCGTGGCCCTTGGGATCGACCAGCACCGGCTTGCCCGCGGCTCGGGCGATCTCGATCATCTTCGGTGCAGCACGCAGTGCGCCTTTCTGGTAGTCGGAGAGCACCACCACGTCGCACTGCTTCACCGCATCCTTGAAACGCGCCAGCAGACCAGCGGAGTCGTAGCCGGGGAAGCCATCCTCGAAGTCGAGGCGGATCAGTTGCTGGTGACGACTCAATACCCGCAGCTTGGTAATCGTGGGATAGCCCTGCAGGCGTTCGAAGTGACACTCGACATTATCCTGCGACAGGGTTCGCGCCAGGGCATCGGCGGCTTCGTCCTCACCGGTCAGACCCACCACCGCAGACTTAGCCCCCAGGGCGGCGACGTTAAGCGCGACGTTGCCGGCACCGCCGGCGCGCTCTTCGATCCCACCTACCATGACCACGGGCACCGGCGCCTCGGGTGAGATACGTGAGGTATCACCGTGCCAGTAGCGATCCAGCATCAGGTCGCCCACCACCAGTACGCGGGCCTTGTCGAAATCGGGTATTCGGGTAATTTTCATCGGTAACGGGTTATCCAGGTTGCCATAAAGGCAGGGGAGCGATGCTCCCCTATTTCTTCAACGTATATTCAGCGCCACAATACGGACACACCGCATGACCGGTCGCCTCGACGTCGAGGAACACCCGCGGATGCGAGTTCCACAGGGTCATGTCGGGCATCGGGCAGTGCAACGGCAGATCGTCGCGGCTGACTTCGTAGTGACGCGCGGCATTGGCAGTTCTGAGTTGTTCGGCGTTATTGCTCATCACTCCTCCAACACGGTTTATTTAACGTAACTCAACCACTCCGGGTGCAGGTTGTGACGGCCGTGCACCACGTCGAAATACATGGTCTGCAGTTTTTCGGTGATCGGGCCACGTTTACCGATGCCGATCTTGCGGTTATCCACTTCGCGGATCGGCGTAACTTCCGCGGCGGTGCCGGTGAAGAAGGCCTCGTCGGCGATGTAGACCTCGTCGCGGGTGATCCGTTTCTCTTTCACCTCGACACCGATCTCAGCGGCCAGGCGGAAGATGGTGTTACGGGTGATACCGTCCAGCGCGGAGGTCAGGTCCGGGGTGTAGAGCACACCATCACGCACCAGGAATATGTTCTCGCCGCTGCCTTCGGCCACGTAGCCTTCGTTGTCCAGCAGCATCGCCTCGTCGTAACCGCAGGCCAGTGCCTCCTGCAGTGCCAGCATCGAGTTCATGTAGTTGCCGTTGGCCTTGGCCTTGCACATGGTGATGTTGACGTGGTGGCGGGTGTAGGACGAAGTGCGGATGCGGATCCCCTTCTCCATCCCCTCGGCGCCGAGGTAAGCACCCCAGGACCAGGCGGCAACCATCACGTGAACTTTAAGGTTATCGGCACGCAGGCCCATGCCTTCGGAGCCGTAGAAACACATCGGACGGAGGTAGGCCGATTCGAGGTCGTTCTCGCGCACCACGGCACGCTGCGCCTCGTTGAGGGTCTCCCGATCGAACGGGATCTCCATATTGAGGATATGGGCGGAGTTGAACAGCCGCTTGGTGTGTTCGTTGAGGCGGAAGATGGCGGTACCTTTCTCGGCCTTGTAGGCGCGCACCCCTTCGAATACGCCCATACCGTAGTGCAGGGTGTGGGTCAGTACGTGGGTCTTGGCTTCGCGCCAGGGAACCATCTTGCCGTCAAGCCAGATGACACCGTCACGGTCATCCATCGTCATCGATCATTACTCCTCGAAATCAGTCAATTCGGTCATTTTTCCAGCATTGCCCGCCACAGGCGCAACACCGTTTCGCGTTCGTTGGCAAATTCCTGCCCATCCACCACTGCCTTCTGCTCCTGCAGGGTCAGGCGATGCACCCGACGGCGAAAACCGCGGTAGGCATCGCACAACAGTTCGCTATCGGCACTGGCCATCAGGCCACAACCGGCAAGCAGCTCCAGCAGGCGGATGTTATCGCTGAATTGCAGCAGTTCCGGGTGGTCATGGGCCCACGCCAGAACGCCATATTGCACCATAAATTCGATGTCGGCGATACCGCCCGGATCCTGTTTGAGGTCAAATTTCCCCGCTTCCGCCTTCGATAGCTGGCTACGCATCTTCTCGCGCATCTCGCGCACCTCGGTGCGCAGTTTTTCCTCGTCCCGTGACCTGCCGAGGATCTCGGCACGGATCCGACCGAAGGCCTCGGCAATACCGGCGTCGCCGCAGATGAAACGCGCGCGAACCAGCGCCTGATGCTCCCAGGTCCAGGCGTGCTGGCGCTGATAGTCGGCAAAGGCATCCACATTGCTGACCAGCAATCCCGAAGCACCGCTGGGGCGCAGCCGGGTATCGATTTCATAGAGAATCCCGGCCGGGGTCGGGGTGTTGAGAATGTGGATCATGCGCTGGGCCAGACGGGCATAGAAGACGCCATTCTCCACCGGCCTGTCGCCGTCGGTGCTGCCGCTGCCCTGCGCCTCGCTGTGGAGAAAGACCAGATCGAGGTCGGAGCCGTAGCTCAGTTCGATGCCGCCCATCTTGCCGTAGGCGATCACCGCGAAACCGCGGTCGCAAACCCGATTGTCGCCGCAGTGAGGTCGACCATGGCGCGCAGTCAGGTGCTGCCAGGCCAGATCGAAGGCCGCCTCCACCATCGCCTCGGCGATCTCGGTGAGGTGATCGCTCACTACCATCAATGGCACCGCACCGACGATATCCGCCGCCGCCACCCGCAACACCGCCGCCTGCTTGATCCGCCGCAACACCTCCATCTGCCCCTCCATGTCCTCCGGATCGAGGTGGGCCAGACGGCGTTGGATATCCTCACGGATCGCCGCGCCGCGCGGGGGCAGATAGAGAGAACGGGGGTCGAGCAGTTCGTCGAGCAGGTGAGGATTGCGTCCAAGCTGGGTACCGATCCAGGGGCTAGCGGCGCAGAGGCGTACCAGTTGCGACAGCGCCATCGGGTTCTCCACCAGCAGGGCGATATAGGCGCTGCGGCGACCGATCCCCTCCACCAGTTGCAGCACCCGTTGCAGGGTCCGGTCCGGCTCCTCGGTCGCGCCGACGGCACCGAGCATCAGCGGCATCAGCTGATCCATGCGGTTGCGCCCCTGGGCGCTCATGTTGAGATAGGCACGGCTGCGATGCTGCGCCTGCAGCAGACGCAGTGCCTCGGCTGTGTCGCCGAAACCTGCTTGTTCCAACGCGGCAAGCGATGCACTTTCACCGAGGGCATCCTGCCAGACCCCGCGCAGATCCAGTTCGTCGCTCTCGGCGTGATCGGTCTGCGGCGCGGCGAAGACCTGCTCAAAATGTTCGTGCACCCGACGCCGATGGCCTTTCAAGGCCTTGTCGTAACTCGGCCAATCGGTAAAGCCCATACCGAAGGCGAGACGCAGTCGGCCCAAATCGTCGCCCGGCAGTTTGTGGGTTTGCTGCTCGGCGAACTCCTGCAAGCGGTGTTCACTGTTGCGCAGAAAGATGTAGGCGGCGGTCAGTTCCTCGACCACGAAGGGCGGTAACTGTCCCTGTTCGTGGAGACGCTGTAACACCGGCAGGATGGGACGGATTTGCAGCGACGGCTCGCGTCCGCCGCGGATCAACTGAAAGGCCTGGCCGATGAACTCCACTTCGCGAATGCCACCGGCACCCAACTTGATGTTGTCGTCCATCCCTTTGCGCTGTACCTCTCGGGCAATCAACGCCTTCATTTCACGCAGCGATTCAAAGGCGCCGAAGTCGATGTACTTGCGATAGACGAAGGGCTTGAGCCGTGACAACAATTCTTTTCCTGCTTCACGATCACCGGCCACCACCCGCGCCTTGATCATGGCGTAGCGTTCCCACTCACGACCATGCACCTGGTAGTAATCCTCCATCGCATCGAAGCTGATCGCCAGGGCACTGGCCTCGCCAAAGGGGCGCAGGCGCATGTCGACACGAAAGACAAAACCGTACGCCGTAGTGGCGTCGAGACTACGGATCAACGCCTGCCCCAGCTTGACGAAAAACTCCTGATTGGTCGCGCCGCGACCGCCGCGAGTCTCGCCGTCTTCGGCGTAGCTGAAGATCAGATCCACATCGGAAGAGAAGTTGAGCTCACGGGCACCGAGCTTGCCCATCCCCAGCACCACCATCCGCTGCGGCTCGCCGTCGAGACTATGCGGCGTTCCCCACAACTCGCAGTGCCAGCGATGGAGATGCTCAAGGGCGCCATCGATACAGGCATCGGCCAGGGCGGAGAGATCGGCAGTGGTCTCCTGCAGATCGGCATGACCGGCCAGATCACGCCAGGCGATGCGCACCATTTCGCGACGACGATAACGACGCAGGATCTCGCTCAACTGGTTTTCGTTAAGACAATTCTCCAGACGTTGTTGCAGCGCCTGCGTGTAGTCGACTTCCGAATAACAGCGCCAGAGATCACCTGATACAAACAGCTCCGGCAATAACTGCGGATCACGAAGCAACGACTGGGCAACAAAATCGCTCAGCGCCAGAACATGGACAATCTCAGCATGTCGCTCAGCGGGAATGACAAACTCACCGCACTTCTCAGCCAACTGCTGCCAGTGGTGTTCCACCCGTCCACGCAGGGTTTCGGGAATGGAGAGCAACTTGTCTGTGCTGAGTACGTTCTCTGTCACGCAAAACCTCTGTTTATAAATGTTCGATTCGCCGCCCATGCCAGAGCGAATAGTAGCGAACATTACCCGGTGCATGGGCGATCACCGAGGAGAGCACGATCACCAGCATTCCCAGCGGCAGGTTAAACGTGGGCCACCACAGCATCAGCCCCAGCAGAACAAGTTTGAACAGGATTAACTGCCCGCGCAGTTGCAGCAACCAGACCCCGTTACTGAAAAGGGAGAGAACCACCATGGCAAATCCAGAACCGAGACTTAGCCAGAGATAGGGCTGCCACAGTTCATGCGGTGCGTCGTAAAGGTAGGCACCACCCAGACCGGCAACGCCGATCAGGTGCAAAGTACGCAGGGAGATATTGAACCAGCGCTTGCCGGGAAAGGTACGGGAGTGAGGTGGAAATAAAATGGCTAATAGCGACATGGCCACAGTCTACCAAAAGAAAAGCCCCGCATAGCGGGGCTTTTCTTTTATTGGCTTAAGGGCCGGGCTTACATCATGCCCATGCCACCCATGCCGCCCATGTCGCCACCCATCGGTGCCGCGGAGTCTTTCTTCGGCAGTTCGGCAACCATCGCCTCGGTGGTGATCATCAGACCGGCAACGGAGGCCGCGTTCTGCAGTGCGGAACGGGTCACCTTGGTCGGGTCGAGGATACCCATCGCGATCATGTCACCGTACTCACCGGTGGCGGCGTTGTAACCGTAGTTACCTTTGCCTTCCTTCACCTTGTTGAGGATCACGGAGGGCTCTTCACCGGCATTGCCGACGATCAGACGCAGCGGCTCTTCCATCGCACGGCGGGCGATATCGATACCGATGTTCTGGTCGTGGTTGGCACCTTCCAGTTTGGCAATCGCGCCGATAACGCGAACCAGGGCAACACCACCGCCAGGTACCACACCCTCTTCCACCGCGGCACGGGTTGCGTGCAGGGCATCGTCGATGCGGTCTTTCTTCTCTTTCATTTCCATTTCAGTCGCAGCGCCAACCTTGATCACCGCAACTCCGCCAGCCAGCTTGGCCACACGCTCCTGCAGCTTCTCTTTGTCGTAGTCGGAAGTGGTCTCTTCGATCTGGGCACGGATCTGAGCAACACGTGCTTCGATCTCTGTCTTCTGACCGGCGCCATCGACGATCACGGTGTTCTCCTTGGAGACCACCACGCGCTTGGCACGGCCCAGTTCGTTAAGGGTGGCTTTCTCCAGTGACATGCCCACCTCTTCGGAGATCACCTGACCACCGGTAAGAACCGCCATATCCTGCAGCATCGCCTTGCGACGATCGCCGAAGCCCGGTGCCTTCACAGCGGCGACCTTGACGATACCGCGGATGGAGTTGACCACCAGGGTCGCCAGCGCTTCGCCTTCGACATCTTCGGCGATGATCAGCAGCGGCTTGCCAGCTTTGGCCACGCCTTCCAGTACCGGCAGCATTTCGCGAATGTTGGAGATCTTCTTGTCGTGCAGCAGGATGAAGGGGTCATCCAGCTCGGCAACCATCTTCTCCTGGTTGTTGACGAAGTAGGGAGAGAGGTAACCGCGGTCGAACTGCATACCTTCCACCACATCCAGTTCGTCGTTCAGTGAAGAACCCTCTTCAACGGTGATAACACCGTCCTTGCCTACCTTGTCCATCGCATCGGCAATGATCTGGCCGATGTTTTCGTCGGAGTTGGCAGAGATGGTGCCGACCTGGGCGATCGCCTTGCTGTCTTCGCACGGCTTGGAGAGCTTCTTCAGCTCTTCAACGGCGGCGATAACGGCCTTGTCGAGACCACGCTTCAGGTCCATCGGGTTCATGCCCGCAGTAACGGCCTTCATGCCTTCACGCAGGATCGCCTGGGCCAGTACGGTCGCGGTGGTGGTACCGTCACCGGCGATGTCGGCGGTCTGGGAAGAGACCTCTTTCACCATCTGCGCGCCCATGTTCTCGAACTTGTCTTCCAGTTCGATCTCCTTGGCCACGGAGACGCCGTCTTTGGTAATGGTGGGGGCGCCGAAGCTCTTCTCCAGTACCACGTTGCGGCCCTTGGGACCGAGGGTAACCTTGACCGCGTTGGCCAGGGTGTTTACGCCACGCAGCATCTTCTGGCGGGCGTCATCAGCAAACTTGACTTCTTTTGCACTCATTTGTGTCCGTCCTCTTTGAATTCTTTCAGATTGAAACAGTGGCGGGGCTTACTTTTCCAGTACGCCCATAATGTCTTCTTCGCGCATCATCAGCAGCTCTACGCCGTCGACCTTGACGGTGCTGCCGGAGTACTGACCGAAAAGAACCTTGTCGCCGACTTTGACATCCATTGGGCGGACATCACCGTTTTCCAGGATACGACCCTTGCCGACGGCCAGGACTTCACCCTGGTTGGGCTTTTCCGCAGCGGAACCGGGCAGGACGATGCCACCGGCAGTGGTGGTCTCCTCTTCCATGCGGCGGACAAGCACGCGATCATGCAGTGGACGAATCTTCATTCTTATCTCCTTCAGACCTCTATTAATGATTAACGACAGTTATTCACCACCCGGGAGAGGGGTGGGGGTTGCCGCTTGGGGAGCGCGAGAGGTTATTAGCACTCCCCGCACGTGAGTGCTAATAATAATTTCCAAATCGGATTAGTCAATAGCTGAGACGTTGCTCAATCGTCATCTTCGCGACGATATTCGCCTTCTAGGGTCTGCGGCCCCTGCCGCTCACCATAAGGCGAGGGACGCGGACCCATGCTGCGGATCACACCACGCTCCAGCACTTTCAAAATCAACCACTTACGAAAAGCAGGGATAAGTCCGAGGAAACCAAGAGTATCGGTGAAGAAACCGGGAGTTAGCAGCAGCGCGCCGCAGAGCAGTAGTACCACCCCCTCGAACATCGCCACGGTCGGCAGTTCGCCACGGGCCATCGACTGCTGCACCTTGGCGTAGGTATAGAGGCCCTGATGGCGCAGCAGCAGCGCACCCAGTACCGCGGTGAAGACCACCAGAAAGACCGTCGGCAGGGCGCCGATGATGCCGCCGACCTTGATCAGCAGGTAGATTTCGATAAGAGGAATCAGCAGGAAAAGGATAAAAAAGAGTCGAAACAAGGGTCTGGCCTTTTGCTTAAGGGGGCGGGTAGTATAACCCCCGCTATCAGATGAATCACACTGGCCACATTGCCTGTACCGGCTTAAGCGGAAGTTAACCCGACATCACATACGCTCACCCCCATGCATCACTACCTGCTCATCTTAACCTGCCCCAACATGGAAGTCGCCGAGGCGCTGGCGGAGATGCTGGTGAGCGAAAAGCTGGCCGCCTGCGTCAATATCCTGCCCGGGGCCCGCTCGGTTTATGAGTGGAAGGGCAAGGTGGAGAAGGAAGCGGAATGCGTGCTGCTGATAAAGAGTAGAAAAGACCGACTGCAGATGCTGGAGGAGCGCCTGCTGGCGGAGCACCCGTACGAACTCCCGGAATTGATTGCTGTCCCTATCGAAAGTGGTTCAGCGGCCTATCTTTCCTGGATGGACACACAACTGGACAAATAAAGAATGAAAAAACTCATCACCACACTACTCGCCCTGTTGTTGCTCAATGCCCCTCTGCATGCAGAAGAGGAACTACTGGAGCCGGCCAAGGCCTTCGCCCTTGCGGTCGAGGCAATCGACGGCCAGTCGGTCAAAGCCACCTGGACCATCGCCGACGGCTACTACCTCTATCGCAGCAAGTTCCGCTTCGAAAGCGGTAGTGAAGGGATCGGCCTGGGTGAGGCGCAACTGCCCGAAGGCAAGATCAAGCACGACGAGTTTTTTGGTGATGTGGAGATCTACCGCGGTACGGTCAGCGCGGTGATCCCGGTCGAGCGCGCAGCAGGGACGGGCGATACCCTGGTACTGAAAACCACCTCCCAGGGCTGCGCCGATATCGGCGTCTGCTATCCGCCGCTGAAGCAGAGCAACACCATAAAGCTGGCTGCCGTCAGCGCCAAACCCACCGCCAAACCGGCCTTCCTCAGTGACGCTGGCAATGGCATGGACAACGGTGACGAAGAGATTCTCGAACCGGATCAGGCCTTCCGCTTCGATACCCTGGTGCTGGATGGCAATACCGTCATCGCTCGTTGGGAGATCGCACCGAAACACTATCTCTATAAAGACAAATTCAAATTCGAACTGCTGGATGCCGACGGCGTGACCCTGGGTCAGGCGCAACTGCCGCCGGGTGAAGAGAAGGACGATGAGTTCTTCGGTCGTATCGAGGTCTACCACAATCTGGTTGAGGCGCGTCTAGCTCTGCAACGTACCAATCTCGATGCCACCAGTGTCAAACTCAAGGTCGGTTATCAGGGCTGTGCCGAAGCGGGGATCTGCTATCCGCCGCAGAAGAAAACCGTCAGCCTCGATCTGCCTGCCGGTAACGCTGGTTCCGCGACTGCAACGGCCACACCCGCTGCAAAACCAGCCGCAAACAGCGCACCGCTGAGCGAGCAGGATCGCCTCGCCGCCGCACTGGCCGGTGACAACACCACCGGCACCATTCTGCTGTTCTTTATCGCCGGACTGCTGCTCGCCTTTACCCCCTGCGTCTTCCCGATGATCCCGATCCTCTCCAGCATCATCGTCGGCCAGGGCGGGGAGATGACCACCCGCAAGGCATTTGTGCTCTCGGTTACCTACGTGCTGGCGATGGCCTTCACCTACACCGTGGCCGGGATCATCGCCGGGGTATTCGGCTCCAACCTGCAGGCGGCGTTCCAGAATCCCTGGATCCTCGGCACCTTCTCCGCGATCTTCGTGGCCCTCGCCTTCTCCATGTTCGGCTTCTACGAGTTGCAACTGCCGTCGGCAATCCAGAGCAAGCTGACCGAAGTGAGTAATCGCCAACAGGGCGGCAGCCTGATCGGCGTCGCCATCATGGGCCTGCTCTCGGCGCTGATCGTCGGCCCCTGCGTCGCCCCGCCGCTAATGGGTGCGCTGATCTATATCGGTCAGACCGGTGACCCGTGGCTAGGCGGCCTGGCACTGTTCGCCCTCTCCATGGGGATGGGCGCGCCGCTGGTGGCTATCGGTACCGCTGGCGGCAAGTTCCTGCCCCGTGCAGGCGGCTGGATGGATGCGGTAAAGGCGGTCTTCGGCGTACTGCTGCTGGCGGTCGCGGTGTGGATGCTGGAGCGCGTACTACCCGCTGAAATCGCCATGCTGCTGTGGGCGCTGTTGCTGCTCGGTTCGGCCATCTACATGGGTGCGCTGGAACCGCTCAAGGAAGGGGTAAGCGGCTGGCGAAAACTGTGGAAGATGCTCGGTCTGGTGATGTTGCTGCAAGGGGCGCTGATGCTGATTGGCCTCTCTGCCGGCAACACCGACCCGCTGCAGCCGCTCAAGGGTATTGGCTTCGGCGGCGCCAGCGCCGCCAAACCAGCCCATCTGGTGTTCAAGCAGGTCGCCAGTGTTGAAGAGCTGGAACGCGAGGTGGCCGCCGCGGCCGCTCAGGGCAAGAGCGTGATGCTCGACTTCTACGCCGACTGGTGCGTCTCCTGTAAGGAGTTTGAGAAATACACCTTTTCCGATCCGCAGGTGCTAGCGGCTCTGGGCAACAGCGTCGCGCTGCAGGCAGATGTGACCGACAATAACGATGCACAACAGGCGATGCTCAAGCGCTTCGGCCTGATCGGCCCGCCGGGCATCATCTTCTATGATGTACAGGGCAACGAACTCACTCCCCATCGGGTCGTGGGCTTCATGGAGCCGGGCGAATTCGCCGCCCATATCAACCGCGCCCTGGGACGATAAGCCATGCGCCGCCTGCTCCCGCTACTACTAATCACCGCCCTGCTTGGCGCCTGCGGCGAGTCACCGTCAAACAACGCCGCTAAGGCTCTTCCTCAGGCAGTCGACTTCACCTTCCCCGATCTGGATGGGGAAAACCATGGCCTGAAGCAGTGGCAGGGCAATGTGGTGATGCTCAATTTCTGGGCGCCCTGGTGCCCACCCTGCCGTAAGGAGGTCCCCACCTTTGTCGAACTACAGGAAAAGTATGCCGATAAGGGTTTCGTCATCGTCGGCATCACCGTCGATACGCAGGAAAATGCCGAGGTCTTTGCCGACACCATGGGCATCAACTATCCGATTCTGATCGCCGAGGACCAGGGCATTACCCTGGCGGAAAAATACGGTAACAAGGTCGGCGCCCTGCCCTTTACCGCCTTCATCGACCGCAATGGACGGATAGTTTCCACCCACCGTTCGGAAGTGACCCGGGAGATGGTGGAAAAGGCCCTCTCAGCACTGCTATAAGGCCGAACGTGATCCATGTCACAACTCGAACTGAATAGAACTTGCAATTATCTCCGCTGAAATAGCGCCTAACTCTTTAGTTGTAGACTTTGGCCCCCTCATGGTGCAAAATGGCGACCGTCTTGAGGGGCCTCGCAGCAAAAATAACGGCAATATGCGGGGAAATGCGATAAATACTCGGCATATTTGCGTATCTGACGCAAAAAAGAAGGCGGGACGGAATAATGGCCAAACTGCTGGTACTCAACGGTCCGAATCTCAACCTCCTGGGTAGTCGAGAGCCTGGCCACTACGGTACCGACAAGCTGGACCAGATCAACCAGCGCCTTGCCGAGCAGGCCGAAACAGCCGGCCATCAATTGGAAACCTTCCAGAGCAACGCAGAACATGAACTGGTAGACCGCGTCCATCGCGCGGGCGCAGAGGGTATCGCCTGGATCATTATCAACCCGGCAGCCTTTACCCACACCAGCGTAGCATTGCGTGATGCCCTGGCCGGCGTCTCCATCCCCTTCATTGAAGTGCACCTCTCCAACGTCCACGCACGCGAGGAGTTCAGGCGTCACTCCTATTTTTCGGATATCGCCAGCGGCGTGATCAGCGGCCTCGGTGCTCACGGTTACGAACTGGCACTGACGGCAATCCTACGCCGTCTTACTACACAACAGGCATAACAACGACAGGTTCAAGCACTATGGACATACGTAAAGTCAAAAAACTCATTGAACTGCTGGAAGAGTCCGGCATTGCCGAGATCGAGATTCACGAAGGTGAAGAGTCGGTCCGGATCAGCCGCAACAGCCAGATCCCGATGCAAATGGCCGCGCCGATGATGACGGCGGCGCCAGCAGCCGCCCCGGCCCCCGCAGCAGCACCTGCGGCGGAGAGCAGCGAACCTGCCCTGCCCAGCGGCCACAGAGTCACTTCGCCCATCGTCGGTACTTTCTATCGTTCACCGTCACCCAACGCCAAGTCATTCGTTGAGGTCGGTCAGAGCGTCAGCGCGGGGGATACCCTGTGCATCATCGAGGCGATGAAGATCATGAACCAGATCGAGGCCGACAAGTCCGGCGTAATCAAGGCCGTTCTGGCCGAAAACGGCCAGCCGGTTGAATACGGTCAGCCGCTGTTCATCATCGAATGATGCAACCCTGGATAAAGCAAAACTGCCATGTTTGACAAGATAGTTATCGCCAACCGGGGCGAGATCGCCCTGCGTATCCTGCGCGCCTGCCGTGAGCTGGGGATCAAGACTGTCGCGGTACACTCCGCTGCGGATCGGGATCTCAAGCACGTAAGACTGGCCGACGAATCGGTCTGCATCGGTCCGGCCTCCTCACTTGAGAGCTACCTCAACGTCCCGGCGCTAATCAGCGCGGCAGAGGTCACCGATGCCATGGCCATCCACCCCGGCTACGGTTTCCTGTCGGAGAACGCCGACTTCGCCGAGCGCGTTGAAGAAAGCGGCTTCACCTTCATCGGCCCGCGTCCCGAAACCATCCGCCTGATGGGCGACAAGGTCTCCGCCATCGACTCAATGAAGATGGCCGGTGTACCGACCGTCCCCGGTTCCGGTGGCCCACTGGGTGACGATGCGGACACCAACCTGCGTATCGCCAAAGAGATCGGTTATCCGGTAATCATCAAGGCAGCAGGCGGCGGCGGCGGACGCGGCATGCGCGTGGTGCACACCGAGGCCAACCTGCTCAATTCCATTACCCTGACTAAAACCGAAGCCGGTGCCGCCTTCGGCAACGACATGGTCTACATGGAAAAGTATCTGGAAAACCCGCGCCATGTGGAAATTCAGGTACTGGCGGATACCCACGGCAACGCCATCCATCTGGGCGAACGTGACTGCTCAATGCAGCGTCGTCACCAGAAGGTGATCGAAGAGGCCCCTGCGCCGGGTATCACCGAAGAGATGCGCCAGCAGATCGGCCGCCGCTGCGCCGAGGCCTGTGTCGAGATTGGCTATCGCGGTGCCGGTACCTTCGAGTTTCTCTACGAAAACGGCGAGTTCTATTTCATCGAAATGAACACCCGTGTGCAGGTGGAACACCCGGTCACCGAGATGATCACCGGGGTCGATATCGTGCGTGAGCAGATCCTGATCGCAGCTGGCGAGAAGCTTAGCTTCACCCAGGACGACATCAAGATCACCGGCCACGCCATCGAGTGCCGTATCAACGCCGAAAACCCGGACAACTTCATGCCCTCACCGGGCAAGATCGAACGAGTCCACATGCCGGGCGGTCCCGGTATTCGGGTCGACTCGCACATCTACGGCGGCTACACCGTACCGCCCTACTACGATTCGATGATCGGCAAACTGATCGCCCACGGCGCCACCCGCGAGGTTGCTCTGGCAAGGATGCGTACCGCTCTGGACGAGACCATCATTGAAGGCATCAAAACCAATATCCCGCTGCACCGCAGCCTGGTCGATGACGCCGCCTTCCAGGCCGGTGGTACCAATATCCACTATCTGGAAAAGAAGCTTGGTCTGCAATAATCTGCCTAGTGGATTATGAGAGACATAAAAAAACACCGGCCAATGGCCGGTGTTTTTTGTTCAGCCATCAACTCAAACTTAGAAGTAGTAGTTAACGCTGAAACCGCCACTGGCGGTACCTACATAGGTACCTTTGTATGTACCCGGACCGCCGCCGAAGAGGGCATTGGGGGCTTCATATGAGACGTACCCTGCGCGCGCCGCACCTTCTACACTGAACTGCTTGCTGAAGAAATACTCTGCGCCAAACTCCGCAAGTACTTTCATGATCTTCACATCAGAATCGTGAGTGGAAGAGTAGCCAAAGACACCGCCAAAAAACGGGGCAAAGTCAGCGGTTTTCAAATACTTGCGTACACCCGCGCGAATACCAAAGTCGGTACCTTTCGCATCACCACCATTAATGCCGATACCGACGCCAGCCAGGATTGCCAGATCTTTCTGCAGAAAATACTTACCCTGAACAACATAGAGGTCGCTCGCTTGAAGAGCGGCGTTGTAAATAGAATTGTCAGAAGTGCCATCAAAAGCGGTGACGTTCAGCGCCATGCTACCGGCCTTAAGGCTGTTTTCCGCCTGGGCGGTACCGGCGAAACCAAGCACCGCTAGCGCGGCAAGAACCTTTGCGTAATGTTTCATAACTCCATTCCTTTTTGTGTTGTGAATAAACGGTTACCAACCTTCGGTGTCGAACTGGTCTATACAGATAACCTGGCGACACTGCCGGTGAAGAGAACTACACGTCTGGGCAGGACCTAGGCCACAAGTAACCAGGACATATCGCGGCGTATTGTCGCGTTTCCCGGCTCTCTTGAATCTGGCCTGGATCACAAAACTGTTGTTTCACTGCCTACCACTCCCGGATGACCTGACCACTCATCGCGTGACAAAATACGCTACACTGCACCCCGCAAAACTGATCGGAAATCCCCATGCCCTGGCTGCAACTGACTTTCTACTCCACCAAGGAAGACGCCGAAAACCTGGCCGAAATGCTCAACGAATGTGGCGCTGCTGCAGTCACTATGCAGGACGCCGCTGACCAGCCCTTGTATGAGCCGCCGCCTGGCACGACCCCGTTATGGCAACTGACCAATGTGGTCGGCCTTTTCGACGAAAGCTTTCATGCCGAAACCATCCTGCAACAACTCACAGGGCTGTGGCAGGGCGACCTGCCTGACTATCGCAGTGAGATTCTGGAAGATCAGGTCTGGGAACGGGCCTGGATGGATGATTTCAAACCGATGCGCTTCGGCACACGGCTCTGGATCGTACCCAGCTGGAGCGAGCCGCCTGAACAAGACGCAGTAAACATCCTGCTTGATCCGGGACTGGCATTCGGTACTGGCACCCACCCCACCACCCGCCTCTGCCTGGAGTGGTTGGATGCCCATGACGTGACGAACCTGAAGGTGATCGATTACGGCTGCGGTTCCGGCATCCTGGCGATCGCCGCAGCACTGCTCGGCGCAGAGAGTGTTATCGGTGTCGACAACGATCCACAGGCGCTAATCGCCACCATGGAAAATGCGCGCCGTAATAGCATTACTCAGCGCATTACTTGTTACCTGCCTAAAGAGGCACCGTCATCACCGGTGCCGCTGCTGCTGGCCAACATCCTGGCTGGACCACTGATTGAACTGGCACCGAAGCTCGCCGCGCTGGTGATGGATAACGGCAACATCGTGCTCTCCGGCATTTTGCCGGAACAGGCCGAGGCCGTTGCAACTGCCTATAGGGAATGGTTCGACATGCAACCCGCTGTCATACACGACGGCTGGACGCGGCTGGAAGGGGTAAAGCGCCCGTAATAAAAAAAAGGCCGTCACCATGTGACGGCCTTTTTCATTCAACAGCGATAACTCAGAATTCCATAGCTACCTGCAGACTGATCACATCGACCGTCCTGCCACTACCGCCCGCAGAAGTTGCGTAGTCTTCGATTTGCGCATACTCCAGCGCCATGCTGGCGCCACGCATGACTTCCTTACGCATCACCACTGACGTAACGCTCTTCGGCAGACCGATAAACTGGGCATCCTCAGTGGTCTGGTAACCAAAAGCCAGTACCGAACCATCTTCCCTGACAAAACCGAGTTCATAGTTGGTTGCCGTCGGTTTTTCGCGGTTGGTTACGAGACCGTCGAGATCGCCGTTCTCGAAACTCTCCAGCGCCATAATCTGTTCAGCGATGAAGGTGGTTTTACCGGAACTCATCTTGAGATGAACGCTGGCCCCGGGAACACTTTTGTTAACCACACCGACAGTTGTTGAAGTATTTTCCAAAGCCTGCAGGGTATTGGAATCCGCGATGTTGGTAATGTAACCCATACCCAGGTCATATCGTTCCCCTTCACGACGACCGAGATTAAAACCACCGGAAATCGTGTCATCATCTCCCGCCGCCAGTACCGAAGATTCGGTAGAGTCGCCGTTAAACAGATAGATCGAACCGTAGCCCGCCGTATTTTCCGCTGCGAGCATCATGACCGTTTCGGTGGTTTCCCCCATCACCAGGGTTTGTGGATCGCTCACCATGAAGCTGTCATAGCGCCCAAAGGGCAGATACATTTTGCCAAAGACAAAGCTCTTGCCCGCACTGGGTCCAAGAATGATCGAGCCTTCATCCAGTTGGAAATCGGTACGATCCTCTTCATAGAGGAAGGCGATATGGGCGGATATTAGCTGCTGCAGGGTAGCGTCAACACGCAACTCCAGCTTTGTTAGCTGTATGTCGGTACTCTTATTGCCATTAAATTCCTCGGCACTGATAGCACGAACATCCAGCAAACCGCTGATTTCAGGCGTGGTCAAACCCGCCGATACCTTGAAAGAAGCCAGAATAAAGGGAATAGCGAACAGCCAATTGCTCCATTTCATCCAGAGATCACCCAGGTTGTGAAAGTCGACCCAGTATAACAGTCAAATCTCATTGACTTCGATATACCCATTCCACACTTTCCTGCGATTTACATCCGGAATTGCTGTACCAACCCCTGCAGCTCACTGGCCAGATTGTAGAGATCCCGTGAAGTCTGCTCGTTCTGCCGCGCACCTTCGGCTGTTTCATCGGCCATTTGGTTGATTTGCGTCACATTGCGCGTCATCTCCTCAGCAACCATGCTCTGTTCGTGAGCTGCGCTGGCGATCTGCAGATTCATATCGGTGATCCTGGAAACCGCTGTAGTAATCACATCCAGACTGGAACCGGCACGATTGGTCTGCTCGACACTCTCATCGGTGCGCTGCCGTCCCTGCTCCATCACCTGCACCGCGTTTCTCGCGCCATTCTGCAGTTGCTCGATCATCCCCTGGATCTCCTGGGTCGATTTCTGAGTACGCTGCGCCAGCGTCCGAACTTCGTCGGCGACGACCGCAAACCCGCGGCCCTGTTCACCAGCTCGCGCCGCCTCAATCGCTGCGTTCAATGCCAGCAAGTTGGTCTGTTCTGCAATGCCGCGAATCACGTCGAGAATTGAACCAATCTGTTCGCTATCCTGATCCAGTCGAAGAATGACATCCGACGCCTGCTTTACGTTTTGAGCCAGATTATTGATGCCGCTTACGGATTGCCGTACCACTCCCTGTCCTTGTTGGGCCTCAGCATCGGCCTCACGGGCCGACTCTGAAGTACGCGAGGCGTTCTCTGCTACCTCATGGGCCGTGGCAGACATCTCCGACATCGCTGTCGCGACCTGGTTGATCTCGCTCTGCTGCCGATTGATTGCCTGCAACGTCTGTTCGGAGACCGCCGTCATCTGCTCTGCGGCGCCGGCCAGTTGGCTGGAAGTGGAAGAGATCAGCGACATCACATCGCGCAAACGCCCTTTCATGTTCTCCATACCGGTACAGAGATCGCCGATCTCATCGCCGTTATGTTTGATGCAGGGACGTTCGGAGAGGTCACCGTTCGCAATATGCTGCAACTCATTGACGACATGCGGCAGCATGCGAATAGCATTAATCATAATGTAGAACGTCAGCGCAGCCAGTCCGGCCATCACCAACAGTGAAATCAGTACCACATTACGTAGTCCGGAAATCTCTTTGACCTGCTGTTTTAACAGCCGATCGGAATCTTCACGTATTGCCTCAAGAGTAGGATCAACTTGCTGTGCCAGCGCCGAAGCAACCTTGTCAAACTCCCCCATTATCTTGTTGCCGCCCTCAGGTCCCTGCGCCACATAAGCCTGTGCCATGCGCTTGCCAACGGCATAATAATCTTCGAAAGCCTTGCTCATACTGCGATAGAGAGCAACATTCTCGGAATCGAGACGTTGCAGCGCGGAAATCAATGCACGAAATTGTCCGGCATGCTTTTCTGCCTCGTCATAACCGTCGTTAAGCCCGTCCAGACCACGGGTAGCACTAATATCCGTCAACCACTGCTGCACCTGGACGATGGCCAGTTTCAGCTCATGGGCACTATTCAATGCAGGAATACTGGTCTCGGCAATATAGCTATTGCTGTCGTTCAATTTATCAACACTTCGTATCAGCACCAGCAACAATACTGCCGCCAAAAGCGTGAATACCCCCGCCAATATGTAGAATTTTTTTATGAGTGATTTACGTTTCATCCACTGCTCCGCTTTTGTAATTCCAGTCCTTACATAGCCTGCGCAAGGCGTCAAAGCACTGCGAGTCGCTCATACCACTGTAACGGCACCGTCAGAGAAAAAAATACCACACTATTTTTGTAAAAATAATCTATTCCAACAATTTAACATTCACGCGGGCGTATCCCACCCGTCTTACTATCGGCAAGGTCGTCGCAAACTTGACAGAGGACGTAAAACAACTTGGAACCGGTTAAAAAATAGGCTAACGTTCTCGGCTCCCTGTCAGGAAATCAGGCACACTCGGCAATACACAGGTTGCAGACATTTCATGCTTACCCAATGTCCATCATGCAAGACCGTATTTAACGTCAAGCCAGAACAGCTAGGCGCCGCACAAGGCAAGGTTCGTTGCAGCCGCTGCCAGAGCATCTTTAACGCCAGGGAAAACCTCTACACCGCACCTGCCGCGTCCGCCACCGAAGATAAGCCGGTGAAGCCAAAGGCCGCGCAACCTGCCTCGAAAGCGCCTGCCAGCGCCCCAGCCAAAGCTGAAACAAAAAAGCCTGCCGCAGTCGAGGCCAAACCAGTGCCTCCGGCCAGCCCGCCAGTGGTAAAGCAAGCTAATACCCCAAGCATGCCGGAAACGGATGAATGGTTTGACCTCACCCCATCACCCGCCAGTAAACCTAAACCGACTGTAGAAAAGAAAGTCGCGGAAAAGCCCCCTGCGCCGGCACCTGCCAAGCCTGTCCCGCCAACAGAAGAACCTGTTATCTCCATGGAAGACGAGCTCACCGAGGATCTGTTTAAACTGTTTGAAGATCCGGCAACACCGAACCCAACTCCTGCTGAGACCGCTGAAACAGATACCGGCGCCGAATCATCTCCCAGTGAAAGGCGCGCGGCCCCCGCTGAAGAAAACAAGTCGGAGAGTGGGAAAGAGGAGAAGAAAAGAGAGCGCTCTGACGGAGAAGGTCGTGGTGCGGAAAAGAAAGAGAAAAAGGCACGCCCTGGCAACTACTCGCTACCGCCGCAACTGGAGTCCCGCCCCGTCCGTGCGACGATGCGCACCCTTTTCTATGGCGTCAGCATTTTGATGCTCGTCGCCGCGCTGGTGGTCCAGTATGGCTACAACCACCGTATCCCGTTACGGGAAAATCCGACCCTGCGACCCTGGCTCGATGCCCTGTGCCAACTGACCAACTGCCCCATGCCGCCCAAGCGTGACCCCAGCAAAATTGAGTTGGTCGATAACATGATGCAGTCGCATCCTCGCTATCAACACAGCCTGTTGGTGACGGCGACGCTAATAAACCGCGCCGACTATCCGCAGCCCTATCCGATTGTCGAAATCACCATGACCGACCTGGATCAACACGTGGTGGCCCAACGTACTTTCCGTCCGGAGGAGTATCTGGCAGGCGATTTCGCCGGTATGAGCTTCACTCCCAACGTCGAAGTGCCGTTAATGCTGGAGCTGTCCGACCCAGGCGATAGCGCCGTCGGCTTCAAATTCGATTTTTACTGACAAATGGCCCTTTAAGGCCGCGAGATAAGCCGGTATGATTACCGGCCCTTGGAAAACAGCCTATGCCAACGCAGATGCGCATTGGACCCTATCAACTCAATAACAACCTGATCCTGGCCCCCATGGCCGGTATCACGGACCGCCCCTTTCGCCAGCTCTGCCGTGCGCTGGGTGCGGGAATGGCTGTATCCGAGATGGTCTCCTCCAACTCCCTGCTCTGGGGCAGCGAAAAAACCCGCCGACGCGCCGACCATAGCGGCGAAGATCAACCCCGTTCCGTCCAGATCATGGGTGCCGACCCGCAGATGATGGCCGACGCCGCCCGCTTCAATGTCGATAATGGCGCCCAGATCATCGATATCAACATGGGCTGCCCGGCGAAAAAAGTCTGTAACGTCCAGGCCGGCTCCGCCCTGCTGCGTGACGAGGCACTGGTAGGCCGTATTCTCGATGCCGTGGTCAAGGCCGTAGCGGAAGTCCCGGTCACCCTGAAAATCCGTACCGGCTGGGACAGAGGCAGCCGTAACGGTGTCGCCATTGGCCGCATTGCAGAATCCGCCGGTATCCAGGCCCTGGCAGTCCATGGTCGCACCCGTGCCGATCTCTACCGCGGCGAGGCCGAATACGAGACCATCGCCGAGATCAAGGCTGCCCTGACCATTCCGGTCATCGCCAACGGTGACATCGATTCACCACAAAAAGCCAAACAAGTCCTGCAGGCCACCGGCGTCGACGCCCTGATGATCGGCCGTGCCGCCCAGGGTCGTCCGTGGATCTTCCGCGAGATCAACCACTACCTGGAAACTGGCGAATTACTCACTGAACTGGAGCTGGAGACAGTGCGCGACATCCTGCTCGGCCACCTGAAGAATCTTTATGCGTTCTATGGCGAGCGTACCGGCGTGCTGATGGCGCGCAAACATATTTGCTGGTATAGCAAAGGACTGCGACACGGTAGCACTTTCCGCCAGGCCGTAAATGGCACTGACGACATGGAAAAACAGTTTGCCATGGTCGAGCACTTCTTTGCGGAACAGATCGAAAACAGGGAGATCGCTGCGTGAAAGAACCCAAGGCCCGTCCACTCAACGGCTGCGTGCGCAAAGCACTGGACAACTATTTTGCCGATCTGGGCGGTCATGACCCGAGCAACCTCTACCAGCTGATGCTGGGTGAAGTGGAAAAACCCCTGCTGGAAAAGGTGATCGAATACGCCGCCGGTAACCAGACCCGCGCCGCCGAAATCCTCGGCATCAACCGCGGTACCCTGCGTAAGAAGCTCAAGCAATACGGTTTGGAAAACTGACTTTCACCACGAAGGACACAGAGAACACGAAGAAGATGAATTCGTAGTGTCTCGTTCACACTGATTATCTTCCTTCGCGCACTTCGTGAACTTCGTGGTTTCGCTTTTCTCACGAGGACAAAACATGACCAAGATCCAACGCGCACTCATCAGCGTCTCCGACAAAAACGGCATCGTCGAATTCGCCCAGGCCCTGTCGGCCCAGGGTGTGGAACTGCTCTCCACCGGTGGCACCGCGAAACTACTGGCGGAAAAAGGTATACCAGTAATCGAGGTTTCCGACTACACCGGCTTCCCGGAGATGATGGATGGTCGGGTCAAAACCCTGCATCCGAAGATCCATGGCGGCATCCTTGGTCGTCGCGGCACCGATGACGCGGTGATGGGCGAGCACGGTATCGGCGATATCGATCTGGTCTGCGTCAATCTCTATCCATTCCGTGAAACCGTGGCCAAGCCCGGCTGCACTCTGGAAGACGCCATTGAGAACATCGACATCGGCGGCCCTGCGATGGTGCGCTCCTCGGCCAAAAACCACGCCTATGTCACCATCGTCACCGACCCGACTGACTATGCCGTGGTCCTGAAAGAGATGAAGCAAAACAGCGGCGCGGTCAGCGACGCAACCCGTTTCTCCCTTGCTGTGAAAGCATTCGAACACACTGCTGCCTACGACGGCGCCATCGCCAACTATTTCGGCACCATCGTCGACAACGGCAAGCCGGAGGGTTTCCCCCGCACCATCAACTTCCAGTACCAGAAGGCCCAGTTGATGCGCTACGGCGAGAACCCGCACCAGCAGGCGGCGTTCTATATCGGCGACAACCTCAGCGAGGCCAGCGTCGCTACCGCGCGCCAGTTGCAGGGCAAGGAGCTCTCTTACAACAACATCGCCGACACCGACGCGGCGCTGGAGTGCGTTAAGCAATTCAACGAAGGCCCCGCCTGCGTCATCGTCAAACACGCCAATCCCTGCGGCGTCGCCATCGGCCCGGATCTGGTCACCGCCTATGACCGCGCCTACAGCACCGACCCGGAGTCGGCCTTCGGCGGCATCATCGCCTTCAACCAGGAGCTGGATGGTCATACTGCGCGAACCATCGTCGAACGCCAGTTCGTCGAAGTCATTATCGCCCCCAAGGTCTCCCAGGAAGCGATCGAAGTGGTGGCGGAGAAGAAGAACGTCCGCCTGCTCGAATGTGGTGAGTGGCCGACCGAGCCCGGCTGGCGACTCGACTTCAAAAAAGTCACCAATGGCCTGCTGGTACAGGATGCCGACCTGGCACTGCACAATGAGATCAAGGTGGTCAGCAAGCGCCAACCAACCCCGACCGAAATGGAAGACCTGCTGTTCGCCTGGCGCGTGGCCAAATACGTCAAATCCAACGCCATCGTCTACAGCAAAGAACACATGACCATCGGCGTCGGCGCCGGACAGATGAGCCGGGTCAACTCGGCACGCATCGCCGCAATCAAGGCGGAGCATGCCGGGCTTACCGTGCAGGGTTCGGTGATGGCCTCCGACGCCTTCTTCCCCTTCCGCGACGGCATCGATAACGCCGCTGAAGCGGGTATCGCCGCGGTGATCCAGCCGGGTGGCTCGATGCGTGATGAAGAGGTGATTGCGGCGGCGGACGAGCATGGGATGGCGATGGTATTCACGGGCATGCGTCACTTCCGCCATTAACAAAAACCGCCTCAGAATGGCTGTGCTTGGCGATACGGCGTTAAAAATGGACGAGCAATGCTCATTGACTACATGTCAACTCCGCTTCCTCGTCCATTTTTGCCTTGTCTCACCTGCGCTCGCTAATTCTGAGACTGGTTTTTTCAATATTTAGGTAAGCGCATTGGACTGTATTTTCTGCAAGATTGTTGCTGGTGAACTAAACGCCGATATCGTTTACCAGGATGACGAGGTGCTGGCCTTCCGTGATATCAATCCGGTGGCACCAACTCACATCCTTGTTATCCCGAAGCAGCACGTCGCTACCGCCAACGAGTTCAGCGCTAAGAATCAGCAACTCATTGGCAAACTGATGCTCACCGCATCACGTCTGGCCAAGGAGCTGGGTTTTGCCGAGAACGGTTACCGCCTGGCGATGAACTGCAACCGCGATGCGGGACAAACCGTCTACCACATTCATCTGCACCTGTTGGCCGGTCGCCACTTTACCTGGCCACCGGGTTGAATTTTGTCTGCTGAGACATCACCTGCAGTGATACGACCTCAAGGAGAACCCATGAAACCGGAACTGATCAGCTTCAAACTCTGCCCCTTCGTCCAACGCTCGGTGATCGTGCTGAAAGAGAAGAATATCGACTTCGACATTACCTATATCGATCTGAAAAACCCGCCTGACTGGTTCAAACAGATCTCGCCACTGGGCAAGGTGCCGGTACTGAAGGTCGGCGATGAGGTGTTGTTCGAATCTGCGGTGATCATGGAGTACCTGGACGAGGTCAATCCGCCTTCACTGCATCCCGCCGATCCGCTGCTTAAGGCAAAGAACCGCGCCTGGATCGAATTTGCCTCCACGGTGATCATGGCCCAGTTCAACATGCTGATGTGCCAGGAAAAGGAAGCGAGCGAGAACGCGGAACAGGAACTGCACACCAAACTGGCACAGTTGGAGCAACAGGTAAAAGGACCACTGTTCAACGGCGAGGAGTTTGCTCTGGTGGATGCGGCATTCGCACCAATCTTCATGCGCCTGGCGATGCTGGAACAGTGGCAACCGATGGGACTGTTAGAGAAACTACCTAAAGTGAAGAAGTGGTCAGAGACTCTGCTAGCTCGAGATTCGGTAAAAAATTCGGTGGTGGAAAACCTGGCGGAACTCTATCGCGGGATGATCTCCTCGGGCGGCGGCTACGCTGCCAGTCGCTTCGCGCCTAAATAAGGCAAGACCGGGTTTTAAAGTTCCAGGCCGCCCAGACGTTCGGCGACGCGACGGCGTTCCCAGCGCACACCCAGATAGATCCCCAGCGCAAACAGCGCGGCGATCCCCAGGAACTGGTAAAGCCAGGTATAGCTCTTTTTGCTGCGCGCATTGGCACTGTAATACTGGCTGACCTGTTGGTGCAGTGTGCTGTTTTCATCCAGCAGCTCGGCAACCTTTTTGTCCACCTCAGCGGCGTATTGCGTCTTTTCCGCAAGCTGGTTTTGCAGTGTTTTCGCCTCTTCGCGCAGGCGTGCTGATTCTTTTTGTGCCTTGTCCAGCAGCAGGCGAGCCGGCATTTCATTGCTAACATAGGATCGGCTTACCCAACCCTCAACCCCGCTTTCAGCACGCACCCGAATATAGCCATCCTGCTCTTCGAGCACTTCCAGGGCATCACCGGTGGTCACTACTGCAACAGGGATATCAGAGGAGTTCGGGCTGGCACGAATACCCACCCGAAGATAATCGTTAACGTAAAGGGTTTCAGACATGGCGCTACCCGCATAAAACACGGTTAGCAGAAGCAAAATTTTTCCTGTTCCTCTCAATGTCGTCTCCATCTTTCCGCCTGTACCTACCATCCTACCACCGGAAAACGATAACTGCATACTCCACAAACAGGAACATCGCTGCCGGTTCAGGATGGCTTTTCATTTCTGCCAACGATAGACCAGAAATCCTCACTATTCACCCATACATCACGTGGACGCCAGCGAGAACCATAGCGGTAATGTCACAATGCTGAATGCCGTACTCACGGTAACGATCATCGCATATAGCGAGCTATCGAGCCGGTAACGATCACAAAGCACGATACCCAGCACCATGCTCGGCATCGCTGCCTCCAGCACCACGGCGGTACGCACCGGGCCCTGCAGATCCAGAGCGCTGCTGGCCCCCCACACGACCAGTGGCGTCAGCAACAACTGAATCACCACCACCGGCGTGACCAACGATATACGCTGCTTCCAGCCACCACCCCAACGCAGTCCCAATCCCAGAGAGAACAACATCAGCGGCACCACGCCGGAGGCCAGCATCTCCATCACCTTCGCCGGGATAGTCGGCAATGGCACCTGCAACAGATTGAGTGTGACACCAAATATCGCGGCCCATAGTGGCGGTACCCGCATCAGGTTACGCAGTGGATGGACGCCGTTACCACTTCCCCCGTAGTGCTGTGCCAGCATGATCCCGACACTGAGCAACAGAGGCGTACAGGCGAAGAGATCATATTGAATGGCGATCGCCCGCGCCCATGGGCCAAGGGAAGCTTCCAGTACCGGCAGGCCGAGATAGGTGGCATTGGGAAACGCGGCGGCAAGCAATAACGCACCCAGTGCCGCGGGCGCCGGATGTTGCAGACGAAACCATAGCCATGCCGCCCCCATACCGACACCGACACCCAGCGCGGCCAACACAGCAACCTTCACCGCATCCACCGATAACTCCGCACGCCACAGCACCAGCAGCACCAGTGCCGGTAACAGCAATACGTAAACCAGTGTGGTCAGACTGTTGCGCAGGGTATCCGCATCGAGTCCCTGTGGCGTCGTCATCCGCCAGAGCACGCCCAACACAATCAGCACGGCCGCCTGGCCGATCACCTCATACATCTCTTATCTCCGCTATCCGGCCAGATGAACCAGCAGGCGACGTTGTTGTGTCATGGCACGATGTTCCCACAGATAGATCCCCTGCCAGGTACCCAGACCGAGCCGTCCGCGCACTACGGGAATTCCGATCGAAGTCGCGGTCAGGGCATTTTTGATATGCGAGGGCATATCGTCCGGCCCTTCCTGGGTATGGGTAAACAGTGGATCGTTCTCCCCGACCAGCCGATCCAGCCAGCGCTCCAGATCACGTCGAGCCGATGGATCGGCATTCTCCTGTATGCAGAGGCTGGCAGAGGTATGCTGGACAAACACCGTACATAAACCCTCATCAATACCACTGCCGGCCACCAGCCGGGCAACTTCATCGGTTACTTCATATAGGCCCTTGCCACGGGTTGCGATCGTCAGTTCTCCAATCACGCGTTCTGCACCTCAAAACAGGCTGTTTTCACAGACACCATCCTATCACTACAGCTCGGTTTTACGTATCGCTCGGGAGTTCGATCAGCCTGAACGACTCAAAAAACAGCCTGTTTCGCTCGACCGCTTCTGGCAACACTAAAAAAAGCGCTTTTTCTGCGAAGAAAAGCGCACATTTAACCATTGGTCACTTGTTTTTTTTTTTACCGCGATAGAAAATCTGCGCGGTTAGCTGATTATTACCAACGCCTAACGTCCACTCGAGGAGAGAACCAGATGGTTGCGAAGAAAAAAGCTACTGCCAAGAAAAAACCTGCTGCGAAAAAGGCTGTCGCCAAGAAAGCAGCACCGAAGAAAGCCGCTGCCGTGAAAAAATCCGGCCCGGTTAAGGAAGCAATGAGCAAATCTGCTCTGTTTGCCGCTATTGCTGAGAACACCCAGGTTGCCCGTAAAGATGTTGCCGCGGTATTCGCCGAGCTGGAAAACATCGTCAGCGGTCACATCTGCAAGCGTGGCGCTGGCGTATTCAACCTGCCGGGCCTGCTGAAAATCACCACCGTGAAAAAACCGGCTCGCAAAGCCCGTAAAGGTATCAACCCCTTCACCGGCGAAGAGACCGTATTCAAGGCCAAGCCTGCCAGCACCGTGGTAAAGGTTCGCCCGCTGAAGAAACTGAAAGACTTCGTCAACAACTAAGTTTGCTGACAACAGTCGATACAACAGGGGGGCTTCGGCCCCCTTGTTCGTTATACACCGCCCCAGCGCCGGATGGCTCTCATAGATTCACTTTATAATTATTTGCTCACATTGAGCCGCCTAATGGCACGGCAAAAATATTCAGCGATAAAGCCATTGCAAATGACTCGGGTATGCATTATTTCTTAAATCAGGCGCCGCTGATCCGGCGCACAAAACAACGATGGAGGAACAACGCATGCCCTACTCAGCACTTCCGAACCATACCCTGTTACCTGGCAGTACCTACGCCTGCCCCCCGCAGCGCCTGCCGGAAAAGGTAACCGCAGACAGTCCTGCCATCGATGTCATGACCGACTTCGACAAAGTCTCCGCAATCACCATGACCCCGTTTGCCTCCCTTGATGAGGCGGAGCAGCGCATGATTGCCAGCGGGGTTCGCCTGCTGCTGGTGACCGATCAGGCCAACAGCGTGCTGGGGGTTCTGACAGCCAATGACCTGATGGGCAATCGTCCGGTGAAGTATCTGCAGGAGGTCGGCGGTAAGCGCTCTGATATTGAAGTGCGCGATATCATGACCTCATCCGATAAACTCGAAGTCATGTACATGGTGGATGTGGAAAACGCCCGGGTGGGCGATATCATCGAAACCATGAAGAAGGTAGGCCGTCAACACGCCATGGTGGTCGATCTGGATGCCGACAAGAATCAGGTGATCCGTGGGCTCTTCTCCACCACCCAGATTGGTCGTCAGCTCGGCATCACCATTGAACTGACCGGCAAGGCCAAGAATTTCGCCGAGCTTGAGGCGGCATTGTCCGCCTGACAGGCGCCGTTACCGCGGCGTAAAAAAACCGGTAGCCGCAACAACGGCTACCGGTTTTTTCATTTATGGCTATCCCAAATCAGAACAGCAGTTTCATACCGATGCTCAGGCCTTTGTCCAACTCGACGTTGGTATCCGAGACAGAACCTGTGTCATAGTCCACCTCAATCTTGCGATAGTTGGCATAGACGAAGGCCTGCGGCAACACCTGATAATCGACCCTGACATTGGTCTCGGTGTATTTCTTGCAATCCATGAAGGAGGTGATCTCCGGCGCATAGTAGAAGGAGCCACCGATGCCCAGCCGATGCACCGGAGAGAAGCGGATATCACCACCGAAAGCGAGACCGCCCAGATCGACACTGTTCTTTGAGGTGTAAAAAGTCTTGCCACCCAGACTGATATTGAAGGTGCCGGACTTGCTCCAGTTCTCACCGCTAACCAGCAAGCCAGCGAAGTACATAGTGTCATCCAGCTGCTTTTTGTCCTCATTAGTCAGCACACCAACCTCGGCGCTGAGGCCACTCTTGCCGGAAATATTTGCGGTATAGCTGCCACGAAAGGCCTTGTCGCGCAGGTCGATATCGAGACTGTCGGCTACCGCAGTAGTAGACAGAGCCGCAAGCAATGCGGCGCCAATGACGTATTTTTTCATGTTGCATCCTCTTCTCAATGGTTCAGGGACGTTGGTTCAGTGCCCGGTACCGGCATAATAGCGAGATTCGTCAGCCATCGCATCCACCGTGCCGGTACGAATCTGCAGTTTTTCCGACAATATGACCCCGATCACCATCCCTCTTTACAACACTTCCAGGCTTCAATAAGAATGCCCTATCACTACAGCAATATGACAACAAAGAGAACCTGGAATGGAACGACACCTCGTACCGCTACTGCTAATCGGCTATCTACTTCTCCCGAGCCAGGCCAGCGCCTCCGATCTAACACGGGAACAGCGAATCCATGACCAGATCGTCGATGCTATCTTCGATGGCGAACCGCTTATGCTCAACGCCGCCGGACACAATTTCCTCGCCGTACACATGCTGAGCGAAGCGGAAGAGAAAAAGGGTGCAGCGATCATTCTGCACGGCCGTGGCCTCCACCCGAATCACGAGAATGTGGTGCAGCCCCTGAGGGTGGGACTTGCCGAGCGTGGCTGGGATACCTTGGCGCTACAGATGCCGGTGCTGGACAAGGAAGCGAAATATTACGACTACGTCACCATCTTTCCCGAGGCCTATCCCCGTCTTGAAGCAGCCATAAGTTACCTGCTGGATCAGGGCGTAGAGCGGATCGTCCTCATCGCCCACAGCTGCGGTGCGCACATGGCGATGACCTGGATCGACAGGGTCGGTGACAGCGCCATCGACGCCTATGTCGGGATCGGCATGGGCGCCACCGACTACAAGCAGCCGATGCGCAAACCCTTCCCGTTGGCAAAGATGAAGGTACCGCTGCTCGATATCTACGGCAGCAACGAATACCCGGCGGTGTTGCAAATGGTGCCGGAGCGCGCAGCAATGATCAAAAAAGCGGGGAATCCCCAGTCGGCACAAAGGATCATTGAAGGGGCCGATCACTACTTTGGTGGCCACAATGAGGCGCTTGTGGAGGCCGTCGGTAGCTGGCTCGACGGCCTCAAGTTTTGATCAGCGGACAGCAACCCTCAGCAACCGCACAATCCTCCCACCGAGCTGGTAGATCACCAGCCCGGAGAGGATCGCCGCGGTCCCCAGCCACACCTGCGGTTCGATACGCTCACCATTCAATCCCTGCCCGATCAGCAAGGCCAGCACCGGTGTGATCAGGGTGACCAGACCCACTGCCGCCGCCGAGACTCGTTTCAACACATAGAAATAGAGGTTGAAACCGACCACTGTGCCCAACAGCGCCAGGTAGAGGATCGCCCACAGGCTACGCTCGCTCAGTTGCTGCGGCATGCTGCCATCAAACACAAACCACAGCAGCAGAAACAGCGGCACCGCCACGCTCAGTGAACCGGCATTGACCGCCAACGGGTGCAGGTGAATGCCGAGCCGCTTCACCCACACCGCGCTGAGCGAATGGACCGTCACGGAGAAGAACACCGCGATAATTCCCTGCGGTGCTATCGCCTCAATCTGATCGTGCGGCAGAAAAATAATGGCCAGTCCGCCCAAGGCCTGCAGGATACCGAACACCTTACCCACGGTGATGTTGCGCTCCTCCAGCCAGTAGAAGGCGAACAGACCGATCAGGATCGGCGACAGACCATAGATCACCGATACCAGTCCTGAAGGGATGTACTGTGCGCCCCAGTAGACACCGAGCATAGAAGAGAACATCCCCATCCCGGCAATCAGATAAGAGCGGCGAGCCTCGGGATGCCATGGAAACTCGACTCGAGCCAGCAGCAGCAATACCAGGCAGGCGAGATAGCCGATGGTCATGCGCAGCGCCACCCCCAGCAGAAAACTACCGTTTTCACCGCTCCACTTGATCGCCAGAGGCGTTGTGGCCCAAATCAGGACAATGCCCAGATAGGCAGCCGGTACTGACATCTCCCTTCTCCACTCGTGTAGTAAAAAAACAAAAAGGCCGCAGACTTATTCGGTCTGCGGCCTCTTCTGGTGAACTCGTTTTAAGCTAAAAAATCAGGCTTTTCGATGATCTCCGGTGGCACGCACACCGACAACATGTCGCCAGAACGCGACACGCTTGAGCATATTCACTGGTGTGCAAGTTGAGATCATCATGGGGCTATCATTTCGCCGACGGCGGTTTGCTGTCAAGCGCTTTATTCAAACATCAGACGATAGGGCCGCGAAAGGGCTTCACGCACCTGGCCAATACCGAAGTTGCGCACAAAGCGCTGCGCCTCATGACCGTCGAAGCAGAGCAACAGCGTCGGTATGCTCAGCACGCCATTTACCGCCGCCAGCCCGGTCGCAGCGGCGCAATCGACCCGTGCCAGTGCCACCTGAGGGAACTCCTGTTGCAGCATCTCGGCCACCTTCGGTAGCAGCACGTGGCAAACATTACACTCTGGTGCGGAGAACCAGATCGCCGCAGCAAGATGCCCCCGCAAAAAGTCGTCGTACTCTTTTTCGTCGTTCAATTCCTGCATCGTGCCGCCTTTAATCACTGCTTTCCGTCCCCATATCCGAAGGAACGAAAGGTAAATTGCACAAAGGTTATCGCCGTGACCACCACACTCAATGAGACGGAGCGCGCCCGTCTGGCGCTACTCACCATGGAGATTCTCGAAGAGTGGCACCTGGCGCCAGAGGAGCAACTCAAGTTGCTTGGCTCACCGGACAAACTCAAACCCCGCCACCTCAGCCGCTACAGAAACGGCGAACCCTTCCCCGACGATGACGACCTGCTGGAACACGCACGTCATGTACTGGGCATCCAGGAAGCATTGCACCTGGTTTTTGCCCTCAACTACAACATGCCGGGTTTCTGGCTGAAAAACCGTAATCGGATATTAAAGGGGATTCCACTGGAGATCATGCTCGACGAAGGCCTGAACGGCATGCACCGGGTATGGCGACATCTGGACTGCACGATTAACTGGGATTAACCCAGTGCGAGATAGCTTTTAATCTTTACCGACCCAGGCGTTATCCACTCCGGCTTTTCCTTCTACCGTTTCGATATAGGCCTTGGCCCCGTCATGACTGGTGAAACCGGGTACCCGCAGACGGAACCAGACCCTGCCGTCCTGCTCGACCCGCTGCTTTTCCGCGCGAATCCCCAGGTTACGCAGACGCGCCAGTTCATCGTCGGCCATCTGCTCATTACTCAGGGAGATCAGGTTAACTGACCAGGCGCCACTGGCGGGTTTTGTCGTCTCCGTTGCCGGCGCTTTTTCGGCTAACGGTTCTTTCGGTGCAGGCGGTGGAACAGTCGCCGCCGTTTTCTCCAGCTTGTCCAGACGCGCGCTGAGAGACGCCAACGCCGCATCGTTCCTGTCGCGCAGTTCGACCAATGAGCCGTCCAGCGTCGCCGCCATTTCCGTCATCTGTGCGCCCAACTTGTCCAGCTCACCACGTAGCGCTGCACCATCCCCGGTATCCGATGCCTGAATGGAAGTGGGTTGACGCTTTTGCAACTGGGCGATTTGCCCACTCATTTCGTCCAGCTTCGACGAGGCGGTAACTGCCTGCCAGGTGGCGAATAGCGCGACAAACATCCCCACAACCGCCACACCGGCCAGTGCCAGCTGCGCCGTCCTGCCCTCCAGAACAGACTGACGCTTCTCTACTTCGGCGTTACGCTCGGCCGCAATGGCCGCTACCTCAGCAAGTGGATCGCTGCTCATTTCAGTCTCCATCAGCTCGGCGGCTGGTTCCGCTGTGGCGGGGGTTTCGGCTACAACTTCAGCGGTCGGTTCATCCGCTAATGGTTCATCATCCGCAGCAAGATCCAGTTCATCGTCCAGTTCGGGTAGCGACACCAGTTCCTCAAAACCATCGTCCAGATCATCGTCAGCATGAACGTCATCCATCAAAGGCTCATCATCGCCGCCGATTTCCGTCAGCAACTCATCCAGCTCTGCACCGACCTCTTTCAGATCCAGTTCATCATCCAGAAGATCTGGCTGTTCTTGCTCGCTCATTACCACTCCTTACCCCATCGCACCTTTATGGCGGAACAGCGACGGTCATTGTCTTGCCTTTGTACTCATGTATCAGATCATGTGCCCGAATCGTCACCTCTTTAATACCTGTCGGGATCTTGATCCCGACCAGACTGGAGGTAAACGAAGCCTCCCCCTCATGCGGATTAAAGATAGTGCGTTTTCCCAGCACCGCACCGTCCGGTGCGACAATCTCCCACATATCGACGTAGTGATCCCAACCCTCGTCCTTGTGCGCGACAGTGACATCCAGTTTATACAAACGTGCGCCACGGGCCTCGATAGCTACGTTGACTACATCCGCCTCACTGGCAACAGCGACCAGTGGCAGCAGTAGAAATAGCGTCAAGGCTAATCTCATCGCCCAACCTCACCAAAGTGTTAATACCGTCACACTTTAACAATTTAGACTTGTTGCCGCCAATTGCCAATACATAGCGCCTTAACTACCCGAATGACAGCCTTGGGGAAGATAGCGATTGGCGATATCCAGACCACGACATGTCCACATCACATATCCGCCTTCGGTCACCTCGGGGATCAGCATCAATGACTTGCCCATAAGCGGTGGCTCTGAAGTAAAACGAAAATAGAGCGTACCGTTCTTGAGCAGTACGCGATCGATGAATAGATTCTCATTGCGCGGCAACTTGCCCAGCTCATTGAGACTTCGAGGCCACCGCTGCCAACGCTCGGCATAGGACTCAACCTGACGCTGATAACTGACGGCAGTAGCAATTACCTGTTCAACCATGGCGCGGGATTTATAGGCGTAATATTCGGGCAGGGCGTACGATTTCAGAACGAAAGCGGTACCCCCAAGGACCAGTAAACACAGCGTCACCACGATAGCACCACTAGTGCCACCATCGGCGCGAAGCATCTGCGCCCGTAGCTCCTTTTCCGCGACAACACGTTTTACCTTCGCAATCCGCTTGTTGATGTGGCCGTAGTAGAGCGTATTAGCAAACAGCGGAAAGATCAGAAAAGCAATCAGCAGATAGATCCCGCCACCGATCATCTGCGCTTTTTCGGAATCGACGAGCAGTGCCCGCATCACCACGCCAAACGGAAGTGGCAACAGGAAATAGAGCAGTGCCCAGCCCCACATTTTGCGGTACAGAAACCAGAGGAAGGTGAAAAAGAAAGCGGGCCAGTGCCAGGTGATACCGGGGCCGTTGTTATTGAAGCGATCGAAATGGCGTAAATAGTATTCGGTATTGCGGTGACCGACAGTGATCCCCTGAAAATAGTGTTGCTCACTGATCTCGGGGGGACGTTCCTCTTCATGCTGAGGTTCCAGTTCCAGTTCCAGTTCATATTCCATGTTACCGCTCCCTTGGTCACTCATCGCTGACATATTGCTACGAGCTCATACTCGCCTGATCACTATCTCTTGCTGCAAATCACCGCGTTGTTTTCAATCACTAAAATCCAGCCCTGCGATGATCCGGTTCAGCCGCCCCTGTTCACCTTCACTCTCTGGCGTGACGCCTTGTGCTGCCAATGCCGCGGCCTCGACCCTGGCGATGTAGATGCCGCTGGCCTTGCTGACGGCCTTTTTGAGTGTCGACAATAGCGTCACGATCTCCTCCGGCTCGCGCACCCAGGTTTCGACGAAAAGTCCCTCGGACGGATCGATTTTGACCGGATAACTGCTACGCGCCAACAAGCCGTTAAAATCCTCGCACCACCTGGCGGGTGCCTTGTGATTCAACCTGAAGTAAAGATTGATATAGGGCTCCTTACGAATCAACGGTGGACGCGCCTGGTCTATCCCGCTGATCCTGATATCGCTGATACCTTCCATTTCGCCATGCCTCATGAGTGTGGAGCATCAGCATACGCCATGCGTTGATGGCATGCAGCGTAATTATCCCCTGGATTTAGTTGCGCCGCTCATCGCCCTGGCCGCGCCGATCATGAATAAAGACCACCGGCATATCCTGTAATGCCGGCTCCAGATGCTCCAGCAGCTTTTTCGATTTAAGTACGATACGCAGGCTGGTCTTTACCGTATTGCGGTGGCGCAGCTCACGCACGATCGCCTCTGTAGCGGAAAGGTCGAGGTAACTGACCATGCTCAGATCCAGCACCACATTTTCCTCACGGTGTGCTTTCAAAGGTTCACTCAGTTGATCGATGGAGGCATAGAACAGATGCCCTTCGACACGAATACGGAAAGCGCCTTCGATCGGCCCCAGTTCTATCTTCAGTTTCGATGCCGCCACCAGAAACATCACGATGGAAAAGATCAACGCCACTGCCAGTCCTGCCTGCAGACCAAGAAAAAGAATGGTGAACAGGGTCAGTGCAAACACCGCCAGTTCCCCTTTCCATGGCATCAGGCGAATGATCTCTGGCAACTTGATCATACCGATACCCACCAGCATCAGTGTGCCGGAGATTACCGCCATCGGCAGGTGACTCAGCAGTGGCCCCAAAGTGATCATCAGCAACATCACGATAAAGGCAGAGAGAATTCCGGCCAGTGGCGTCCTGACACCGATGGCCTGATTGATCGCGGTGCGGTTGAAACTGCCGGAACCGGCGAAGCTGGAGAAGAACGGCGCCAGCAGATTCGACATCCCCTGGGCGTAAACCTCCTTGTCGATATTGATCGGCTGATCGGTAGTCGTGCGCAGATGCTTAACGATCACCATCGATTGCGCCAGACCGATCAGGGCGATCGCCACAGCGTTGGGCAGCATAGCAGCGCCGACCAGCAGGTATTCCAGATCGAGCTTTGGATAGGTAAGCGGCAATAGCTGTACCGCGACGTTGCCCAGCAGTTCGATCTCGGTGGCGACCTGGCTGTAGATCCCCATCAGCAGCAACCCAGCCAGATAGCCGGAAAGAATGGCGATCAGAATCGAATAGCGGGCGGTAAAGCGCCGGGCGATCAGGCCGCTTGTTACCGTCACCAGGCCAATCGCCAAACTGTATGGATTCACCAGCTGGTGCCAGTCGTTGGCGAGCACGTAGAACTTCTGAAAAAAGAAGGCGGTGGTAAAACGGGAGAGCCCCAGCATCCCGTCGAGGGAGGAGAAGATCAGGATCATCCCGACACCGACGGTAATACCCGTTACCGCGGCGGGACTGAGATACTGGAAATACTTGCCGCCCCGCAGCAGCCAGATCAGCAGCTGGATCAGACCGACCATCAAGCTGAGTAGCAACACGTAGTCGATGTAGAGCGGACTACCGCGCCCTGCATAGGGCGCCACCGCCACGCCGATGAGGATCGCCACCGCAGTGTTCGGCCCACCGAGCATGGAGCTGGTGCCGAATAGGCTGGCAAACAGGGTGACGAAGACCGATGTGTAGATACCGTATTCCGGCGGCAGACCCGCCAGGTAGGCAAAGGTGATCCCCTGAGGGATCACCAGCATTGCCCCGGCCAGGGCGCCGAGTAGTTCGACACCGAGCGCCTCGCGACTCATGGCGGCATAACGCCACGGCAGGCTCTCTGCGGCCAGGCCGCGATAGAGCGCCCGGACGCCGTTCAATGAATCCACTCCGAGACCAGTTCAAACAGCTTGAGCAGCTTGCCATTGCGTGGGTCGCCGGGGCGGATCTGCATATTGATATAGGCCGCGACATCCTTGGCCTCCTGATAGTTGAGCGTGCGCTCCTGTCCCAATGGCATATTGGCCCAGATAAATCCGGCGGCCCGATTTACATCGGCCATACCCGCGGCGCTGTTGTAGGCGTGCATGCCCCAGAGCGGTGGCATCACCGACACCCCTTCCCCATTCTCACCATGGCAGGAGGCACAGCGCTCCGCATAAACCGCCTTGCCGTTGGCCGGGTTGGGGTCAAAGCCGGTATCGGGCAGAACCGGCATACCGCGCCCTGCTGGCGCCTCGCCGATCACCTGGCCAGCGGATAGGTAATTGATGTAGGCGGCGATAGCCAGCACCTCAGGCGCGTCCTCAGGCGGCATGATGCCGTCGAGGCTGTAGACGAAGCACTCGCGGATGCGCAGGCCGATGCCGTTGCGCTGACCGTTCTTGCTGCGCCACTTGGGATACATGCCGGCGATATTGAGGGGGATGGCATCGGGCCTGCGCCCGGCGTCGAGATGGCAATTACTGCAACGCAGGTGGTTACCGCGGTAGCGGGCGCCGTATTTCTCGGTCTCGGTGATGATGCGATAGCCGTAGACGACATTGCTGAGATAGTCGTCTAAGTAGCTGCGCTGTAACAGGGTTTCGATGGAGGGTGGCTGGGCCTTGAGTGGCGCACTGAAGAAAGAGGCCGAACAAAGCAGCAGAAGGAGAACGATACATCGGAGCGTCACGGAACGACCCCATACGGGATCGGCCATACCAAACCGCAAAATCCTCTGCATGCGCCGCAAACGGTCCCCCGGTAGCATTGCGTTCTATTCCATTTCCTCCCTGCTGCGCCGCATATCACGGCATCACCGCGCCCCGGGAATCCGCCCGATGCGATTGGCAAAAACTATCATAAAAGTTGTGGCTATTAAAACTGCAGAAGACGCTAGGTTATTCCCAGCGGAATAACAGAGCCCCAATCGTTAAAAAGACTGCGCTCATCACCGCCAGTACCAGTAACTCCGGCATCACCCCGGCAAGGGTCGCACCGTCGAACATCACCGCACGGGCGGCGTCGATCATATGGGTCAGGGGAAATATCTTGGCAAACTGCTGCACCATCGGATTGGTCCCCTCCAGCGAGAACCAGACCCCGGAGAGGAACATCATCGGCCAGCTGATCATATTCAGCATCCCCTCGGCGAACTCCTCGCTGGCGATGCGTGCGGCGATCACCAGACCCATGCTGATCATGCAGAAGGCCCCGGCGGCGAAGACCAGGAACAGGGTCAGGTAGGAGCCGTACATGGCGAAATCGACGAACAGGTTGGTGCCGAAGAAGACCACCATCGCCACCGCCAGGATCAACCACAGGCGGGAGAAGACCTGGGCGGTCAGAAATTCGATGGCCGACAGTGGCGTCGCCTTGAGCCGCTTGAGCACGCCGTTCTTGCGGTAACGGACGATCACGTAACCGACGCCGTAGAGGGCGCTAAACATAATGTTCATACCGATAAGGCCCGGGATCAGCCAGTCGACGTAACGGATCTCGCGACCGCTCACCACCTGCTTGGCGAAGTCGGCCTGCGGCGTACCGTGCAGCACCTGCTCCAGCATGTAGCCACGGGGCGAGCTGTCGTTGATCCAGTAGCGCTTACCGCCGCTGTCGAGCAGCAGGTCGATCTGGTGGCGCTCCACCTTGGTTATCGCCGGTTTGAGCTCTGGCATTTCAATGAACTGCACGTAATCAGTGGCATAGAAACCGCCGCCGGGATTGCCGCCGTAGAGCCCCACCTTGTACATCGGCGACGGCTCGCCGGAAAAGGCGAAGGCGAAACCGGCGACGATCATCACCGGGAAGATCAGGTTCCAACCCATCGCCGCGCGGTCGCGCAGAAACTCCTTGTTACGGGCGAGGAACACCGCCAGCAGACGTTGCAGCTTCATGGGCGGATCTCCTTGCCGGTGAGTTGCAGGAACAGGTCGTCGAGGGTACGGGCTCGGATACGCAGTCGGTCAAGGGAGACCCCGGCGTCGAGCAGACTACGCACCGTGTCGTTGACCGCGCTGGTCAGCACCTCGACGCTATCGCCGCAGTCGAGCACCGTCAGCGGCAAAGCCGTGGCAGCCTCGGTGAAATCGGTTTTCGGCAGTTGCAGCACCACGTCGCTGAAATGGGCGGCGAGCAAGGCGTCAGGCGAGCCCTGGGCAATGATGCTGCCGCGATCCATGATGATGATCTCGTCGCACAGCTCGTAGGCCTCTTCCATATAGTGGGTAGTGAGCAGCACGGTTTTGCCGCGTGCCTTGATGTTACGCACCAGTTCCCACAGGTTGCGCCGCGCCTGCGGGTCGAGACCGGTGGTCGGTTCATCGAGGAACACCACTTCGGGGTCGTTGATCAGGGCAATGGCCAGTAGCAGGCGCTGGCGCTGACCGCCGGAGAGCTTGCGTGTGTCACGGT